>NC_011060.1:122500-722500 GCF_000020645.1 Pelodictyon phaeoclathratiforme BU-1
ATTGCAAGCAACTGAGGACGAATAATACTATCAGATTTTGCGCTATGGAAACAAACAAACTTTATGAATGTACGCTCATCATTGACGGAGGGCTTCAGGATGAGGCCATCGCCGCTGCAATGGCGTTAGTACAGAGGGTCATTACTGAAAAAGGCGGAAGTATCAGCAGTGTTCTCGAAATCGGAAGACGCAAGACAGCATATCCGATCAAGAAGAAAACTATCGGCTACTATGCCCACATCGAATTTACTGCGGCTACATCTGTGATTGCAGAGGTTGAAAAAGTTATTCGTTACGAGGAAGATCTGCTCCGTTACCTGATTATTCATCTTACCAGCGCACTGCTTGAAATGCGCAAAAGGGTTGAGAAGTATAGTGTTGTCATAGGCAGTCCGGAAGACAGCGCACTTGCCGAAGCCGCCGCAGCATCCGATACCGTTGCAAAATGATAGTCAGGGTTAGTTTGAACGCATGCTGAGAAGTGATTCCTTTGAGAACAAAACGGAGAAGATGTTATGGCTGAATTAAAAATGCCGGAAATAAACAGTGTCGTTATTGCTGGGAATCTTACCAAGGATCCTGTTTTCAGGCAGACTAATTCAGGCGGAACGCCTGTCGTTAATTTTTCAATTGCATGTAACCGAAGATTCCGCGACAGCAATCATCAATGGCAGGAAGATGTCTGTTATGTTGGAGTTGTTGCATGGAACAAGCTTGCGGAAAGCTGCCGTGACAATCTTAAAAAAAGTTCTGCAGTCCTTGTGGATGGTGAATTACAAAGCCGGACATGGAAAGCGCAGGACGGATCATCCAGAACCGTTGTTGAAATTAAAGCCAGAAGAATCCAGTTTCTCAACAAGCGCAAAAAGAACGGCGAAGAGGATGACGAAGGCTTTATCGAGGATGATTGTCACGATAACCATCATGAAGAAATTCATGAAGAAGATCCCACTCACATTTACGAATACAAATATCTTTCCTCCGATTGAGGGGATAGGGATAAGCCAAATTTTGTAATGAACTTATGAGACAAAAATTTACACACGCACAGGGCCACAAATCACAGGGCAACAAATCACTGAGCAACGCGTTGGCGTCGAAGAAAAAAGTGTCGAAAAATCAGGTTGTCTTTTTCGATTATCGCGACGAACGCAAGCTGAAGAGATTTATTAACGATCAAGGAAAAATTATTCCTCGTCGCATCACCGGACTCTCTGCCAAAGAGCAGAACCTCCTTACCCATTCAGTAAAATGGGCACGGTTCCTGGCAGTAATCCCTTATGTTGTCGACGAATACAAATAACCAATTTCGCAATCAATTGAACGAGGAAGCTAAGCAGTGAAAGTCATTTTAAGAAACAATGTGGCTACCCTTGGCGATGCAGGTGAAGTTGTTGCCGTCAAGAACGGTTATGCAAACAATTTCCTGATTCCGCAGGGTATGGCTATAAGAGCTACCGAGGGAACGCTCAAAGCTCTTGAAACAGAGAAAAAGCAGCAGACCAAAAAAATCGAGTTGCAGCGCAAACACGCCCGTGAGCATGCTCAGACAATCGAGCAGATGTCACTGAAGGTTTATGCAAAAGCTGGTGATTCGGGCAAACTCTTCGGGACCGTGACTTCGGCTGATATTGCCGATGCCCTCAAAGCTCAGGGGATCGACATCGACCGCCGGAAGATCACCATTGAAGCTCCGATCAAGTCGCTCGGTAAATATGAAGCAGACGCAAAAATCTTTCAGGATATCACGGTCAAAGTTCATTTCGAAGTCGAAGCTGAAGGCTCAGAAGCCTGACCCGTCGCATTCGAGAGGAGAACTGATGAAAAGCATTGCAGGTTAATCCCGCAACGTCAAGCTCCGTGACACGTTCAGTCACGGAGCTTTTTTTTAGCAACTTATGCAATCAAAAGAAAATCACATGGAAGCGAAAGAAATTATTCTCGACGTGATGAAAAAAGAGGGCAGCCCCTTGAATGCCGGCCGGATTGCCGAAATCAGCGGACTGGATCGCAAAGAGGTCGATAAGGCGATGAAGGCGCTGAAAGATGAAGAGCTGATCGTCTCTCCAAAGCGCTGCTACTGGGAAGTCAAGGCCTAATCGATGGGTTTGTTTCCTGTTCTATGATTTTCCGCGGAACATCTGCAACAGCCTTGCTCCGAATGTTTGTTTCGGTCTTCCTTTAACAGGCAGCCCCTCCTTTGCCCACCGCATAATCCCGTACTGCATATTGACCACTTTGCGATATCCGTGGGTCATCAGAATACGGGTTGCTACTGCGCTGCGGCTCCCGCTATTGCAGGCAATAATGACTTGGCGCTTTACCGGAATCTCCTGAAACCGTTTCTCAAAGTCACGAAAAGGAATCAGCATGATTTCAGGCACATCGAAAGATTTTCTGGCAACCTCATATGCTTCGCGGACATCGACAAGCAACGCCCCCTTTCTGAATCATTGCAAACGCTTTCGCGGGTACCACTTCCTGGACTTTGTTCATAATCTGTTTTGGATCAGCTTATCAAATAGTTGAGTCAACGACGCCACACTCAGCGCTCCCTTCTCTCCGACCTCATTGTTAACGGCTTTATACCTATACCCCGTACCGGTATAAATAGTACAAAATATCAGGCACAAAACAAGCTCTTATCTTTTGTGAACAGTTCACTCTTCCTTACTCATTATTCTCGTTCCAGTACCTGTAAATCTTGACGACAAAACCCGGCATCAGTTGGATCATATCGGAAACGTCCTCTTCCGACAACGCCTTGTAATCATCCGTGATTTTACTGAGAATCAACATCGGCATTGCAAGCAAACCGCTCTCTTCATCCGCAAAAAGAGGCTTCCATGCTTCCTGGGTCAGCTCCATTCCTAAAGTAAATCCCACGGCCCAATTTTCAACAGCAAGCTCTTTTGCCTCCTCGTCCGGATAGCTGAATCGCTCAAACAAAGGAAGAAAGCCGTCAGGATTGTTGAGGAATTGCAGTGCAATGGTGTTCATATGGCGAAGAAGAAACTCCCAGATCATCTCCTCCTCATCTACAGAAGAAAAACGGGGCACAGCGCTCTTCTCCTGATTCCAGATAGAGGGAATCCAGATTTCCGGCGGAACCACACCCGGGCCGGCAATCAGCGCAGTCATATATCCATCCACCATTTCAATCGAAGACAAAGAATCCTCAGGCATTAAATCAGAGAGCAGAAAGCTTTCCAGCCGATCAAGCTCCTCAACGGAAAGCGGTTGCTGCAGCGGGTCGGTTGGTTTCATGTCAGCAGGCATTAAAATGAGGTATAACAAAGCTCTCTTTATTCCCTAAACGTAGCAAAAAAAAAATTAAATCCTTATGAATCGAAATTCCCGGAGCAGAACCCTCGCGCACCATCGCATCCCTTATTCACCGATAATCTTGATTAGCACCCGCTTTTTTCTCTTGCCATCAAACTCCCCGTAAAAAATCTGCTCCCAGGTACCAAAATGCAACCGACCTTTTGTGACAGCAACCACGACCTCCCGGCCCATGATCTGGCGCTTGTGATGGGCATCACCATTATCCTCTCCGGTTCTGTTGTGCTGGTAGCGGCTTAGCGGCTCATGCGGAGCCAGCTCCTCAAGCCACCGCTTGTAGTCCTGATGCAACCCCGGTTCATCATCATTGATAAAGACCGATGCGGTTATATGCATCGCATTCACCAGGCAGAGCCCCTCCTGAATGCCGCTCTCCTGAAGAGCCCGCTCAACGTCGCCGGTGATATTGACAAAATCCATTCTGGCAGGTATCTGGAGCCAGAGTTCCTTATGGTATGATTTCATGCTGCAGAAGGTTAATGTTCAGAGCCTTGCCGATGTCGGCTCCAAGTTCCAGCGCATTTATTCCCGCTGTTGGTCGTTACGAATATACACCCTGAAAGTAGGATAAAGCGCACACTATCATGAGGTCACTCCCAGATATTTCAGGAACAGCCGATCTCTGGCTACGGATTCAGTAGACCAGCGGTAGTTGCCCATGACAGTTCGTACTTGAGTCGTCTCAATGCAATCGAACCAATCCAGAATCTGAGCGAGAGATCGTTGCTCAAGCCACTGTTCCAATTTTTTTTCGAGATTGACAAGTGCTTTGGTTTTTTCGCTTCCGTTCTTTCCAAGCTCTGCCCGCATTTCCTTGATTTTCTTGGTCAGGAAGCAATGATACCCCAGTGACACAAACTGTACGAATTGCCTTCCCCGCAGGTTGTCTGGATGCCATGTGCGCGGCCTTGCTCCATCAAGGCCTCCCTTCACCACGGCGAAGATCTCCTCTATTTTTTCACGCAATCGATAGTCTGCCAACGCTGTGAAGGTCTTCATGGCCTGATTGCTGACGAGCGCAAAATAGCCGAAGTATTTCGTCGCTTCGACAAATGGCCTTGTCGTTGAAACCGACCCTCAATTGTCCACCACGCCCCTTTTTTGAGCAGATCAGATATCGCTCGATTTTTCGTTGCGCAGATTTCGTGAACTCCATCACCCCATCTTCTACTTGAGCTTTGAGTTCAAACAGCTCCTTGCGGAAGTCGAGCTGCTTCTTGGTGTCGCTGTTAGGGGAATAGAAGACATGGACATAAAGGCGGCGCACGAACCTCTCTTCTTCTCCGCTCAGCTTGCCGTTTCGCGACAGTTGGCGCACTCGACCGAACTCGTGCATTCTCATCGCCGTGGCGCCGCAAACCGACGGATCAAACTGGCAAGTGCTCGACATGCCCGCCAGCGTCTCCCGAAGCGCATCCACCGTCTCGCGAACCCAAGTGATATTGGGGTCAACCAGAGTAAGGAATTTCATGTTGCGCAAGGCGAATTTCATCATGTTCCCCTCACTGTAGTAGCCGTTATCGGTAACGATCAAGGGTTTCTCAAGGTTAAAGCACTTGAGTTGCTTCAGGGTGTTCTCAATGGATATGACGTCCGGAACATTGCCAGGCTGCTTGGCGAATGCTAACGGCTCGCGTTCCTTTACGGAATACAAGGTTAGAAGCTTGATGGTTTTCAGTCCGTCACCATCCTTATTGAACCCATGCCGTGCTTCCGACTGGTTCTCGGAGTAGGTCGATATCGTGGTCGAATCAAACGCCAGCACAGGTGCCTTGCCCAGGCGATCCGCCCGGAAGGAGAAGTAGCGCTGCACGCGGTCTTCGTCGCACCCGACACATTTGAACAAGTCACTGTAAACGTCTTCAGTGATAACTTCGCTGTAGGGAAGGGAGTGCATTACCTGCCAACCCTCAAGGCGTGGCAAGGTGTTTCCGCCGGAACCGATCCAGTAACGCGCAATAGAGAGAATCTTGGCAGCGTCGCCCTCGCTGAACGAAGAACGCACGTCATCGTCAATGCCGGAGGCTTTACCGACCCACTCCAGAAGATCCGTGAGGCCACTGTGCCTGCGTAGCGCACCAACCAAGCCCCCTTCATTTTTGCTTTTTTTCGGGCGTGTAGGGATTATCTCCTGTGTTCCCGACTTGATTTTCCCTTGGAGCTTCTGACTGACGGTATAGGTCTTTCTGGTTCGTTCATTATAGCCTGTAACCCGCTCATAGATGTAAATATCGCCATTCGGGCGCCTTTCACGCCGTTCGCCAACGTGAGTTTTTCCAGTTACTGGTTTAGACACGGGGTATTCTCCTTTTTAAAGTGTTTTCCTTATTATACATACGTACACGTTAAAAAGCAAGAAAAAAGCGCGGTTTTTCTAAAAAAAACACAACTTCTCCGGAAAAAACACAACTTTTTTTGAAATAGTGCTCAGGTGGCGATCTTTTTTAGTTAATGTGTGCGCTTTATCCGACTTTCAGGATACACAGAAGCTGTTCACGCTGGCAATGCTAATCCTTACCGGGTTTTGAATCCCTTTCCTGAAGCCCCCTTTGGAACCTCCACGCAATGCGTAACAATAATCGTTCTGATCCTGAGCTTTTTTCCCTTAAGCTTTGTACCTTAAAGTATTAGGCAAGATGCATGGTTTTTTTCAGCCACAATGAGACGCACAATTCCAGGGAGGAACCGTGACCAACGAAAAAAGAACGCCAATGGATTTAATGGATGATATTTACAGCCTTGCATATTGGATGACCGGCTCAGAGGCATCAGCCACTGAGTTGGTCAACATAACCTACCTGAATGTTACTCTTGATACACCGGAAAGTGAGGTATACAAAACATTCAGAGAGTGTTATTTCGACACTTTCGGTTACGAAGAGGCACCCTGTATTCCCAAACCGTCATGTAACCCTATGGAAAAAATGGGGAGTGTATTACTGCAGCGGGATGCCGATATAAAATTATCAGTACTGCTTTCAGCGGTTTCCGGGCTCAAACACGGAGCGATATCCAAAATAATCGGCAAACCCCTTGACACCATCAGAGAGTGGCTATCAGTAGGGCGTAAATCGCTTGCAGAGAGAGTTCTCACATATGATGCCTCACTTTTACATGGCATTTCCATCGATAAAGATCCGCTATGAAATAACTTCGATCAACCGTAAAGCCATAGGATGCATCTCTTCCAATTCCGTGATGCCGAGAAATCGGGAAAACTCCTTCACGTCGTGACAATACGCCTGTCATGTCTTATCACTCCGGATTTTGGCATACCATTCGAGTTGCGGAGGCATGACCTTAAGGGCACGAACCTGCGGTACTGAACGTGCCCGTTTTTCGAGTATCGGAAGGGTGCGGCTTATGGCGCCCCTTCACAAAGTACTCTGTCCCAAATTGGCAGCTTCGCTTCAGGTTATTAAACGTCCTGCCCATCTTGCGTAACATTTTGTACATCTTGATCATACCGTTGCCAGTAACAGATTCCGCTTGGCATCCTTGCTCATAACCTTGCTCATCCCCTCAGTAGTTAAAAAACAGCACCCATAAGAGAATAAAAAATGGGAGCAGTATCGGCAGTGAGTATTTGTAGATGTACTCCAGAAAATCGGGAACGTCAACATCTGCCTGTGCGGCAATGTTTTTTACCATGAAGTTCGGGGCGTTGCCGATGTAGGTCATTGCCCCAAAAAAGACTGCCGCAATCGAGATTGCCATAAGGTAAATGTCTGAGGATACATCGCCCTGAAGCGGGGATGCAACGCCGGTAGCGAAGTGCCTTATATCTTCAGGGGAACCGATATCCAGTCCAAACTTTCCTAACGCACCGGCGAAGAAGTTCAGATAAGTAGGAGCGTTATCAAGTACTCCGGAAAGAGCCCCGGTCAACCAGTAGAAACGTGATACCGAAAAATCAGCAGCATGTGATGACGCGTAGTATCCGATGAGTTCAAGAGCCGGAATCATGGTGGCAAAGATGCCAATAAAAAGAAAAGCAACCTCCTTGATGGGTTCAAAGTTGAATTCATTGCCCTTGAATGCCTCATGATTTGAGAATTTATAGGCGGCAATGGCAACCATAAACATGATCAGTTCCCGGATACCGAATGGCAGATGAAAAAGCTTCTGAAGGCTCGGGATGCCCTCTATTACTGCTGGATCAAGAAAAACCGCAGCAATGATCACTGCGAGAAAGAGGAAATTTCTTCGGCCTGTAATGCTTACTCCGCCGTTTACTTCAGCCCCTTTCATATCACCAGTCCCCCTCTTCACATCGAGAATGATGAAAATGAGAAGAAGACCGGCAACTGTAATGAGCCATGGCAACCATACTTTGGGTAACACCCAGAAAAAGGGGACACCTTTCAAAAAACCGAGAAACAAGGGAGGATCGCCTATAGGAGTAAGTGCGCCACCAATGTTGCTGACAATGAAGATGAAAAAGACAATATGAAATGGTTTGAGACGACCTTTATTGATTCGCATGTAAGGTCTTATGAGCAGCATGGAGGCGCCGGTTGTTCCGACCAGATTTGAAATAATGGCCCCAAAAAAGAGTAAAAGCGCATTCATCAAAGGGGTTCCTTTCCGCTCTATTCTGATGAGTATTCCGCCGGATACCACAAACAGTGATGAGATCAAGGCAATGAAGGAGAGGTACTCTTCAAGGGTATGTTCCAGCACATGCCACCCGCCATCCATTAATAAACCATAGTAACATGCAACAATGAAACCAAGTCCTACGGAAACCTTTGGATAGTGCCGATCCCAGAAGCGATGGAACAAAAGGGGGCCGGTTGCTATCATAACGAGCAGAGCAATAAACGGCGTAACAAGCCAGACTGGTGGGAGACTCTTCTGAAATGTGACAGCAAGGGCGGGCGCCACTGCAGTGATATCGAGAGCTTCAGCATAAAGTGCCCCGCTTAAACCCACTGACACGGCAAACATACAGGCAAAGAAGAGGAGAGAACGTTTTGTCGGTTTCATAAACAACAATCTTCTGCAAAAAGCATGAAATGGAGAAATCCTTGTTCCCATAGTATACATTGATTTTCAGACAATAACTTAAGTTGCTACCTTACTCCATCACACGGCCCGGTTTGAGCGTAGCATAACGGTGCTGCTATCCATCAGAATGCCCGGACATAATGGCGATCAGGCAAGATATTGCACCATGTGAACCCCATCGGTTAAGCCAGTATGAAAATGAGTGATTTCGATAATAAAAATCCCTGTTATGATTAAAAAGATCTTGCACTCATTTAACATACAGCCGGATGCTGAAACCTTCGATGTCATCCACAATGCGGTAGAAAGTGAGATCGTTTTTAAAGGCAGCAGGCTGTGGATTCTGATTTTTGCCACCATTCTTGCCTCTGTAGGATTGAATATCAACTCTACAGCCGTCATTATTGGAGCCATGCTTATTTCACCGCTGATGGGTCCGATTAATGGCATGGGATACAGCATTGCAACATACGATTTCCCTCTGCTTCGAAAGGCGTTCAAGAACTTCTCCTTTGCTGTTCTGGCAAGTCTGGCCGCCTCAACGCTCTACTTTGCCATCAGCCCGGTTTCGAGCGCTCATTCCGAACTGCTTGCACGCACGAGTCCTACTATTTAGTGCCAGAAAGAAAACCCCTGTTTTTTGAAAATTTGACAACCTCCCGCCGGATTAAAAACCATTTTTAATGATCAACAAAAGGCGTTTTTGTGCTGATCGTGACACGCCATGGGTAAACTACCGAATTTTGCTCCAGGAAGCGTCATAACGAACGGATCTCTCCCTGCGAATTGGTAAAAAACTCTTTTTTTGGGGAGAGAACTCAGGCAGCTTTTTTGTAGGGCCCTCGATGTCGCTTCGCATCCTGCTTGTACAAGAGTGCTCCATAACGATGAATGTTGCGAGCCAGCACTGCAAGGGCAACATAGCGATTGAATCCTTTGATGCCATCATCAGGGCATATATCCAAGCCGTGAACCTCAAGTGCGTTGATTGCTGATTCAACTGCCGAATGCTGCCGTCGCAGTCTCCTGAATTCCGGCTCGGATTCATGAGCTTTGTCGATTTTTGAGAGCTTGCCTTTTTTCGGCATAACAACTTTTTCAAGAAGCGCTTTCAGGTCGCGTTGGTTATCCGGGCTATGAAAGCCTTTGTCGTAGCTGATCGATCGCAAGTTTGGAAAACGTTGCTTGGTCTCTTCGATAATGGACACTGCGATGTCGCTATCGACAACTTTTTCCATGACCTGATGATGCAGGATAAAACGATACTGATCTTCGATAATACAGACCCGTAATCCCAACTCAACCGGCACTCCCGCCTTGCCTTTACTGATCCACTCGGTGTGTGGCTGAAAAATTGAAAAGACTTTCTCCGCATGCGGAATAACCTCGTCATTTATCCGACGACGAATTTGCCCCATTTGTACCTCAGCATGAGCAATATAGCCGTTAAGCTGGCTGAGCCGCAACGGATTTAAGCCACCCAGTTCTGCGCCGGTACGCACTGCCCGTTGTAACTGATAATCGACTGCCGCAAGGTAATCGAGGAGTGCTTGCTTTATTTGTTGATCTTTGAGAGCTTTCTTTTCCGGCTTTTTTGATGTCGAGTGCTTGAGCTGTTGCACAATACGACGCATTCTTTTGATATGCCGGATGTTATGATCGTATTGGCGCCATTGACTTAATCCTTCATCAAAAGACCATTTCGCACAGACCTCAATGGCTTTGCGAATGGCATCGAACAACTGGCTTGTATCAGCAGGAAAGTGAACGTTGGTTTCCACCACAAACGAATCACCTCGGGCCATTAAAGGGAAATTTTCTTCCTCTTTTTTTTTACTAACGTATGACCTGCACGGACAATTTCCTGGTTGATTCGATCAAGCAATTCGGGGGTAAACAGTCGGACATTATCTTTGATGGTCTGGAGTTCATAAGATGTTTTATCAGTCCAATCGTTGTGACCAAGCATCTGGCGAAGCGTATCGTGGTGATTGACCAATTCATGAAGCCGATCGTAATCAGCGTTGATTCCCAGTCGAACGACACCCAGTACCAAAATTGCCCATTGCTCCATACCGGGACGCCCTGTGTTTGGGTCAGCTTTTCCTTCTCCTTTTTTCCGTTCAGGACGAACCTCTTCGAGGATGGCAAAAACACGCTTGCGCAACTCCTCGTCGGTGTAGATGCCCTGAAGGCCCCTCAAGATTTTTGGGATATCATCTCGTGATTTCGGATCGAAAACAATGGCAGAAATATCGGTACGACCGAACATCATTTGGTGGTTGATGACGCTACGCATAGTGGATTTCAAAAAACGAAGTTTGGAGTCTGTTTCTCTTTGAGGGCACCCTGCAACACCTTTTCTCTATCAAAAATGCTTCTAATGGGGTATTATTACGCTTTAGCTCAGGGTCCGTCAAATATCTTTGACCATGAAATAACAATATAAACTATTATTTTATAATATCATAACAGTTTTTCGTTCATCCACTATTTACGATGTCCTGATCGCACTTTTTGGCGGGCTTGCCGGTACGATTTCCCTGACTACAAAGCTGAAGGGCAATGTTGTGCCGGGTGTGGCTATTGCTACAGCGCTTATGCCTCCTCTCTGTACGGCGGGTTATGGACTGGCAACCGCTCACTTTCCATTTTTTTTCGGAGCAATCTATCTCTTTGCAATCAATGTGGTGTTTATCGGGATTTCAACAGTCGTCTTTTCGCAGGTTATGGCGTTTCCTATCAAATCCATTATTGATGATGCAAAAAAAGTGCGCATCAACCGCCTGATAACCGTAGTGATTTTGATTATGCTGGTTCCAAGCATCTATTTTGGTTACCTGCTTGTGCAGAATGAGGGATTTTTGGAAAACTCCGGCAAGTTTATCCGTAGCATCAGTTTTTTCCGTGGAGATTATCTTTTGCGTCACGAAATCAATGCCGATCACAAAACGATTACCCTCGTTTATGGCGGACGGACGCTGACGGATGAGGACAAGGCGCAGTTGAAAAAGCGAGCGGCGGAATTCGGGTTGGGAGATGTAGTCCTGAATTATCAGCAGGGACTTAACTTCAGCGAGATATCCATTCAGCTCAGCGAAACTGAACGGCTGAAATCTGAAGTTAACCGTCTCTCCCTTTTACTCCAGCAAAGCGCCCAGCAGCAGGATAGCGTTCAACAGCGCGGTTATACAGGAAAGGTTCTGCTGAAGGAGCTCAGGACACTTTATCCAATGCTCTCAGCATGCCTTTTCACAGAAACCTACCGGTTCAATGCCGATCCAGCATCGAAGGCAACAAAGGTGGCTTATGTTGTTCTATCCGCATCAACCCCTCTGGGAGAGAGTGAAAAAAAGAAAATTTTTGACTGGCTCAAGGTGAGGCTTCAGAACGACAGCTTGAGAACCGTCTTCGATTAATGAGCGTTATTGCCACCCGCCCCCAAGGGCTTTGTAGAGGTCGATCAGGTTGGCAAGAGTCTGTTGATGGATCAGGATTTCGTTCTGCTGAGCCTCGAAGAGGGAGCGTTGGGCGTCAAGCAGGGCGAAAGAGCTGTCGATGCCATGGTCGTAACGCGCTTTTGTGATGGTGCAGGCTTGATCGCTCTCTTTGACCAGAGCTTGCTGGGCCTGCAATTGTTCGGTGTAGGTAGCACGGGCGACCAGTGCATCGGCGACCTCCCGGAAGGCACTCTGGATAGCTTTTTCATATCGGGTGACGGCAATATCCCTGTTTGTTTCAGCCAGTTTGAGGTTGGAGCGCAACCGGCCTCCCTGGAAGATCGGGAGCGTTACCTGTGGGGCGAAGCTCCAGACACCGCTCGACCCGGCTTCGAAGAGATCCGACAAGCTGGCGCTGGCGAATCCGGCGGAACCGGTAAGGCTTATGCTGGGGAAGAATGAGGCCCGTGCGGCTCCGATGTTGGCATTTTCTGCCTTCAGTGCGTATTCCGCCTGCCGTACGTCCGGTCGATCGAGCAGGACGACGGAGGGAATGCCGACGGGGAGTCTCTCCATCACCTCAACATCGGCCAGGGGTTGGGGTTCGAGGAGCGTCGGATCGATCTCCTTTCCGACCAGCAGGGTCAGGGCGTTCTTGTCCTGTTCCACATGACGTTGATATTGCGCACGGCTGGCCCGGGCCGATTCGACCAGTGTTGCGGACTGTGCCACATCGAGTCGTGACTTTGCCCCGAGATCGAAGCTGCGTTTGATGAGATCGCAGGCATCCTGCCTTGTTTTGAGCGTGCTTTCAGTCAGTCGCAGCAGTTCAACATCGGCAAGATAGGTGAGATAGGCGTTGGCAACTTCAGCGACCAGGCTTGTCTGGGCGGCTTTGCGCCCCTCTTCGGTAGCGAGATACTGGTTGATGGCGCGATTACTGAGACTGCGTACACGACCGAAAAGATCAAGTTCATAAGCCGTCGTGCCGATGCCAGCGCTATATGTTGATGTGATTTCCGTTTTTCCGGTGCCGCTCATGCTTGTTGACAACTGCTGTCGGGTGTAGTTTCCCGAGGAATTGATCGATGGCAGGAGATCCGAACGCTGGATGCGCCAGGTGTGGCGGGCCGCTTCGATGTTGAGGGCGGCTATTCTCAGGTCGCGGTTGTTGGCAAGGGATGCTTCGATAAGGCTTTGCAGTTTTGGCGACCTGAACATGCTCCGCCATCCGATATCGGCGGTATGCGACTCTTCCACGGATTGCGGTGCAGCGGAAGCAACCGGCCACTCCTTGGTGACGGGTGCCGTTGGGCGAACATAGGTTGGCGCAAGCGAACAGGCCGTCAGGGTGGTTGCTGCCAGGCATAAAGGAATCAGCAGTTTAGTGTTCATGGTTCGATCCCTTGTTTGTTTTGGGTTACTGCGGTGTCGGTTACCCTCTTTCGGGCAAACCGGGATTGTACGAGGATGAAGAAGAGCGGCACAAAGAAGATCGTCAGTACCGTACCGGACAACATGCCTCCGATTACGCCGATGCCGATGGCGTGCTGGCTTGCCGATCCTGCTCCGGAGGAGAAGGCGAGCGGCGTGACACCAAGGATGAATGCCATGGAGGTCATGATGATCGGTCGAAGTCGCTGACTTGCTGCAGAGAGTACCGCCTCCTGCAGGCTCATTCCGCTTTCGTAGAGCGTTTTGGCGAACTCCACGATGAGGATGGCATTTTTCGCCGTCAGGCCAACAGTTGTCAACAGGCCGACCTTGAAGAAGACGTCGTTTGAAAGGCCTGAGAGAAATGTTGCCAGAACGGTGCCGAGGACCCCGAGCGGGACTACCAGCATGACGGCAATCGGCACGCTCCAGCTTTCGTAAAGAGCTGCCAGACAAAGAAAGACGAAAAGCAGGGAGAGCGTGTAGAGCAGCAGCGTTTGCTGGCCTGCAGCACGCTCTTCGTAGGAGAGGCCGGTCCATTCGACGCCGAAACCTTCAGGGAGTTTCTCCGCCAGGTTTGCCATGATGGCCATGGCATCGCCCGAGCTTACGCCTGGCGCCGGGGCTCCCTGGATATTGACCGACGAGATGCCGTTAAACCGTTCGAGCTTGGGTGAGCCGAAGCTCCACCGCCCCGAGGAAAACGATGAGAAGGGAACCATGTCACCACTGGAGTTCCGGACGTGCCAGATGTTGACGTCCCCCGGGTTCATGCGGTACGGCGCGTCTCCCTGCATGAACACCTTCTTGATGCGCCCCTCATGCACGAAATCGTTCACATAAGATGAACCCCAGGCGGTCTGCAGCGTCGAGTTGATGTCGGCGATCGATACCCCGAAGGCGCTTGCCTGTTCGTGGTCGATATCGATTTTGAATTGTGGCACATCTTCAAGGCCATTGGGACGCACGCCGCTCAGGGAGGGGTTCTTCGCAGCCATTCCGAGCAGTTGGTTCCGGGCGGCCATGAGAGCCTCATGACCCTTGCCGGTCCGGTCTAAAAGCTGAAGGTCGAAACCCGAGGCGTTGCCGAGCTCCATGACGGCTGGCGGGTAAAATGCAAAGATCATGGCATCCTTCACGCTCGACAGGGCGCCCATGGTTCTTCCGGCGATCGAGGCAACATCCTGACCCTTGTTCTTGCGTTTCGACCAGTCCCTGAGCTGGACGAAACCCATGGCCGAGTTCTGGCCCTGACCCGCGAAACTGAAACCGGTGACGCTGAAGATGCTTTCGATGCTCTCTTTTTCCTGATTGAGGAGGTAGCGTTCCATCCTCTTCACGCTTTCGAGTGTCCGCTCCTTGGTCGCTCCGGATGGGGTGGAAAGCTGGACGAAGAGGAAGCCTTGATCTTCGTCCGGCAGAAACGAGGTCGGGATGCGCGTCAAAACGATCCCAAGCAGCACCACGATCAGCATAAAAGCGAGCAGCGAGCGCTTGACCCGTTCCGTCATAACACGGGCGCCGTTGACATAGCGTTCCCGGTTATGGTTGAACATGCCGTTGAACCAGGCGAAAAAGCGCCCGAGAGGGCCAGCACCGTAGAGATGGCCATCCGCTCTGACCGGCTTGAGGAGGCTGGCGCAGAGAGCCGGTGTCAGGATCAGCGCAACCAGCACCGAGAGCAGCATCGCCGAGACGATGGTGATCGAGAACTGGCGGTAGATGGTCCCCGTGGAGCCTTTGAAGAAGGCCATCGGCACGAAGACGGCCGAGAGCACAAGGGCGATACCGATCAGTGCGCTCGATATTTGCTTCATCGATTTCCTGGTCGCCTCCAGCGGGGAGAGTCGCTCCTCTTCCATGATGCGTTCGACGTTCTCAACCACGACAATGGCGTCATCGACAAGCAATCCGATGGCGAGGACCATGGCGAACATGCTGAGGGTGTTGATGGAGAAGCCGAACATCGACATCACCCCGAAGGTACCGAGCAGCACAACCGGAACCGCGATGGTGGGTACCAGTGTGGCCCGGAAGTTCTGGAGAAACAGGAACATGACCAGGAAGACGAGGATGACTGCCACAATCAGGGTATGAACAACCCCTTCGATCGATGTCTTGACGAATGGTGTCGTGTCGAATGGGTAGACGATCTGCACACCCGGCGGGAGAAGCGGCTTCAGGGCGCTCATTTTCGCTTTGACAAGAGTGGCGGTGTTCAGGGCATTTGCCCCGGTCGCCAGGGTGATGGCCATGCCGGCAGCCGGTTTGCCGTTGAAGCGCGTGGTCATGTCGTAGTTCTGCACACCGAGTTCGACGCGGGCCACATCCCTGAGGCGGATCTGCGAGCCGTCGCTATTGACCTTCAGCATGATCTTTTCGAAATCCCCGACGCTCTTCAGGCGCGACTGCGCTGTAATGGTGGCATTCAGTTGCTGGCCCGGAACCGAGGGTGTACCTCCCAACTGCCCGGCAGAGACATCGGCATTCTGTGCCGTGATAGCTGCCTGTACCTCGGTGGTGGTGAGGTTGAAGCTCGCCATCCGGTGGGGATCAAGCCAGATCCGCATCGAGTAGGGCTGCCCGAATACCTGGATGTTCCCGACGCCGGGTACGCGACTCAGCGGATCGAGGAGTTTCGAGTTGATGAAATCGTTCATCGCATATTCATCGATCCGGGGATCGTCCGAATAGACGCCCACGACCATCAGAAAGCCGGTATCTCCCTTGGTCACCTTGATGCCCTGCTGCTGCACCTGTTGGGGAAGGTTCGACATGATCGACTGCAACTTGTTCTGCACCTGCACCTGGGCAATATCGGGGTTAGCTTCGGGCTCGAAGGTCACCGTGATGGTGACGTTGCCGTTCGAATCGCTCCCGGCGCTGAAGTAGCGGAGATGGTCGATACCGGTGAGAGCCTGTTCAATAACCTGCGTCACGCTGTTTTCAACCGCTTCGGCAGATGCGCCGGGATAGGTGGCGCTGACGTTGATGGTCGGCGCCGCGATGCGCGGATATTGCTCAACCGGCAGGGTATTGATGGCGATGATTCCTCCGAGCATGATGCAGATGGAGATCACCCAGGCAAAGACGGGTCGCTCTATAAAAAATCCGGACATGGTATTGGTGCGTTGAAATGTAATGAATTATCTCGCCGGTACGGGTGGCAGTGCAGCCTCGACGGTTTTGACCGCCATGCCGGGCTGGATTTTCATGATGCCTTCGTACACGACCTTTTCGCCTGCTTTGAGTCCGCTGCTCACAAGCCACCTCTCTCCGACAACCTCCGTAACGATGATCGGGCGAGGGTTTGCCTTGCCGTCCGGCCCGACAACCCAGACCGAAACCGACCCGTCCGCACTCCTGCTGACCGATTTTTGCGGCACGAGGATCGCATTCTCCTCTCTCCACTGTTCAAGACGTGCATGAACGAACATGCCGGGGAGGATTTCATTGCCGGGGTTGGTGAACAATATGCGCAGCAGCACCGTACCGGTGCTCGGGTTGACCGTTACATCCGAAAACTTCAGCGTGCCGGGTTCTCCTTTGGGTTTTCCATCCACCAGAAGCTCGATAGGAGCGCTCCCGGCGCTGGAATCGCCCACCTGGCCCTGATGGCGCTGTCGCAGTTGTATCAGCTCCCCGCTCGACTGGGAGACGTCCACATAGATCTGGTCGAGCTGTTGCACCACAGCAAGGGGGTCGGCCTGATTGGCATTGACCAGAGCCCCCTCAGTCACCTTCGATTGGCCGATGCGCCCGGAAATCGGAGACATGACTCTGGTGTAGTCGAGATTGATAGCCGCCGCAGCAACTTCGGATCTGGCCATGGCGACATCTGCCCTCGCCTGGGCAAGGCTCGCTTTCGCATCGTCATACTCCTGCTGGCTGACGCCACCGATTTTGACCAGCTCTTCGTAGCGGCCTGCTTTGGCCTGGAGCGATATCACGTTGGCCTCGGCTTTGCTGAGGCTCGCTTTTGCACTGTTACAGGCTGCCTTGTAGGTCGCGGGGTCGATCTGGTAGAGTTGCTGACCCTGTTGAACAAGGCTTCCTTCCACGAAGAAGCGCTTCGTAACAATGCCACTCACCTGCGGCCGAATCTCGGCCATACGTACAGCCGAAGTCCGCCCCGGCAGCTCTTTTGTCAAGACGAGGAGCTCGGGTTTCATGGTCACGACACTGACCTCCGGTTTCATGCCGGAATCCTGACGCTGCTCTGACGCTCCCTTCGGCCACAGGAACCAGCCGGCAATCAGGGTGACAAGCAAACCGGCGATGATATAAGACCTTTTCATCATTGATAACGTATCCTTTTATGGGTTTGGTGTGGTTGTCGGATGGCTTTCAGGATAACCGATATACATCTTCCGGATCTGTTCCAGGAAGGGCAGACGCTCCTCGTCGCTTCTGTCGACAAGGCCGAACCACTCGTGGCAACTGAATCCTATAAAGGCAAAATAGGCCATGCGGGCCGCTTCAGGCTTCGCTCCGCTATCCATGGCAAGCAAGTCCCGCTCTATCCACTTCAGCATCCGCTGCCGAAGCGACTCCTCGCTCGACATGGAGGATGTGATAGCCATGGAGACAGCGCGTTCCGTATCATCCAAGGCACGCTCGGCAATTTTGAGACGTGCGAAAAGTTCGGGGTGAGGGGTGTCGGCGCACTCGACAAGCGCTGATTCGATGCGTGCCGTATCGCGCTCAAACTGCCGGTCGATCAGAGCTTCGAGCAGGGCGGTCTTGGATTTGTAGTCGTAAACCACCCTCGATTTGCTGATTCCTGCCTCCTGAGCCACAGCATCGATGGAGAGGCGGGATGCACCATGCTTGACAACAACCCGCTCGATTGCATCGAGTATTTCAGAGTCGGTGACTTTTTTCGGTCTTGACATAATGTGTTCTCTTTGATCGAATTTAAGAACGATCGTTCTTTTATGCAAATTGTTTCTGCGATTTTTTCCCTGCCCGTTTCGAATGACTACTGTTCCGAAGTTGCCACCATCATGCCACGCGTGCTTGCGCCGGAACCGGGCATGGAGATCTACGATCCCTGCACCGGTTCCGGCGGCCTTCTTGTGAAATGCGAGATCGCCGAAGAGCTGAACGCCATCGAGCTGGAGGCAAGAGAAACCGACGAAGCCCTGCGGAATATCCTCAGGTAACAGGGAGTCGGCGTATGAAGAAGAAATCCACCGACGCCTCCATACCACCCTGATGATCTCATTCGCAACTGGCTATGAAATCGGAATACTTAATGTCGTTATTCATTAATAAAAGTGAAGGCGTTGTAGCTATCGCGACATAAATCGCGACACGATGTCGTGATTTATTAACAAAAGAGAAGGTGTAGATGCTATCGCGACATGAATTGCGACACCGTGTCGTGATGCGTGCAGTACGCTGTATCAGCTTATGGTACAGGGCATCGAAAACAACTTTGATCTTGTTGAGGAAGAGTGGGATTCCGGATCGCGTCTGTTTACGGTATATTAGAGGACTGGCTCTGTGGGTTTATTACTCGAATAATTCAATGAAGTGAAGTGCAATGAACAATCATTTTGATCTGCCGACAGTCATCGTCATCGTTATTACCTTTGTGTTGTTCACCATTGCGCTCTTTGTGAAAGGGCTGACGCATGACATACTCATGGAGGCAGGTGTGTTCCTGGTTTCCGTGAAACTCATTCTGATGAGTTACAAAAGCAGCGTGACAAGCCGGAAGGTGATGGATGAACTGCAGGAGATTAAAAGCATGTTGCATGCCAGGAAAGAGTAAGGTGCTATCTCAGTTCGTACCAGACACCACGCCCACTGCCGTGCCGGATAAGGTGACCGCGTTCGACCAGGGTTCGGAAGTGTCCTTTCAAGGTGTTGCGGCTGACGCCAGTCAACTTGACAGCTTCTCCTATTGTTATGCGTCCATGTTCACGGGCAAATTCGACGATGTGCAGTGAGAGTTCCGGCAAGGAGACGAAACGATACCGAGCTCTTTGCCATTTTCATCAAAAGGCAGCGACGCTGTTCGAGCTTGTTTTGTGCAAAAGTCTCTTTAAAATCGGGGTCGCTAACCTTAAATTATTGGCCCCATAATGTCGACAATGGAGCCGCCCACAGGCCATCACCCAGTGGCATGGTTTCTGTCCCATCATAAAGCAGAATACCCATTTTGAAGAGGCCGCCTGCTACACTTGCCAGCTTTTTCAGACCGCGTAAATCACCAGCATTGACGGTGGCAGAGGCTTTTACCTCAACACCAATCAGTTGGCCGGAAGCGTTTTCGATCACCATATCCACTTCAAACATGTCAAGGTCACGGTAGTAGAGCAGTTTATAATCGCCTTCCGCCGTAGAGCTGTGCTTGAGCAGTTCACTATAGACGAAGGTTTCCAGAATTTTGCCAAACCGGCTGCGATCTTGCTGCACTTCGGTAGCACCAAGATCAAGCAATGTGGCCAGCAAACCGGCATCAATAAACTGCAACTTGGGGGTTTTGACAACACGCTTGAGTCGATTCCTGGCCCAGACCTCAATGCGCTTAAGCAAATACATCTGTTCCAGCACTCCTGTATAGCGTGAAGCCGTCTTGCTGTCCAAACCGACCTGACCACCCAGTTTGGTGTAATTACACATCTGACCTGATATTTCAGCCAGGATGCGCAAAAACCTTGGCAATTGATCGAGCTTGTCGATGCTGGCCACATCGCGGACATCGCGTTGAATGATGGCATTAAGGTACTGGCGCGCCCACACCGTACGCCTGCGTGCATCGGTGCGGGAAATCGCTTCAGGATAGCCGCCCCGCAAAACAACCTCGCACAATTCATCACCTGTCACCGGCATGGTGACCTTGAGCAGCCTGCCTGCAAAAGCCGCATCGATCCAATTCGCCGTACTCCCATGCAACTCGCTTTGCGACAGCGGCAGCAAGGTGAGCGTCTCCATGCGGCCAGCCAGAGAATCCGCTACCGCAGGCAGTACCATCAAGTTCGCTGATCCGGTAAGCAAGAACCGCCCGGGGCGCCGATCCTCATCAACACTCTTTTTGATAGCAAGCAGCAGTTGAGGCGCACGCTGGATTTCATCAATGACAGCACAATCAAGGCTGCGAATCATCCCGACCGGATCATTTCTGGCAGACAACAACGTCAACTCGTCATCAAGTGTGAGATAGCGCATCCCTTCGATTGCCATTTGTCGCACCAGGGTTGTTTTGCCTGCCTGACGCGGCCCTGCAACCAAAACCACGGGAGTGTCGGCCAACGCTTCAGCAATGCGCATTTCAATCAGGCGAGAGTAATGAGAAGCTTTATTCATTGGTATTCGGGGTCGTAAAATATGGAATCAATAAACGTAAAATATGGAATCGATGAACATAAATTACGGAATATAAACCAGAGTATTCTGGAAAAGAGCAAACTGTAGCTGAAATCAGGCTTGACCACGGACACGGCCAGAGTCGATGGAAATTCGAGTGCTGCGGTAACTTGTTTTCCAGCGAATGGGTAAAGCCCATCGAGTCATCAAATGACGATGAATGGCAAGCCGAGTGGATTTAGTCTGGAGGATTTCAAAGCTTATGCAAAGAGCGCATCCATGAAGCGCGGGCGTGCGGAAACGATTATTGATGAAGTGAGAAACGTTGTGGCGCAATGGCAGTATTATGCCAGCGAGTCGCGCGTCAATCCAGAGCAACGGGATAAAATAGAGTCAGCCCTGAGACTGGAGCCCCTGCGCCATCCCGCAGGTGCTCGACTTCCTGAAGGAGTACATCCTCTTTGCCGAGAAGGACGAGGAGCTGAACAAATATATCCTGCGTCAGCACCAGACCGGCGCGCTGGAGCAGGTGGTCAGGCGTGCCCTCGATCCTGAGCTCTGGGACTATGTCATCGTCCACGAACTGCTCCATTTCTCCTGAACAGCCGCTCAACGTCACCGGTGATATTGACAAAATCCATTCTTGCAGGTATCTGGAGCCAGAGTTCCTTGTGGTAGGATTTCATTATTCAGAAGGTTAACGTTCAGAGTGTTGGCGATATCAGCTCCATGTTCCAGCGCATGAGTTGCCGCTTTTGACCGCAACGAGTGTACACAGAGCCCGTTCATGCTGGCAATGATTGTTGGTTTCTTTTCCGGATTTCCGGATAATACAGGTATAGACTGCCTGAGAAGTAACCCCAACAACCTTGAACACGGTTACTCCTCGCCGGGCACAATACTTCGTGAACTTGCTTTACAACTCCGGCGAGAGAGAGTGAAGTTAATGAAAGCCTCATAAATCAAGACGGGCGAGCCGAAACAACCGCGATTTTCAAGCCAAGGGCACGAAGGACGGCATTGATCGTTTCAAAGCGAGGATGAGCGCCCTGACGTAACGCCTTGTAGAGGCTTTCTCTGCCAAGAGCCGCTTCTTTAGCTATTTGCGCCATGCCACAAGCCTTTGCTACGTCACCAAGCGCAGCGATGAACCTGAAGCCCCTCCCATTTCGCAGGTGTTAATTTACTTGTTTTTTGCTTGGCTTTATGCAATAGTAAAGTCAAACTTTACTATTGCATATAATGATTACGCGTCATCTCCTGTTCGCTGGTGGCTATCCGCGTATTCATGCAGATCACCTTGATCCGGCAGTCATGCTCGGAGATTATTTTGCCACCTATGTTGAACGCGATTTGCGGGATTTGATACAATTACGCTCAATCCGGCAATTTGAAAACTTTGTCCGCCTGGCAGCAGGAAGAGTGGGACAACTGCTCAATCTGCAGTCTCTTGCTGCTGATGCCGGGGTTTCAAGTGTGACAGCAAAAAGCTGGCTTACCCTGCTTGAGGCCTCCTATATTGTTTTTTTACTTCCCCCGTGGTTTGCCAATGTCGGAAAACGATTGACAAAGTCGCCAAAACTCTATTTTTACGATGTAGGTTTGGCTTCCTGGCTGATCGGAATAACACAGGAGTCACATCTGCAAGCTCATCCCTTGCGAGGATCGCTGTTTGAAAATCTGGTGGTTCTTGAAATGCTCAAGGCTCGCATCAATGATGGCCTGGCAGCAAATCTTCATTTTTATCGCGACAGCAGTGGACTGGAAGTTGATGTTCTGCTGGAAGCGGGTAATATGATAAGGCTCTTCGAAATCAAGTCATCGCAGACGATTAATCAGGAGAGTTTCATACAACTCAATAAAGTTGCTGCTATTTTTGGTGAACGTGTCGTGAAAAAAGTGGTGCTCTATGCTGGTCATGAACAACAAGAACGCAGTAATTCCACGGTGTCAAGTTATCTGTATGCCGGTGAAGCCGCAACCAACGAAGGTATCTTGGGGTCTGCTCACGAAACGGACTAAATTGCCTGCTAATCCCGTTTGTAAAAAAGCGTCAAAAGCTTGAAATCAGAGACGCTATTAGCAATTTAGCATCTTTTGAACACGATGCTAATACGTTTTAATAAACTTTTACTTATTATGGGATAATGTTCTTTTGGATGAATTGAGATTTTATAAAATATTTTTTTGAGTGCAGCCGCTTAGGGATCGCCATTGGTTTTAAGAACCTCTTTATTACATGTGATGCAGGAACAAAAAAGCACCTTTACAGTTGTCGTTACAGGCGACGTTACAATGGATTGGAACATAGCGCACAAGTCGCGTGCATTACGTGAACCCACAGAGTGGACTGGTCAAGCAAGAAGTAACATGAACTGGCAATTTGGTAGCGCTGCTTTGCTTGCCGACCTTATCGCGACCATGACACGCGAGCGACATCTGAAGTGGACCCCAACCGGTGGACAAAAAGTGGCTGAGTTTAAGTTGGTAACCTGACCTGTTCATGCAGCGGAAAGGCGCTGCCCCTCTTTTACCTTTAACTCTTCTGTCTGCTTGTTCTTGTTATACTTGTCAACTATTCTTGCACCACCTCCAACGGCTGTCCGGTAAACCTTATCTGGCGTACTGTAGCCCAACGACTGATGCTGCCTTTCAACGTTGAACAATACAAAATATTCCTTTAATCCGCACTGTAATTCTGCTGCGGTGGAGTAACCTTTGAGATATATATCCTCATATTTGACACTCCTCCAGAGTCGTTCGACAAAGATGTTGTCCAGTGCTCGGCCACGTCCATCCATGCTAATACTGATGGATGGGTGCTCCGTGAGCGCTCCGACAAAGGCGGCACTCGTAAACTGGGCGCCTTGATCGGTGTTGAAGATATCGGGTGTCCCGTATTTTCGTAACGCTTCTTGCAGACAGTCAACGCAAAAGGTGCTTTCCATCGAGTTCGATAATCGCCAGGAGAGTACTTTCCGGGAATACCAGTCGATGACTGCCACCAGATACATAAAGCCCTTTGGAAGGCGAATATAGGTGATGTCAGTCGACCAGACTTGGTTGGGTTTTGTGACATCAACTCCCCGCAAGAGATAGGGGTAGATCTTGTGCTCCGGATGCGGTTTGCTGGTGTTGGGGCCCGGTGCCATACCGGCCAGACCCAACCTTCGCATAAGCCGCTGAACCCGTTTCCGGTTGATCTGGTAACCCTCGCTACGAAGATAGTGCATGATTTTACGACTACCATAAAATGGATGCTTGGTGTACTCCTTGTCAATCAGTTCAAGCAACTGCAAGTCTTCTGCATCAGGAAACAACACGATAGACGGCAAATATATCGTCGAACGATTAACGGACACAAGGACGCATTGCTTTGCCACCGGCAATGGCTCTTTGTCGCTGACCCACCATCTGCGCACACTCATAGGGACAGTCCGGACTTTTTTTTAAGCCAATCCAGCTCGACCTTTAACCGCCCGATTTCCGTATAAAGCTTTTCAGGATCTGCAGCCGGTTCAACTGGTTTTGGACCCCGTTTGGCTTCAAACAAGCTTGATGCCTGTTCCTGCAACTCTTTCTTCCACTTACCGACCTGAACGGGGTGTACTCCAAATTCCTGACCGATTTCATTCAGCGTCTTGACCCCTTGAATAGCCTCAAGTGCCACCTTGGCCTTAAAGTCACTGCTGAAATTTTTTCGTGTCCTTTTTGTCATTACCTGCTCCTTTTTGGGGCAAGTTAACAACTTAAACCACTGTCTAAAATTCGGGGTCCACTATACTGTTATCCACTATAACAGTGATGAGCTTAAAATAGAGCGGCAACTTTGGAACATTCGAACTCCGGATTTTGAGCGATGTCGAATTCTTCTGGTCGTTTCAGAGGGGGGGCGGTCAGCACTTGAGTCAGCTCAACATGAACTGTGGAAGCATTTCGATGAGTCTCATGTTACCTTTGTGCTGTATGCTCGAAACCAGGAGCTTGAACTTTGCAGGAATCAGCAATATGCCATAAAGATACTTCAAGCATTTTACTGCATGGGTCTTAAAGAGGCTGATGCAGTTTACCGTGAAGATATTCAGAGTTATCCGGAAGAACTTCATTCACTTTTTATATCGCAGTCAACAGCTTATCAATTACTCTATTCTTTTTCAGTTCTCTGTCAAGGATACCTTGTTGTGCTGTGCGGGCCTGACGGAAATAATGACGATGGTTTTTCGCTCGAGGTTAATGATTCGACCGAGGAAATTCGGACGGCGATAAAAGAAATGAAATGGGGCGAAGTATTACGCTGCAATTGTGTGGCACAAAGTCTTGATCCACGGCTTACAGCATCAGGCCCGGCTGGCCGTAATCAAATGCGGAAAGAAGTATCCGGTTCTTCATACTGGAATATGTTTGACGCAAAGCATAAACAGCAACTGCTTCAAACTTTAGAGCGAATGTTCAAGAGAGTGGACGGTAATGTTGCGTTCAATAATAGTAAGGCGGCAGAGCTACTCAGCGCACTGCCAGAAGTATCGCAAATCGAGAATGATCCACTACTTGTTGCTCAGGCATTCCTTGAGCTGCAATCATTACTGAGGGGTTGAAAAATATGTGTGACTGGCAGCGACTCCGTACTAACTTGAACCATGACTGGTTGAAAAATGAGTATCTGAAGAACCTTGATGCGTTGATTGTTCAGTTGCAGGCAAATAAAACTATAAATAGTCACTTGTCCCGAGAGCTTGAGGCATACCTGACGAGTTGGTTAAGAAGGCACGAAGAAGTAGAAACCTTGCTGAATTCAGCCGAAGATCGTCTTTCGCCACGTACCTATTTTGAAAAGGATCCGTTGAATCGTTGCTCACTGGAAGCAAAGAGCTGGCTGGCTCCACTTGTTCATGTGCTTTGGCTCGTACCCTCTGGTATAAGTGAAAGAGTTGATGAAGCACGTGAAGTATTGGCAAAAGCCGATTACTATCATACCGGCCTGCAGTCGGAATTATCCGGTAGTCAGGAGCTTGTGCTTATTCTCAAATTATTGGAAGCGTTTACTGACTGTGTAGGCAACTTTAGCCGCTTGCTCAGCAGTTTTCCTGACAAGGTAGTATCAGTATGATAAAATTACCACGTGTCCTTATTATTGATGATCAATATGGACGGAGTCACTATTCCGGGGATGGAATGCATCCTCGAACCAGCTTTTGTATTCTTGCTGGAATGAAGGATGTTACAGGGGATATTCCATTTCCTGAGACGCTGGGTTCTCCAATTGTAGAAGCGCTTTTCTTTCGAGGACAGATTGAGAAAAACGGCGTCGTCTATAACGATCTGGATGGAACAATTGATGCCATTCGTAAAGGCTGGAAAGAGTGGCCTCGCTGGGCGATGGTCATGCTTGACTTGCAGTTCATAACTGGTCAAGTGAGGCCAGAAGGAACTGTTGAAGGTTGTGATACAGACAGAGACCCTTCCTCTTATTTTGGTCTCTCGATCCTTGACAGGATAAGATCTGAGCCCGATTTGCATGATATTCCTGTTGTGTTGCTTTCTTCGATGAACCGAACCCCTATAGAAAAGCGATTTGCTGATTATTCGGTATGCCAGTTCCTTGATAAGGATGAGATTGATCGGCACTATGGTCGAGAGCGTATCGCCACCCTTCTGAAGGATCATGGTCTTGTCGAAGACCCGTCCGGCGAAATCATTGGCCATTCTGTGACTCTTCTTAAATGCCTGCGTGAAGCACGGATGCAAGCACGAGCCGGAGGGAAAAACATCCTTATCCTTGGTGAACGAGGCACAGGAAAGGAACTGCTCGCCAGATATATGCACAAACATTCAGGGAGAAGTGGCGAATTGGAGATGTGTTTCCTGCAGGGTTGTCCTGAAACCCTGGTAGAGGATCTGCTTTTCGGGCACGTCAAAGGGGCCTATTCCGGGGCATCTGCAGACCAGGCAGGTGCCGCAGAGCGTGCCGATAAAGGAACTCTGTTTATTGATGAGTTTGGAGCTATTCCTCCTTCTGTTCAGACCAAATTGCTTCGCCTTCTGGGCAGCACTCGGGAAGTTCAGCGTATGGGGTCATCCAAAAAAAGGATTGTTGATCTTTTGGTTGTTCTGGCGACAAACCGCATGAACCTTCAGGTTACGGGTGATTTTCATATGGATCTTCTTGATCGTATCAACGTTGAACACTCTGTCAAGTTGCCTGCATTAAGGGAACGTATAGAAGATATTCCGGCTTTGCTGGAGCATTTTGTTAGCAGCTATGAAGCTAAGTATAGGGATGCCCTTCAGACGGAGCCGCGTAATATTGATCCTGAGGCCATAGCTCAGATGATGGCTTATCCTTGGTATGGCAATATCCGCCAGTTGGAGGCAGTTGTTGCTCATGCGGTGAACCGCTTTCCGAAACTCAGGATTCTTTCAGTCAGTCATTTGTCGATACCTCAGGAGCTGACTGAAAAGCCTGTTGTGTCAAGTCCTGTAAAATCAGATGGAGGAAATTTCCGGCTCATATTTTCTGAAATCCTGTCCCAACTGGAAACAATCACATTTGATACTTCTCCGGAAAAACGAGGAGAACTTGTTGAGGCACTGCCTAAGCTCAAGGCGGCATACTCAACCTGTGCAGCGAATATGATAAGGAGTGCATTGATTGCAACGAGCAAGCATAATCCCGGACACCCTATGGGTCAAATTCAGATCACGCCTGCAGTGAACTTGCTCTTTGGTAACAAGAAACTCTCAGCCTCGCAATGCGCAGATGAAATAAAACGACTCTTTCGGTACTCTCCAAAATCGGTTCAACAATATTGGTCATCGGATTCTGTATTGACAGAAGCATATAATATTGCTGTGAATTTACGGCCTAAACAAGGTGATTCTAATCAAAGAGGGAGCTGACGTTTTTATTCGGGAAGTGTGGAGTATAGACAATAAATATGTTGACAAATCATAGCTTTTGCGAAGAGACAGATTGTCTCTCCAAGGGCTGAATAGTCGCACGTTTTATTTTTTGCGTCCAAACGGCAATTCATATTTAAAATGGATACGATTTCTGCAAATCACGAGCTTCATTACTTTATTCCCGATGAGCAGGGGGAGTCGACCTACTCTGTAAAGCTTCAAGATGAGATTGATAGGGTTCTAACAGCCATAACAAAGAGTGGCTGTGTTTACAGGGAAATTCCTGTATTTCTTTCAAAGGATAAAAATGCTATAAAATCAATAGCAATTATTCCTTCAACATCTGAACATGCTCTAAGAGCGCTTCTCAGGCAGATACTTGATCTTGCATACGGGGAGAAAGATGGATGGTATCCATATGACCGTTACAAGATGGTATACCATAAAAAAACATATTTTGTTTTTTTATATGTGCCCGGTACTTCTGAAGAGTTGCTTGCTATCCTTCAGCCATTGGAGGCTATCTGTACCGAACTCTTCATTGGGAATGTTGAACGCAGTTTCAGACTCTCTGAATTGATTACCAATATTCAAGTCCCCCCTTCGGAAAAAAAAGAACTTTCACCGCATGAACTGCGCCTTTGCATAGAACGTAGCGTATTTTCGGGGGGTGCAACTGAAATCCGGGAGCTGTTGAATAGAGAAAGTAATGCATTTCACACCGTATTGAACACGATAATGAGTATAACCGGTCTTGAATCGAGGTATCGACCGGCAATTCGTCTTCTTTTGGGTGCCGTGACAGCAGGTGAGGTTACTGTAGAGGAAGCTGCAAACGCTTTGAATCAGGATAAGAGAGTGGAAATAAAGGAGGCTATTAATGTGCTTGTTTCAGCACCGCCATTGATAGAGGATAGGGCTGTTGCAAGTTTACAGGATTATGTAAAAGGAAAACGATGTTTGCTGATCGAGGATAAGTATAAGGAAGATGGTTGGGTTTATGTTCTGCCTCTATTGCTCAAAGGATTGGATTTTAACGTTAAATCTAACCCCACTGGGGTTCCTGAAGAAGAGAATCTGCAAAAGTATGACTTCATCATCCTGGATCTCTATTCTTCACCTGCAAACCCATTCGGGGATAAAACGGAAGGGGAAAGTGGTCATCATCAAATCCAGACAATATCCTCTATTCCGCTGTCTGTAAGGCAAATCCTTAACAAGATTCGTGATTTGTATAAAAAGGATGGTCTCGTGAAAACATATATTCCTAATGTCATTATCTTTTCTGCTGACAGAAGTGGCGTATGTGTAAGAACAATGCTGACGGATTTAGGATGTATCGACTACTTCTTCAAGGAACCCTTTGACGGGGTACATAAAGGGCAGTTTTACTCAACCTTCAAGAATTGCATCGTTAATGCGATGATGGCATCAACTGCGCGGGTATGTGGATATGTAAATCGTGAATATGGATGGACGGTTTTTGATGAATGGATAAGGCAGTTTACTCCATCGGATCGGCCAACTGTATTGAGGTTTATGAAACACTTTCGTTACTACTCTGCATTTGATATTATTAATTTACTCGATATATTTTTTAAGGAAAAAACTCGATATGACTCCTCAGGCAAAAAAGTAATTTCGGGTCTATTACCGATTCACTTACCTGCGGATGAAACGCTTCTCATTTCGTATTTAGGTCGATTGAATAAGTCTGGGCCAGCTACTGTATCTATTTTCAGCAAGGCCAAGTGGTTTAGAGACGACTTATTAGGTGCTGAAAAGCCGGTTATGGTTACCTATGATGATCTTCCGAAAAAGATATCAGAAAGGTTGGATAAGCGGGGTTTTGCTAATGTTATTATACTGGATGATGTTGTCATGTCCGGTGGTCAGATACAAAATTATTTATGGAAGTTTATCCAACGCCATTTTAGTGCTAAAATTAATAATAGAGAAAAGCCAATAAATCTTTGTGTGATCAGTGTTATTGGTGTTGATGTGGATAAAATTATGGGTATCGACAGGAATGGGGATGTTGTCGTAAAAATCTGTAAGGATTCTCATCATAAACTATATGACAGTTGTAATTGTAAAGAAACTATTACAATTCCAATTCATTTTATAGACAAGCATAAGGGTGTAATAAAAATTTGTGAGGAAATAACGGCAAATCAGGGTCTTGATTATTGGAGCAAAGTAGAAAGGGTATTACAAACATACACAGGTATATCTGAGCCTCGAAAAAAAGAACGTCAATGTGATTTTGAACCTCTTGGCTGGAAAGATTGCGGCGCTCTTGTAGCGACCTATTCAAATGTGCCAGGAAATAGTTTGCCTATAATTTGGGGCGATAGACGGGATAATAATGATAACCCGTTGTGGACTCCATTGCATCGACGATATTTTAATCCATGGATTGAAGGCGATGGCAAAGATGACCAGATATGTAAAAAAAATACTGAGCCATGTCCCTTGAAGATTCCTTGTGGTCGCGCAAAACATTAGCTCACTGGAAATCTGGTGCTTGGTGCAGGCTTTCTGATTAAGGGCACGGCGCGAATAGAAACCTCCGGTTCTGATTTTGACCTGATCAAAGCAAAATTTGCATGGGCACGTGCAGTAATGGCAGTAACAGCCAGTTCCATTGAACAGACGTTGTAGGGTAGCGCTATACTATGTTCCCGACGCGGACGGGACATCGTCTGTCGTTGCATTTTGACTCCATATTCCGGTATCAATGGTCTGAGATCAGGGCCGCTTATGCGAATCCAAGCCAGACGGCAAGCGCCCGGTTATAGGGATGCTTCCCAACCTTCGCGGTCTGCGGCTGCATCAAGAAACGTAAGTAGTTATTTTTCAAGGGGATCATGTTTGACCAGCAGAGATTGCCGCCTGCACTCTTCCGCAAAACCGGAGTGACGTGTATCGGGAACCCATATCTGTATCGGCCGCATTCCTTCCATGCGTAACTTCTCCCTGTACTTTTGCACCCATTCAAGAACTCTGCCCATCTCTCTCCTTGTTCATTCTTCGTTATATTTGTTACTGGTAACGTGTGCAACAAAAGTGTTTCATGCAACAATATTTTATCCGGAGCAGGTGACCCAGCGCTGTGCAATGGATTTTATGAGTGATAATTCTGGCTGAAGGCAGTCAATGAGGAATAGGGTGTTTTTTACTTGTCGATTAAAATGCCTTGTATTTTTATATCATAAAGTCATAATTTGCCTTGTAATTCAAAATAGTTGCTGTTTTGCCACCTTAATCATGGTACATGCTTCGATTTATTGATAACGATCTTCGGTGCTGGCAGGAAAGTTCACGCCGCAAACCTCTCATCCTCCGGGGTGCTCGTCAGGTTGGTAAAACCTGGTCACTCAAAGAGTTTGGAAAAAACCGGTTTGAATCTCTTGCTCTCGTCGATCTTGAGCGAAATCAGCCCCTTCGCAAGCTCTTCGATGGCGACCTGAAGGTAACGCGCATCTGCTCCGACCTTGAAGTTCTCCTCCAGCAGAAGATCACACCGGGAAAAACGCTGCTCTTTTTTGATGAGATACAGGCCTGTCCTCGTGCCATAACCGCCCTGCGCTATTTTTATGAGGAGATGCCGGAACTGCATGTCATTGCAGCCGGTTCGCTCCTTGAATTTGCGCTTGAAGAGAGTTCCTTCCCTGTGGGCAGGGTTCAGTTTCTCAATCTCTACCCGCTTTGTTTTGCTGAATATCTGGAGGCAATCGGCAACGGCGCTGCGGCAACGGCTGTTCTGGGCAATCCGGCTGAAATATCACCCGCAGTGCATGAGCTGCTGCGCGAGGAGCTGAAACGTTATTTCTTTATCGGGGGAATGCCTGCGGCTGTCAAGGCATATCTTGAAAAACAATCATTGCGTGACGCCTTTGAGGTACAACAGGAGATTGCCGAGTCATACAGGATGGACTTTGCCAAATATACTCCCAGGGTTGACCGCTTCTGTCTAGATTCGGTCTTTACCTCCCTGTCGCAGCATATCGGAAAACAGATCAAATATGCACGCCTTGGTGAAGGGTACAGCAATCCGACACTGAAAAAAGCATTCGATGCCTTGTGCCTTGCTCAGGTAGCCCGAAGGATACCCTCGGCCGAACCATCAGGGCTTCCTTTAGGGGCAACTGCTTCGGCCAAATCATTCAAGGCGCTCATGCTCGATATTGGATTGATGCGCTACCTTTCCGGTATGCCGAATGATATTGAGTATGCAAAAAGCGATCTGCTCGCTATTTACCGGGGAGCTATGGCAGAACAGTTTATCGGACAGGAGATGCTGGTGGCTCAGCAGGGCTGCCTTTATTACTGGGACCGACAAGCCAAAAGCAGTTCGGCTGAAGTTGATTATCTGGCTGTTCTGGATGGCAAGATTCATCCGGTTGAGGTAAAAAGCGGGGCCACCGGTAGCTTGAGGAGCCTGCATCTCTTTCTTGCTTCGTACCCGGAGTGTGGCAAAGCACTGGTCTTTTCCGATCGCCCATATGCAGATTTTCCAGAGCAAAAAATCACATTCCTGCCGCTTTACAGCGCATTTGCTGCCACAACGTCACGACAATGAGGGGCTCGCTCTACGTTCTCTTTTCTTTGCTGTGCCAGACACGAACAATAACGATGGTATCGTTTTTGTTCCACATATAGCGAAGAACGAAAGCTCCGGCACTAAAAGATATGAACCATTCGCGTCTGCCAGTGTCATCGTCCATTGGGCGTCCAATGTCGGGCATTGATTCCAGAAAACCCGCACCCTCCAGAATGGCTCGTGCTGCTCGTGCTGCCGCATCGGGGTTTATTTCGTACAGAAACGCATGAAGCCGCTCCACATCGGCTAATGCTTCTGGAAGCCATTTTATGTTGGGCAAGATGTCACCTTCCCTTGCGCCAGATTTTCCATCCAAGCAGCAGCTTTTTCATGGGGTACAGCTACGCCGGTTAATTGATACCGTTCCCAACGCTCCATATCCTCGCGCTTTTCTTGCTCGTAATGCTCTTCGCGATCAAGGAATGTTTCGATTGCTTTGCACATGAGCCAGTGTGGCGATCTGTCGCGGATACGAGCCAAAGCTGCAAGCCGTTGCCGGGTGGTGTCGTCCAACTTGACGCCTTTTGTTTGTGACATAACCACATCTCCTTTTTGTACAAGGTAACACTTATTGCAATCTTTGGCAACCCTCTTTAGTCAGAGTATTCTGGCGGCTATTTTTGTTTGTGGCGCCTCTCTGGAAAAAATGTTTTTGTTTTTATATAACTGATATTATATTGATATCAATTAAAAGAATCAACGATGAAAGTACTGACCAAGAATACGGATTACGCGATACGGGCATTGCTGGCGCTTGCTGCAAGGAAGGGGAGCTATGTGTCTGCCAGGTCTATTGCGACGGAGCACGATATCCCGTACCAGTTTTTGCGTGGCCTTTTGCAGGAGATGATTCGCCACGATCTGATTGTTTCAAAAGAGGGTGTTCAGGGAGGCTTTATGATGAAAAAGGATCCGGATACTATCAGCGTAACGCAACTGATTGAAATTTTTCAGGGCAAGGTGCAGATGTCGGAGTGCATGTTCCGCAAGCAGATTTGTGGCAATCGTGCGCGTTGTGTGCTGCGTCATGAGATCATGCGTATTGAACAGGTTGTCCAGAGCGAGTTTGAAAAGGTGACCATCGGCAAGCTGATGCGTGACCTTCAGGCGGCAAATCAGGTGAAACCCCCATCAGTAGACCTTGAGCAGGAAATGTTGAACCCATAACAGGAGCGATAAATGCAACGACAGATTATTACGATAGATGAAAAAAAATGTACCGGATGCGGTGATTGTATTCCGGGTTGTCCTGAAGGGGCCTTGCAGGTGATCGATGGCAAAGCCCGCCTCATCAGCGACCTTTTTTGTGATGGACTTGGAGCTTGTATCGGCCATTGTCCGACCGGAGCGATGAACATTGTCAGCCGTGAAGCCGAAGCGTATGACGAAAAGCGTGTCATGCATGAGAGTATTGTAAAAGGCGGGGCCAATGTTATTGCCGCTCATCTGCGTCATCTTATGGATCATGGCCAGAATGAATTCGTTGGGCAGGCGCTTGAATATCTCGAAGAGCAGGGAATTGCCAACCCGCTGGAATGTGGAGCCGTTTCCCAGACGGAAACCCGGCACGCCAATGCAGGGCAGCAGCACGCTCCGCATGCTGGAGGATGTCCTGGCAGCAGGACAATTGATTTCAACGCTAATGGCAAAACGGAAGCGGCTGTTGCCGCCATGCCCGGCGCACCGGTTCAAAGTGCACTTCGCCAGTGGCCGATTCAGCTTCACCTTGTTTCTCCGCAGGCGCCCTGTTTCGAGCGTTCCGATCTGTTGCTTGCTGCCGACTGTGCAGCGTTTGCTGTCGGCGACTTTCACGGAAAGTTCATGCAGGGCAAAAGCCTTGCGATTGCCTGTCCGAAACTTGATTCGGGGATGGAGATCTACGTTGAGAAACTTGCCGCCATGATTGACTTGTCGCATATCAACACCATTACCGTCGCTATCATGGAGGTGCCTTGCTGTGGAGGACTCATGTCGATTGTTGCTGAAGCACAGCGGAGGGCTTCGCGCAAGGTGCCGGTGAAAAAGGTGGTGATCAGCCTGCAGGGCGAGACCCTGTCGGAAGAGTGGGTTTGAAGTGATTTGATCGGAGTGCGGCACTTATACTGATGGAAAAAGGTTTGAATTTTAAAGTGGGAGAGGCAATGCTGAAAGATGCAATGGGTGGATACCGGGGAACGGCGACGGAGATCAGCAGGGTAATTGCCGAGCATCCGGAAAGGGCAGAAGCGTACTATGATCGGGGCAATGCCCGCAGCAGTTGCAATGATTTTGATGGCGCCATAGCCGATTTCAGCATGGCATTACAGATAGGCCTTCGTTTCCGTGAAGCTATTACGGCTTATGGTAATCGCGGTATGGCAAGGGTAAAAAGTGGAGATATGGATGGCGCAATTCAGGATTTCAGCGCAATCATCGAGCGAAAGCCCGCCAACAAACGGCTTTTGTCTACTGCGTATAAGAACAGGGCGTTGGTAAAAGAAAAAAAAGGTGATAGCGAAGGCGCCGCAGGAGACAGGACGATGGCTCTCTTGTTATCATCGGATAGAAACAAACAATAACCAGTAATGGAGGATAGAGCGATGGGAATGTATTGTAACCAGTGTCAGGAGAGCGTTCATGGGAGCGGATGTATCGTGAGAGGTGTCTGCGGAAAGGATGATATGACCGCCAAACTGCAGGATGTGCTTGTTTATGCAACCGAAGGTCTTGCTCTTGCTGCAGAACAACAGCAGGGCAGTGTGTCGAGAAACGTGGGTCAGCTTATCAGCGAGTCTCTTTTTGTAACGGTCACCAATACCAATTTTGATGAGGATGCCATTGTTGCGCAGATCCGCAAAACGCTTGCCCTGCGTGATGAACTGAAGGCGACGCTTGCTGTTCAGCCTGACCATGACGTTGCCTGCTGGACTGGCAGCTCAAAGGATGAGTTTCTTGCAAAAGCTGAGACGTCAGGTCTTGAAAGCCTCAGTGAAAACGAAGATCTTCAGTCACTCAAAAGCCTTGTGCTCTTCGGAATAAAGGGTCTTGCGGCCTATACCGACCATGCGGCGGTGCTCGGTTACCACGATGACGAAATTTATGCTTTTTATGTCAAAGGGCTTGCAGCTCTGACCAAGGAGCTAACGGCCGATGAACTGACCGCGCTGGTACTTGAAACCGGAGGCGTTGCCGTCAAGGCGATGGCGCTGCTCGACAAGGCCAACACTGAAACCTATGGTCAGCCGGAAATTACCACAGTGAAGACCGGTGTCGGCAAAAATCCCGGTATCCTCATTTCAGGTCACGACCTTCGCGATCTGGAAGATCTGCTCAAACAGACGGAAGGTACCGGAGTCGATGTCTATACCCACTGCGAAATGCTTCCAGCCCACTACTATCCGGCATTCAAGAAGTATTCGCACTTTGTCGGCAACTACGGTGGTTCATGGTGGTCACAGGATCGGGAGTTTGAGACCTTCAACGGCCCGATTCTTATGACGACAAACTGCATCGTGCCGGTTCGCGAGTCTTACCGTAACCGGATGTTTACCACCGGTATGGCCGGTTATCCCGGACTGAAGCATATCGCTGCACGCCCTGAAGGCGGTCAGAAAGATTTCTCTGCCCTTGTCGAACTGGCAAAAAGCTGCCCGGCGCCAAAAGAGCTTGAAAATGGTACCATCACCGGAGGATTTGCGCACAACCAGGTGATTGCGCTGGCTGACAAGGTGGTTGCTGCGGTGAAGAGCGGAGCCATCAAGCGCTTTGTGGTGATGGCCGGTTGTGACGGACGTCATAAATCCCGGCAGTACTATACCGATGTTGCCGCAGCCCTTCCTGACAATACCGTTATCCTCACGGCTGGGTGTGCCAAGTACCGCTACAACAAGCTTGAGCTTGGCGATATCGGCGGCATTCCGCGCGTGCTTGATGCCGGACAGTGCAACGACTCCTACTCACTTGCGGTCATTGCCCTGAAACTCAAGGAGGTATTCGAGCTTGACGATATCAACGATCTGCCGATCTCCTTCGATATTGCATGGTATGAGCAGAAAGCCGTTACTGTGCTGCTTGCCCTGCTCTTTCTTGGAGTAAAAGGCATTCGTCTCGGACCAACACTTCCCGAGTTTTTGACTCCGAATGTTGCTGCAGTGCTGGTTGAGAAATTTGGTATCAAGCCGATCGGAACCGTTGCCGCTGATGTCGAAGCCATGATGGCAGGCGCATAAGCCGCGCATACTCCTGTAGAGAGTCGTCGTTAAAGGCGCTTCTGCGGATAGAGAAGAGTATCAGGTCAGGTGCAGCTCGAAAGGCAGTACCTGACCTCTTATTTTAGCTCTGCTCTTAACATGGGGAGTAGCGCTTCTGGTCGCAAGAGGCCGCAAAGGGGAAAAAGCTTGGGCGGAACCGGAGTTTAATGTCGGTGCCGAACATTTGCTTGGCGAAGGAGACCTTCTTGTCGATGTAGAGCCCTTCGAACTGGTGGAAGACGCAGTAGCTTCGTGAGCTGATAGCCTCGTTATCTGAGCGAAAAAATAAAGGTGGGGCACTCATCGGAGATGCTTATCTCCCGTACCTCCGAATATGCCATAAATTATCCTTGCGGGATTGTACCAGATGATGATCAGTCTGGTGACAGTGTCCAATTTTCTATAATTAATCGATCTTGGATTCTGGTAAACGCTTTATCTCCCGTAACAAGAATGGCATTGACTGCCTGAGCATGAGCCGCAATCATGAGGTCAAGTGGTGAGAGCGTCACACCTGTGGTTTCGCACTTGGCTCGAAGATCACCATAAACGATGGCAACCTCTTTATCCCAGGCCAATATTTTTACCCGGATCAAAAACTCATGGACGCGGGCGGTAAGGCCCTTCGGATAGGTTCGTTTTGCCAGGCCATAGAGTAATTCTGCCTGTGTAACTGAAGATATCACAACGCGCTGTATTGGTACAGCAATCAGCCGCTCTCGCACAAGAGGAATGTCTCCTTTGATAACATGACTGGCAATATTTGTATCAAGCATGTAGAGGCTCATTCTGCCCAACCCTCAAAAGGATCTCGCAATTGCTCTGGTTGCGTTCGATCGTCAGCCTGCATAAAATCGGCAGGCACCTCAGTTGTTGTATCAAGCTCAAACAGCCCTGCCCATGAATCGGGATGGTGTGACAAAATGACATCTCCGGAAATTGCATCACGACGGATAAACACCTCTTTCCCCTCAAAACGGAACTCCTTCGGTAATCGGACGGCTTGACTGCGCCCTGACATAAAAATTTTTGCAGTAACAGGCATCGGTAATCCTCCTTGATAAAAAGCCGTTTTCAATCTAAATCTAATTTTGATATCTACCAAGAGAGATATCAAAATTAGATGCACCTTGAAGAGCCACCACACCAAAATTCACGGCGACTGCCGACAGCCGACAGATGAACCTCCTCGCTGACAGGTCGGTGCACCTTGCCATGTTCCCCGAAGAGCTTCCGCACCGGCTCATCAAAATGTTCGTCTTCCGTGGCGATACCGTGCTCGATCCCTTCATGGGGAGCGGGACAACCCCACTTGCCGCAAAGAATCTCGAACGCAACTCGGTCGGGTACGAAATCAATCCTGAGTTTATCGAGATTGCCAAACAGAAGCTCAACGCCCGTCAGCCCGATTTCATGGGCACGGAGGACAAAAAAAAGATCCCCGAAAACCTACCTTTGGCTCCAGAATTGAGAAGGAGAGCGAGGCAGCATGCGAAGAGTTCTTTACGCTCAAGGAGATCCTCAGCCCCGAAAAAGTGGAGCTATCCAACGGGTTGACGGAAAAGCTGATCGGCATCAAGAGCGAGGCCTTCACGTACGACAAAGCGGTCGGCTATCTGACCGAAAAAATCAAGGGAAAGCGTATTTTCCTGAAGTAGGACAAGCTGAAACATCACTTTTACTCTTTACGCATGAGTCTCCGTTTCTTACCCATTATGAACGCTCATTTGCCATAGTGTACTTATTTTGATACATTTCTTAAAGAATAACCCAACACTTGAGGTCAGGTTTTTTAAAACCGATGGTGGTACAGAACCAGTGCGCGATTGGTTACGCGAACTACCCGCTGTTGAGCGAAAAAGAATCGGTGAAGAGATCAAGACTGTTCAATACGGTTGGCCACTGGGGATGCCGCTGGTTCGCAAAATGGAGAAGGATCTTTGGGAAGTGCGTGTCCATTTGCCTACTCGTATTGCAAGGGTATTATTTACGGTACAGGATGGTTTGATAGTGTTGCTTCACGGGTTCATAAAAAAATCACAGGCAACTCCGAAGTCTGACCTGCAATTGGCAAAAAGCAGAATGAGGAATACATGATGAATGAAAAAAATATTGGCAGCAGTTTCGATGAATTTCTTGAAGAAGAGGCTCTTCTGGACGAAGCAACTGCGGTGGCCGTCAAGCGTGTTATTGCCTGGCAAATTGCTCAGGAAATGAAAGCACAACATCTGACGAAATCTTCAATGGCAAGCAAAATGCAAACCAGTCGGGCAGCACTCAACCGTCTGCTTGATGCAACTGATACCAGTCTTACCCTGACAACCCTTGCCAGCGCGGCATCTGTACTTGGGAAAAAATTCAGGATAGAGTTAGTCTGATTCTTTACTTTTTTGAGAGCATTGGACGCTATAACGTTTTGTACTATCTCAAAACCCGGACACCCAACAGTGTATGGCTTGGCAGGAATAGATGCCAAAAATCACTTATACTGCACACTCAACAGTTATGCACGAGGCACTTGTCCTGATAAACCTTTTATTAATCTGATAAAAAAAAGAGACGATGGGGTACGAAGCAATCAAACTTGAATTGATTCAATGGTAGTTAATCTTGAGGACGGTGAAACCTTGGATTATCTCAACGAGCAAAGAGATTCAAATGAAACACAAAATGATTGGTGGCATGACTTCAAACCAAACCATGCAGCGAGATCAAGCACTTCGCACACTGAGCAGCCATAAAGCAGAGCTTGAGGAGCGTTATGGCGTGAAGAAAGTCGGCATCTTCGGCTCCGTCGCCAGAAATTCTGCCAGGGATGACAGCGATATTGATATTGTTGTTGAAATGGAACCGAATATTTTGCTCAGGGTGCAGCTCAAGGAAGAGCTGGAGCAACTGCTGGGCAGCAAAGTTGATCTGATCAGGTATTGGAAAAGAATGAACCCGTTTCTGAAGGCTCGTATTGATAAGGAAGCACAGTATGTATGAAGAATATCAAGCAATAGAGGAGTTTATGGAAGATTGTATGGATCTGATTGATCTTTGGGAAGCAAAGTTTGCAGGGCAGGATCAACTATCTGTATCCCTCGATGAGGTGATCAAGGAGCTAAAGAAAGGCTGATATGCTTGTCTATGGAGAGTGGCAAACTGTTACGCATTTACGTTTATTATCCTGAAGGAGAAAACATCATGGCAAAAATTGAATTACCCTTGTCACAGTTTACTTATGCTGAAAAACTGGATTTGCTGGAGACAATCTGGGATGATCTTTCAAGGGATGAGGCGGCATTTGAATCTCCGGCATGGCATGAGAACATTCTAAACGAACGGAAAGAAGCCTTTTCTGCCGGAACGGCGCAACACTCCGACTGGGCAGAAGCCAAAGAGCGCATAAAAAGGAATCTGTCATGCAGTTGAGGATTTTTGATTCTGTCGAGAGAGATCTTGAAGATGGCTACCATTTCCTCTTTACGCCCCAAACTGCTTCAACATCCGCAAATCATTCTCAAACAGCAGCCTGCATCAATCTTGTACCTCAGCAACACCGTGCGATCAACACCCACGCCGAAGGCGTAGCCTGACCACTCTTCGGGGTCTATGCCGCTGTTGCGCATGACGTTGGGGTGTACCATGTCGTTTTCTCTTTTGGATGGGTTTACAGGAGGCGGCAAAAAGAAATTATCCGGTTTGATTGATATCGCAGTCATGCAATCCCTTTCTCGGCACTCTGATCTCCATGATGAGGCGGGGTTACTATGATGCGTAGTGAATTTTTGATATGTTTCGTGTGTTGTTACAACAATGCTTGCATGTACAAGGCAAGGCTTGAATCGAATTGAAGAAAAGAAAAAGGAGAACCATGGCTGCTCAACACATTACGCTTGATATCCCTGAAAAGATACTGATTGCAGAAAAGACTGATGCACTTGCTTTTGGGAGGGAACTGAGGGTTCTTGCGGCAGTTAAGCTGTTTGAGATGGGGCGGTTGTCGTCTGGTCGTGCTTCAGAGCTTGCCGGAATGAGCCGTGTTGAATTTTTACTCAGTCTCAGCCGCTATAATGTTTTTCCCCTGGCCTCCGAATTAGATGATTTAGAGCATGACCATGCTTCAAGCCATTAGCAATACCTCTCCCTTACTCTATCTTTACCGTATAGGATTGATTGATCGACTTCCTGAAATTTTCGGAGAAATATGGACTCCCGAAGCGGTGAAGATTGAATTAATGGTTGGCGACAAGAGTGGATATGATGTTCCAAACCGGTCAGATTTTTCATTGATCAGGATCATAAACCCAAAAGCACAGTCCTCTGAATGGCTCTCATTAGACCTCGGTCCGGGAGAATTGGCGGCTATGCCGCTTGCTTTAGAAAATTTGCATTGTATTGTTTTGCTTGATGATATGCTTGCTCGTCGAACAGCTCATGCTGCCGGTTTACAGGTTTGGGGTACCCTTAAAGTACTACTGGAAATGAAAGCGCAAGGACTTGTCAATAGGGTTGAGCCCTATGTCAATCGTTTGACTGATGCGGGAATGTGGGTTTCAGATGTTGTGAAGCGTCGGATTCTTGTGTTAGCAGGGGAGTAGAGATCCAAAACCGCTCCACCAACAAGACAACCCAAACACCCAACAGCACCTTGAAGAGCCATCACACCATAATCCACGGCGACAGCCGACAGATGAGGTCGGTGCACCTTGCGATGTTCCCGGAAGAGCTCCCACACCTGCTTATGTAAAATGTTCGCCTTCCGTGGTGATACCGTGCTCGATCCCTTCATGGGTAGCGGCACAACCGCACTTGCCGCAAAGAATCTCGAACGAGGCTCGGTCGGGTGTACGAAATCAATCCTGAGTTTATCGAGATTGCCCGGCAGAAGATCAACACCCGTCAGCCCGATTTCATGTGTACGGAGGACAAAAAAAAGATCCCCGAAAACTCACTTTTGGCTCCAGGATTGAGAAGGAGAGCGAGGCAGAGCGCGACGAGTTCTTCACGGTCAAGGAGATAGTCAGTTCCGAAAAAGTGCGGCTATCCAACGGGTTGACGGTAAAACTGAAACCCTTCACGCACGACAAAGTAGCCGGCTATCTGACCGAAAAAATCAAGGGAAAGCGTATCTTCCTGAAGTATGACAAGCTGAAACATGACGAAGAAAACGTCCTGCTCTGCTATGGGTGAGCTGGTTTAGAGTTGAATGGTTTGACGAATTCAAAATGGTCGCGATACTTGTTCAGGCTATCAGTCCGATTGTCGAACAGTCTCAACTTCTTGCATGACGATACTTGTCAGCAGTCTCAGGCAATAGCGTTAATTCCTCTCCGTTCTACAAGAGAAAGAAGTTTCAAGGTTGTTCCGGCAGGTTTCTTTTGTCCTCGTTCCCATTGACTTACCGATTCCTTTGTTACGTTCAGATAGTGAGCAAAAACTCTCTGACTCACCTCTTCACGTTCACGCAATGCCTTGATCTCTTCCGGGCTGAATGGGTGAATCGGTGTCAAGCAGGATTCGTCGAAGTGACGCATTGTCTGTTTGTCAATCACGCCAGCCTCGAACATGTCTGAAGCTGTTTCATGAACCGCCGCAAGGGCATCGCTTTTATATGTTGTAGCTTTACTCATAACATGTTACAGCCTTGAAGGCTCCTGTCCGAATTAATTTTTCAAGCTTTTCGTCGCAAAGGGAAAAGGTAATTTTTGCAAGTTCTTTATACTCCTTGACATCAGCCTTGGTTATGTTAGCCTGCGCATTTTTTGGAAACCCATAAACGAAAAAAGCCTTGTCACCTTGAGAGTAAAAAATGATTGACCTGTAACCGCCTGATTTCCCTTCATGAAGTCGAGCAATCCTCTGCTTGATGACTCCTCCGCCGTAATCGGCATCGATTAACCCATTTTCGGCATCCTTGACTGCTTTGCACAGCTTTTCATCACTGATGCCCTCATCCTTGGCGAACTTTGCAAACCACCTGTTTTTGAAAATCCGCACTCTTAACCGTTATGGGTTGACATTATTTTTCACCATTGAATATATAGTACCAGGTTTTACTGTTCAAGTATATTTTGCAGAGGTTCAAAAACTGTTCATGAGTTCAAGCGTTCTGCTCTGAACCTCTCCTTCGATGAGCGGCTGGTGCATTCACGCAACCCGGAGGCACTGAACCTCCGGCTTGCCTCCGGGTTGCGTGAATGGAATGAGAGGATCCACGGAAACTATACACATGGCAGATTATTTCCCCAGCCCCTCATTCAGTGTAAATCAAAAGAAATTCTCTATACTTCACTTCAAGCATCCAAAACCGCTCCACCAACAATACAACTCAAACACCCAAGCGCACCTTGAAGAGCCACCACACCATACTCCACGGCGACAGCCGGGAGATGAAGCCTCCTTGCGACAGGTAGGTGCATCTTGTTGTCACCTCACCGCCTTACTGACAGCTCAAGGACTACGGGACGGAGAACCAGATCGGCTTTCACGAGAGTTACGAGAGCTACATCAACAACCTGAACCTTGTCTGGAACGAATGCGAGAGGGTGCTGCACCAAAGCCCACCAAAGAGCAGAAAGAGCGTTCAGCCATGACCACCGAAGAGTGGAATACCTACTTTTCAGGCCACTGGAACTTTGCCGGGGCAAAACAGGAGGGGCATCTTGCCATGTTCCCCGAAGAGCTTCCGCACCGGCTCATCAAAATGTTCGCCTTCCGTGGTGATACGGTGCTTGATCCCTTCATGGGCAGCGGGACAACCTCGCTTGCCGCAAAAAATCTTTGAAGAAATTCGGTCGAGTAGGAAAGCCATCCAGAGTTTATCGAGATTACCAAACAGAAGCGTGATGAAAAAATCGGGCTACTGTTTTCCCTCGTTTCAAGCTCACAAAACCGACAAGAATTGTGTATTATTCCGGAGATTAAAAAAATATTCACAGAGTGCGGATGAGTTTTATTTTGGTGCAGCAGGAAGCCGATGCGTTACTTGCTATGGAAAAGCATTATACAGGGGCTGAAAGGTTCACTTTTCCAAGTCTTGACGGGGCATTGCGAATTTCGTTGCATTCTGAGGCTATGCGTGAGGAGTTTAACCTTGACATTACCCGTGGTCGTATTGAGTTGAAAAAAAACACCTTTCAACTTCGGGCACAAAGAGCCATTGTTCTTGCGCGCATTGATATTGGAGGTGCACCACACAGAAATCCAGATGGAGAGGAAATGCCTTGCCCACATCTTCATGTTTATCGAGAAGGTCACGGGGATAAATGGGCGATTCCATTACCGATCCAATTCTCAAACAGCAAGAATGCCTGGCAAATTTTATATGAGTTTATGGATTATTGCACGGTGATTACCAAACCGATTATTCTTCAGGAGTTATTCACATGATTGGTGAAATCAACACATTGCTCGAAAAATATACGCAGTGGCTCAAAGACAAAACGATTGCAAAACAGATTTGCGCAGACTGGGTCGAAATAACCACTCCTTACATTGACCGCCATAACGATTGTTTGCAGATCTATGCACGAAAAGAAGGAGCTGGCTATATGCTTACCGATGACGGGTACACCATGAGTGATCTTGTCAGTTCTGGTTGCCAACTTGACAGTCCAAAACGTCAGGATCTGCTTAAAACCACTTTGGCGGGTTTTGGTGTGCAGCTTGACCGTGATCAACTGATCGTTCATACAACGCCCGAAAACTTTTCGCTAAAAAAGCACACCATCATTCAGGCAATGCTGGCGGTAAACGATCTGTTTTATCTGGCTTCGCCATTCGTTGCAAGCCTTTTTGTTGAAGATGTAACCAATTGGTTTGAGCTGTCGGATATTCGATACACCCCAAAGATAAAATTTACAGGCAAGAGCGGTTATGACCACATGTTCGATTTTGTGATACCAAAATCAAGGAAACAGCCTGAGCGGCTTGTTCAGGCAATAGCAAACCCGAGGAAGGAATCTGCAGAAGCACTCGTTTTTAAATGGCTTGATACAAAAGAGACCAGGGCATCCGATTCCCAGCTTTATGTTTTTCTCAACGATACAGGCTCCATTGTATCATCATCGGTGGTTGATGCTTTGAAAAATTACGATCTGAAACCTCTTCTTTGGTCAGAGAGAGAAAACTATCGGGATGATTTGGCTGCATAGTGCATAACGATGAAAAGAGGCATAGGCAGGGCGCGGTGCATAATGGTCAGGGTATTTGGAGATCTAACAGCACCTTAAGACAGGTATTGGAAAAGAATGAACCCGTTTCTGAAGGCTCGTATTGATAAGGAAGCGCACTATGTATGACGAATATAATGCAATAGAGGCGTTTGTGGAAGATTGTATGCCGCAGCTGCACATGACGTTTGGGTAAACCATGCCGCAGCCCATGATTTCGAGCCAGCCTGATTTTTTGCAGACTTTGTATCCCTTCCCACCGCAGAGGTAGCAGGTGACGCCCACTTCGGCTGTTGGTTTGGTGAAGTGGAAAAAGCTTGGACGGAACCGGAGTTTGACGCAGATGAAGCAGGCGTTCACCTTGCTGGTACTTTCTGTACCGGGTCAGATTCTGGTGTTTTGTATATCGTTACAAGTTCAGTTTAAAGCCTGAATGGTATTATTGATAAACGTTGGGAGCATACATGATCGAATTCAGGAAAGGAAACATACTGGCAGCAGATGCCGAAGCTTTGGTCAACACGGTCAACTGTGTTGGCGTTATGGGGCGAGGTATTGCTCTTCAGTTCAAGAACGTTTTCCCTGAGAATTTCAAATCTTATGCTGCGGCCTGCAAGCGTAATGAGGTCATGCCCGGAAACATGTTTGTTTTTGAGACAGGTGCATTGACCAATCCTCTCTACATCATCAATTTTCCAACCAAACGCCACTGGAAAGGCAAAAGCCGTATCGAGGATATTGAGGATGGGCTTGTTGCTTTGGCTGAAGAGGTCAAGGCAAGGAATATCCGCTCAATTGCCGTTCCTGCGCTTGGGAGTGGGTTCAAAAGGCCCTTATGGTCCTTATGCTGAAAACCTTCGGCACGTTTTACATGCTATCGAAGGGCATTTGGTTTCTGGTTATGATGATGGTGGGGATAAACCCGACAAGCAATTGACGTTGGTGCCTGGCGCTCTTGATGATGCTCTCTTGTTTCTCAAGGAGAAGGATACCTCCAATACTCAAGAACATTTTGACAGGGTATGTAACCTTGTTGAAGGCTTCGAGTCACCTTTCGGGCTTGAGTTGTTGGCCACAGTGCATTGGGTGGTAAAAAACGAACCAGTTCGGATTGTCGATGATGTTATTACGAGTGTCTATGCCTGGAATGAGAAAAAGAGACAGTTCTTCACACGTCAGATCAGACTTGCACTTGACGTCCTGAAAAAAAAGGGATGGATTGAGTTGTCACCAAATTAAGGCGATCCCTCTCTTACGCCGTAAACTGCTTCAGCATCCTCAAATCATTCTCAAACAGCAACCTGATATCGTCAATCTTGTACCTGAGCAGCACCGTGCGGTCAACACCCATGCCGAAGGCGTAGCCTGACCACTCTTCGGGGTCTATGCCGCAGTTGCGCATGACGTTGGGATGAACCATGCCGCAGCCCATGATTTCGAGCCAGCCTGATTTTTTGCAGACTTTGCATCCCTTGCCACCGCAGAGGTAGCAGGTGACGTCCACTTCGGCTGATGGTTCAGTGAAGGGGAAAAAGCTTGGGCGGAACCGGAGTTTGACGTCGGTGCCGAACATCTGTTTTGCGAAGGAGTAGATGGTGGCTTTGAGATCGGCGAAGGAGACCTTCTTGTCGATGTAGAGCCCTTCGAGCTGGTGGAAGACGCAGTAGCTTCGGGAGCTGATGGCTTCGTTGCGGTAGACCTTTCCTGGGCAGATGACCCGTATGGGTGGTTTCTGGTCGAGCATGACCCTGATCTGCACGGGGGAGGTGTGGGTTCTGAGAAGCACGTCCGAGCCGGGGTTGCCGCTGGTGACAAAAAAGGTGTCCTGCATGTCGCGTGCCGGATGGTCGGGCGGAAAGTTGAGCAGGTCGAAGTTGTACTGATCGGTCTCAAGTTCGGGGCCGGTTGCAATGCCGAATCCCATGGCTGAGAAGATCGATTTCATTTCACCAAGCACCTTCTGTACCGGATGTTCGCTGCCGGTGAAGTAGCGTCGTCCGGGAAGGGTGAGGTCAATTCTATTGCTGCTGCTCTTGCTTTCGGTTCCGGCAAGCCTCTCCTCTGCTTCGGTGAGCTTTGCATCAGCCGTCTGCTTGAGCTGGTTGAGCAACTGGCCCATTCGCGGTTTTTCAGCAGGTTCAACCGTTTTGAGTTGGCCGAAAAGGGCTGCAATGAGTCCTTTCCGAACGGTGTACCTGAGGCGGAAAGCTTCGAGATCGGCCGCTGTGGTAATCTCAAAGTCAATGATCTCCTGCTGTAAACTGCGAATGGTGTTTTCCATTATGACCGGTGTAACATCTTATTCGAAAAGGCTTTTAACAATCACGGTGAATGCTGCGGGATCTTTTACGGCGATCTCGGCAAGTGCCTTGCGGTCGATTTCGACGTTCTTCTTCAGCATGGCGTTGATCATGCGGGAGTAGGTGGTGCCGTTGAGGCGTGCAGCGGCGTTGATACGCATGATCCAGAGCGAACGGAAGGTGCGTTTTTTGACGCGACGGTCACGGTAGGCGTACTGTTCTGCTTTATCGACCGCATGTTTGACGACGGTCAGAATATTGCCGCGTGATCCCCAGAACCCTTTGGCTTTTTTGAGTACTCTTTTTCTCCGTGCTTTTGAGGCGACGGCATTATTTGCTTTAGGCATCGTTGTGTCGAGTTAATGTTAAAAATTTAGGCCTGTATCATCCGTTTGATCTGCTTTGCCTTCAACCCTTCAAGCAGTGCTGTCTGGTGGAGACGGCGGCAGCGTTTGCTGTTCTTTTTCTCAAGGTTGTGTGAGCCATTCATGCGTTCACGCTTGATTTTTCCGGATGATGTTGTCTTAAACCGTTTGCATGCTCCACGGTGGGATTTCATTTTAGGCATGATACGTCCTTTATTTTTTGAATATAAATTGCTCGAATTTCTTCTGTGATTACTCTTCTGTCAGATCCTCAGGCGCCAATGGAGCCAGTGGGGCTGCAGACGGCTGATTTGTTTTTGCCTTGATGCGTTCGTAGGCATCTATTTTCTTCTTGTCGGGCTCGAAATAGACGAAGAGTTTCTTTCCTTCGAATTTCGGGTCGCCGTCACGGGTGCTGACAATGCTGAGCCGCTCGGTCAGGCGTTCTGCCAGTTCAAGTCCCTTGTCTTTGTAGATAATGGAGCGTCCAAGAAAGACGATGGTGGCCCTGACCCGGTTGCCTTTGCGCAGAAACTCTTCAAGGTGTGCGCTCTTGAAGTCGAAGTCATGCTTGTCGGTGTTCGGGTGAAACCGCAGCTCCTTGAGGGTGGTGGTCTTCTGCTTTTTCTTCAGATCCTTGTCCCTCTTGTCCATTTTATAGAGTAACCTGCCGAGGTTGTCGAATTTGCAAACCGGAGGTTCGGCGTTCGGCTGTACTTCGATCAGGTCTTGATTGCGCTCTTCGGCTACCCGCTTGGCGTCAATGGTTTTCATCACCTCCTGTGTTCCGTCCGGAAAAATAATGCGGACTTCCGGAACACGGATCTGCTCATTGACCCGATAGGTGAGTTTCGGCTTTTGAGTCGTAACCTTTTGTTTCTTCATGCGTTCAGGTTTGTTTTAGATAGTCAGGATTTTCCGGTGATCTCTGTCTTGAGTTTTTCGATCAGTCCGCTTACGCTGAATCGCCCTTCATCACCGATGCGATGACGGCGTAACGATACTTCGCCGCTCTCCTGCTCTTTTTGTCCGATGACAATCATGCAGGGGATTTTGCTCACTTCGGCGTCGCGGATTTTTTTGCCGATTTTTTCACTTCTGGTGTCAAGTTCGGCGCGGATTCCTGCTGCGAGGAGCGCCTGGTGTACGCTTTTTGCATAGTCGAGAACATCTTCGGCAATCGGGAGTACCACAGCCTGAACGGGTGCGAGCCAGAGGGGGAAGTTCCCTGCGGTGTGCTCGATGAGGACGCCGATAAAACGCTCCATGGAACCGAAGGGGGCACGGTGAATGACAACGGGGCGGTGTTTCTGGCCATCGCTTCCGGTATAGGTGAGGTCGAACCGTTCCGGCATGACATAGTCAACCTGGACGGTGCCGAGCTGCCACTTTCTGCCAAGGGCGTCACGCACGATAAAGTCAATTTTCGGGCCGTAGAAGCTTGCTTCGCCGACGCCGATAAAGTAGTCGATGCCCATGCGGTCGGCAGCCTCCTGTACATCTTTCTCGGCCTGTTCCCACACTTCGGCGGTACCACCATACTTTGCCTGGTTTTCCGGGTCGTGCATGGAGAGGCGGGTCTGCACCTCTGAAAAGCCGAGCGTTCCAAAGACAAACTGTGTCAGTTCAATGGCGCTGCAGATCTCGTCAACAAGCTGATCGGGGCGGCAGTAAATGTGCGAGTCATCCTGCGTAAATCCGCGTGCACGTACAAGACCATTGAGTTCTCCTGACTGCTCGTGGCGATAGACGGTTCCGAACTCCGTCAGGCGGAGGGGCAGATCGCGGTAACTGCGCATCTTTGAGCTGTAGATGAGGTGGTGGTGCGGGCAGTTCATCGGTTTAAGAAGATACTGCTCCTGCTTGCCCTCTTCATCGTGATAGGTCAGCGGCGGAAACTGCGAGTCGCTGTAGTAGGGATAGTGGCCTGAACGCTTGTAGAGTTCAATATTGCCGATATGCGGCGTATAGACGGGCAGATAGCCGCGTTTGCGCTGCTCCTCCTTGAGGAAGGTTTCAAGTTCATTGCGGATGATGGCCCCTTTCGGCAGCCAGATCGGCAGACCGCTTCCCACCTCAGGCGAAAGCATGAAGAGTTCCAGTTCGGCGCCGAGTTTGCGGTGGTCCCGTCGTTTAGCCTCTTCAAGCCGGGCAACATGCTCTTTCAGCAGCTTTTCGGATGGAAAGGTGATGCCATAAATGCGCTGCATGTTCTCGCGTGCAGAATCACCGCGCCAGTAGGAGGAGGAGATATTGCTGAGCAGAACAGCCTTCACTTTCGAGGTTGAGGGGATGTGCGGCCCGATGCAGAGGTCGGTAAAACCGTCCTGGTGATAGAGCGAAACCCTCTCCACCTCTTTCAGGGTATCTTCAAGAATCTCAACCTTGTAGGGGTCGTTCCGAACGGTTTTGAAAAACTCTATGGCGTCGGTGCGGCTCATCTCTTCGCGCCGGATCTGTATATCGCGCTTGCTGATCTCCAGCATTCTCTCTTCGATCTTGCGGAGATCTTCTTCGCGGAAGCGGTGCGTTGAGGCTACATCGTAGTAGAATCCCTGTTCGATGGAGGGGCCTGCGCCGAACTTGCTGCCGGGATAGAGCTCCTCAATGGCCTGCGCCATGAGATGACTTGAGCTGTGCCAGAAAATATCCTGTCCAGCAGGGGAGCTGAAGGTAATGATTTCTATTGCTGCATCAGCAGTAAGAGGTGTCGAGAGGTCAATCGCAACGCCATTGACCCTGAGTGCAAGGGCATCCTGTGCAAGTTTGCGTCCGATGGAGAGCGCAACGTCATTGCCGGTTGTGCCGATGGGAAAAGTTTTTACACTCCCGTCCGGAAGGGTAAGGGCTATTACAGCCAGTATATCCTGATTGTCAGACATTTATTTATTCCTGTCGTTTCATTCCATGCAAAGGATGTTTTTCCCTTGCCGGAAAATATCAATGCTGCCTCTTTCTGTTAGTACTGCCGGGTCGGGGGGGCTGCTCAGTTTAAAACTGTTTTCCCCGGTTCCGTAATGTGGACTTTAACGATACACATAAAATCAAAATAATCCAAATCAGTTGACCATTCCGAGCAGCTCCGGCGTGACGCACTCTTTCCCCTGTTTCAGGGTAAGCAGCTCCGCTTTGCGTTTCAGCTCTCGTCCATAGGAGATCTGGCTGATGAAAGGCGCTTTTTTGACCATTTCGTTCAGAAGGGCATTGGCTTCGCTGCTCCATGCAACCTTCTGTGCAGGCTCCTCAACGGCGGTGCGGCGGTTAAGGGGGAGAAAGTTAAAAAGCATATCGTAGAGGGCGTTGACAATTTCCTGCAAAAGGTAGACCGCTCCGCTGTGACCCATGAAGGGTGTGCCGAGCGCCCGGCGGACAATGGGGCCGGGGAAACCTGCCGGAATGAATCGTGTTTTGGAGTCAAGTTCCGCCAGATAGATTTTATCGACAATCCTTCCGAAGAGGAACTGCGGCTGTTTTTGCTGAATCTCATTGCGGACAAGGGTGTTGTCGGCCTCGGCGGTGTTGTGGCTGAAGAGGCACTGCATACCCATCTCTCCCGAAAGAAAGGTTTCAAGTCCGAGGGCATAGGTTTTGGCTGCTGTTGCGCCGAATCGAATGGTTGGAAACCACTCTGCCTGTGGCCCGCGCCAGAGATCCCATATGGGTTTCAGTGTGGTTTTTTTCTCTTTCAGCAAGAAGGCATCAGCCTCGTCCTCTTTTTTCAGGAGGCGTCCAAGGTCATGAATGAATTGTTCGGTTTCGCCGAGGCCGAAGGGGGCCTGGAGTACCGGGCGCCCAAGTTTTTCCGCCAGGGCATGGCCAAATTCATGGTACATCACCACAATCACGTCGGAATTTTTCAGGTCGGCAATATCGTGCAGGGAGCTTTCAAAGGGATAGACGTGCAGGAGCTCACCGCCGATTCCGGCAATCAGCCGCTTGATCTCGGCCAGATCGGAGGGGCTGTTGAAGCAACCGTAGGTCGGGCCGATAATGGAGACAGAACCGATTTTTACGGATGGGGGAGTGTTGTTGCCAAACGTATCATTGAGCCAAACCAAAGCACGGTCGCGTCCCTGCCACTCATTCTCTCCGAGTGAGTTTGAGGGGAAAAAACGGACATCAGGGTACTTCATCGTCAGCATTCGTTCATGGTCGCTGCCAATCATCTCGCTTTCGGCACTCGATACCAGAATCAGTTGCCGCCCGGGTGCCTGGAGCTTTTCGATGGTCTGGCGGACAATTTCCGAACTGCCTGAGGAGGCAATCTCCTTTTCGGTGAGGCTGGTCGGGGTAAGGTTTTCAAGGTAGGGCACGGCATCGGTATAGTCGATGACGGCGACACCCACCAGATTGTAGCAGCCGACCGGTGCATCGGCAATGACATGAACGTCCTGAAGTGAACAGAAGGTGTTGACTGCCGCCCAGTAGGCGCTTGCGGTCGATTCGTCCCGAATGGTTTTTCCCATGATAGTCAAGCAGCTTATCGTTTTATTGCAATGATGTTCCGTTCAAACGTGACGGCTCCTGCAGTGAAACAGGGAGCATTCCCTGGGGGGTAAGATTCCCCTTCAGTACCTCTACCGCCATCTCTTCAGATGAGTCGTTTTCGGAGTAGGTGCAGAGATAGGTGGTTATTTCAGGAAAATAGTTGATGATGTATGGGGTTCCAAACGATACAAAGATCAGGGGCTTCTCTTTTGGCACGATACCGGTCAGCGAGTGGATAAACTGCTGTTGCTTTTCCGTCAGTTTCAGGGTGCCAGAACCGGAGAGCGCCTTGACAAAGGAGGTGACGAGAACAGCCGACGCCCTGGTTGCAAGTTCAGTGGCGTTCGCGTAACGGAGAGAGTCGGTATCGGGGTCAATTCTGATATGCGTGGCGGCATAATAGTGATCGAGTTTTTTGCTGTATCCTTTTCCGGTTTCACTATTGGTTTTATCCTGCAGGATGATATTGAGCACATTGCCTGAGGAGGCCTCCCTGTTCAGGGGAAGGTAGTGGTTTGCGTCGCCAGCCAGCGTAATGGCTCGTGAGGTAATGGTTTGCGCAAGCGTGCGGTGAGATTCGGGGTTTATCTCATCTTTGATCCGGTTCAGATTGACAAGTTTCCGGTTGTCAATCTCAAGCCACTGTTTCGCCTGAAGGATTCTGCGTACCGATGCATCAATCTGTTCCATCGGAATAACGCCCTCTTCGACAGCTTTGACGATGGAGGAGTGGGCAAGCTCGGGATCGGGTGAAAAGAGGAGGAGGTCATTGCCAGCCTGAACAGCTTTTACAGAAATTTCCGGGACATTCTCGCCGTTGTAAAGCGCTTTCATGTTGAGGGCATCGGTAATGATCAGCCCGGTGAATCCAAGATCATGACGGAGCAGGTCGGTGACGATTGTTTTGGAAATGGAGGCGGGCTCCAGGGTGCCGGTCAGTTTCGGTACAGCAAGATGTCCGATCATAATAGAGATGACCCCCTGTTCTATGGCGGCTTTAAACGGTTTCAGTTCATAGGCATCCAGTTCCTGGCGGTCAGCCTGGAGGAGAGGGAGCGAGATATGGCTGTCGATGGTAACGTTACCATGCCCCGGAAAGTGTTTTGCGGTTGCAATCATACCGTGCGACTGAAGCCCTTTGATGACGGCATTGGACATGGTAATGGTCAGGGGTATACGGTCGCCGAACGAACGGGTATTGATGATGGGATTGAGCGGGTTGCTGTTCAGGTCAACCGTCGGGGCATAGTTCTGGTGGAGCCCGACAATTTTTGCCTCTTCCGCTATGGCTTTTGCCATCAGGGCGGCGAGTTCAGGATCCTGTGTTGCTGCCACAGCCATGTTTGGCGGGAATTCGGTAGCTCCGCTCAGCCGCATGGCGACACCCCGCTCCATATCGGCGCTCATAAGCAGAGGGCGTGGTGCAATCGACTGAAAATGGTTGGCGAGCATGGCCGCGCTGAAGGCATCACCCTTGAGGAACATAATGCCTCCGATCTTGCCCTCCTGCACCAGTCGGCTCAGAAGCTGGTACTCCTTGTCGTAACTGCCGCTGTAATGGGCCTCAATTTGGGCGATAAGCATCTCACCAACCTTTTCGGAGAGTGTCAAGCCTTTCAGGCTCTCTTCGATATGGGAATCTTTACGGCTGAAAATTTGCTGGGCGCACCACTTTTCCGTGCCCGGTTTTGATTTTGCTGATCCTGTCTCTCCTGCTGTCATCAACAGCAGGAGGATGAAAAGGGGAAAGAGAGCGAGTCGAGATTGTTTTTTCATGCATTGGCCCTGGGAGGCTGTTTTCAGAGTGAGCAGCAGATGTTTAACTGCCTTGAGGCCATAGCATCATCAAGCCGCTTGACCGGTGTTGTTACCGGGGCTGAGGTTACCAGAGCCGGATTGTTTGCGGCCTCATCGGCAATGCTGAGCAGCGCCTGGGCAAATACATCGAGCGTCTCTTTTGATTCCGTCTCCGTCGGCTCAATCATCAGCGCTTCGCTGACAATGAGCGGGAAGTAGATGGTCGGGGCATGAAAGCCGTAGTCGAGCAGCCTTTTTGCAATATCGAGCGTTTTGACGCCGTGCGCCTTTTTCTGTCGATCGCCCGAAAGGCAGAACTCGTGCATCACCGGTTTCGGGTAGGGCAGGTCGTAACTCTCAAGCAGCAGACTCAGCAGGTAGTTGGCATTGATAATGGCATTTTCCGAAACCCGTCGCAACCCGTCGGGGCCGAGCATCCGGATGTAGGTGTATGCCCTGACCAGCACGGCGAAGTTCCCATAGAAATTCATCATTCTGCCGATGCTTTCCGGACGGTCGTAGGAGAGCTTGTAGGTTGTTCCCTCTTTTACAATAACCGGTACCAGCAGGAAGGGAATAAGCTTTTCGCTGACGCCGACCGGGCCGCTTCCGGGGCCGCCGCCGCCGTGCGGTGCAGCAAAGGTTTTGTGCAGGTTGTAATGGACTACATCGAAGCCCATGTCGCCAGGACGGGTTATGCCGAGCAGGGCATTCATGTTTGCGCCATCCATATAGAGCAGGCTGCCGTTGTCGTGCACCATTTTGGAGATAGCGAGGATCTCTGTTTCAAAGAGTCCGATGGTGTTAGGGTTGGTCAGCATCAGTGCGGCCACATCACCGTCAAGCTTGCTTCGAAGGTCATCCAGATCGGTGCGTCCGTCGGCATTGCCTTTGACGGAGATAATATCGTACCCGGCCAGAGCGGCTGAGGCAGGGTTGGTGCCGTGTGCCGAATCGACCACAAGCAGCTTGTGCCGTTTTGAGCCAATCGACTCATGGTATTTCTTGATAAGCAGAATGCCGGTCAGCTCCCCGTGGGCGCCAGCCGCTGGTTGCAGCGTAACAGCCGCCATACCGGCAATTTCGCGCAGCATCTCGGCCAGTTCAAACATGAGCTGCAATGCACCCTGTGTTGTTTCGCCAGGCTGCAGGGGATGGAGGGCGCTGAACCCCGGAAGGTCACAGGTATAATCATTGATCTTGGGATTGTACTTCATCGTACAGCTTCCCAGCGGGTACATGTTCTTGTCAACGTGGTAGTTCAGGTTCGAGAGACGCACAAAGTGACGCACAACCTCGCTTTCGGCCACTTCGGGAAGCTCAGCAGGTGTCGTGCGCAGATATTTTGAAGGGATGATGTTCTCCAGCGGCTGTTCCGGTAACTCGTTTCCGGAGAGGCTGTATCCTTTGCGCCCTTTGCGGGAAAGTTCAAAAATCAGTTTTTCTCTCATTGGTTTGCTTCAAGAGTGGCTGTTGGTCTTTATGATCGACTGTTTTTTAATATAGAAGAAGGGGAAGAGAAGCTCAAGACAATCGGCAAAAAAAGAGAGGGGAACGTGGAATTTCAGTTTTCAAGACTCTTCTCAGCAGTGATTTTCGTCAAGCCTTTCTCAACGTCCTGAAGGAACCAATTGTCGTATTCTGCCACTTTCTGGGTTTTGGCGAGAGATACTGGTGTGCCGGTAACGGGTTTTCCTGCCAATTCCGTTATTGGAATTACCGATGTTGCGCTTATTCTGTTCGTTATCATGATCTTTTTCACCATCCAGTTATCAAGCTATTCATGGATGATGCGTATTATTTATTGAAATAACAAAATGGCTCGCGTTATAATGCAGTAACCACAATTTGTCCCACAGGCTGTGGGACTTTTCAAAATGCAACCATGGAGGTGCCTATGAATGAGCATGATCGGAGCCTCTCGGTGAATATCGATGTGTTGCTTGCTCAGTTGCGTACTCTGATTGCTGATGCTCGCAAAGATGCAAAGCGGACAGTGGATGTTATTCAGGTGCGTACCTGCTGGGAAATTGGTCGTCATATCGTGGAGTTTGAGCAAGGAGGGCAGGCACGCGCTGCTTATGGCAAAAAGCTGCTGTCTCGACTGGCAGAATCATTGACTGGTGAGTTTGGCAAGGGGTTTGATGCCACTAATTTGCGGCACATGCGCCGGTTTTATCTTGCTTTTCCAATTTGCGACACAGTGCGTCGCGAATTGAGCTGGTCGCATTATCGGGCACTGTTGCGTGTTGATAACCCCGAAGCAAGGCTTTGGTACGTGAATGAAGCAGCAGCGCAGAACTGGAGTTTTCGCGCACTCGATCGGCAGATTGGCACATTGTACTATGAGCGATTGCTGCTCAGCAATGACAAGGCCAGCGTGGAGGCTGAAGCCGAAGCCAATATCGCAGCACTGCCTCGTAGCCCCCGTGAGTTCGTGCGCGATCCTGTGATGCTCGAGTTTCTTGGCCTGCCTGGCACAGGCAAGCTGCTGGAGTCAAAGCTGGAGCAGGCACTGATGGATGTTGTTAGCTCAATGGCAAAGTATTAGAATAATTGTCCCGCCTCAAGAAAACATAATTGACTATACTCCGTTATCAAGTGTATACTACGGAATATAAACTTTCTATACGGAGGGATGAGAGTGAGAGCAACCGCAAAAGAGCTGAAATTCAACTCAAAAAAGCTCATATACTCTGTAAATAGGGGAGAGGGAGTTATCATTACTTTCCGGGGAAAACCCTGCGCCAAACTTTTTCCCTACCAGGAAATCAAAAAGCAAACCGAAAAAAATGAATTGTTCAGTCATTCCATGCAATTGGCAGATGCTTTAATTGGAGCTACAGCAATCGCTCATGGTCTTCCTGTTCTCACGGGAAACGATAAACACTACAAATGTAATGAAGGATCTTCAGATCAAGAAGTTTGTGCCATAGCAACATGGAAGCTACAACGAGTTGGCAGTCTATTTGACGGAGTTGGGGTATGAGTGAACAATTCGTAGGCGCGGGCAATAAAAAACCCCGGGATCGTCACCGACTCAAGGTCGGGAGAGGATTTCTCCGGGGACTGCACAAAGATATAGCGTTTAAGGATGGCACATGCAAGCAAATTTTTCAGATCAGCTTCGCCGAGCAATTTCGCATGAACGACTCGATGCCTATCGTAAACACGGTTCCAGCAAAGACGATGCAGAGAGTTGTTTGCGCATTACGCCTGGAACATGGTGTTATCCGAAAGCCTTTATACGCCGCTTCAGTGCCTGGAAGTAATCCTCAGAAACAGTGTTCACGATGCAGCCACAGCGCATTTCAAAACTGATAGATGGTTTGACCTGCCCGGCTTGCTGTCTCCGCAGGAAGTGAACAAAGTGCAAGAAGCCAAAAACACTCTTGTCAAAAGCAAAAAGCCGCTTGATGCAGGCAGGATCATCCCTGAATTAACCTTCGGTTTTTGGATAAGCCTTTTCGACGTGCGATATGAAAAAATTCTCTGGCCGTGGTTACTGAAACCGGTTGTCCCCAATATGTCGCGCCATATCAGAATTAGAGAGAATCTTTCCAAACGCCTCAATCGAGTCCGAACACTCAGAAACAGAATATTTCATCATGAACCAATCTGGCATTGGCGTGATCTCCAAAGTCAACACACTGAAGCTTGAAGTGGACCCCAACCGGTGGACAAAAAGTGGCTGAGTTTAAGTTGGTAACCTGACCTGTTCATGCAGCGGAAAGGCGCTGCCCCTCTTTTACCTTTAACTCTTCTGTCTGCTTGTTCTTGTTATACTTGTCAACTATTCTTGCACCACCTCCAACGGCTGTCCGGTAAACCTTATCTGGCGTACTGTAGCCCAACGACTGATGCTGCCTTTCAACGTTGAACAATACAAAATATTCCTTTAATCCGCACTGTAATTCTGCTGCGGTGGAGTAACCTTTGAGATATATATCCTCATATTTGACACTCCTCCAGAGTCGTTCGACAAAGATGTTGTCCAGTGCTCGGCCACGTCCATCCATGCTAATACTGATGGATGGGTGCTCCGTGAGCGCTCCGACAAAGGCGGCACTCGTAAACTGGGCGCCTTGATCGGTGTTGAAGATATCGGGTGTCCCGTATTTTCGTAACGCTTCTTGCAGACAGTCAACGCAAAAGGTGCTTTCCATCGAGTTCGATAATCGCCAGGAGAGTACTTTCCGGGAATACCAGTCGATGACTGCCACCAGATACATAAAGCCCTTTGGAAGGCGAATATAGGTGATGTCAGTCGACCAGACTTGGTTGGGTTTTGTGACATCAACTCCCCGCAAGAGATAGGGGTAGATCTTGTGCTCCGGATGCGGTTTGCTGGTGTTGGGGCCCGGTGCCATACCGGCCAGACCCAACCTTCGCATAAGCCGCTGAACCCGTTTCCGGTTGATCTGGTAACCCTCGCTACGAAGATAGTGCATGATTTTACGACTACCATAAAATGGATGCTTGGTGTACTCCTTGTCAATCAGTTCAAGCAACTGCAAGTCTTCTGCATCAGGAAACAACACGATAGACGGCAAATATATCGTCGAACGATTAACGGACACAAGGACGCATTGCTTTGCCACCGGCAATGGCTCTTTGTCGCTGACCCACCATCTGCGCACACTCATAGGGACAGTCCGGACTTTTTTTTAAGCCAATCCAGCTCGACCTTTAACCGCCCGATTTCCGTATAAAGCTTTTCAGGATCTGCAGCCGGTTCAACTGGTTTTGGACCCCGTTTGGCTTCAAACAAGCTTGATGCCTGTTCCTGCAACTCTTTCTTCCACTTACCGACCTGAACGGGGTGTACTCCAAATTCCTGACCGATTTCATTCAGCGTCTTGACCCCTTGAATAGCCTCAAGTGCCACCTTGGCCTTAAAGTCACTGCTGAAATTTTTTCGTGTCCTTTTTGTCATTACCTGCTCCTTTTTGGGGCAAGTTAACAACTTAAACCACTGTCTAAAATTCGGGGTCCACTATAGCTCTCGAAACCATTACATGGGTAAATCCAGCAATGATGGCATTTGTACAACCCTTCGACAGTTTTGAAAAGATTTACCAAAATGGTATCGGCAAGTACCGGAATACTCAGAGGCAATCAATGAGTGCGCTTTACCGTCTATTCAGTATGATGGCGTTCGTCGTCAAGCACTTACCGAAAACAGCAATAAACCGCACGGTTACGGGCCTATCAATCCGGCAAATTTTTCACCCTATCCCAAGAACCCTGTCATTGCCCGTTTTTTTCGTGAAATCGGACGTGCTGACGAACTTGGTTCCGGAATGAGAAAGTTGAAAAAATACGGTTAAGCTTACGGGGGAAGTGATCCGGTAATGATTGACGGTGACATTTTCCGGATAATTGTCAAATGCCCGGATTTTGAGACCAGTCCTGCTGAAAAAGTGGCGGGGAGAGAGCATACCCTTACAGTCGCCACTACAGTGGGGACGCTGCTTGCATTGCTGCAGAAAAACGGAGAGTATAGCTGTATGGATATTCGCCAGGCACTGGTTAGAGACAACAATCGTGTCGCCTTGTAGTGCTCTGGATTTACGCAGGTACAGACCGATTCCAAAGAGTCTCCGGTGTAATATCAAGATTTCCTTGCCAAACAGAGGTGCTTGCCAGAGTCAGTGAGGAGCAGATGGTTGAGGTTCATACCTTCATAAGCTGAAGGATGGGGTGGCAGTGCAGGCTCATGATTAATGTCTTTTTTGGGTAGATGTGTTTTGATGGGCTGAACTTGTTTGTTATACTGCAAAAAGACAGTTTTGAACTCAAGGGCAAAATGTATACTTCGGAATATAAACTTTCTATACTGAGGGATGAGAATGAGAGCAACCGCAAAAGAGCTGAAATTCAACTCAAAAAAGCTCATAGACTCTGTAAATAGGGGAGAGGAAGTTATCATTACCTTCCGGGGGAAACCCTGCGCCAAACTTGTTCCCTACCAGGAAATCAAAAATCAAACCGAAAAAAATGAATTGTTCGGAATGTGGGAAGATAACGACATGGTAAACAATGTTGATGAGTATGTCCGAGGTCTAAGAGAAGGATGATTCTGATGGTTATTGACTCTGACGTCCTTATTTGGTATATGCGAGGGAATGAAAAAGCATATCAGCTCATTGAAAACTCATACAATTTTTTCATATCGGTCATTACCTATATGGAACTGGTTCAGGGAATGAGAAACAAACAAGAGTTAATCAAGCTTCGTAAAGCACTCAATGCATGGAATGCACAAATTCTGTATGTCTCTGAAGAGATATCTGCAAAAGCAATGTTTTACGTGGAACAACATTTTCTCAGTCATTCCATGCAACTGGCAGATGCTTTAATTGGAGCTACAGCAATCGCTCATGGTCTTACTGTTCTCACGGGAAACGATAAACACTACAAAGTAATGAAGGATTTTCACATAAAGAAGTTTGTGCCATAAGCGGTTAACAAATGGTGAGTAGACCAGAGGAATCTCACCTTTTGTTGATCGCTTAGCAACATGGGAGCAACAATGAGCTGGCAGAGTATTTTAAGGAGTTGAATTTTGCAACAAGCTGTTGCAAAATTACCGGAGCGGGCCTTGCTTGAGGGTATTCCCTGGGGTCATCACTGCATGTTGATATTTTTATATTCGTGCATACGAATCGGTTTTCTTCGGATGTTGTCGCGTACTGGTTATTCTACATTATCGATGTTAACACTTTAAACGCGCCTTCGGCATCGAATTTTGAGGCAGCATAGTCAGCACTCAATAATTCATCCGTCAAGAAGTTGTCATATTTTTCTGTCGCTTTATTGGCGACTGATCGGGCAAGCTCATAAGCATCTGGCACACCCTCTTTTAACAATGCTCTCAAGCAGCTCTGAAGTTTATTTGGTGATACACTGGAAATCTCTATTGCAATCCCGTAATTATTTGCTGTCAATCCTTTTGACCTGAGCATAGCTACCAAAGTATCTAAAATTTTGTCGCCCATCCAACAGAAGAGATACGTTTCATTTCCTTGAATGAGTATCTTTTTATTGGATAATGAAAGTCGGTCAAAAGCCTCTCTTGCTTCTCCCAACAGTTCTTTTGCCTGAGCATCAAGAAATATCGGTATACCTTTTTCCGTGTAGACGGCAAACATTTCCTTCCGAATCTGATCATGAACTCTGCCTGCTTGCCCATCGAATTGAGGAAGTTTTTTTCCTGTTGCCGGCTTTAGTGAAATTACTTTTTTTTGTGCATCTACGTCTAAAACCGTCCATCGTCTTCCACCGAAAATGAGCAAAGAGTTGACTTCGACGGGACGGTCAAGGGGAAGTGTTCCAAGTGTTCGATCGCCGGTTAGGAGGCGATATTCCTCTGGAGTTGTGAATGCTGCGTAAAAAGAATAGTGGTTAACAATGCGTTCTCCCAATTGACCGTGCAGCAATAATCCATCACTTGCTTGCATGATGAGGCGCTGGTTGCCGAGGGTTCTCAATAAATCCACAAACATCTGTTGCCCGATTTCCTGAAACGCTCCGTTTTTGCAGAGTAAATTATATGCTTGTACCGCAGTTATTCCGCCATACTGAGCTATCAGGGAGAGTAGTTGCTGTACCATCGTCGAGAGGTGCAGCCCGCCGGATGGAGGTGGCTCGTACCACTTTTCAAGCAAAAGCCTTACCATAGCAATTGTCTGTATCAGATTGGAACGAAGGCAAGCCAGGGGTTTGGAGCTTATGGTAACTTCATTTTCCTGAATGTATATCCTTAGAATTGCAGGGTCACCATCTTTTCTTCCCGAACGGCCAAGTCGTTGACGCAAGCTTGCAACAGAGGGAGGTACACCTATCTGAGCAATACTGATCACGCTACCAATATCAATACCCATTTCGAGAGTCGATGTGCAGACGATGTTAACGGGATGTGATTTATCCTTTATTGCAGCTTCGGCTTCTTCGCGAAGTCCTTTTGCAAGGTTCCCGTGGTGTGGCCAAAATTCATTAGGAAGATGTTGTTCTTCGCATTTATTTCGAAGTAAATCCGAAAAATTTTCTACCTGCTCCCGGCTGTTAGGAAAGATAAGGTTGCTTTTTCCCCGGAGGGTCTTAAAAAGGTCTTCTCCTATTTCGAGGCTGCTGCCATCAGGCGGCACCTCCTCGGTCTCTTCGATCGGATGCAGCAGTGGAGCTTTGTTGACATATCCTCTCAAAAGAAGCTGAAGTTCCTGTCCCGTAGCGTTTGAGACAATTATCACAGTTTTTGCTTCTGTTTCGGGGCGCAGGAATCGTGAGGCTAGGTGCATGTCCCCAATGGTTGCGCTCAATCCTATTCTTGGTATTTTTCGCTTGATGGCAAATTCGATACGATGAAGCAAAGATTGCAATTGTTGGCCTCGTTCAGAACCTATAAAGGAGTGAAGCTCGTCAATGACGATGTAAAGAAGATTGTTGAAAATCTGTGGAACAGCACTGCCATGGTTAACAAAAAGGGCTTCAACAGATTCAGGCGTAATCAAGAGGATCCCTGTTGGTTTTTTGAGGAACTTTCCTTTTTTGCTTACAGAAACATCTCCATGCCAAGGATGAACAGGAATATCAAGTCGTTCACACAACTGTTCCATTCGGGAAAATTGATCATTGATGAGTGCCTTCAATGGGCTGATATAGAGGACAGAGGCATTTTGACACTCCTTCGCAAGAAGCTTTGAGCAGATTGGAAGAAATGCCGCTTCCGTCTTGCCTGTGGCTGTCGCCGCAGCAATAATAACATCGGTATTTCCGGCAAGTATGGGTGCTATTGCCCGTTCCTGTGCATCTCGCAGTGTCATCCATTTCTGTTCCCAGATCCAGCGCTGAATCTTTTCATCGAGCAGGAAAAATGCCTGTGATTCGTCAGAGTTTAAAGGATGCAAGGCTCGCCTCGTCGTCAATTATGGTTGTTGGTGAAATCGATGTGTTGAAGGAGCTACTCTCTTCAGGAATAAAGTCGAAATCAGGGTTGGTATCAGGCTTAATCTCCACAGTTCCAAGAATCTCTTGCAATGTGGTATGCTGGTTTTGTTCAAGAACTGAAAGAAGGTTTACAAAACTGGTAATCGTATTTCTTGGTGTCCGAAAATAGGCATCACCAATTCTTTTCGAGCAATGTTCCATGAATGCTTTCAGCCCCTCATCAGAAATTAGATATTCCGGTGAATTTCCGTAGGCAAAGACATGCCGTATCTTTACCAGCAGAATAAAGAAGTCTTCAGGACTGAGGTTGCTGAGACGCAAAACAGGGCCACTATAATCTACCAGCCCTTTAACAGCGAAGGAGTTTTCAGCAAGGCGTGATTGAAGCGCTGGATAGCTGAACAGCCCTTTGCGGGGATCCATAAGAAAATCAGGGGTACCGCCCATGATGAACCCGAGTCCGCCAGCCGTTCCTTGCAACGAATCGTTTAATATTCGAAGAATCTGTTCGTAGTTTGAGTTTCTTGCCTGCACATTTGATAGCTTGTAGAGATTTACCAGTTCATCAAGGCAAATCAGCATTCCATTAAATCCGGCAAGTCTCACAAACCGGGATATCAGTTTGAGGTGGTCATAGAAGCTACCATCATCAATAATTGTCCTCACTCCGAGAGCATTACGGGCATCTGTTTTTGTTGTGAATTCAGCTCGGAGCCATCGTATTGCATCTGCCTTTAATTGCTCATTTCCGGTGTCATGCCCTTTCCAGTAAGCGGCTATAACATGAGCGAAATCATAACCTCCGACCATTTCCGATAGAAACTCAAGTTTCTGGTGAATAACTGATTCAGGATTATTCCCAGATATTTTTGAATCTTTCAGTGCTTCAGTAATGAATCGTTCAACAATGGTTGGCATGGCACCTCCGCCCGGCTTGGTGCGGGTTGATATATTGCGCATCAATTCAGCATATAATGAGCGAGCCTGTCCACCGGTTGCATGTAGCCTTCTGTCCGGATTCAAGTCAGCATGTGCTGTGACCAATCGTTTCTCAAGAGCTATCGCCCTGACAAGATTCAGAAAAAAAGTTTTGCCGGAGCCGTATTCACCTATGACAAAGCGGATCCCGGAACCATTATCAGCAATCCGCTCAATATCTTTGATGAGCGCTGCGATTTCGTTCACTCGACCAACCTGGATGAGGTGCTGGCCAAGACGCGGGACAACTCCTGCGCGTAGTGACTGAATGATTGCGTCTCGCTCTTTTGGTCGAATTGCTGTTGTCATACATTGATCTCCTTGGCAAATTGTGCGTTGATAATTATTGGGTCATCACCTTCAAAGAACATATCTCCAAAGTGATCAAATGATGCGTCGTTTATGCTTTCGAGTGTTCCATCCAGCATCAAGCTGTGGTCGGCTGCAAGTTTTTCCAGTTCGACTCTCGTCCACATGAGCTTGCACGCGAGCTCTTTCATAAATGCAAATGATTTAGGATCAAGTCCAGTAATGGGAACGTCTGTTCTCCTTGCTTCCGACATTAATGTTGTTATCTGCTCATGTTCATTTTCAGAGAAAATATCATTCAGAATTGAGGATATAGTATTGGTCTCTGCATGGATTGTTTTTATTTTGTCCATATCAAGAGAAATACCATTAGATATTTTTGGTGAAGCAGAGATTGAATACTCTGGTAAAGTCTCGAAATCCGAAGTCTTAACGACGACAGGTTCGATAGCCGCAGTATGGGCCTGACTGTAAAGACTCTGTGCATCAAGACCAAGCATGGCATATATCTGCGTAAGAATTTTTATTTCCATTACGTCAATATAGCCGTCCGCCTGAGCAATACAAACAAGAAATTTCCCAAGTGATTCTCTCTGTTCCTGTTTAAGTAACTCTATTCTTTTCTTGACATTATTAATGCCAGGGAAGGAAGAAAGAAGGAATAATAAATGAGCCTTCAGTCTTGTTTTCTCATCTGAAGAGAGGTGTAAGCAAACTTCAAGATGTTTCTCCAACTGTTGCTTTTCGCTTATATTCACAGTACCATCAGAAGTGGCAACGGCAGAGGCCAAATGGAGAACAAGAGTTGAAGCAGAATACTCAGCAGAGGGTATATTAGGCGCATTATCACTGATTTTGAAAAGAACGATATTGTTTTCTTGTTTGGAGAAAAAGTTGCCGAAGCGAGGGTCAGGCTCAATACCAAAGTTTATCTTGCCAAGAAAATTGGCAACGGTTATCACTTCTGTCTTGCCAAAACAGTTCTGATTTATTGGTGGTATTAGTTCTAAAATTGATTGAAAAGAGACCTGCACTGGAGTATCAGAAAGACTTTGCTGTTCCAGCCAGGTTGTCAGTTTTTGAAATTTTGTTGCTACATATTTTTTTACAAGGAGTTTAGGTAGAAGCGACATCGCTTCAAGAGAATTATTGCTATCCGGATTACGCCCAAGAAAGCGGCTATAATCTTCAAGTTTATCAGTACATTCATTTACGAGATCTCTTATTTTTTCTGATTCCTCAGAAACATTAGTCACATCAGGAAGATCCGCAATCGGGATTGTGACATCTTTATCAAACAGAGGACTGGCAGGGTGATATGTCGCATGGAGCTTTTTTTTATTTGGTATTAACAGCATACCCGCGTTAAACTTTTCGGTATACTGAAGTTTGAACAGGTCAAGAAATTCAAGCTTGCAACGTTTAACAGGCGTTTTTTTTTGAATTGATGGATCATTTATTACCCATGCTAAAGCCCACTCTGCAGGGAGTGGAACCTTATCGGCAGCCATTTGTCCAAGTGCAACCTTAAAGATTAAGGGCTGTTTCCAAGAGTATGACTCAAGCGATGGTTCAGTCTGATAAAAAGAAACTCCCCCTCGAATAATCTGCAAAATATCCAGAAAATTATTGGCGTACTGACGAAATGAAGCATTGTTTTTATATACAGTCAGAAGTCGTTGAACTTCTTCGATAATGACTGGTAAATCGTCAACTGCTGAAAAAGCATTATCAAGCAAAACCCGTCTCTCCAAGCCATAAAAGAAAAGAAAAACGTAACCAATATTTGCCATTGGTTCTTTCCTTCCTGTGGAGAGCCAGTCGAGATATGCTGCTCGATGTGTGGCGTGTATTTGTGAGTAATTTGGCCAATACCTCATATTATTACTATTAATATCAGAATTTGCCTTTTCAACTGGCAGAGAGATGTCAATAAGAGATGGTTCTTCTTGTGACTTTGTAATAGATTTTAAAGCAGTCCCAAAATAAAGAAGACCGTCAGGAATTGTATACCCAGAATGTTCAATAGCTTTTCCAAAGGGAACCCATAATTCATCTGTAGATATTATCTTTTTTGTTAAAGATTTTGAGGAGATGGCATTGGCCACTGTATGGGTTGCTTCGTTTTCATTCATCTCAAGAGAAATGCCTTCCGCTATTATTTGCTGAGCGGGGATTGAATACCCTGAAGATGGCAAAAAATCAGTGGTTTGAATTGCTATAGGTTCTACAGCAATTTCATGCGTATGACTGGGAATAGTCAGTGCATCAAGACCCAGCATTGTATATAGTCGAGTAAAATTTTTTATTTTAGTTATGTCAGTGCATCCGTTTAACTTTGCGATGCCAACAAGGAATTTCCATAGTGATTCTTTTTGACTTTGATCGATTATCGCTATGTTTTTTTTGATATCATTAATGCTGAAGGTCTGAGCGGAAGTCTTTATAAACAATGTATGAGCCTGTAGTCTGATTATTTCATCTGAAGAGAGGTGCGGCAAAATTTCAAGCAGTTGCTTCCAATTTTGTTTTTCGCTGATGTGTACAGTTGTTTCAGTAAGGGCAAAGGCCGAGGCTAAATGGAGGCTGAGTGTAGCAACGGAGTATTCCGATGAAGGGAGCTTTGGAGTATTTTCGCTGATTCTGAAAAGAACTACGTTGTGCTCTGGATTCGGGATAAAGTCGCTGAAGCGAGAATCGGGTTCGATCCCTATATTTATTGATTCAAGAAGATTTGCAATATCTATTGCCTCTTTTTCACTAATAGTCAATTTTTTTATTGACATATGCCATAACAATGAAGCAAAAGAGACTAAAATCGGAGCATCAAAAGTAATTATTCTTTCAAACCAATGCTCCAATTTTATTAATTCTTGTTCAATATTATTTTTTAAAAATGATGAAGGTAGATTTGATGAAGCATCAATAGAATTATTATTAATAAAGCGTCTATACGCATCGAGTTTATCTGCACTGGTATTTACTATCCCTGTTGTTTCTGGGGATTTTGTTGTATTTTCTGACGGTGTAGGTGCATAACCTTGATTGGGTGAATCCTGAGACACCGTTTGCATTTCTTTAAAACGCATTGTGCTGAAAATTGACTGCATATAAGATCTTATTGTTTCTTTAAGCAGTGTTGCTATCTGTAACTTTATTGCTGCAATTTCCTTTGTGTTTTGTGTCTGTACTAAAATTTCTGCATCTATTGTTGATTTTAATTTGGCTGGAGTTGATTTTTCTGTTTTGATTAGAGTCTCAAATTTGTTCTCAGTAAGCGGCGTTGTAAGTTCTTTTGTACCATATTTTGCTGTAATCGCTTTGCTGGATTGTGTGATTTTATTTTTATCTGCTATAATATTTATATCAGTCTCATACTTAATACTCGGTAATAGGGTTGCTGAATGGACTTGTTTTTTAGTAAGCAGATTCCATTGCTCCTCCTCTATATAGTCATCTTTTGCCTTCTTTATTAGGTCGAAACGTGCCTGAGTATTGGGCATACCATTTTCCGAAGCCAGTTGGGTTAATCGTAATGCTTCATCATAATCCTGTTCCACGCCAGCACCGGCATAATACATCCAGCCAAGATTATATTGCGCTGTAGGGTGCCCATGATTGGCAGCTAAACGGTACCATTTTACAGCCTCGGTGTTATCTTGTGGAATACCTTGGCCATTAGCAAAATAGCCGCAGTCATATATCATGCCAAGCTCATATTCAGCTTGCGCATCACCATCTTCAGCTTTGCATCGGATAGATGTTAAATCTTTTATTTCTTTATGTGATTTCGTGGTATTAGAAATGATGATTTCGCCTTGATTTGGATAGGACTTGGAATCGTTTATATGATTTTGCGCATGCAAATGTAAAGATTGAGAATATTGGATCTTTTTAATTGCTTTAATAATGCTCCAGATTACGATAGCGGAAATGCTCATAAAAACAAACACATGCCAATACGTTTTAATTAGAGCAAAAGCAATAATAAATACTATAAGAATTCGTCCGGTTGTTAATTTATTCCCCATAATCTTTTATTATTCAGAATAACTCAATGTTAAAATATTTCGTCGAACCAGTGTTAAGACTTATTCAAAGGTCATAATTTTTATTGCTAATCAAAAAGTTATTATTTGTAAAATATAGGTTTTAAATTGTTTACTTGTATGTGCTTATAGCGGATTTTGCCGTCAACATCAACGAAAAAAATATAAAGCCATTCGAGATTTCTTTAATAGTTGCTTTTGCAAAATGTTACAAAATAGCGGCGAGCAGCAGCAAAAGACAGTACTGCGTACACTAACGCATCGTAATCAGTGATAATAGAATGGTCTCCTTGTAGTGCTCTGGATTTACGCAGGTACAGATCTTCTCCAGAGAGTCTCCGGTGCAATATCGAGATTGCCCGGCCAGACTACGGTGCCATATTGGACAGAAGCCTTGAAGAAGAGCGGAGAGTTGAAGAGTTTTGTAAAGGGTTTTTTGTCGAAAAATGGCTTCATGTCAAATATTCTTCTCTCTCCGTTCTCAAAAACAAGTTCCAGGGTGTAGTTGGTATGAGTTGTTACCGTTATAACATCAAGAAGTTGTTCCATAATATTCTCCTTTATTGAAGCGGTGCGATTCGAAATGGCTCTTCACCGGCGCATGCAAGTTCCCAGTCAGCCATAAGCTCTTCTCTGTGAATGTCTATCCATACTTGAACCATCCGAAGCTGCCGATGGGGGATATTTCCAGCAAGAAGACTCCCATCCTCAATGGCTATCGAGACACTTTTTCCCTGGTATCGTGCATGAACGTGCGGAGTATGGTGTTGTTCATCGTCGCCATAAAAAATTGAAATCAGGATTCCGAAAAACATTGAGATAGTTGGCATCTGTTCATCCATTTATTGAATATGGACCATAGCTGTCCAATACGGCTTAATGGAAAAGAGTTATGGTGAAGCTTCTCGTCATGGTGTTTGTTAGAAAGAAAGTACGACTTAACGAAGATAATCTAACGTTATTACGCAAAAGTAGTCCTACTGAGAGAGAAGATTTTTTAGCTCAGGGTGAGATGAATGCGCTCCATAGCCTCTTTGGCAGCAAGCTGTTCGGCATCTTTTTTCCGTTGGGCGGTGCCGGTTCCGAGGAGCTCGCCGGAGCAGCTTACCCCGACGGTGAAGCTCTTTTCGTGTTCTGCGCCGGTTTCGGTTATCACCGTGTAGAGGGGAGGGGGGAGATGGTTTGACTGGGTGTATTCGATGAGGCGGCTTTTGTAGTTATGTTCAGCGGCTACAATGGTATTGAAATTGACATGCTCAATGATGCTGCGGATGACAAAATCGAAAGCTGTTTTGATCCCCTTGTCGAGATAGATGGCGCCGATAAGTGATTCGAAGGCGTCGGCAAGGGCGGACTCGCTGCTCCGGATTTTATGGTGGTCAGCCGATTCGCCGAGGATGAGGTGGTCGCCGAGGCAAAGGCTTCGGGCAAAACCGGCAAGTGATTTGCTGTTGACAATTTTGGCGCGGTTGCTTGAAAGTTCTCCTTCAGCGCTGGTGGGAAATTTTCTGAAAAGGTATTCGGAAATCAACATGCCGAGCACCGAGTCGCCGAGAAATTCAAGGCGCTGGTTTGATTCGATGAGGCTGGTTGTTGCCGGGTCATGAACGACGGAGCGGTGGGTTAACGCGGTCTGATAAAGTGGCAGGTTACTGACGGGCTCTCCGACAAGCTGCTGCAGATAGGCAACAGTTTCAGCCGAAAGATCAGTTTCTGTTCCGGAAGTATTAACCGCTCCCGAACTCCTGTTCGTCTCATTACCATCACCTAAATCAGCCAGGCTTCTCAGCTTTTCCCAAAACTTCTCCAAAGCCGACAATCTTTTTCCTTTACAGCGATGAACCGTTTCTGAAAATGATTGAGCCGTTGTGCCCTCCAAAGCCGAAGCCGTTGTTGAGTGCGTACTCAATTGAGCGTTTTTTGGGTATGTTCGGCGTTACATCCAGCTCAACCAGCGGGTCAAGATTGTCGAGGTTGATGGTTGGTGGAACGGTCTGGTGTTGCATGGCAAGCAGACAGGCAATTGATTCAACAACTCCGGCAGCGCCGAGAAGGTGGCCGGTCATGGATTTTGTTGAACTGATGCTGAGTTTACGGGCGTGCTCACCAAAAAGGGTTTTGATGGCGGCGATTTCGGCAAGATCTCCAAGGGGAGTGGCGGTTCCGTGGGTGTTGATGTAGTCAATGTTTTCGGGTGTAATTCCAGCCAGGGTAATTGCGCTCCTCATGGCATTGACAGCCCCTAAGCCTTCCGGGTGCGGAGCAGTCAGGTGATAGGCATCTGCAGTTGCTCCTACACCGACGATCTCTCCGTAGATTTTTGCACCGCGTGCTTTCGCAGATTCAAGGGATTCAAGAATCAACGATCCGGCGCCTTCACCCATGACAAAACCATCACGGTCACGGTCGTAAGGACGTGAGGCCTGTTCTGGCCTGTCGTTGGCTGTAGAGAGTGCTTTTGCGGAATTAAAGCCTCCAATGCTCATCGGCGTAATAGGAGCCTCTGAACCACCGCAAACCATATAGTCGGCCATTCCGCACTGAATGAGCATGAACGAGTCCATAATGGCATGAAGTGATGTAGCACAGGCAGATGCTGTCGCGTAGTTTGGACCCATCAGTCCGTGACGGATTGAAATCTGCCCTGCCGCAATGTCGGGAATAAGCATGGGAATAAAGAAGGGGCTGATGCGTCTCGGGCCCCTGTCAAGATAATTCCTGAACTGTTGATCGTAGGTGGTCATGCCTCCGATTCCAGAGCCATGTACCACACCGATTCTCAGTGGATCGATCTCTTTCAAATCAAGTCCGGAATCTGTCAGTGCATGAGTGGCTGCAATAACAGCATACTGGCAGTAGGGATCCATACGGTCAGCCGCTTTTCTGTCAATGTAGTCCACTGCCTTAAACCCTTTAAGCTCGCAGGCAAAGGTTGTAGCAAAATCAGTTGCATCGAAATAGGTTATGGGCGCAGCGCCACTTTTCCCTTCATGGAGCGCCGTCCAGAACTCCTCTTTTGTAAGACCTACAGGAGATAAAACTCCTATGCCGGTAACAACTACTCTTTTGCGATCCTGAGCCATCTGTAATGATTTAACTGGTTTTCCGTTTGCCTGCTTTCTTGGGGTATTGCTTACTTCTTGTTGACGATGTAATCGATAGCCTGCTGGACGGTGCCGATTTTCTCTGCATCTTCATCAGGAATCTGTACGCCGAATTCGCTTTCAAGTTCCATGATCAGTTCAACGGTATCAAGTGAATCTGCACCGAGATCATCAGAAAATTTTGATTCCATTTTGATCTGATCCCTGTTAACACCCATCTTGCTGACGATAATATCGTATACCTTATCTTTGATTTCTGCTGCAGTCATTACAATGTTCTCCCGATTAAAAGTTGGTTGTTGATAAAAAATTTTGAAAAAGTCAGACAATATACAAAGAAAAGAGGCTTGCCCAAATCACATTACCATACCGCCATTGACGCTGATGACCTGGCCGGTGATGTATGAGGATTGTTCGCCAGCCAGAAAGGCAACGGCATTGGCTACATCCTGCGGTGTGCCGAAGCTGGAGAGCGGTATGGCGTCGAGCATTTTCTGGCGGACTTCATCGGAAAGCGCATCGGTCATTTTCGAGGAGATGAAGCCTGGTGCGACGGCATTGGCCCTTATGTTGCGCGATGCCAGCTCTTTTGCGACTGATTTGGTGAAGGCAATGACGCCTCCCTTTGATGCCGCATAGTTGGCCTGTCCGGCATTGCCCATGAGCCCAACGACCGAGGCGATGTTGATGATCGAGCCGGAGCGCTGCTTCATCATGATGCGGCTGACCGCTTTGGTGCAGACGAAAGTTCCTTTCAGGTTGACCGTGAGCACAGCATCCCAGTCCTCTTCGCTCATCCGCATTAACAGGCCATCACGGGTTATGCCGGCATTATTGACAAGGATGTCGATTCTTCCTGTTGCGGCAGCAATGTCATTGAAGACGTTCTGCACCGCTTCAGCGTTGGTGACATCGAGTTCGAAGCAGTAGGCTTTTCGGCCAAGTTTCTCAACACCTTCGGCTGTTTCCGTCAGCCATTCGGCTTTGATATCGCATACGACAATATCGGCGCCTCGGGCAGCCAGATCAAAAGCGATGGCCTGTCCGATTCCTCTGGCGCTACCAGTGACAACAGCGATTTTTCCTTCAAACATGGTTTTCTCTCGGTTGATGTTAATTGTATTAAACCAGAGGCAGAAGATCTGCCGCAGTGTCGATACCACGGATGGTTACGGTTTTGTCAATGCGTTTTATCAGGCCCTGAAGCACTTTTTGCGGACCCACTTCGATAAATTCCCTCATTCCGCTCTGAACCATTGCTTCGATAGATTGTGACCACAAAACCGAGCTTGTCAGTTGGAGAATCAGGTTTTTGCGGATTTCTGCGGCGCTGGTTACCGGGGTTGCAACTGCGTTCATGCAGACCGGTATTTCAGCATCTTTTATCTCAATTTCTGCAAGGGCCGCAGCAAGCTCCTCCTCAACCGGCTTCATCAGCGGGGAGTGGAACGCTCCGGAAACGACAAGCTCTTTTGCCATACGGGCTCCTTTTGAGGGGGCAAGTTCGATGGCCTTTTTGACAGCCGCAATATCACCGGAAAGGACAACCTGGCCTGGTGAGTTGAAATTGGCTGCCTGAATGACTCCCTCTTTGCCTGCTTCAGCAAGGAGCGCCTCCAGAGAGCTGTCGGGCATACCGATGATGGCCGCCATGGTTCCAGGGTTTTCTTTGCCGGCATTCTGCATCAGCTCCCCCCGTTTGGCAACAATCCGCATGGCGTCGTCAAAGCTGATGGAACCAGCAAAGCAGAGCGCACTATATTCGCCGAGGCTGTGACCGGCGGTCATTGCGATATCTTGTCTGCCGAGCAGGGTTGCCACAGCAATGCTGTGCAAAAAGATGGCTGGTTGGGTATATTTTGTCTGACGCAACTCCTCTTCGCTGCCGGAAAACATGATGTCGGTTATCCGGTAGCCGAGAATCGAGTCTGCCCTTTCCATCATGGTGCGGGCAGCGGGGAAGTTGTCGAAAATGTCGCGGCCCATGCCGCAATACTGTGAACCCTGTCCTGGAAAAACAAATGCCTTCATGAATGCGATTGTTCAAAAAAGAGGTGAATTGTTCTGGTTACTGCCATTTAATATAGGTGCCACCCCAGGTATAGCCTGCGCCGAAACTGACCAGCACCAGGTTTGAGCCGGTGTGCAATTTCTGCCCTTCATCAAGTTCAGCAAGGCAGATCGGTATGGTGCCTGCTGTTGTGTTGCCATAACGGGCAACGTTCGAGATAACTTTTTTGTCATCAATGCCCATGCGCTCTGCGGTGGCGTTGATGATCCGCTGATTTGCCTGGTGGGGTACAAGGTAGTCGATATCATCTGCAGTGAGATTGTTGCGGCTCATGATTTCACCGGCAACCTCTGCCATGGCCATGACGGCAGCCTTGAAAACCTGTTTGCCGTCCTGATAGATGTAGTGCATTTTTTTGTCTACCGTCTCATGGCTTGCCGGATACCGGCTGCCGCCGCCAGTCATGAGAAGATGATCTGTGCCGTTTGCTCCGTCAGCGTAGAGGCGCGTATCGAGAATGCCGAATCCCTCTTCTTTTGCCGGTTCAAGGATGACGCCGCCAGCGCCGTCACCAAAAAGGATGGCTGTCGAGCGATCGGTATAATCAATAACTGCCGACATTTTGTCGGCGCCGATGACCATAACTTTTTTGTGGGCTCCGCTTTCGATAAAGCGTGACCCAACGTTCAGGGCGTAGAGAAAACCGGAGCAGGCAGCATTTATGTCAAAGGCCCAGGCGTTGCTGGCTCCGATGATGCTTTGTGTAAAACATGCTGTGGAGGGGAAGAGCATGTCCGGGGTCATGGTGGCTACAATGATTAACTCAATCTCACTTGCCGCGATGCCTCGTTTTTCGAGAAGCTGTTTTCCAACCTCTCCGCACATGTATGATGTCGCTTTTTCCGGATCTTTGAGTACCCTGCGTTCGCTGATGCCCGTCCTCGCACGAATCCATTCGTCATTGGTGTCAAGCATGAGCTCGAGGTCATGATTGCTCAGAATATTGGCAGGTAAATATTTGGCTGTCGCCGTGATTGCAGCTTTCATGCGTTGTATGCAGTTATTTCATGCAGGAATGATAGATAGAAAAGTTGCCCTGCAGCTCGGTTGTTACCATCTTTGCTGCAGAGGGGTGCGGTTGGAAAAGTACTACTTTTCGGACAGGACTTCAGCAATGTGTTCATTGACTCGTTTTTCGATCATGTGCTCAGCCATATAGATCATGTTTTTGATTGCTCTTGAAGAGGAACGGCCATGACCGACAATGGAGATGCCGTCAACGCCAAGGAAGGGCACGCCTCCGAATATTTCCACATCAAAAGGATCAAACAATCCCTTGAACAGGCTGGTTGTCATTGCGGCCATCTTCTCGTCCATCTGACCAGAGATCATCACTTTTTCCAGAGATCGTTTGAACAGGATTCCCATAAATTCAGGGATGCTTTCACCGAATTTCAGAATGGTATTGCCCACAACTCCGTCACAGACCACAATGCTGGCCTTTCCTTTCAGAATGTCATGGCCTTCTATGTTTCCAAGGAAGTTTATTTTGCCTGCTCTGTCAGCCTCTTTCAGAAGCCAGTAGGCCTGTTTGAGCATTTCGGAGCCCTTCCCCTCTTCCTCTCCAATATTGAGCAGCCCGGTAAGCGGTTGTTCAATTCCAGCGCCATAGCGCTGATAGATGGTCAGCATCTGGGCAAACTGGACAAGATGTTCCGGCTTGCAGTCAACATTTGCACCGATATCGACAATATTGGTCAACCCTTCCGAAAGACGCGGGAAATATGCGTAAATGGTTGGGCGAAGTACTCCGGGGAGCCTGCCAAGTACAAAAAGGGAAGCTGCCATCTGTGCGCCGGTATTGCCTGCGCTGACAAAAGCATCTGCCTGTTTTGCCTTGCAGAGCTGCAAGCCCTTGACCAGCGATGATTCCTGCTTGGTTTTTACAGCCGTGGCTGGAATATCCTCCATCGTGACCACTTCGGGGGCGTGCAGAAACGTCAGGTTCAGCGCGCTGGTGTCGTAACTCGCAAGCAGCGGTTCAACCTTTTCCGACTGGCCAATCAGCAGAATGTTAAACCGATTACCGCTCTCCTGCAAAGCCTGCACCGTTCCCTCGATCACACAGGCGGGAGCGTGGTCACCGCCCATGGCGTCAACAACAATAGTCAACATGATGGGGTTTTTGTCTTGTTTTAGTTAATCAGCTCTTTGCCAGTTTATTGACGACACATCTGCCCCTGTAGTGTCCGCAATGGCGGCATGCACGGTGGGGAAGAGTTGGTTCGCCGCAGTTTGGACAGTTGACCGTAGTTGCCGGTTTTGTGCGGGCATTGAATTGGGCGCGTCTTTTATCCCTTCGGGATTTCGACATTTTGGCTTTTGGATTTGCCATGGCGGTACTCTTTTATAGTCAGTTAACGATATTTTTTTTCAGCTTTTCAAGGGACTCATGCCACAGCGTGTTCGTGCCGGACTGAGGCTCTTCATTTTCTTCCATATATCCTGTGCTGCCGTAAAGCCTGCAGTCAGGGTTATCCGTACAGGTCACCTTCATGGGTAACGAAAGCAGCAGCGTTTCGCACACTTCTCCGGTAATGTCAATGGATTCAGCATTTCTGTCCAGGCGACTGTAATCTTCATCTCCTTCATGATCAGCATCATGAGCGGTACCGAAGATATAGGAGAGCACAAGTGTCCCTGTCAGGTTTTTTGATACTGGTGCAAGGCAGATATCGCACGTGAAATCAGCCAGCGTCGAAGTGTTGATGGTTATGGTTATTTCATCGGCACTTTTTTCAGCAATCACATGCAGCGCAATCTCTCTTGTAAAACCAGCCTCAGCCAACTGACGACCGGCAAAATCTGCCGCATTACAGGTGAAATGGAACTCATTGGTTCCCTCCACAAGAGTAACCAGACCAATCTCTATCAGCGATTTTTCTTTATGCATAGACCATCTTTTCAGTAAAAGAGAACCAATGTACAAAAATTATTATGGAAAATGAAAAGGCCATGCGCTACTACTTTGAACAAAATGAAGAAAAAAGTCATTTCTGATTTGTATTTCAGAAAAAGCGGTGTATATTAACACCCCATCAGCGAAAATAATGCTGATACAGATTCCGTGGTAGCTCAATGGTAGAGCATGCGACTGTTAATCGCAGGGTTGCAGGTTCGAGTCCTGCCCGCGGAGCACAAAAAAAGGCAGTACACTTAAGCGGTGTAGTGCCTTTTTTCTTTTCAGTCCATCGGATATAGCGCTTTGTAAAGTTTTTCTCGAAACCACAACAATGGCACACATTCTATAATGAGAGCTGATTATCTGAATTTTATTGCTGACTCTTTACTGAGCAGTTGATACAGGTTTGAAATTCATGATGAATCATGTATGTATTTGTTTCTGTTTTTTTTATTTTCAGTGAAAGTGATTTAAGTCATCTGTTGAATTTCTGTGCTGACATGCGTGCAACGAACCTGAAAAACCTCCTGCTCTCCCTGGCCTTGCTGCTACTCAGCATAGTGGCTCCGGAGGGAGGTGTCTTTTAGTTCGTTTTTCAGCCAGAGAGTGAACATTGTCGAAGCCGCCACCCTTTTCGGGTTGGTGGCTTTTTTCGTTTAAAGGATAAAAAAGGAAAAGGCGTTATGAAAAAGATGAAGTATCGGAAGTATGCAGCGTATCCTTCGGTGGCCATTACCGCAAGGAGCTGGCCTGACAAGAGCATTACGAAAGCGCCGATATGGTGCAGTGTCGATCTTCGTGACGGAAACCAGGCGCTGCCCGTGCCGATGAGCGTTGAGGAAAAGGTAACCATGTTCCAGCTTCTTGTTTCTATTGGTTTCAAGGAGATTGAGGTTGGTTTTCCCTCAGCTTCGGCTACGGAGTTTGCTTTTGCCCGTCGGCTTATCGAAGAGCGTCTTATTCCTGATGATGTGACGATTCAGGTGTTGACCCAGGCGCGGGAGCACCTGATACGCAAGACCTTCGATGCCATCAGCGGAGCGAAACATGCCATTGTTCATCTCTACAACTCGACATCGACTTTGCAGCGGGATGTGGTTTTCCGCAAAAACAGGGAGGAGATCAAGGCGATTGCTGTTGAAGGAACGGCGCTTGTTCGCCGCCTGAAGGATGAGAGTGGTAATGCGGGAATCCGTTTCGAGTACAGCCCTGAAAGTTTTACCGGTACGGAGCTTGATTATGCGCTTGATGTCTGTCATGCGGTTATGGATACCTGGGGCGCTTCTGCGGATGAAAAGATCATTCTGAACCTTCCCTCAACGGTTGAAATGTCGCAGCCGAATATTTATGCCGACCGCATTGAGTGGTTCTGCCGCAACATCAAGGCGCGGGATGCTGTTCTGATCAGTGTGCACGCTCATAATGACCGTGGAACTGCGGTTGCTACTGCTGAATTGGCGGTGATGGCCGGTGCTGACCGTGTTGAGGGCGCCTTGTTCGGTAATGGCGAGCGGTGTGGTAACATGGATGTTGTCATTATGGCGCTGAACCTTTTCAGTCAGGGCGTCGATCCTGAGCTGGATTTTTCCGATCTTCCACGGATACGTGAGGTTTATCGCCGCTGTACCCGTATGGATATTCATCCTCGTAATCCCTACTCGGGGGAGTTGGTCTATACGGCTTTTTCCGGTTCGCATCAGGATGCAATCAGCAAGGGGATGAAAGCGCAACCTCTCTCACCCGGTGGGTTGTGGGCTGTTCCCTATCTGCCGATTGACCCTCAGGATGTTGGTTGCAATTATGAGGCTATCGTGCGTATCAACAGTCAGTCGGGTAAGGGTGGGGTGGCCTATGTGCTGGAGAAGGAGTATGGTATCCAGATACCGAAATGGATGCAGCCTGATTTTGCTGAAGTGGTACAGGCTGTTGCTGATACGACTGGTGTCGAGTTGTCGGTGGAGCAGATTCATGATCTTTTTCATGCTGAATATGTCAAACTCCGGCAGCCGATTACGCTCAAGAAGTGTCAGATCAGTTGGGATGATGAAGAGCCTCGTCGTCAGGATGAAGAGGATACCACCATAAGCTGTATCGTACAGACCCGGGAGAAGGAGTTCAATTTCACCGCACAGGGTAATGGTCCTCTTGATGCCTTTGTCAAAGGATTTGTGCGGGAGAGTGGAGTGGATTTCAGTGTTGATGAGTATGCAGAACATGCTATCGGGCGAAGCGCCGGGGCTCTTGCTATAGCTTATATCAAGATTGGCTGTACCGATGGACGGGTTTCTTTTGGTGCAGGGATCGATTCGAATATCAGTCTTGCCTCAATCAAGGCAACGGTAAGTGCCCTGAACAGACTGCCGTAACAGAACAGGAAACAAGGCGGTAACAGCTTTTTTATCTGCTTGTTACCGCTGGTTATCCTTTGGCGGAACGGCAGCATCTTTTTTGTATCTTGCGGATGTGTGGGTGCAGGGGATTCTCTCTTTCCTGCATTATCAAAGATTAAAAATGGTGAGTTTATGGTGAGGTTTGTGATAAAATGTATTGCGGTGCTGCCCCTTTTGCTTTTTTTTGCAGGATGCGTTCAGCCTGCAAGGAGAGGGAAGTTACAGGTTGTTGCTTCTATTGCACCCCTCTCCTACTTTGCAGAAAGGATCGGAGGCAGCCATGTTTCCGTTTCAGTAATGGTACCGCCGGGCGGAAACCCTCACAGTTATGAGCCTGCTCCCCGGCAAATGGTTAAACTCGGCGAGGCAACCCTTTTCATCAAGGCGGGTTCCGGGGTTGAGTTTGAGCTGGATTGGATGGATCGTTTTTTGTCGATCAACAGGGAGCTGAGGGTTTGTAATGGAGCAGAGGGTGTTCGCCTGATTCCGATAAAGCATCATGATGAACAAGAGACACATCATCACGAACAAGATGCACATCATCACGAAGGTTACGATCCTCATTACTGGCTCTCACCTGCAAACGGGGTGATTATTGCCCGAAATATCGAAAAAGCTCTTGTTTTGGCAGATCCGGCGCACAGGGATGATTATGCCGTGAACTGCAGTAAGCTTGTTGCGGAGCTGCAGGCGCTCGACAGGGAGATTCGACAGAAGGTTGCCAGCTTAAAGAGCAGGCGTTTTCTGGTTTTCCATCCGGCGTGGGGGTACTACGCCGAAGCATACCAGTTTGAACAGATCGCAGTTGAGGAGGAGGGCAAAACGCTTACTCCAGGGCAGATGCAGCGAGTTATTGAAAAAGCCAAAGCGAACCATATCAAGGTGGTTTTTGTCTCTCCCCAGTTTAATATTTCCCAGGCGAAAACCATTGCTGCAGAAATTGGTGGGGTAACCCGCAGTGTTGATCCCCTCGCTGCTGATTATCAGGAAAATCTCCGAAGTGCGACACAGGCGTTTAGCGAAAGCTTGCCATGACGACTCCTGTTATCGAGTGTAACCGGCTTTCGGTCGAGCTTGGGGGAGTAATGGTGCTTGATGGCGTGACCCTGTCAGTCTGCAAGGGAGATTATCTCGGTCTTGTCGGGCCAAATGGCGGGGGGAAGACCACATTGCTCAGGGTGATTCTTGGCTTGGAGAAATCATCCGGGGGGAGTGTGAGCGTTTTTGGTGCTCTGCCCGGAAGCTTTCCTGAGCGTATCGGTTATGTACCCCAGCGGCTGTTTTTTGACCGCGAATTTCCGATCAGTGTTCGTGAGCTGGTGCTTATGGGGAGGCTGTCGAAAAAAAAACTGTTTCAGCACTTTAACCGTATCGACAGGGAGAAGGCTGATGCGGCGCTTGGCGTGGCTGGTCTGGAACGGCTGGCTGATCGGAGGATTGGTACCTTGTCGGGAGGAGAGTTGCAGCGGACTCTTATTGCCCGGGCTCTTGCCGGGGAGCCCGAATTGCTGCTGCTCGATGAACCGACAGCAAGCGTTGATCCGCAGATGAAAACCACCATTTACGATTTGCTCGATAACCAGAAAAAAAAGCTCACCATAGTCCTTGTCAGCCACGATATCGGAGGAATAAAAGATCATGTGAGTGGAATTGCTACTCTGAACACTACCCTTTATGCTCCAAGAGATATTTGCCTTTGAATTCATGCGTAATGCGCTCCTTGCAGCACTGCTTTCCAGTGTTGCCTGTGGTGTTATTGGCACCTATGTGGTGGTCAAAAAGATTGGTTTTATCAGTGGAGGTATCGCGCATACGGCGTTTGGAGGGATTGGGCTGGGCTACTACCTTGGGATCAATCCGCTGCTTGGCGTTATTCCGTTCAGTTTGGCTGCAGCGCTGGCTATTGGTCTGTTGAGCAAGAAGGGAAAGGTTGCTGAAGATACCGCAATCGGAACGTTCTGGGCGGTCGGAATGGCCGTTGGAGTTCTTTTTATCGGCCTTAAGCCGGGGTATGCTCCCGATCTCTTCAGCTATCTTTTTGGCAATATTCTGACGGTTCCATCATTTGATCTGTGGATGATTCTGTTGCTCGATCTGCTTATTCTTGCTGTGGTATGGCTGCTGAGCAAGGAATTTCTTGCTATCTCGTTTGATGAGGAGTATGCTGCCGTATCGGGGTTGCAGACAACGGCACTCTATCTTGTAATGCTCTGTCTGATTGCCCTGACGGTGGTGGTTATGGTGCGTGTTGTGGGTATTGTGATGGTGATTGCGCTTCTGACGATTCCTGCAGCCATTGCGCGGATGCTGAGCCGCAGCTTGCCAGGGATGATGGTTCGGGCAGTTGTGCTTTCAGCGCTTTTCAGCATTTTGGGGCTCTGGCTCTCCTTTTTGCTTGATATTGCTTCCGGAGCAACCATTATTCTTGTTGCAGGGTTTTCCTTTTTTCTTGCGCAAGGATGGCGATTCGTCAGCACGTTCTTGAGGGGTCGATAACAGCACGGGCTGAATGTCTGCCCGTGCTCTCTCTCCTGAAGCGGTTCCGGGAGGTTTCCCAAAAACCCTTTAACCTCACCAATCATTTTTTTTGGCAAGTTCAGAGGTGTCTGGAGCAACCGGAAGCGGCAGGATGGTGTGTCAGGCTTTTACCTGGCGTTGCTCCTGGAGCATCATGAAGATTGCGAAAGCGGCACCCGGCAACCAGCCGAACAGCGTGAGAAGCCCGGTCAGCATGATCGTCCCGGCCTCTTTGTTTGTAACTGCAGCCGGGGGAAGAACAACTGCAAGAATCCATCTGCGAATATCCATCTTCAAGCTCCTTTTTTTTATGAAATAATCGTAAATTTAATACTTATACAGACAAGAAGCAATGCAAAAACTTTCTTCGGAGGTTCCGTTGTTGTTAACGGGTGATGCTATTTCTTGCATTTTAATTCTAAAATTGTAAATTGAGGTCCCTTCAGAAATAATCCTGAGTAAAAAGAGTGCTCTTGATTTGTTGAACATAAATAGAAAAAACTTGCTTAATAAAGTTCATCCCGACGTGGTTTTGGATGATGTTGATGAGGTCATTGATGAGCCGAATTTTAATAACCACAATACCTCTCCAGACCCGCCCAGTCCGTACGCTGACCTTGAAAAAAAGTATCGCAAAAATCGGTTTAACAAAAACAGAAGCAAAACATCTTCTGATTTATTTGGTGTGAACGGCGCTGGCAAGCATCCCGCTTCGAAAAGTGTGGATGGTAATCGGTTGCAGAAAAGAAAACCAAAAAAGAAAGCTTTTTCCAAGGCATCCCGCGTTACTTCAGGCAAACGTAACCCTTAACAGGCCAGGCAGGCAGCTCTTTTCAATAGTATTTTCACTGGTAAAGCAACGTTGCCGGTAGGGCAGGGTGTTTGCCTCCTGCAGCCAATACAAGGGATCAGTATGGCATTCGAAATACAGGCTCACCGGGGTGGAAGGGCCCTCTTTCCTGAAAATACCCTTCATGCTTTCTGTCATGCCGCCTCTCTTGGCATCAGGGTTCTTGAGCTTGATTTGGTTGTATCGAAAGATCATCAGATTCTTGTTTCCCATGATCCATGGCTTTCAGCCCCTCTCTGTGCTGATGCTCATGGTCATCAGTTGAGCGCTGAAGATCGGTTTCGTTACATCATTTATGAGATGAACTCTGCCGATATCGCCTCTTTTGACTGTGGGTTGCCTCATCCCTCTTTTCCGGGCCAGCTTCGTGTTGCTTCCTTCAAACCACCTCTTGCCACCGTATTCAGGGAGGTCGACTCCTATATAGTGTCGTCGGGTATGAAGGGAGAAATGATCTATAATCTTGAAATCAAATCGTGGCCAGACAAGGATGATTTGTTTCATCCGCCGCCTGACCAATATGCTGCGCTGGTTGTTCAGCTTATAGAAACTGCCGGGTTATCATTGCGAGTCAGGATTCAGTCTTTTGATGAGAGGGTGATTCGGGCTGCGTGGAGAGTGAACCCTCGGCTCTGTTATGGACTTTTGATTGAGGAGAGGCACAATCCCGACAGACTTATGCTGGAGCTTGGTTTTGTTCCCCGATATGTCAATCCCCATTTTTCTCTTGTTGAGAGGGAGATGACAGAAGCTTTTCATGAAAAGGGTATCGGCATGATACCCTGGACGGTCAACCGGAGGGAGGAGATGCTGGCCATGAAGTCGCTTGGAGCTGAAGGGATCATCACGGATTATCCCGAACGAGCAATTGCTCTTTTTGGTTTGCCGGATTAGCCCTCTTTATCGGGGAGCTCTTTTTTGTTTCAGCGTGAAGAGCCTGCTTTTTTCAGTGCACGCAAGAGAGCTTCAACTTTTGTTGTAATCCAGTCAGGGATTCGGCTCTCTTTTTCTCTGGAAGGGCTGTAAAGGATTCTGTCCAATGAGTCAAGCACAACGGGGAGTTCTGAGCGGGTTTCATCGGGGATTTTGATTTCCTGCATCGCATCGTTCAGCTCTGTCCTTGTCATACCTCCAGGGCTTTTTATGCCTGCCTCTTCCAGCAAGGTGAAAAGTTGCTCTTTCATGGTTCGGGCAGATTTTCCAGACGCTTCTGGTTGTTCACTTTTGTTTTCAGCCAGTACACGCTTTGCGTCCATAAGACGCTTTTTTCTTACCAAAACAATTGCTGCAGAGCTCATTACTATCAGCAATGCGATTGCAATGAAGATTGAGGTGATGGTTTTCTTTTTTTCTGTAGAGGTATTGAGAGGAGCACTTTCGTCGGCTGTAGCTTGTTGTGCTGTTGAGTCGACTGTTATGGTGAGAGGTTGTGCGTAAAGAGTGCTGAACCGTTTTGTTTCAGGATTGAAAACAACAAGCGGTGTTGCGGTGATCTGAAAAACACCTTTCGATTGGGGCCAGACTACCATTGTTGAGATAATAGTGCCCGATGTCAACTCTGACTCTTTTGACAGGATTGTTTTTCTTTCCGGAGGGTTACGACGAAAACTCTCGTGGATGAGCAGGCTGGGAAGTTCAAGGGTAAGGAGGCTCCCTGTTCCGGCGAGTGTCAGTTTCAGGGAGAGTGGCTCTCCTGTTTTGAGCTTTTGCTTGTCGGCCATGAGGTTGAGCGAGAAGAGGCCTACTGCCCCGGAAAGTTTATCCGGAACGGGTTCCGGCAGGGCATGGACAGAGATGGTAAGCGCGGGCGCTGTTATACGGAAACGGTTGTCAGGGAGTACTTTTCCATCCATTGCGACGTTATCCTGCGGGATGGTGCACAGCATGCTGTAGCCTGACAAGGTGATTTTGCCACTCTGGATGGGTACCACTTTGAACTGCTTGATGACGGCACTTCTGAACTGCTTTCCCTGAATTGTTACCGGGATACTTCTGATAAAGCGTTCTGTTTTGGTTTCACTTGCCCATACTCCCTGAAGAGAAGGAGCTACTTCATCAGATATTTTTGGTGCGTCAGTATTAAAATAGAGCCGATAGGTCAGGAGTACCTCCTGGCCTACAAAGGGGTGATCGTTGTTTATTGAGGAGGCAAGGAATGGCTCGGTTTCGAGCACCTTTGACGCTCCGGCGAATGCCGGAACGCAAAGGAGCGCCAGGATAAGCAGTAAAAAAGGGCGGTAGCGATAACGAGCGAAGCCTGTGGCCATATCGATTATTTCATGAGTTCTCTGGAGCGTGCCGCAGCGGCGGCAACTGTTTCAACCAGAATCTGCCGGATATTTTTTTCATCCATGACCTTCAGTCCAGCTTCTGTTGTTCCTCCTGGAGTTGTAACATCCCGTTTGAGCTCTGCCGGGCTTTTCTGTCCAGAGAGTACCATTGTTGCGGCCCCGATCATGGTTTGTGCACCAAGGAGGAGGGCTTCAGCAGGGGAAAGGCCGCACTGTACACCTCCCTCGGCCAGAGCATCCAGAATATGGAACATGTAGGCCGGTCCGCTGCCGGAGAGGGCTGTTGCTGCATCCATCTGCGACTCATCAAGGATCGCCACCTGGCCAATGGAACGGAAAAGGTCAGAGGCAAGAAGGAGATCTTCGTCTGTAGCCATTTTCCCCCGGCAAAGAGCGGTCATTCCCTTTCCAACAAATGCTGGTGTATTAGGCATTACCCTGATAACACGTGTTTCCGCTTGTGCAAATTTCCTGATAAACTCCGAGGAAATTCCCGCTGCAACGCTGATAAGCAGGTGTTTGGCGCCGAGAACGGGTTTCAGCTCCCCGAGTACCTCTTCCATCTGGTAGGGTTTGACGGCAAGAATAATGACCTGTGATTTCAGGGCAAGTTCTATAATTGAGAGGCATGGCAAAACAGGGTAATCGGCGGCAATGGAGGCAAGAGCGGCTGGTTCCTTGTCAAATCCTGCAAGAAAAGTCCCTTCTCTCTGGCTGAGTCCGGCAATAAGCGCACGGGCAATTCTTCCTGTTCCGACAAAGCCAATATGAAGATCGTTCATGAAATTATTTTTTATGAATGAAAAGAGCATACCGATATGTACACTTTTTCATCCGATTTTCCATCCTTACAGAGGAGGCCTCTCTCTTGCCAGCTCTGTTATGTGAACGAAATCTGATGCGTTTGAGGAGGGCAGAGTCGGCTGTTTACACGGAGATTGCTGTGTGATGATAGGCTGTACAGGAGCCAGGGGGAGTAATGCCAATATTCCATCGAGGCATCTCAGGCAGGAAAGCGAGGGCATTTTTGACTGCTATCAGGGCCCGGAATGAACAAGAACAAAGCGGGATCTTCTCCCGCTTTGTTTAGAATCGTGAAAGCGGTACTCTTTATTTGCTCTGCTGGATCATGAACGCTACAGCATTGCCGACCTGGGCGTCGGTGAGCTTTGGATTACCACCTTTTGCGGGCATCATCCCTTTTTTGCCTGTGAAGCCTTTGATGGATTTGCTGACAAGTACAGCCTCTCCCAAGGAGAGACGGGGTGCCCATACCGCCTTATCGCCGGTTTTAGGAGCTCCCATTATGCCGGTCTTGTGACAGGTTGAACAGTTGGCGTCGTACACGGTTTTTCCTGCTGCGGCATTGTAGGCAGCCTGGGCATCGGTTGAGCTCATGGAAAAAACAAAAAGTGCGCAAAAGGCGGCTGAAAGAAAACGAGACATAGAGGATCCTCCCTTGGAATTATTATTTGAGTTTATGGTTACGGCTGATGCCGCCAAAGAAAATGAAAGACCCCAATTTTACCATTTTAACCGTATCAATCCAAATGGTTTCGATATCTGCGCCGTTAAGAAACGGATTAAGAATCAGATGGCAGGAGTGTACTTTCCATTCGGGAAAGAGAGACGGGAGCTGCGTTCTGCAGATCCCGCTCAATAAAAAAAGGAGCTTCCTTTACTTTGATTTGTCGGCCATGAAGGCGACAGCGTTGGTTACCTCTTCATCTGTCAAACTGGCGTTGCCACCTTTTGCCGGCATCATGCCTGCTTTACCTGTGAAGCCGTCAATTGATTTTTTAGCCATCACTTCTACCCCCTGAGCAATACGGGCACTCCAGGCGGCTTTGTCTCCGGGTTTCGGTGCACCCATCATACCCGCGTCGTGACATGCGGCACAGTTTGTGTCATAGATGGTTTTTCCTGCGGCAAGTTTTGGGTCTGCCGGTGCTTCTTCCTTTACTGGCTCGGCAACCGGAGCAGCGGCTGGTGCAGCAACTGGTGCGGCGTCAGTCTTTGCTTCAGGAAACTCAAGAGAGGCTGGTGGTTTTTCAAGGCCGCATGCACCGAGGAAAAAGAGTCCTACGGTCAAAAAAGGCAGGAAAGGCTTCATGGTCATTGTTGAAACAGGTTTTGATTGTTGTGCCGGGTGTGGTTCAGAAATCATGACAGACAGTTTAAAAATTATTCGGCGTATGGCAAAATGGTTTTTTTGTATGTTTTTTTTCCATCTGTTGCTGTAAATCGTGGCGGGAAAGTCTGTAGAGATGGGCGTAGAAGAGATTGAAGAGCATCACGGCACTTTTTGCTTGTGGAGCTCTCACGCCTCTGATAAGGGCATTTTTGATGCTGAACACTTGTCGTGTAAGGAGTGAATAGCTCTCGACAAAGGCGTCGAGAGGAATGTTTTTTGGCTGGTAAAGCATCTCCTGGCCGAACGAATAACGATATGCGGTAACATCAAGGGGATCGAACAGCAGTCGTCCCTCTTCGCGGAGTCGTTCGAAAACCTTTGTCCCAGGAATGGGGCGCAAAATATTGATGCCGGGAACGTCGAGCTTTGTCTGGTTTATGAAATCAAGGATTGCGGCCGGAGTGTCGAGCGTGTCGCCGTCGAGACCGTAAATGAAACTGCCGTAAAGGCTGATTCCTGCTTCCCGGATATTTTTAATTGCGCAGACAAGTTCACCCGCCCGGTTTTGATTTTTTTTATGTGCATGTCGGCTTTTTGCTTCGATACTCTCAATACCAACCAGGAGAGCCTGGCATCCAGAACGGGCGAAGGTTTCAAGCAGTTCATGCTGCTGGCCGAGGGTGGTTGTGGATTGTCCGAACCAGCGGATTTTGAGGGGGATGAGTTGCCGGAAAAGTTCCTGGGCATAGAGGGGATCGGCGTTTATGGAGTCATCAACAAAAAAGAATATTCTCTGGTCATGAAGTTTAAAGCGTTCAACTTCACTGACAACGTCAGCAATTGCTCTTCTGCGGAGAGTATGGCCGTTCAGGAGATGCACATTGCAGAAGTCGCAGTTGTACTGGCACCCCCTTCCTGTCTGGATAAGGTTTGTGGTGAAGTATCGGTTTTTGACCAGTGATCGTTTACTGACAGGCCTTGAGATGTTGAGATCGGGAAAGTTGGCGGATTGATAGAGCGGTTTGAGTCTCTCTGTTGTGAGGTCGGTCAGTACCTCCTTCCAGAGGTCATCAGCCTCTCCAAGTACAAGAACATCTGCATGGGGTTTGCAGGAGTCGGTGAAGAGCGTTACATGTGCGCCTCCGAGGACAACTGCAATTCCTCTGGAACGGAGTTGATCGGCAAGAGTGAACGCTTTTCTTGCCATTCCTGTCTGGACGCTTATGCCTACCAGATCCCATGTTTTATCAAAGGGAAATTCCTCGAATCGCATGTCGCAGATCGACTGCTCGACTCCCGGTACGTCAAGAGAGCTCAGGATCATGAGCGAGAGCGGTGGAATAGCAAACTGACTCTGTTTGATCAAGCTTCTGAGTGAGTGGTTGAAGCTCCGTAACAGAGGGTTGCTCCTTTTCTCGTCGTAAAGAGAACGGGCACCATCAACACCGCTTTCCGATGGAAGAAAAACCAGCAGAACATTTTTTTGTCTCGGCATGCTCTATGCTACCAGTCCCGATTATTTTTGCTACCCTGCGCAGTCGATTTTGTTCTCAGGGGGAGGTGCCGCATCAGCGCAGTTTCATCCTGCCGGGCATGGTCAAGCAGACGTTCAGCACTATCATTGCTGATACCCGAGGGCGGTGGAGAGGCGCTTTTTTTGCCGGAGCTGGATGAAGAGGGGTGCTCGGATTGCTCAAGTTCATAAAGGTAACGGCGGACAATTTCATAGTTGATTTTTGCATCACCCTCATCAGGATCAGTTAACAGTACCGTTTTGAAGCGATTGAGCGATTGGCGGAAAAGTATCTTTTTTTCTGCTTTTCCGTTGCTTCCGATAGCTTTCATTGCGAGGGTGTTGCCTTCATTGAATATCGCTTTCACGCCGAGTTCTTTTTGTCTGCCCTCAGCTTTTGATCTGAGAGCAAACAGTGTTGCGGCTTCAGGATATTTTCCCTGCATATAGAGGGCGCAGGCAAGATTGAAGCTGGCAACCCCCCTCTCGTTTTGTTCAGGAAGGGCTGCCAGCTCCCGATAAACGGTTTCTGCCCGGCTGTAAGCGTGCCGTTCATAGAATGCATCGGCTTTGAGTCGTAAACGATACTCCCCCAGCATCTCCTGCATTGAAGGTGCGAGAGCAAAAACAAGCAGGAGTGTGTGCAGCAGCATCATGGCAAAAGCGCTTTCGTGGCTTAGTTGCCAAGAAATGCTTTTTGTACAGCGCTGACGCCCGCGCCAATTTCAAAATCAAAGTTGATCTCCTTCAGCGCACGTTCAATCCCACCGATGACGGTCAGCATGTCGAGCTCATCGTAGAAACCAAGATGAGAGATACGGAAAATCTTGTCCTTGTACTCATCCTGACCAGCGGCAACGGTTATGCCATTGCTGTTTTTCAGCGCTTTGTTGAATGCCGACCACTTTACCCCTTCAGGGATCCATACGGGAGTAACGGCAAACGACGGGGAGTTGCTGAAGAGCTTCATGCCAAGCGCATTACATCCCTGACGGCAAGCATTGGCAAGGCTTTCGTGCCGTTTCCAGATATTTTCAATCCCTTCAGCCTTGATCATCTGCAATGCCTCATCAAGGCCGATTACCAGCGAAACAGCCGGAGTGAAAGGAGTGTCGTCGCCAGCATGGGCTTTCAGGGCTTTTTTCAGGCTCATGTAATACTGTGGCATACCGCTTTGGCCCTTGATGATATCCTGGGCTCTTTCGGATATGGCTACCAGCGCAAGCCCCGGTGGCATCATCAGTCCTTTCTGTGAACCGGTGATGCAGACATCGACGCCCCAGTCATCAAAATGGAACTCATGTGCCCCGACCGCAGTAATGCCATCAACCAGCACCAGTGCGTCTGACTCTTCACGGATCAGTGCACTGAGTGTTTTGATATCAGCAGCCGTGCCCGTTGAGGTTTCCGAATGGGTAAGGCAGACAGCTTTTGCGTCCGGATGCTCCTTGAGCAGCTCTGCCATTCTTTCTGGTTGAATGGCGGAACCCCATGCCACCTTTTCCTCAACGCAATTTCCGGTAAAGACGCGTACCAGTTCTCCCCAACGTTCGCCAAACTTGCCGGCATTGATGGTAATGACCTTGTCGCCCTGTTTGAAGATGCTCGAAATTGTTGCTTCCATGCCGCCAGTCCCCGAACAACTGAGCACAACAACAGGCTGGGTTGTTCGGAACAGATACTTGAGATCGGCGTGAACCCTGGTCAGAATCTCCATGAACTCGGGGTTCCTGTGATGGATAATCGGTGCGGCCATGCGAAGCATGACATTTTCTGGCACAGGGGTTGGCCCTGGTGTAAATAGTCTTTTTTTCATCTCTTCAGAAGAATGGGTTACGTTAAATCCATAAGTGAGGTGAACTCTGCAAAGAGGTAATGGGAGTCGTGTGGTCCAGGAGCGGCTTCAGGATGGTACTGCACCGAAAAGCAGGGTAGATGCCGGTGTTTTACACCCTCTACGGTATTATCATAAAGGTTGAGGTGAGTCATTTCAAGCTCATCGGGCAGTGACTCCATCTCTACAGCAAAACCATGATTTTGTGAGGTTATCTCTATTTGGTTGCTGGCGAGGTTTTTAACCGGGTGATTGCTGCCGTGGTGGCCGAATTTCAGCTTGTAGGTTTCTGCGCCGAACGCCAGCGAAAGCAGTTGGTGACCAAGGCAGATACCGAAAATCGGTAATGGCTTTGTCGTGCGGTTATAATCGACAAGCTGTTTGATGGTCTCGATTGCATAACCGACGGCTGAAGGGTCACCAGGTCCGTTTGAGAGAAAAACTCCGTCCGGATTAAGCTGGATTATCTCATCAGCGGATGTTCCGGCCTTAAGAACTGTTATGCGGCACCCTGCATCTTGCAGCATGCGCAGGATATTGGTTTTGATGCCGTAATCAAGTGCTGCTACATGATAGCGGGCGTTCTCCTTTTCAAGGGTATAATTTTCTTTGGCTGTAACAGTTTTGACCAGATCACGGCCACTCATTTCAGGGCTTTGAAGCGCTGTCTCTCTCAGCTTTTCGTCGTCTGTTTCAAGGGCGGAAATAACGCCTCTCATGGCCCCTTTTTCACGGATTTCGCGTACAAGCTTGCGGGTATCAATACCGGCAAGACCCATTACACCAGCTCTTTTGAGACAGGAGTCAAGACTTTCAGTGGCTTCGAAGTTACTGTGAACGCGCGACACTTCATGGACAATGAAAGCCGAAGCCCATATTTTTTCCGATTCATTATCCGTCGGGTTGATACCGTAGTTTCCTATCAGCGGATAGGTCATCATCACCATCTGGCCGGCATAGGATGGGTCGGTGAGAATTTCCTGGTATCCGGTATGCGATGTATTGAAAACCACCTCGCCAGTTGTTTCTCCGATGTGACCAAACGCGGTTCCATGATAGACTGAACCATTTTCCAGGACCAATTTTGCTGCTGTTGGTTGCATGTTGCTTCTCATTCCTTGGTCGTGAGTTTATCGCTGGTTTCCTGTTTTTCTATATTGGCAATAGCGGTACGGTCGAACTTGATTTTTGTGGTCTCACTTACCTGGACCAGAACGGTTTTCTTTTCCGTGTCAATTCCGGCAACGGTACCATGAGCGCCGCCTATGGTGACAACCTTGTCGCCTCTTTTCAGGCTGTCGAGAACTTTTTCACGATCCTTCTGCTTTTTTTGCTGGGGACGGATCATGAAGAAGTAAAATACAATGAAGATAAGAACCAGGGGGACAATCTGAATGAGCGGATTTGGCGCCGCCTGTCCTGCTACGGGTGGTGCAAAGAGGAGGAGTGGCTGTATGAAGTTATGCATGGTATTGTCGTGATTTTAAAAAAACGTAACGGTTTTTTTCTGCTCAGTAATGTAATGTATTTATGGAACTATTTCAATCATGCCATCCTTGAGCCAGCGGCAAAGCTTGCGTAAGGCGCGATATTGTAGCAGCATTCAGCCTTCATGCCCCGTGAGAGTTTAAGTGCGGCAAGGGTAGCGATCATGGCGGCATTATCGGTTGAGTAGACAGTCCCCGGAACATGGAGCGTAATGCCCTCTCTCTTGCAAGCCTCTTTCATGGCTCTTCGTAATGCTGAGTTTGCACTGACTCCTCCGGCAATTGAAACACTCTTGATACCTCTGCTTCGCGCTGCTGCAATGGTTTTTTCAACCAGTACGCTGACGATGGCATACTGGATGGATGCGGCAATATCGGCTTTATGGTGTTCGATGAATTCAGCGCTCTGTTTTTGCAGCCAGGTGAGTACGGAGGTTTTCAGGCCGGAAAAACTGAAATCAAAATTTCCGAGGTAGTTTTTACTGGTCTGCGATTTTGAGGTGAGCGCTCGTGGAAAGAGGTGGAAAGCGGGATCTCCCTTTTCTGCCAGTTTGTCAATTACCGGGCCTGCCGGATAGGGGAGGCCGAGCATCTTGCCGGTTTTGTCGAACGCCTCTCCAGCGGCATCGTCGAGCGTTCGACCGATCACGCTGTAGGAGAGATCAGGCTCAACAACGGAGAGCAGGGTATGGCCGCCGGAAACTGTCAGCGACACAAAAGCGCCTTCAGGGGAGGAGTGGAAAGGATCCTCCTGAATAAAGGGAGAGAAGATATGGGCTTCGATGTGATTGACCGGGACAAAAGGGATTTGGAGCGCATACGCCATGCCCTGGGCAAAACAGAGTCCGACCATGACGGCGCCGATTAAGCCCGGACCGGCGGTCGCGGCTATGACATCCAGATCATTTTTTGTTATATTGGCCTCAGTTACGGCAGCGTCCACAATTGAAACAATAAGCCGTTCGTGTTCACGTGAAGCCAGTTCCGGTACAACACCGCCAAAGTGTGCGTGACAGCGCTGGGAACTGACAACATTCGAGCGCACCTGTCCGCTGCAAAGCACGGCTCCCGATGTTTCGTCACAACTGGTTTCTATGCCTAAAATATTCATGGTATCCTTATTTCAGTATAGGTTATGGGCAAAGCTAACAATCCAGGCAATAATAGCAAACAGCGTGAGAAGGTAAGCGCTTTCCATGTGCTTTTGATCCTTGTCGGAGCAAACATTATGCTTCTTATGGCTCCTGATCTCGGTCTTCTTAACAGTATGCTCTATATCCCCGATCTCTACACATGGTCAGCGACGGCTATTGGGTTTGCACTGCTGATTCTGGGATTCAGGGGTTTTATGAAGAAAATTTGAAGATGATGTGGTATTTCCGGCACAGCCCAATGAGGGAACCGGAAGGCTCTACCAAACCGGGAACCGTTTCCTTAACAGAGTTTACGCAGGAGGATTTACGATGCAACATGCAGTAGAACTGGAGGAGCTTGGAGAGCAGATAACGGAGGCCTCCCGTTTTCTTGAAAAAACAAGGGAGCAGCTTTCGCAGCGCATTATTGGTCAGCACGAGGTGATCAGCAGGATCTTTATTGCAATGCTGGTCAATGGCCACATTTTGCTTGAGGGGGTTCCCGGATTAGCCAAAACACTTATTATCAGGACATTTGCCGCTGCAATGAACCTGAAGTTCCAGCGTATCCAGTTTACCCCGGATATGTTGCCTGCCGATCTTATCGGCACCATGATTTACAATCCAAAAGATATGGAGTTCTATCCCCGAAAGGGGCCGGTTTTTGCCAACGTTATTCTTGCTGACGAAATAAACCGTTCTCCAGCAAAAGTACAATCTGCGCTTCTTGAAGCCATGCAGGAGCATCAGGTAACGATTGGCAGCCAGACTTTCCCTCTGCAGGAACCCTTTATGGTACTGGCGACCCAAAACCCGATTGAGCACGAAGGTACCTATATTCTTCCTGAAGCTCAGGTTGACCGGTTTATGATGAAGGTTCTTGTGGATTATCCCTCATACGACGAGGAACTTGAGATTATGTTGCAGTCGGCAACCACAGTCAGCGAGTTGCCGGTCATACCGGTTGTCCAGCCTCACGATATTTCAAGGGCAAGAGCCTTGATCGATAGAATTTATGTCGATCCAAGGGTACAGCGTTATATTGTCGATCTTGTTGTTGCTACCAGAAAACCGGCGCAGTATGGCATGGCTGAGCTTGAAGCCATGATTGAGTATGGCGCATCACCCAGGGCCTCGATATTTCTGCTTCTTGCGGCCAAAGCCCATGCATTCCTGCAGCATCGCCCCTATATAACACCGGAGGATGTAAAGACCATTGCCTACGATACCCTCCGCCACCGTATCAGACCGGGGTACGAAGCCGAGGCCGACAACATCAAGCCGGACGACATTATCCGCCAGATATTGCAGCATGTGCAGGTTCCATAACGTTGGCGGACGAACATGAGCACGGAGAAGAGTGTGGAAAAGAGTGAAGAGCATCTGAAGGAACTTCAGAATATTATAAGACGGGTTGAAATCCGCTCAAAGCGGATGGCCAGCGAACTGTTCAGCGGTGAATATCACTCCTCGTTCAAGGGAAAAGGTATTGAGTTCAGTAATGTGCGTGAGTACCAGTATGGCGATGATGTCCGCTCTATTGACTGGAATACCTCTGCCCGAAAACATGAATTATATGTCAAACTCTTTACCGAGGAGCGCGAACGGAGTTTATTGCTTGTTGTTGACGCATCGGCATCAATGCTTTTCGGCAGCCGGGAGCACAGTAAAAAGGAGGTTGCTCTTGAAGTGAGTGCCGTCCTTGCGTTCAGCGCCCTTCAGAACAATGATAAGGTTGGGCTTCTTGTCTTTACTGATCGTGTTGAAACCTATATTCCACCTCGCAAGGGGCGCCATCATGTGCTGGTGATTCTCGAAGAACTTATTCGGATGAAGCCAGGGAACTCTGCCACCAACATCAACGCAGCCCTCTCTTTTGTTCGTTATACCCGCCAGCGGCAGGAAATCATTTTTCTTTTGACGGATCTGGTGGACAGCGACTATGAAAAAGGTATGAAGCTTCTTAATACCCGTCACGATTTTATTCTTGTGCATATCAGTGACCCGCTCGATAAGGCCCTTCCCCTTAGCAGTCTGCTCGATATCGAAGAGCCTGAAACCGGTATGCGACTTACGCTTGATGGCGGAAGCCGTCGCGAAATAGAGCATTATCGGAGTGTGCAGTGCAAACATTATGAGGAACTTCGTCACCGCCTTCGGCGCATGCGTATTGATTCGCTGTTTCTTGATACCGATCGTTCGTTTATTGGTGATCTCAACTCATTTTTTCAGCACCGTGAACGCAAGGTTTGAAAGATACAGGGTCGGGCTCCGGAAGTGGCTTCCTTTTTTGCCGCTTTTCATCTTCCTGATGGTACTTTCCTCTTCCTTTTCCTCTGCAGCGGAAACGGTTCAGCCCACAATCACCGTGAAGGTTAATCCCGACACGGTTCTTGTTGGCGATCGCATGCACTATACCATCAGGGTCCGCCATTCGGAGCAAGAGGTTGCTTCACTTGAAGGGTTTGACAGAAGTGGCACTTCGGCTGAACAGCCCTTCGAATTGATCAGTCGTAAACATGTGGCTACTACCCCTTTTTCCGGTGCGGCAGAAGATTTGTTTGCGTTTGAATTTGGTGTGTTTGGTGCCGGTCACCAATCTATTCCATCCTTTACGGTGGTGATTCGAGATACAAAAGGAAAAATCGCTCAAAAAATAAACTACAGGCCAGCGACCACTCTTTTTGTTCGAGCGCTCACCGACTCTTCAATGCGAGAACTCAGGCCTATTAAGCCACCCCTGAAACCCTCGATTCCCTCTGTTTTGATCATGGGGCTCTTTTTTGGAGCATTTGGTATTGCAGGCATGGTACTTTTGTTGCTTTTTCTGCTCAAACGCACTGTACGTAACAGTGCGGAGAGGATCGATTCCGGACAGGTTGCCCAGCGAAAGCTCAAAAAACTTGGATCAAGTCTTTCAGCGGGAATGCCACCGCACGAATGCTATGAAGAACTCAGCAACATTATGCGCACCTTTCTTGAAAACCACTATCGTATCAGCGCACTTGAAGCCGTAACGCAAGAGATTGAGCGTGATTTGAAAAAGCTCGGTGTTGCCGGGTTTGAAAGTATCATGAATCTGCTTAAACAGGCTGATCTCGTCAAATTTGCCGACAGCCGTCCAGATGCTGAAGAGTCACGCCAGTCACTCAACAAAGCATCAGAGGTAATTCGTTCTGCCCGATCGTCAAAAGCTGAAGGATAAATCCGGTATCTGTTCTTTAGGGGGAAGGCTTCCTGAAGGTATCCGCAACAAGAGTTCTGTCAGTGCGTCGTATCAATACAAACAAGGGGAATGCATGTTTTTGGCATCCCCTTGTTGTTTCCTGTGTAATACCATTTTATTCAGCAACAAAGTGAGCTCTTCTGTTCTGAGCCCAAGCCTCCTCAGTGCTGCCGGTGGCAAACGGTTTTTCTTCCCCATAACTGACCGTCTTCAGGCGGACAGGATCAATACCAAGATTAATGGTGTAATTCCGGGCACTGTTTGCACGGCGCTCACCAAGAGCAAGATTATACTCATTGGTACCTCTCTCATCGCAATGGCCTTCGATGATAACACTGTTATTTTTGAAAACCTGCATCCAGTTGGCATTCGTCTTCAATTGTTCGACGGCATCCGCTCGAAGATCCGATTTATCAAAATCATAGAAAAGATCACCGAGGCCAGGCAAAATTATCTGAATCGGCGGTGGTGGTGGCGGTGGTGGTGCTGCTGCTGGAGCAACGACGACATCTTCCCCACAGCAGCAAGCCCCCAGAAAGAGCATGGCTGGAATAAACAGACTTCTCATTAAAGATTTCATTGGATTCTCCTGGTAATTGTAAGAGCTGGTTTTCAGATCAAGTCCTGAAAAAAAGTGTAACACAGGAGCGTCGGAGATCCTGTGTTACGTGAAATAATCGACAATTTTAGAACTCGACTCTCAGACCAAGCAGAGCACTGTGACTGACAATGTTGCTATTTATTCCTGAGGCGACCGGCGTATTGCTGCTGCTGGAAGCGTCAACCCAGTCATTTGTATAGGTAAAGTCCGTTGTTGCGAAATAGCGGTAGCGGAGATCCAGCTTAACGTTCTGGGACAGAGGAAAAGCAAGGCCTGCACCAAGCTGATAGGCAAGGGTGGTTGCGTGATCGTTATATCCCGGATTCGGATTATCATATAAGGCATTGGTTACTGGATCGTAGTTATATGAGAAATTCATATCATGAAATGAAACTTGGGCAATACCAACGCCAGCCGTAGCATAGAAATCAACCCCACCGCCGAGGTGCACGTCGTAGTAACCGTTACCCATCAATGACAGTGTTGAAACATCACCCCTCATGTCATAGCGCGATCCCTCCTGTGGATAATACTGTAATACATTATCCATGTTGCTGATGCCGGACTTCAATGTGTTCTGCTGATAGCCGACTTCGCCCTCAAGCCTGTAGTTCCCATAATCGCAGCCAATAGCTCCCAGTGCGTTGACACCCGAACCGAGGTCAAAATTAGAATTGCTATTGCCTCCAGCGCCCTGATAGGACTCTTCAGGTGTCATGTTATTCATTCGTGAAATGCCGCCCATACCGCTTATGTAGTGGGTTGCAGCTTGTACAGGGGTACTTGCAACACCTGTTACAGCCAGGAGTACGAGAAGTGCGAGCGTTTTTTTCATTGTGTTCTCCATGATTATTTTGGGTTAGTGCCAATAGAAAAGAAAAAAAGTTATCGTTTTATGATAAGCTTTATTTTATAAAGAAATAATTTATTTCGTTCTTTATTGCTTTTTTTTGTAAAAAGAGTTCATTGTGATATTGATGAATACAGGTGTATAGTACTACTGAAAAGAGTTCTTGCGGAATGAACTTTTTGTATTGTAGCATTGTTTGCTAAAGTGCGTTGCCTGTATTGAAGTATAAGGATTATAGTTTGTTGCAGTAAAAAGAAGTTTTATTATTTATCTGCGGCTAATTTTCTGCTCATTGCCGGGAATACATCAATCATATGTTTGCTAATCAATAACGCAAAAAGTGCTATCATTGAATAACAAGAAGAACGTAATCAAAGTCAGCAAAATAGTGACTGTTGTTTCCCTGTTACTCTTTTCGGTTATGCCCAGGGCATACGCAAGGGAGGAATTGGGGGTAGGTGTCACCTGTCTCTTCTCTGATGTTCCGGTGGATTTGTTTGCTGAAATAGCTCCTGTACTCGATGTAACACCCGATGTGCATCTCAATGTCAACGGCGCCATAGGAATTCATTACTATTTGCATTAATAAATACTATTTTATTGCTTTCTTGTGGCGCTTGTTCTTGATGCCGTATATTGTCGGAGCCATTCAGAAGCTCTTCCCGGAGAGTATGTTCAGTTGGTTGTACGTGATAATGGTCGAGGCATTGACAAGGAGACGATTAAGTCGATATTTGAGCCGTTTTTTACCACAAAGCCCATGACGGAGAGCAGCGGTTTTGGCCTTTCAACGGTCCACGGCATTGTCAGACAGAATAACGGTTTTATCGAGGTATTCAGTCGGGATGGGGAAGGAACGACATTTGAAATATATATACCGAGGTGTTGTGTTGAAGTTCACGGGAGTTCACCTGCAAAAGAGTCGTTCGAGGAGCTGGTTGATGGCGAAACCATTCTCTCGTCCTGATCTTGCCTGTGAAATTTGTGTGACGCTTGATAGTAAGGTGACAATTGTGAATATGTAAAGTGATGTTATGCGCTCTATTTGTTCGTGTTTTCGATGGTATACGCTCTTAAATTGATGAGGATCATGACGAAAGAACCCTCCGGCAACCTTAAGGCAAAAAAGCTTGATGGGGTCACCCTGAAGGCTGCAAATAATTGTTTTCCTATTGTTGGTATTGGTGCTTCAGCAGGAGGATTGGAGGCACTGGAGATTTTTCTGAAAAATGTTCCTTCCCGGTGCGGTATCGCCTTTGTGATTGTTCAGCATCTTGATCCTACTCACAAGGGGATTATGGTGGAGTTGCTGCAGCGGGTTACCGATATCCCGGTCGTTCAGGTGAGAGATCGCCTGAAAATTGAGCCAGACCATGTCTATGTTATTCCTCCAAACAAGGACATGTCGTTGCTGCACGGAGTATTGCATCTGCTTGCTCCGGTAGAGCCTCGAGGGCTTCGTTTGCCTATTGATTTCTTTTTTCGCTCACTTGCAGATGATTTGCAACAGCAGAGTATCGGTGTCATTCTCTCTGGAATGGGCTCCGATGGAAGCCATGGCTTGCGTGCTATAAAAGAGAATGGTGGAGGTGTTTTTGTGCAGGCACCCTCTTCGGCCAAGTTTGACGGAATGCCTCGAAGTGCCATTGAGGCTGGCAGGGTTGATGTTATTGCTCCCGTTGAGGAGCTTCCTGCTAAAATTATTACCTATCTGCGGCATTTTCCATTATTACCCTTACAACAGGATCCTCCGCTGGAAGAGAGAGCGTTAAGCGGTCTGGAAAAAGTGGTGATACTCTTGCGAACCCATACCGGGCAGGATTTTTCGCTCTATAAAAAAAGCACGATCTATCGCCGCATTGAGCGACGCATGGGTATTCACCAGATTGAAAAAATAGCTGACTATGTTCGCTTTTTGCAGGAAAACCCCCATGAGACTGATCTGCTTTTCAAAGAACTTCTGATAGGGGTAACCAGTTTTTTCCGCGATCCGGCAGTGTGGGAAATTTTGAAACTGAAGGCAATTCCAGCCCTGCTTGCTGCTCATCCGGCTGGTGGTGTTTTGCGGGCTTGGGTGGTAGGTTGTTCTTCTGGTGAGGAGGCCTATTCCCTTGCAATTATATTTAAGGAGGCTGTTGCATCGGTCAAACCTCTCGGGAATTTCAAATTGCAGATATTTGCAACTGACCTGGATAAAGATGCTATCGACAAAGCCCGTACAGGATGCTTTCCCTTGAACATTTCGGCAGAAGTCTCAACTGAAAGGCTGCAGCGTTTCTTTGAGCGCGACAATAATAGCTATAGAATATTGCGGGAGATCCGTGAAACGGTAGTGTTTGCGCCGCAGAATGTGATCATGGATCCCCCTTTTACCAAGCTCGATATTCTGGTTTGCCGAAACCTGCTGATCTATATGGAGCCGGAGCTGCAGAAAAAGCTTTTTCCACTTTTTCATTACACTCTTAATCCTGGAGGCATTCTTTTTCTGGGAAGTGCCGAGAGCCTTGGTTCATTTACCTCTCTTTTTAAACCGATTGATGGTAAAACACGGCTTTTCAGCAAGCTTCACCACGGAGTTCGTCCAGAGCCCCTTGCTTTGCCCTTTTCATTTGCGCACTCCTTGCCTGTGCCTCAGGACGTTGCGATTGATCAGCCAAAATCAAAATCCTCAGCCATCAACCTGCAGTCCATGACAGATCAGTTCCTCCTCGAACATTATACTCCTGCTGCCGTGTTGACCAATGACAAGGGGGATATCATTTATATCAGCGGCCATACAGGCAAGTATCTTGAACCGGCGGCAGGAAAAGCCAACTGGAATATTTTTGCGATGGCACGCGAAGGGCTTCGCTATGAACTGAATCTCATGTTCGGCAATGCACTTCGTCAACAAGGAGTGGCTACAAAAAGAGGACTGAGTGTCAGCTCGAACGGAGAAACACAGGCTGTCAATCTGACAATCCGGCTTTTGGAAAAGCCGGATGCTTTGCATGGTCTGGTTTTGATTGTGTTTTCCGATGTCGAAAGGGTTGTGGGAGGAACATTACGGGATCCGGCTCTCTCTGTTGACAGAGGTGGAGCCCGGCAGAAACTGCTCGAGCAGGAATTGAGTCAGGCACGAGATGAGATCCTCAGTATCCGTGAGGAGATGCAGACTTCACAGGAGGAGCTCAAATCAACCAATGAAGAGATGCAGTCGGCCAACGAAGAATTGCAGAGCACTAACGAGGAGCTGACCACATCGAAGGAAGAGATGCAGTCTATGAACGAGGAGCTGCAGACGGTTAATCACGAACTGCAATCAAAGGTGAGTGATTTATCGCAGGCCAACAATGATATGAAAAACCTGCTGAACAGTACTGATATTGCAACACTGTTTCTGGACGATGCACTCAACATTCGCCGTTTCACCACACGGACAGCGGCCATTATCAAACTGATTGCAAGTGACGTAGGACGCCCCATAACCGATATTGTGACGGAGTTGCATTATCCCGCATTAGCTGATGATGCACGAGAGGTTCTTCATACTCTTGTGTACAGTGAAAAACAGGTTTCAGCCAGTAATGGGCGTTGGTTCAGCGTGAAGATTATGCCATACCGAACACAAGAAAACCGCATTGTCGGTCTGGTGATCACCTTCAGTGATATCAGTGTAGCAAAAAAGCTCGAAGAGAGCCTGCGGGAGAGCGAAGAGCGTCTTCGGGCAGCAATTGAAAGTTCGGGTATTATCGTCGCTGCTGTTGACAAGGAGTTTCGTTATATCTGGTTCTATGATCCCCGCCATATGTTCCATGCATCAACTTCAATCGGAATGCGGGATGAGGAGCTTCCTGGGATGCAGAACGCCGCTGAACTGATGGAAATCAGGCAAAAAGTTATTGCAACAGGGGAGAGCGTGCACAGGGATTTGATGTTGAAGCAGGCCGACGGTTGCCGCAGTTTTTATACACTCATTGCAAGGCCTCTGAGAGATGCCGGAGGTAACGTGATCGGAGTGATTACAGTCGCCGCAGACAACACTGCCCGCAAAGAGGCTGAGGTGGCCCAGAAAGAGAGTGAAGATCGTTTTCGCCTTTTGTTTGACGCAATACCCGAGGGTGCTTTACTTCTTGATGCGAAGGGCAGAATTATTATGGTAAATCCAGAGGCAGAACGTATTTTGGGCTTCTCTCGTGAAGAGATGCAGGGGAAAACCTCTTCGGAGCTTCGCTGGAAAATCGTTCGGGAAGATGGTTCTGATTTTCCGTTCGAAGAGCATCCGGCCTTTGTCGCATTGCGTACCGCCCAGCCCGTCAGGGGAGTCATTATCGGTGTGTTTCAACCCGGACACAATCATTGCCGATGGATCCGCATCAATGCACAGCCATGGTTCCAGGCAGGAATGGAAGCACCTTTTCAGGTTTACATGACGTTTGTCGATATCAAATCTTTTCGGTCTTGTCCGGAAATTAAGCAGGAGGAAAACCCTTCATGACAAGGAAACGAGCACCGTTGGTGGATTTAAGCATATTGCGGCGGCAGGCTGAAGCGCAACTCATTGCAGGCCGGAAAAAACATCTTGATGTTACCGCTTCCCCTGATGAAATGCAGCGGATTATCCATGAACTGGCAGTATACCAGATAGAGCTTGAAATGCAGCAGGATGAACTGCTTCAGACGAGATTGGAGCTGGAGGAGAGCCTGGATTGTTACACCGAACTGTATGACTTTGCTCCGCTTGGCTATCTGACACTCGACCGGGAGGGAGTGATACGAAAGGTAAATCTGAGTGGTTCAAAGCTGATTGGCATTGATCGATCCCACCTGATTGGTGATCGTCTGGGAGGATTTATTCTGGCTGAAGATCTTCCGGGATATAATGCTATGCTGGAGCGGGTATTCAGCTCCCGTGACCATGCTTCCTGTGAAGTCATACTTCAGCGTGATGGAACCTCCTCTTCGTTTGATCCTTTCATATCTGGCACAACCGATGTTCTCCATAGCCGTACGGTTCGCATTGATGCTGTTGTCAGTAATGATGGCCAAGAGTGCCGTGCAGTCATTTCGGACATCAGTATGCAAAAGCAGGTTGAACGAGAGAATAAAGCGCTCATGGAGCGTTTGATTCAAGCCAGAAGGACAAAGTCAATTGATCAGCCCGGCGGCGAATCCACAGGCAACTTTAACCATCAGTTGCTTGACAAAGTCATTCATTCAAGGATACGGTTTGCAGCCCTTTCCTATTTGTATGTTGTTGAGCAGGCTTGCTTTGTGGAAATCAAGAAACAGGTCAGGACAACCGATGGTAATTTAAGCGTTCATATGCGGATGCTTGAGTTGGCGGAGTATATCAGTTGCGATAAGGACGTTCAGTCACGCAAGCCGCAAACCATCTACAGGATAACGCCAAAGGGTCACGACGCCTTTATGCAGTACAAGGAGTGTCTCATGGCGTTTCTTGGTACCTGATCTGGCTACGATTGGTTGCAGGTTTTGATTGATTCTGTAACCCGCACCAAATGAACTGCGTTTACCTCTTCGGCCTTCCATGCCACTCTGTTTCAGGCTCCAGCTCATTGGAGCCTTCTTCATAACCTCCATTTCCCTCTTTTGTTCCCCTGTACCTCATGGAGTGTCACGTTGCCTTGTGATGGTCGGGAAGCACAACTGCAGGACTGTTTTTGTGTTTTTATTTCTTTAAAAAATAAAGTTATTTTTCTTTTTATAGCTTTATTTGTTAAAGTTATTGTGTGTTGTCACTCCTTTTTTGTATAGTGATGAAGGAGAAGGATGTATAGGAGCAAACTTCTTCATTCTCATCCCGGGGGCTGTTTCTTCAACAGCCGTGCAGTAAAAAGTATTCAGTCAGTGCTTTTTCGTTTTCTGATTTACAAATCGTGATTTTACTTCATATGGTGGTGTTGTCTTTGTGCAATATTATCCGTTAAGAGTAGAATCGAATGCAATGTTTTTGCTATAACAATATTCTTTTTTTTAAAGAGATTTTTGTATCAAATACATATGTCCAGAGATAAGTTGATCAGGCAATCAGTATAATAATGATGATAAAAGAATGCCGAAATAATTAATGATGAATGAACTATTTGTTTGGTAGCTTTGTTTATTAAAGTTCAAGGAGTGAAGGTATGGTACGATGGTACTTTATTCCGAAAAAAGGTTTGTTAATTAAATGGAGAAACAAAATGCTCGAAACCATAGTCATTATTCTTGTTGTCCTCTGGCTGTTGGGTGTTGTCACCTCGTATACTATGGGAGGACTTATTCACGGCCTTTTGGTCCTCGCTATTGTGGTCATTCTCATTCGTGTCATTCAAGGTCGGCGCATTTAATGACCATGGGGCAGCTTCCGTTTTTTGCTGTGAGCGAAAAAGGGAGGAGAATGGTCGGGAAATTTATAAAACCGGAAAATCCGGACACCATGGTGAGAGTGATCTGCTCTTGAATATTTCAGCAGCAGAAGGGTGCTATCATTACTCTGAACAACATATAAACAGGAGAAAAACGATGAAAAAAACCATTTGGCTTGCTGCTGGCGTTGCAGGAATGCTTCTCGGTACTCCCGCTATTGAGGCTCGCGGGGCGGTGAACGTACAGATTCGTGCTTTGAACGATCACTCGTTTGTGATTGATTCCCGGCCAAGTTTTATCAATTTGCCGGAGCGGGGTTTTTCAGTAGCAGTCGGAACTCCTTATGATATAGTCTATTACGACCATCGCTACTACATAAACCAGAAGGGATCATGGTACCGTTCTTCCAGTTATCGTGGACCGTGGAAGGTTATTCGTGAGAAAAATCTTCCCGGAAAAATAAGAAGACATCGCCTTGAAGATATCAAGAGGTATCGGGATACCGAGTATAGCAAAATCAGTAACCGCAGAACTCTGGAGCAGCAGCGCAGTGACGAAAACAATCGCAGAGTCCTGGAGCAGCAGCGCAGTGATGAAAACAATCGCAGAGTCCTGGAGCAGCAGCGCAGTGATGAAAACAATCGCAGAGTCCTGGAGCAGCAGCGCAGTGACGAAAACAATCGTAGAGTTCTGGAGCAGCAGCGCCATGATGAAAACCGCAGATGAGAGCTCTTGCAGGCAAGATTGACGGATACTTTTTGAATCTAAAATAATACAGGAGAGTCGCTATGAATTTGAAGGAAGCTTATAAAAAGAAAGCTGCTGCCGAGCTGGAACTGGCACAGGCACGATTGGTTGAGTTCAGGGCAAAAGCAAAAAATTTTAATGCCGAAGCTCATCTCAACTATGCCAAACAGCTTGATGAGTTTGAGCATGGGATCGAAACCGCAAAAGGCAAGCTGAAGGAGCTGGGTGAGGCGGGAGAAGAGGCTTGGGAGAAGCTCAAGGATGGTGTGGAGAGTGCCTTACGCTCATCAAGTAATGCTCTCAAAGACATTGCTGACAAGTTTAAGGATTGATGCAGTAAACCGTTTACACAGATGGAGCCGCAGCATCGAATTGCTGCGACTTTATTTGCTTTTTTGAAAAATTGCAGTAAAAATTGGTTATATCAATCTTATACCTGATATGAGGAGTTCCCATGATCAAGGAAAAAAGAACGCCGATGGATTTGATGGATGATATTTACAGCCTTGCGTATTGGATGACCGGCTCTGAGAACGCTGCTGTTGAGCTTGTCAACAGAACCTATTTACATGTTGACAGGAATACTCCTGAAAAAGAGATGTTTTCAATATTCAGAGGGTGTTATTTTGATAGTTTTGGTCGTGATGGGTTGCATCCTGTATCGAAGTCACTGCGAAAGCCTATGAATCGCCTGGTGGCGTCATTAAGCCGACGGGATGCAGATATCAAGCTCTCGGTATTGTTTTCAGAGATCTCCGGACTGAAACATCGGACGATATCAACAATAATCGGCAAGCCCCTTGATACCATAAGAGTATGGTTGTCTGCAGGACGCAAATCGCTTGCAACGGGAATGCTCTCTCTTGATGCTCCTCTGTTGCCAGGTGTTTCTTTAACGCGGGAGAGTGTGCTATGAAAAAACTTCGAATTGCGCAGATAGCTCCCTTGGTGGAGCGTGTTCCTCCGAAGAAATATGGTGGAACCGAAAGAGTTGTTTACCATTTGACGGAAGGATTGGTAGAGAGAGGTCATGACGTCACCCTGTTTGCCTCGGGAGACTCCATAACCAGTGCCAGGCTTGTTGCTCCCATAAAAGAAGCACTTCGACTTGGAGGAGAGGAGCATACGCCCATGATCGTCTCAATGATGATGTTAAGCCGGGTTTATGAGAAAATGCTTCATGAATTTGATATCATTCACTCCCATCTTGAATACCTGACACTTCCGTATGCTCATAAAACGCTGGTGCCAACTGTTCTGACGATGCATGGCAGACTTGATCTCGGAGATAGTTCAGCAATGCTGAGAACCTACCGTGATATGGCTTATGTCTCGATCAGTGATTCCCAGCGCCGTCCTGTCGAAGATATCAACTGGGCAAAAACCATCTATCATGGTTACCCAGCCTCCTGTTTTGAATTCAATGCGACACCAGGAGACTATTTTCTCTATCTCGGTCGTTTTTCTGAAGAAAAAAAACCTGACCAGGCAATCATGCTCGCTCGTGAGTGCAATATACCGCTGAAAATTGCAGCCAAAATTGATCCGACAGACCAGGAATATTTTGAGAAAAAAATCAGGCCACTGCTTGATCATCCACTTATTGAGTATGTCGGTGAGGTTGGTGATCAGCAGAAAGTCGAGCTGTTGAAAAATGCCAAGGCTCTTCTCAATACCATAGATTGGCCTGAGCCGTTTGGTCTGGTCATGATTGAGGCACTTGCCTGTGGCACTCCGGTTATCGTCAGGGGATGTGGATCTGCTCCGGAAGTGATCACGCATGGTAAAACAGGCTTTATTTGTGAAAGCAAGCTCGACTTTATCGAAGCTATTCATAAGGTTGATTCCCTGTCGAGGTACGTTTGCCGCGAGGAGTTTGAACGGCGTTTTTCCCTTGATACGATGGTTGATAATTATGAAGAACTCTACTATAGCTTGCACCAGAACAGGATGACGAATCATGCTCTGTCAGTTCCATTGCACCAGAATGGAGCAAACGTGTTTGGTTGATGCGAGGAATGCTGTTTTCCGCTGATCCGGAGGGAGCTGTTGAATGATGCCGACTTGATGACTTTATGTGTAGAGATGACCGGAATCAGCGGGTTAATTTGATGTATCAAACAAGGACAGACAACGCAAAACAATATTTTTTCTGTGGGTGTACTATGAAACAACTGTTCAGTTGGCGAATATTTACAAGTTTCGGGCTTTTTCTCTCTTTTTTTATGATCCTGATTTCGGGTGTGATACTCTATATCGGCCCATCGGGCAGAGGGCCTGGCGCGATGGGTTGGAGTATGATTGGTTTGACAAAACCAGAATGGCAAAACCAGCATATTATTTTTGGATTTGCCTTTTCCCTTATCTCCCTGTTTCATCTTTTTGCCATTAATTGGAAAGTGTTCTTTTCTTACCTGAAAACAAAAAGCACTGACGGAACCAGACGTTCAGTTGAGCTTCTTGCCATCATTGCTCTCTCTCTTCTTTTTGGTATTGGTACCTACAACAAAGTTCAGCCGTTTTCGGGCATACTTGATTTTGGCAGAAGCATTTCAAAATCATGGGAAGGTCCAAAAATGCAATCTCCAGAAAGGCAGCAGAGGTCAGGTACTATCATCAATTCACGCGGTAATCATGAGTCTGAATAACTTTTCAGGCTGCTGCCGGTGAGGTCGCTTCAATATTCCCTGCCATGTGGTTTGTGAAATGGACGTTGAAGCTACCCAGCGCGATTTTTCGGAGATGAAGGGGGAAATTTTCTGCCGACAGGCTTTAGGTTGTAGTGTCTGTCTGTTCAAATATGAGCGCTCGGTAGTGTAAACAAGCGGAACTCTTGCGGTAGAAGGTCGTTGAAAACAGATGGTTCTCCTTTGGAAAATACGCTGATATGATGTACCATCCAGTAATGATTTATAACGCATAACGTGCTTGGCGAGCAACCAGAACCCGTTCGTACAATTGGGGTTCCTGCAACGGAATATTATGACTGGTTATTTGCAGTATTGGCGGGGAGGAAAGTCCTGGCGCTCTGGGCGCTTTGCTGCTGCTTCGGCGGGGTTGATTTTTTTTATCATCATCGCCCTTACAGGCACGATTGGTGCCACTCTTTCCCTTGCAGCTCTCAAGAGTGATGCCAGTATGCGCACCCTTGTTGAGGCCAGGAAAGCTTTGGAACAGGCGGAAAAGAGTGCCGATCCTGATCAGATTGAGGTTGCTTTGAGTCTGAACAATCTTGCTGGTCAGTGCTTCTTTCTGAATCAATATGCAACAGCCGACACCCTTTTCAGGCGGGCACTGGCAATCCGGGAGAAATCCCTTGGTTCTGCTCACCTCGATGTGGCAACGAGTTTGAACAACCTGGCGGAGTTATATAAAATTCAGGCCCGATACGCAGAGGCAGAGCCTCTCTGCATTCGTGCACTTGCTATCCGTGAGGGCTCTTTTGGGCCGGATCATCCCTCTATTGCAATGAGTCTGAATGCTCTTGCAGGACTTTATTTTATTCAGGGACGGTATCTGGAATCCGAGCTACTCTTCAAGCGTGCATTAGCAATGCATGACAGGCTTCTTGGTCCAGACCATCCTGATCATCCCGAGGTTGTCATGGGCTTGAACAACCTTGCAACTCTTTGTCAGTTTCAGGGCAGATATACTGAAGCCGAGCCATACTATCGACGTGCACTGGCAATCAGTGAAAAGCTTGCTCGGCATGATCAACCGGAAGTTGCGACCTCTTTGAACAACTTTGCAGAGTTCTGTAAGATTCTTGGCCGTTATGCAGAAGCTGAGCCTCTTTTGACCCGTGCGCTCTCAATTCGGGAGAAAATATTTGGTACTGCGCATCCCGATGTTGCGACGAGTCTTAACAATCTTGCCGGCCTTTACTTTGCACAAGGCCGGTTTAGAGAGGCAGCTCCATTATACAAGCGATCACTGGCAATTCGGGAGAAAATTTTTGGTTCCGCTCACCCTGATGTGGCAATAAGCCTGAATAATCTTGCTGAGCTCTACAAAACGCAGGGCAAATATGCTGAAGCGGCTCCACTCTTTCTGCAAGCCCTTGCAATAAAGGAAAAGTTTTTTTGTTCCGCTCACATCCAGACAGTAGTGGGTCTGAATGCTCTTGCCGGTTTTTACTCGTTTCAGGGCCGGTATGCAGATGCTGAAGCGCTTATGAAGAGGGCGCTTGCCATCCGCGATAAGATTGTCGGTTCGGTTCAACCCGACAGAGCAACCTGCATGAATAACCTTGCCGGACTCTATTCCGCACAAGGCCGATACAGAGCTGCTGAGCTGCTGTACAGTCGTTCGTTTGCATTGCGGGTGGAGTCTGTCGGGCCTGAGCATGTCATGGTTGCCGAAAGTCTGAATAACCAGGCTGAACTCTGTCGCTCGTTAGGCCAGTATGCAGATGCTGCTCCACTCTATAATCGTGCACTTGCCATTCAGGAGAAGGTTTTTGGTTTAGATCACCCCTGTGTTGCAAGAACTCTGAACAACATAGGGAAGCTCTATTCAATACAAAATAAATATGCAGATGCTGAGCAACTCTACCGACGTGCACTTGTCATCCGGGAAAAGTTTTTTGGCCCTGATCACCCCTATGTCGCAAGAAGTCTGAATAATCTCGCATCTCTTTATTCTGCTGATGGTCGGTATGCTGAAGCGCATCGCCTTTACGTCCGTGCGCTTGCTATTCGTGAAGAGGCGCTTGGTTTTGATCATCCGGATGTTGCCTTGAGTCTGAATAATCTTGCCGCTCTTTATCAGGCTCAAGGCCGTTGTGCATTGGCCGAGCCACTCTACACTCGTGCACTCGATATTCAGGAGAAGGCTTTCGGGGTCGAGCACCCGGATGTTGCTACAACACTGAACAATCTTGGGAGGCTCTATTATGCCGGTAACCGCAATGTCGAGTCAGAAGCGTTGTACCGGCGAGCACTTGCCATTCAGGAAAAAGTCTTCGGGGCATGGCACCCTGATGTGGCCACCACCCTGAATAATCTTGCATTACTGTACAAATTTGAGGGTAGATACGCTGATGCCAAGCCACTCTTTACCCGCTCCATTGCGATTCGCGAAAAGTGTTTCGGTCAGGATAACCAAAATGTAGCTGTGAGTTTACAGAACCTTGCCGAACTTTATACTGCTGAAGGTCGCTATGCTGAGGCTGAGCCATTTACCAGACGTTCATTGGCAATTGTAGAGAAGAGTCTTGGTCCTGTTGATGCCAATGTTGCTACGCTCCTTGAACATTTGGCGATCATCTGCCGGAAAACCGGGCAGGGAGTTGTTGCTGATGAGGCGCAAAAGCGTGCAGCAGTGATAAGGAGTCTGCATCACTGATATCAGGAGTGGTCATTGTGTGAAATGTCTTATATTGTCGAACAGGCATTAATGATAAACACTCAATTCGTATCAAGGTTGTATCAAGCGAAGAGAAAAAAATGATGAAATGTTTCGTAAAAAGAACTGTTCTCCGGCTCATGAAGTCTTTATTGCTCTCTTTTTTTGTTCTGTTGGGCGTTTCGCCATTATCTCAGGCACGTACATTGAAAGTTGGCGATGAATATGCTGGCGGTATAGTCATTTACCTCTTCCAGCCAGGTGAGGAGGGTTTTAAGGAAAGGGCAGAAGAGGTCATGATTGTCGGTGAGACTACGCTGTCGGAGCATCTCTACTGGTCGGATGCCAAAGCGGCATCCGATAAATTTGATTCACCCTCTTATGGTGACTGGGGTGAATCTGGTGCTTTGTTGCCCGAACGTGTTACTGCCAATGAAGTTATCAAAAGCGATGTTCAACAGATATATCGGTAACGATGGAAGTTCATGTTCTCCAGTGAGAGCGTCCTCTTTTTAATGGATTATTTTTGCATGATGGAAGCACATAAAAGGAAATGCCTCTCCCTGTTGACAGTCATGATGATTTACTCGACCTCCCCTTTTTTGTTGGCAGCTCCCTCTAACGGGGAGACAGAGGTGACGCGAGGCAAGGTTGCTCTTCTTGAAAAGCAGAGTAAGTCAGCATATACCGCGTCGGTGCAACATGGTCTTATTGCGGCGAAAGAGAATCTCTCGGGAAACTTCAATTGGAGCGATGCTTTTGGAGCGTGTGAGCGGATGGAGGAAAATGGTTATAACGACTGGCACTTGCCGAACAAGGATGAGCTGAACAAGCTCTATCTCGCAAGAACACTCATTGGTGGTTTTTCAGACGACAGATACTGGAGCTCGACGGAGTATGATCAACAATCTGCATTAAGTCAGCAATTCCTTGATGGCTCTCAAAAGTTGATTCCCAAGGTAGAGAGTTTGTCCGTCCGGCCAGTTCGCACCTTTTAACTGATCTCTTGTTTATGATAACGGGAAGAAAGTGAGCTATTACTGGATAAAAAAAATCATGTTTTTTGCGCTGCTGCTTTTCCTTTTCGCCGTGTCGGGCACTGCTGCAACGACACCCGGAGAAAGCTGTTCGCTGCTGAATGTCTCTTATGATACTTCGCGGGAGCTTTACAAAACCGAAAATGCGGCGTTTGTACAATACTGGAAAAAGAAAACCGGCCAGACGGTGATCATTAACCAGTCACATGGTGCTACAGGAAAGCAGTCCCGTGCTGTTATTAACGGACTTGAAGAGGCTGATGTGGTGACGCTGGCACTTGCCAGTGATATTGATGCCATTGCCGAGTGTAAACTTCTCGCATGTAACTGGCAGAAAAGGTTTCCGTTCAAAAGCACTCCATACTCATCGACCATTCTCTTTGTGGTTCGGAAGGGAAACCCGAAACAGATCAGAAACTGGGATGATCTGGTGAAACCTGGCGTATCGGTCATTACTTCAAACCCGAAAACATCAGGCGCTGCACGGTGGAACTACCTGGCGGCATGGGGCTACAAGCAAAAACAGACGGGATCAAAAGAGGAGGCACAAGACTTTGTAAAGGCATTATACCGTAATGTTCAGGTGCTTGATACCGGAGCCCGTGGCTCAACCATAACTTTTGCGCAGCGCGGCTTTGGTGATGTGCTTCTGACCTGGGAGTATGAAGCTCATCATATTCTTGAAGAGTACGGTGCAGACAACTTTGAAATCGTCGCTCCATCAATCAGCATTCTTGCAGAGCCACCAGTGGCCATTGTGGATAAAAACGTTATGAAACATGGTTCCCGCAAGTTGGCGGAAGCTTATCTGCATTTTCTCTACACTTCCAGGGCCCAGGAAATTATTGCACAACACTTCTATCGTCCGTGCATTCCTGCTGCACGGAAAAAATATGCGGCAAATTTTTCGCCCGTCAAGCTCTTTACCCTTCAAGAGGTGTTTGGAAGTTGGCGCATTGCCCAGAAAACCCATTTTGGCGATGGAGGAGTTTTTGATCAGATCTACGTACCCTGAAACATTTTTTTCGCTGAAAAGAGCTCACAGTGTTCAGGATATCCAAAGACAGATTTCTGTGAATGGAGCTAAACGGATAATGCTGTTTTATGCTGGATTGGTTTGCCCGTATACCGCGTATTGAGTTGGCAGAGCCCTCGTGGCTGTTGCTTTTGCCGTTGTTTGCTCTGGCTGCCTGGTTCAGGGCTTGGCGGGAGCATCTTGGCAAAACTCCTGCCATTCTCTTTCCGGGAGTTGAAAGGCTGAAAGATTCGGGATTTGATGCCCATTTGTGGTTGCGTGAAATGCCGCATTGGCTGCGTTGGAGTGCTTTTGTTCTCTGTGTACTTGCGCTTACAGGGCCTCATCTTTTATTTCGTCAGAGTGAAGCTGAATCGCGGGGTATTGATGTGATACTGGCCCTTGATATTTCGGAATCGATGCTTCAGAAAGATGTTGGTGGAACAAGCCGTCTTGATGCTGCGCGGGAGGTTTCGCGCAATTTTGTATTGCGTCGTTCGAATGACCGGATTGGGCTTGTGGTGTTTCGTGGAAAGGGGTATACACAGTGTCCGTTGACCCTCGATCATGAGGTGCTTGCCATGCTGCTTGACCGTCTTTCTCCTGGGGTGATACAGGATGATGGTACGGCGATTGGTACGGCGATTCTTATTGCTGTCAATCGTCTCAAAGCGTCGGAGTCGTTGCACAAGGTACTTATTCTTGTTACGGATGGTGAAAATAATGCTGGAGAGGTTGGGCCAGGAACGGCAGCCAGCATAGCAGCTCGGAGCGGGGTCAGAATTTATGTTATAAACGCCGGTTTTAAAGTTGTTGAAGATCGCATTGATCCGCCAGAGGAGAGTGGCCGTTACATACAGAAGGATGAAGAGTCGCTGCAGGGGATTGCCCGAACGACTGGTGGAGGGTATTTCAGAGTCGAGGATCCAGCAGCATTTGATCAAACAATCAGATCTATCGATCGGCTTGAAAAAAAACGGTTTACCGGGCCGGTTATGGAGCATCGTTCAGGGTTGTTTTTGCCGCTCTTGACGATGGCGATTCTGCTGCTGTTGCTGGAGGTTGTTTTGTCGAATACCCGACTGCTCAGGATACCGTAGCGTATTGATATTGAAATAGTTGCCGTACAGGAGTGATCTCATGTGTTTTGCCTGGCCAGATAATATTGGATATTTACTTTTTTTGATGCCCCTTGCCGTGATTTTGGGGTATGGAGTCGTAAGGCAGCTTCATGCACGCGAAGCCGTTTTTGGCCCTGCGCTGATTGATGCTATGATGGGACGCCTGTCTTTGAGAGTTCTGGTTGTAAAAAAACTGTTGATTTTTTGTGGTATCGCGTTGCTGCTCTTTGCGTTGGCGGGTCCCCGGTTTTGCAGTGGAGGCCGACCGGTGTTGCGCAAAGGTGCCGATATCGTTTTTATGCTTGATGTTTCCCGGAGTATGAGGGCAAGAGATGTGCTTCCTGACCGTCTCGGGCAGGCGAAGCAGGAGATAACAAGTATCAGTCGTGCTGTCACTGGCGGACGGATGTCTATTCTTCTTTTTGCTGCCAGTCCACTGGTTCAGTGCCCCCTTACGACGGATCGGGATGCTTTCGATGCTCTGCTTGGCATGGCTTCACCCGATCTGATCGAAGAGCAGGGTACCTCTTTCCGTGCGGCGTTTGAGCTTGCCGGACGACTTCTTGAACCGACATTGGAGGATCGAATGGCATCAGGGGTAAAAGGAGAGAAGATTGTGGTGCTGCTGAGTGATGGGGAGGATCATACCGGTGAGGTTCGGAGTGCAGTCCAGCAGTTGAAAAAAGCGAATGTTCATTTGTTTGTGATAGGAGTTGGTATGCGTCAGCCTGTTGTGATTCCGTTGGATGATGCCGGGGAAGGAGTCAAACGGGATGAGCATGACAGGGTGATCATGAGCAGTTTCAGACCTGAATTCTTACAGATGCTGGCCCGTGAAGCTGCCGGGTTTTATTTTCGAAGCAGTGCCGAACATGCCGTTTATAAGGAGGTTTCTGAAAGCATTAACCGTATTGCCTCCGCTTCCCGATGGGTGATGGAGCCTGGTGAGCGTGAACCGCTTTATCGTTATTTTGTTGCGGCAGGACTTTTTTTACTGCTCACTGAAACTATGGTTGGAAGAGCTGCAGGAAAGAGGCGGAGCTGTTCCTGAGAACTCTTCCGAGAGAGCGTTACCCCTTTCTTGTTGAAAAAAAATGTTACATTATTCCGTATAATCAAGTGGGGTTGGTTCATTTTCAGACGAAAAACAGAGACGTTATGGAGCAGCAGAACAGTGGTAAGAAAGTTCTTGACTCAATTGAAAGGGCAAGGCTGGGGTTGAGGGTATTCAGCTTGCCTTTCGCTGAAGCTGAAGAGGTGATTGATGCCTATGTGAGTGGAGGAGATTATGATCCGGCGTGTGTAGAACTCTTCAAGGATCAGCTTGATACCCAGCGACATATCCAGGAGAAAAGTGTGGAGCTGTTATCTACAGGTGCCCAGATTTTGCGGCTTGTGGTTGGCGCCCTTATAAAAAACATTCCGCAGCCACCTACTGAAGAGAGTTCCTCTTCCTGAACATGAACGTCTCGCAAAACAGCTAAAACCATGCAGTTCGATCCAAACAAGTTTACCCTGAAAGCCCAGGAGGCATTGCAGGCGGCTTCGACGCTTGCTGCCAGCCGTCAGCATCAACAGATAGAGCCGGAACATCTTCTCTATGCCATGTTCGACGATAAAAGCAGTATTGCCGTACAGATAGCACAGAAGCTGGAGGCGTCGGCAGAAACGCTGCAATTGGCGCTTGATCGCGAAATCGAAAGAATTCCGAGGGTTACGGGAGCTTCTGCTACAGGGCAGTATATCTCCCAGAATCTCGGCAAGGTCTTTGATGTAGCTCTTAAAGAGGCCGAAAGCCTGAAGGATGAGTACATCAGCTCCGAGCATCTTTTGATTGCCATGGGTGAGGCTGGCATACCGGTTTCACGGATGTTGCGGGATGCAGGATTCAACAGGGACTCCATTCTCAAAGTCCTTGCCACAGTCAGGGGCTCCCAGCGGGTCACCAGTCAGAGCGCTGAAGAGAGCTATAATTCACTGAAAAAATATTCGCGGAACCTCAATGATCAGGCCCGAAAGGGGAAACTCGATCCCGTTATCGGTCGTGACGAGGAGATTCGCAGAGTGCTGCAGATTCTCAGTCGCCGTACCAAGAACAATCCGGTACTGATCGGTGAACCGGGGGTTGGCAAGACTGCAATTGTCGAAGGAATCGCTCAACGCATTGTGGCTGGTGATGTACCTGAAAACCTCAAGAGTAAAGAGATTGCCGCGCTTGATATTGCCCAGCTTGTGGCTGGAGCCAAATTTCGCGGAGAGTTCGAGGAGCGCCTGAAAGCGGTTGTCCGTGAGGTTCAGTCTGCCGAAGGGGAGGTCATTCTTTTTATTGATGAACTTCACCTGCTTGTTGGTGCCGGGTCAGCGGAGGGGTCAATGGATGCGGCCAATATTTTGAAACCGGCTCTTGCTCGCGGCGAACTGCGTTGTATAGGCGCCACCACCCTTGATGAGTATCGCAAGCATATTGAAAAGGATGCTGCTTTGGAACGTCGTTTCCAGACCGTGGTGGTCGATCAGCCGAGTGTTGAGGACACGGTATCTATTTTGCGCGGACTCAAGGAGAAATACGAGATCCATCATGGCGTACGTATCAAGGATGCGGCTATCGTTGCCGCTGCCGAGCTTTCCAACCGCTATATTGCAGACCGTTTTTTGCCCGATAAGGCTATTGATCTGATTGACGAGGCTTCATCGCGTCTCCGCCTTGAAATCGACAGCAGTCCTGAAGAGCTTGATCGGATAAACCGTGAGATCCGTCGTCTTGAAATTGAACGAGAAGCCTTGAGGCGCGAAATTGAAGCTGGAGGGCAATAACCTGCTTTTTCGGGCTTTGAATTTATTGCGTTTTTAAAACGTTGTAACCTCTTTACAACCGTCAGGAAGAAGTTCTCTTTGGGGGCTTCGTTCTGTTAATTTATTTTTGTTATGAGGTTATCGCGTAAAAGGGTCGCATCGCTGCTTGTTCTTTCACTTTTTTCGCAGGAAAGTCCGATTACAGCAAGTGCCGCAATATCAAGAATCCCTGTTGAACAGCTTGATGGGAAACAGCGGGTGAGCGTTGTGCCCTGTGCTGATTATGAGGCAGGGGCGCTGCATACCCTGATGTTTGGTGCACACTGGCGATCACTCTGGACAACCCCTGTCGAGATGCCAGTTCTTGATCTGGGCTCTTTTGCTGGTGGATTGGTGCCGTTTGAGAAAGGGGGCGGTTTTCAGACGATGACGTTGAGTTTCAGGGGAGCAAATGGAAGGGAATATCGTTTTCGTTCTCTCGATAAAGACCCTTCACGCGGCATGCCCTCCAAGCTGAAGAATACCGTTATTTCTGCAGTTTTACAGGATCAGGTTACCACTTCAAATCCTGTGTCGGGCGTTATTGTTTCCCCGTTGCTTGATGCTGCTTCTATTTATAATGTTGCTCCGGAATTGACGGTTTTACCTTACGATAAAGATCGTCTTGGTGAATATTATGATGAATTTTCCGGTCTTGCGGGGACAATAGAGGAACGTCCGAATGAAAGTGAAGGTGCAGGTACAGGTTTCAAAGGATCGGATAAAATATCTGGTACGTATACCGTTTTTAACAGCCTTGAAAAAGATAACGACAACCAGGTTGATAGCGCATCCTATTTAAGGGCAAGATTGCTTGATCTCTTTATCGGTGACTGGGATCGTCACTCCGATCAGTGGAAATGGGCCGGTTATAAAAAAGAGGGCAATACCAGATGGTATCCTATTCCCCGAGACAGGGATCATGCCTTCTCCCGTCAGGACGGAGTATTTTCATGGATTATTACCAGGGTTGTTCCCCGGATGACGAATTTTGGGGAAAATTATCCGAGTATCAAAAATTTAAGCTTCTCCGGTCGTCCTCTTGACCGGCGTCTCTTGTCCGGGATTGACAGGACAGAGTGGGATTCGGTTACCATCGAAGTCAAGCAGAAACTGACTGACCAGCTTATCCATGATGCCGTCATGAAGATGCCGCCTGCAATGTACGACAAGGAGGGTGCTCGTCTTGAACGTGAGCTTCGATCAAGAAGAGACCTACTTGACAAAGCATCTGCAGAACTCTATCTGCTTTATGCTGGAGATGTGGATGTCTATACAAGCAATAAATCTGAGTATGCAAAGGTACATCGTACGGCGGATGGCAGTATAGAGGTTGCAGTTTCCAAAAGAGATGGCAATACCGGAGCCGCAAAGGGAGTGCCTTTCTATTCACGCATCTTCCATCCTGTCGAAACAAATGAGGTCAGACTCTATCTTCAGGGAGGCGATGACCGGGTTATTGTTGATGGGCCGGTCTGCAAAGGTGGAGTGAAAGTAAGGGTTATTGGCGGTGAGGGGCAGGATATCTTTGAAGATTATTCCATAAGAGCTCTCTCTGGTGACCCCGATACCTCCGCGATGATGACCTTTTTCTATGATGATGGTGAGAAATCGGAATTTGTCACCGGGAACCATACCGTGGTTGACCGTCATACGGTTTCTGTTCCGGTTGATGATCAGGAGAAATATGATCTGATGGCGCGTGATGAAGGTCGAGAGATTGGTTTTCGTCCAAGCGTTGATTATTCCTCGGATACCGGAGTATTTCTTGGGATGGGAGCCACTCTTGTAGATTACAGCTTCAGAGCGACCCCTTATCGTTACAGAATGCAACTGAACGGAGGTTTTTCTACCGGAGAGGATATTCGTTATAAACTGAAGTACACAGGCGATTTCCGGTCGCTTTTCAGGAATACATCACTTTTTGTAGAAGCGGGTACGACGGGTATTGATATCATTAACTTCTACGGGCTTGGAAACGAAAAATACTATAATGGCACAGGCCTCACGGAAGATGATTTTGAAATTCTCAACCAGGTTACCTCTTTAAGTGCCTCATTGCGTTATCCGATGGATAGGAATTATAACTGGAGCGCAGGAGTCGGTGCAAAATGGATAGACCTTGCTCTTACCCCAGGTTCATTCAATGACCTGAACAGAGCCCAGGTTCCCGGTATCAATCATGATTTTGCTGGCAGTTTCAGGGTTGGATTTCATTATGATTCACGCGATAGCGGAGATGACATTGCACTTTCACCAAGAAAGCAGGCAAGTTCTCTTGCAGTCGCAGGTCAGGCGGGCAATACAACGGCTCTCAGCGGAATCATGGTGGATGTCAGTGGGAGCTATTATCCCGAGTTTTTTGGAAATGAACAGGCATATGGAAAACTCAGTGGTGAATTCCGTACCTATATCCCGCTGGTTTCATCCCGTTATTCACGGCTGGCCCTTCGTTTTGGCGGAGAGAAGTTATGGGGTGAATATCCCTTTTATGAAGCGGCTTTTCTTGGTGGTTCCACCTCATTGAGGGGTTATGACCGGCAGCGTTTTGCCGGAGATGCTTCACTCTATGCCGGTTCGGAACTTCGTCTCTACCTGGGTACCTTCAAGTTTCTTGTTCCGATTATGTATGGCCCCCTGGCTTTTGCTGAAACCGGCAGGGTTTTTCTTGACGGAGAGGATTCCAGCGCATGGCATTCCAGTGCTGGCGGAGGGTTGTGGTTTGGCGGTATTGAGTCGCGCTATTCCGCAAGCATCGTTTTTGCACAGGGATTTGATGATGGCCGACTGATGGAGGATTACGGAATCTATCTCAGGACGGGTTTCAGTTTTTAGTCCTATATTTGTGCCCATTTATTGCTTGACCAGGCTTCAGACAAAAAATTAAATTACACACCATCTTTACTCTGTCCTGCCCAACACTTTTGTTGCCAACAAAAGTGTTGGGCAGGATTTGCTTTTGTTGTTTTGTTTTTTTAATATTCCAACAAAACTGTTGGTAAGTGAGGATATTGAAAATCTTGAGGGGAGGATGGTATGGAAAGGACGTTGCGGCAGGCACAGGGAAACTGGGTTGATGGTGATCGGTTTTGGGGAAGAGCGGATGATATCAGGATTCTGACTCGCAAGATTGATGAAGGGGCGCATATCTCCCTTGTTGCTCAGCGGCGCATGGGGAAAACCAGTCTCATGAAGGAGTTGCAGCGGAGGCTTTCTGATCGCTATATCTGCCTGTTCATTGATCTTCAGAAAGATTCTGAACCTGCTGATGCAGTTGTTCAACTCAGTCTTTCGATAAAGCCATATGAGCCTCTCTGGAAGAGGGTAAAAAGTTTGTTTGCCAATGTGTGGGGTGTGGTATCAGGAGGAATTGAAGAAGTCAGTTATGGCGATATCGCTCTTAAATTGAGGGCGGGACTGAACTCGGGAAACTGGATGGAGAAGGGTGATGCACTTTTTTCGATTCTTGCAAAATCTGATCGTCCGGTTCTGCTGATGATCGACGAGGTGCCTCTGATGGTGAACCGAATGCTGAAGGGGGACGATTTCGTCATCACCAAAGAGAGAATAGCAGAAGTCGACAGGTTCATGTCGTGGCTCAGGAAAAACAGTATCGAACATCAGGGAAAGATCAGGATAATGCTTTCGGGTAGTATCGGTTTCGAGCCGGTACTGAGGCAGGCAAGGCTGAGTTCGACGATCAATAATTATCAACCCTACGATCTCAGTCCATGGGATGCTGAAACGGCTACAGGATGTTTACGTGCTCTCGCTCAGCAGTATGGTATAGAATTCCTCAATCAGGCAGAAGAGGCAATGGTCAGAAAGCTCGGTTACTGTATTCCCCACCATGTCCAGTTGTTTTTTGCGCACGTTCTTGATCGTTGTGACAGGCAAAATGAGATGCAGTTTTCTGCTGATGAGGTTGACGATCTTTACGAACATGAGATGCTTGGCATCCGCGGACATGCTGAGCTTACGCATTACCAGGAACGGTTGGAACTTTTTTTCAGTAAGGATAGACTACCTCTCGTGCTGGCCATTTTAACAGAAACAGCAATTGCCGGTCAGTTGACCATCCCTGTAATTCGGGAGCTTCAGCGTGAGTATGCAAGAAAAGAGCCTGGTTCCGATGAAGAGATAAAGGAAATTCTTCGAGTACTTGAGCACGACGGTTATCTCAGGAAGATTGGGGAGGGCTATCGTTACGAATCAAATCTTTTGAAAGACTGGTGGAAAAAGGCGCATGCGGAGTTTTATGTTCCGGTGAACAAGAGGGAGAAATAAGAGTATGGTCAAACGTTTTGTGAAATACAACCCTGCTTTTCTTGAAAGTGATGAGCTGATAGAAAATTTTGTTGTCCGGCAGATCGACTTTCGGATGATTACCAGAATCATTCGGGAGAATACCATGGCATCAAATCAGCATATGCTGGTTATTGGGCCACGAGGAAGCGGAAAGACCACTCTGGTTCGTCGGATTGCCCTTGAAGTAGAGCGTGATGAGGAACTGGAGAGTGCGTGTTATCCACTTATATTTGCTGAAGAAAGCTACAATGCTGTTTCCGCTGCTGACTTCTGGCTTGAGGCGCTTTTTCATCTGGCTGAGCATACAGGAGATGCACAAATGATGCGTACCTATCAAGAACTCCGTCGTGACCCTGATGAACAGCGTCTTGGAGAGAGAGCGCTTGGGCAGTTACTTGATTTTGCCGATAAGATCGGCAAGCGCCTTCTTCTTGTGGTAGAAAATCTTGACATGCTGCTTTCAGAGTTTTCAGATAAACAGGAAGCATGGAAACTTCGTCATACATTGATGAACGAACCGCGTTTGATGCTGCTTGCAACAGCAACAGGAAGATTTGAGGAAATCGATCATCCGGCGCACGCCATGTTTGAATTGTTCAAAATTCATGAACTCAAGGCGCTTGACGATCAGGAATGCAATACCGTTTGGGAACTCATAGCCGGAGAGAAGCTTCCGGGAGAGCAGATCAGGCCGGTAAGGATTCTGACAGGGGGAAATGCCCGTCTGATAGCCCTCATTGCGAGGTTTGGGGCCAAACGCTCATTCCAGCAACTCCTTGATGATCTCATAGATTTGATAGATGAGCATACCGATTATTTCAAAAGCCATCTCGACGCTATGGCTTCCAAAGAGCGCAAAGTCTATCTCGCTCTTGCTGAATTATGGAGTCTTTCAACAGCAAAAGAGGTAGCCGAAGTGGCACGGCTTGACGTCAATACTGCCAGTGCGCTTCTTAACAGGCTGGTCAGTCGTAGTAAAGTTTTATTTGAGGAGAAAGGTAAAAGAACAAAATGGTACAGGATATCGGAAGGGATCTACAATATCTATTACCTCATGCGCAGGCGTGGAGGCCCATCAGCAAGGGTCAAAGCCGCAGTCAAGTTCATGGTCAGTCTCTATGATCCTGTTTCAGCAGTCAGGATGTTGATTGACGAGACTGGTACTCTTCAGCCGGAGCAATGCATAGACCATTATGCTGCTTTTGAACAGGTGGTTAAAAATATTTCTGATCGCCAACTTCTACAGAGAATAGGTGCTGTTACGCCGAAAAGTTTTTTGGAGTCACCCTATCTCACTGATACGGTGAAAAATAGCTTGAGAGTTGAAAGCGTAACAGAATCGAAAAAGGATATAAACGAAGGCGTTGATCGTAAAGCGGTAATAGAATTGTTTAAAAAGGGATGTCAATTGGTCAAGGATAAAGATTATGAGACAGCAATTCAGTTTTTTGATCATATCATCAAAAGATATAAAGATCGAACGGAAGTCGAGATTAGCTCATTGGTTGTAAGTGCTCTTTTTAATAAAGGCGTTATACTTCATAAACTGGCGCGTGAGAATGAGGCGATTAAGACGTATGAAGAACTTATTGTAACGTATAGTAATCGTTATGAAGTTGAGATAGCTGAGTGGGTTGTAAGTGCTATGTTCAATAAAGTGACTGCACTTTGGACACTCAATCGCAAGGATGAGCTAATTCATGCGTATGAAGAACTCGTTATAAAGTATAGAAAACGGACTGAAGTCGAGATTGCAGAATGGATTGCAAAAGCCCTGTTTAACCAAGGGTTTGTGCTTAGTAGTTTAAATCGTGAGGATGAAGGGATTCACAAATATGAAGAGCTTGTTGGATTGTATGGAACTCGACATGAAGCCGAGATTTCTGAAAGGGTTGTAAGAGCTCTGTTTAACAAAGGAGTTCTACTTCTACAACTCGAACGATACCAGGAGGCTGAACCTGTTTTTATGCAGGCAATTGAACGGGCTCCCCTTATGTGGGAAGCGTACGTTGAATTAGTAAAATTGTTCTTGAAGATGCCAGAGAGACTGAATGATGCTCTTGATTTTGCAAGAAAGTATGTTGAGACTCCTGGTCTCGTTGAGCAATCAATAGAAGGAGCTATAAAGCTGTTTGTGGAACTTGCCGCATCGGGGTATGCGAAAGAGGCACTTGGCATTCTTGTCGATTCTCCTGCTGAGTCCCATCTTGAACCTTTGGTGGTTGCTTTACGGTTATACACTGGTGAAGAGGTAAGAAGTGCGGTTGAGATACAAGAAGTTGCGAAAGATGTCGTCAAACGGATTGAGCATCGGCGGAGCGTAAGGGAAAAAACGGATGAGCATGCTCTTGCATCCTGCCTCTGAGGGGTATTTCGGGGAGCTGGTCGTGTTTGGTTTACGGTTCATTGCAGGAGTTTAACGCTGAAAATCGTACATTACGGCTTGCATCTCATTGTATGTTTTCTATGCTTTGCTTTTATTAAACAACAAAAAAAGGCGACAATGATGAAGATGATGAAAATTGTTACTCTTGCGTTTCTGTTCGCAGGACTTTTCTGCTCCAGGGCATCTGCTGGATGGGACCCTGCTGACTCGGATCATGCAAGAATGTCGGTCGACTCTTTCCGGGCAAATGCCGGACTTTCCCGTTTTTTTGACAGTGCCTATGGGTATGTTGTTTTTCCTGATGTTTACAAAGGGGGATTCATCATGTTGGGCGGGGGACATGGAAAAGGATATGTCTATGAACTCAATAATCTTGTTGGGCGCTCAACAATTACCCAGCTTAATGTTGGTCCGCAACTTGGTGGTCAATCTTTTTCGGAAATCATTTTTTTTAAAAGCAGGGGAGATCTTGACGATTTTAAAAAAGGTAACTATGAGCTTAATGCCCAGGTTACAGCCATCATAGTTACGACAGGAATGGCAACCAACACAGATTATTCCAATGGTGTAGCCGTCTTTGTTCTTCCAAAGGCCGGGGTTATGGCTGAAGCTACTGTGGGTGGGCAGAAGTTTTCCTATGAGTCGTATTGACCATCCTGATTTTTCCAAGCAGGAGAGGCCTCGGTGCTGATGATCCGGTGTTTTTCCAATAACGTTAATTTTTACAATGAAGTATGAATTAGTGGTGGGCCTTGAGGTGCATTGTCAGCTCAATACCACAAGCAAAGCCTTCTGTGGCTGTTCGGCGAAGTTCGGCAAGTCGGCCAATACCAATGTATGTCCTGTCTGTCTCGCTCTTCCCGGAGCGCTGCCGGTTCTTAACCGTCGTGTTGTTGAAGATGCCGTGAAGCTTGGTCTTGCAACGGGTTGCTCTATAGCGCCCCACTCAGTGCTTGCCCGGAAAAACTATTTTTACCCTGATTTGCCGAAAGGGTACCAGATTTCGCAGTTTGAAGAACCGATATGCAGCGAAGGGATGGTGCACATTGATGCCGGAGAGGGTAATCGGGAGATTCGACTGATCAGGATTCATATTGAGGAGGACGCCGGAAAATCAATTCATGATATCGGTGAGGAGACCTATATCGATCTCAACCGGAGTGGTGTCCCTTTGCTTGAAATTGTAAGTTATCCTGACCTGCGCACTTCGAAAGAGGCGTCAGCTTATCTGCAGAAGGTACGCCAGATCGTCAAATATCTTGGTATCTCGGATGGCAACATGGAGGAGGGAAGTCTTCGCTGTGATGCAAACGTCTCTTTGCGGCCAGTCGGGGAGACGGAGTATGGTACCCGTACTGAGATCAAGAATATGAACTCTTTCAAGAATGTTGAAAAGGCAATCGATTACGAGGTCGAGCGTCATCGTGAGATTCTTGAAGCCGGTGGGGTTATTCTGCAGGAGACCCGTCTCTGGGATGCCGACAAGGGGGAGACCCGTTCCATGCGCGGCAAGGAGTTTGCCCATGATTATCGTTACTTCCCTGATCCTGATCTGGTGCCGGTGCTGGTTGATCAGGAGATGATTGATCGGATCATGAGTGAGCTTCCCGAGTTTCCGGAAGAGAGGGCTGTCCGGTTTGTTGATGAGTATGCCATTCCGGCCTATGATGCAGCCGTGCTGACTGTCGAGCGCGAGGTTGCGGACTATTTCGAGGAGAGCGTCAGGGTTTCTGGCGATGCCAAGGCTTCGTCCAACTGGGTGATGGGTGAGGTGATGCGCGTGCTGAAAGAGAGTTATCTGGATATTGCGGAGTTCTCCATTCTTCCGGAACGGCTTGGAGGGTTGATTGCGCTGATTGGAAAGGGTGTGATCAGTACTACCATCGCCAAGCAGGTTTTTGAGCTGATGCTGAAGAGTGGCGATGCTCCAGCGGAAATTGTTGAACGGGAGGGACTTGCACAGGTTTCTGACAGTGGCGCGATTGAGACGGTTGTGCAGGCAATTCTTGATGCCAACCCCGGTCAGTTGGCCGCCTATCGCGGCGGAAAAACCAAGCTCCTTGGCTTTTTTGTTGGTCAGTGCATGAGCCAGATGAAGGGCAAGGCCAATCCCCAGATGGTTAATGAGGTGCTGTTAAGGAAGCTCGAGGGGTGAGTGATCAGGATTCACTGTCGAAGAGATCTTTGGTTCGCAGCGATTCGGGCCAGCTTTTTGCGAGTTCAGGGTTGATCACCTCGATTTTTTTTCTGGCTTCCAGCAGCCTTTTTTTACAGTTTTCGGCGATGGCAAGCCCCTCTTCGTACATGCCAATAGTGTTTTCGAGGCCGGTTTCCGGATTTTCGATATTCCGGGTGATCTCTTCGAGTCGTGAGATCAGCTCTTCAATAGGGAGTTTTCCGGTGTGGGTTGTTGCCATGATGTTTCAGTATTTAGATGTTGTGTACCAAAATAGAGAAAGAGAAAGATTATTCAAAAGGCAGGTGTGTGAGTGAAGTTTGTTGATAGTGCGTCGATTTTTGTTCATGCTGGAGACGGCGGAAAAGGGTGTGTCAGTTTTCGGAGGGAGAAGTTTGTGCCAAAAGGTGGCCCGGATGGTGGAGATGGCGGTCGGGGAGGCCATGTATGGCTGAGAACCAATCGGCAGTTGACCACTCTTCTCGATTTCAAATATAAAAAGAAGTATATCGCTGTTCGCGGTGTGCATGGTCAGGGCGCCCGTAAAACAGGCAGGGATGGGGCCGATGTTGTTATTGATGTCCCCTGCGGTACCATTGTCAGAAATGGTGAAACCAACGAAATTATTGCCGACCTGACTGGCGAGGATCAGGAAATCTTGATTGCGAGAGGTGGCAAAGGGGGGCGGGGAAACCAGCACTTCGCAACACCAACCCGACAGGCGCCCCGATATGCCGAGCCGGGTCAGAAGGGTGAGCTGCTTATGCTCAACATGGAGTTGAAGCTTATGGCTGATGTTGGTCTGGTTGGATTTCCCAATGCGGGCAAGTCAACACTGATTTCGGTGATCAGCGCGGCCAAGCCAAAAATTGCCGATTATCCCTTTACAACACTGGTTCCCAATTTGGGCATTGTGCGCTACGAGGAGTACAAATCGTTTGTGATGGCTGATATTCCGGGAATTATCGAGGGTGCGGCAGAGGGAAAAGGGCTAGGTCTCCAGTTTCTTCGTCATATTGAGCGTACAAAAATACTTGCCATTCTTATTGCGGCTGATTCACCTGATATTGCTGATGAATATCATACCCTTCTTGGGGAGCTTGAAAAATTTGAGAAGGAACTGCTCGATAAACCAAGGTTAGTGGTTGTGACGAAAATGGATATTGCCGCTGAAGATCTTGAAATTCCCACGCTTGAGGAGGGAGTCAGGGTTCTTTCGATTTCAGCCGTATCCGGCCAGGGGCTTAAAGAGCTCAAGGATGAACTCTGGAGAGAGGTTTCGGGTCGTATCAGGGCTGCAGAACCGTTGGATGAGAGTCTCGGCTGATTATGCAACAAGCTGAACTCTATGTCAGGTATGCGCGTCTGGCTGACGCCTCGGCTATTGCCGCTATCACCGCAGAGTATGCGCGTCAGGGAATCATGCTGGAGCGCTCCGGTGATAATATTGTTGAAAATATTCGTAACTTTTTTGTCGCTGAGTACAATGGCGAAGTGATAGGTTGTTGTGCTATTGCATTCTATACCCTGAAGCTTGCTGAAATACGCTCACTCGCGGTATTTAACCGCTATAAAATGAGGGGTATAGGGCGGAGGCTGGTCGAAAAGGCGGAGTCGGTGTTACATGAAGAGGGGGTTGAGGAGGTTTTTGTTCTGACACTCAGCCGTGAGTTTTTCCGTCGTCTTGGATACAGCGAAATCAAGAAAGAGTATTTTCCTCAAAAAATATGGAGGGATTGTACTCATTGCCCAAAGCTTATGGCCTGCGATGAAATTGCGATGGTGAAAAAATTGTAACTTAATTACACAAAATGGTATAGGAAATTCGTGATTGTTCAGGAAGTTATCGTTAAAAACAAGGCAGGGCTGCATACCAGACCTGCGGCTGCGGTTGTCAAACTCGCATCCCGTTTCAAATCAGATTTTTTTATTGAGATGCAGGGTGTTGAAATTAATGCGAAGTCCATTATTGGTGTCATGAGTCTTGCGGCTCCGAAGGGTACCCGGTTGACGCTTAAGCTGGATGGCGAGGATGCTGCTGAGGCTTCCCGTCAGTTGGTTGAGTTTTTTGAGCAGGGTTTTGGAGAGGTATAGCGTTGCGCATTGCCTTCATATCCCCTTTTTTTCCACTGAAGGGAGGAATCGCCCGCTTCAGTGGAATGTTGAGGGATGCCCTTCAAGACCGGGGATATGATGTTACTCCTGTTGCGTTCAGGGCTCTCTACCCCGATTTTTTGGTCAAGGGTGGAGTTGAAGAGGCTCAGGGAGCAGATCTCACCTTTTTTAATGAGTCGCGTCTGGTACTGTTCAACCCCATTTCCTGGTTTGGAGCGATACGACATCTCCGGTCACTGAAACCAGATCTGCTTCTTGTGGCTTACTGGAGCGGATTTCTGGCACCGCTTTTTTTTACGATACGTCGTCTGACCGGTATCAGGATGGTGGTGCTGCTCCATAACCTCTCTTCACATGAATCATTTTTATTCGACCCACTTATGCAGAGGCTGCTGGCTGCTTCCGCCGATGGATTTTTGACCCTTTCGGAGGCTGTTACCAAAACGGTGCAGAGAGCTCTGCCTGAAATCCCTTTGCTGCAGCTTTTTCATCCCCTCTATGAGCCGGATGGGGAGCACTCTTCGGTGCAGGATGCACGTCAGGCGCTCAAGCTCGACGCTCACTCTCCGGTGCTGCTTTTTTTTGGTTATGTGCGCCATTACAAGGGGCTCGACACCATGCTTCGTGCCATGCCAGCGATTCTGCAGCGGGATCCCGCGCTTCGTCTTGTCGTTGCCGGACAGTTTCATGAGGATCATGGTATCTATCGCAAGCTTGTTGCGCAGCTTGGCATCGAAGGAAACGTCGATTTTTACCCCGGTTACGTTTCCACTGAACGCAGTGCCCTCTTTTTTGCTGCGGCAGACGCTGTTGTACTTCCCTATCGCAGTGCAACGCAGTCGGGAGTGGTGCAACTTGCTTATGGCCACGGTTTGCCCGTGATCGTCACACCGGCAGGCGCCCTTCCCGAGATGGTTCGCCCTGGTAAAACAGGCTGGGTTGCCCCTGACTGTTCGGCTGAGGGGTTTGCCGGGGCAGTCGGTGAGTTTCTCAATCGTCGTGACAAGCATGAGCTTGAGGCGATGCGCCCGGCTATAGAAGCTTTCCGGCGTCACTTTTCCTGGGAGGTTTTTGCAGAACAGGCCGGGCATTTTCTTGAAGCAAGAGCTGTACGGAGGTGATGACCTCTCCGTTGAGCTGCATCGTGGTGCTGAACTGGAACGGCGCAAAGGATACGCTTGCCTGTCTGGATTCGCTTGCGGCACTGATCTCACCATCCTGCAGGGTGCTTGTTGTCGATAATGGATCGACTGATGGCTCTCCGGAAAAGATACGGGAGCGCTTTCCGGCTGTTGAGCTTCTTCTCCTGCCGGTCAATATCGGCTATGCTGGGGGCAACAATGCCGGATTCAGAAGGGTTATGGAGCTGAAGGCTGAATTCGTGATCTTTCTGAACAACGATACTCTTGTGGAGAGCAGTTTTTATACTCCATTGATCGATACCCTGCAGTGCAACCCTGGGGCAGGAATAGCCGTACCGAAAATTTATTATTCGGATCGTCCGGAGAGGCTCTGGTACGCCGGTGGTGTTGTCAACCTTTCGACCGGCCTTATCCGCCATGTCGGGTTGCGGAAAAAAGATGCTCCCGATTTTGATCGTCCGGCTCTTACCGGTTACGCTACAGGCTGCTGTTTCGCAATGCGTTGTCGTGATTTCGATAGTGTTGGCGGGTTTGATGAAACGTTCGGGATGTATGCCGAGGATGTCGATCTCTCCCTGCGGGTTCGCGCTCGGGGTATGAGTATCAATTATGTGCCCTCCTCAAGGGTCTGGCACAAGGTTTCGGCGTCGCTTTCCGGCAGACCGCTGCGGAAACTGCTCAAGAAAAGTATCGGGGCACTTCATCTTTTCAGAAAGCACCGGGCATGGAGCGGTATGGTGCTCTATCTGCTTCTGCTTCCCCTGCGTCTTGCCGGCAGTTTTGGTGAAGAGTTGAGGGAAAAAAAGTCCACAACATAACCGATCGCACAGGGAAAAACAGATGATGCAGAACAAGTACAGAACCGTTATTGACAGAGCCTATCTTGACGAACAGGGTCACCTGCTCCGATGGCAAAGAACACTCGAATTTCTGAGAGGCTCCTCACTCTCCGGTGCGTCACTTGTCAGCGGGCTCGATCTGGGTGATCGAACCCCGTTTACGGCTTCGCTGGAGCAGCATTTTGAATGTCCGTTCGAGAACACAACAGTCGATCTCGACCTTGAGCCACTTTCGGGCTCCTTCGGGGTTGTGACCGCTTTTGAGGTGCTTGAGCATCTCTACAATCCGCTTCATGCGCTGCTTGAAGTCAAAGGGCTTCTGGCTGGTGAGCATGCCTGCCTCTTTGTCTCCATGCCGCTTTGGAAACCCTCCATCCTTGCAAGTTCCGACCATTTTCATGAGATGACGCGCTCTGAAGCGCTCTCGCTGTTCACACGTGCCGGGTTTACCGTTCTCCGAAGTGCGGAGTTTCGTATCCGTCACCCGTTGTTTTATCTTACGGGAGTGAAGCCGCTGCTGCGGGCATGGTATGAAAAAGTGCAGATCTATGAACTTGTCATCCAATAGGGGAGCGCCTTGCAGTCCGTTCAGGCTTGTCTGGTTTTCCGAGATACAGTGGGACTTTCTCTCAACCCGGAAGCAGCGCCTCTTGTGCCGCTTTCCGGAGAGTTGGAGCATTCTTTTCATAGAGCCTTTTGCGCTTCGCCGCCGCCACCACTGGATTCCAGTCAAAAGGGGGCGGGTCTGGGTTGTCACTGTTCCTTTTCTGAAGAGCGTTCCCTTCAGGATAGGGCGCCTGCTCGATCTTCCTTTGCTGCGCTGGCTTCTCTCCCTGCCCGGAATCCTGCTGATGCTCTTCTGGGTGACGATCCTCGGATTTGGCTCCTCAAACAGAATTATTGGCCTGAGCAATATCTACTGGGGCAGGGTTGCAGCCCTCCTGCCATGCCGCCTTCGCTTCTATGATGCCAATGATGATCATCTTGCCTTTCCCGACAATCCGCACTGGCTGAAGGGCTCTCTTGATCACTATCTTTCGAAGGTTGATCTGCTCTTCAGTGTCAGTCGTGAGCTGACCAGCCGTCTCAGGGTGCCACCCGGCGTTCGCCTGGTTGATCTTGGCAACGGTGTTGAGTTCAGCCATTTTGCCATCTCCCGTCCTCGCAAGCCGGCCGCTCTTTCCCGCCTCAAGGGGCCAATTCTTGGCTATGCGGGGGCCATGGACTGGCTTGATAGCTCCCTGATTGCTGCTACTGCCCGTGCATGGCCGGAGTATTCGATTGTGCTACTCGGTCCGGCCTATGAGAGAGAGTGGTGGCAAAAACAGGCCGCCATCAACGAGCTGCCAAACGTCCACTATTTCGGCAAGATTGAGTACAGCGAACTTCCCGCCTGGGTGCAGCACTTCGATCTTGCCCTGATGCCGCTCCTTTCAAGTGATCTGAAAAGGGTATCCCATCCCAACAAGCTCTATGAATATGCCGCCGCAGGGGTGCCGGTACTCTCCATGAACTATTGCAGTGCGGTGGAGCGGGCGCGGGAGGTGCTGCATGTGGCCGTTTCTCAGGAGGAGTTTGTCCGCATGGTGCCGGAAGCTCTTGCTGACCGGCGTGTTGAGGCGCGGCAGGCATTTGCCCGGCAGCACAGTTGGGATACGCTTGCTGCCGTCATGGTGCAGGAGCTGGAGAAGGCCTCTCGGGAGAGGAGTCTGTGAACCGCAATGCCGTCATAGCCGGTCAGGCGGGCTTCTCCTTTGCCGGATTTCTCTTCGGCCAGACAGCCCGATTCGCCTATAACCTTGTGGTTGCAAGGTTGCTCGGTGTTGATGCTCTTGGCACCTACGCTCTCGCCATTGCCGTTATCCAGATTGCCGAGGTGCTTGCTGTTGCAGGGCTCGATTCGGGTCTGCTGCGCTTTGTCAGTTTGCACCGAGATGATCCTCTTCGCCAGAGGGCTGTGATTGGTGCCGCCCTGAAAATGAGCATCACGCTTTCACTCATCGTGGCGCTCCTGCTGCTTCTCTTTTCAGCGCCGATCTCTACAATCCTCAATGGCAGTAGCCTCCTGCGGCTTGCGATTTGCTGCTATGCTGCGGCAATTCCCTTCAATGTGGCAACCCTGCTGTTTGGCCATGCCATGCAGGGGTTCCGCCAGCTCAAGCCCAAAATTGTTGCTACACAGATTGTTAGCCCACTGCTTTTGCTTCTCTTGACTCTTCTCTTCCGTTATACTGCAGGAGAGGATGCCGCCCTCTTTTTTCCCTTTGCACTGGCGGGCGTTGGGGCATTTTTCTGGATTCGTCCCTCTCTTTCCAGAATCAGCGGGACTCTTCAAGGGGATATTCTCCATGCCCACACAGACAAGGTGATGCTTGCATACGCCATTCCCTTTATGGCGGTCTCACTCCTGAGCATGATGAGCCATTGGCTTGATGTTATGATGCTTGGTATGCTTACCGATACGGCAACGGTCGGGCTCTATCATCCTGCAGCCAGAACGGCGGGGCTCATCCGATCAGTCCTCCTTGCCTTTACCGGCATTGCTGCGCCAATGATTGCCGAGCTGCATACGGGGAGGCAGAATGCTGAGATAGGACGGATCTTCAAGATGGTGACACGCTGGATAGTAACGGTGGTTCTTCCGCCAGCCATACTTTTCATGGTGTTGCCCGAACTGGTGCTTTCGGTTTTCGGCGCCCGCTTTGCTGCGGAAGGAGCTGTCGCGCTGCTTCTCCTGACGGTTGCCTCATTCCTGCAGGCCAGCTTTGGCCTCTCAGCGACAGTACTTGCCATGACCGGCCATGCGCGGCTCAGCCTCCTGAACGCTCTTGCTGCCCTTGGCTTGCAGGTGGCGCTCAATTTTCTCCTGATCCCAAAGATGGGTTTGAATGGTGCCGCTCTTGCTACCTTGCTGCTTTTTTTGATGCTCTCTGTTCTCCGTCTTGTTGAGATTCGCCGCATCCTGAAGATTCACCCTTTTGGCAAAGCGCTCTGGAAACCCTTTACTGCCGGATTATCTACAGCCTTACTTCTCATGGCTCTACGCCCGTGGTTGCTTGGCCTGCCACCTTTTGCCGCTCTGGCTGTTTCCGCCCTGTTATCGCTCTGCAGCTTTACGGTATTGCTGCTGCTCCTGAAGTTGGAAGAGGAGGAGAGAGAGATTATCTTAAAGCACCTGCCCTTTCTTGACAAGAACCCAAAGCCATAACGCTGTGAAGAAAAAGATTCTCCTGTTGCTCACTGTTTTTGGCGGCTACACTCTTCTGGTTCTGCTGCTCTTTTATCCGCTTGTCTTTCAATCGAAGATGCTTCTTGCGCCCGATACCCTTATTCCCCAGGCTTCGACAATGGCGCTTGACCGGCTTCAGGCCCAAACCGGCGCATATCCGCTCTGGCAGCCCTGGCTCTTTTCAGGTATGCCGACTGTGGAGGCATTCAGCTACCTCAGCGGACTCTATTACCCCAACCTTGTTTTCAACCTCTTTCATACTGATGGCATCGTTTTGCAGCTCCTCCACCTCGCCTTTGCCGGTTTGGGACTCTTCCTTTTTCTTCGCCAGTACGGCTTGACAATCCTTGCAGCCTCTTTTGGCGGGGTGCTCTTCATGCTCAACCCCTATCTGAGCGCCATGCTGGTGCATGGTCACGGCAGCCAGCTTATGACGGTGGCCTACATGCCCTGGATGCTCTGGGCCACCATGCGTCTCATACAGCGTGGAGGGCTGGTCGATGCCGGGATGCTTGCGCTTTTAGCCGGGTTTCAGTTGCAGCGCTCACACGTTCAGATTGCCTGGTATTCCTGGATGCTCATGCTGCTGCTGGCTGTTGTTTTGTTTTTTTCGCATCGCGGGTTTTTTACAAAAAAGAGCGCTGTTTCAGGGATGCATCCTGTGCTTCCTGGAGGTGGTAATGGGGGTGCGGATGAGGGCAGCCACAAGGGCGGCCCCTACATGACATTGCGAATATTTTTGTTGTTGGTTTTGGCGTTGGGTTGCGGCATTGCCATGTCGGCATCGATATACCTGCCTGCATCCGAGTATGCCGCATATTCAGTGAGGGGGATGGCTGCAGAGGGAGGAGGTTCAGCGTGGGAGTATGCCACACTCTGGTCAATGCACCCTCTGGAGTTGCTCACCTTTCTTGTGCCGGGACTCTTCGGCTTTGGCGGAGTAACCTATTGGGGTTTCATGCCCTTCACCGACTTTCCCCATTATGCCGGAATTGTGGTGCTGCTGCTCGCTGTAGCAGGAGCTGTTATCCGCAGAAAAGAGCCGATGACCTGGTTTTTTATTGCGGGTGCACTGCTTGCGCTGCTGCTCTCTTTTGGACGTTTTTTTAGTCCAGTGTTTGATCTCTTCTACCATTTTGCGCCACTCTTCAGCCGCTTCAGGGTGCCCTCCATGGCGCTCATCATGCTCTATCTGATCATCTCTTGTCTTGCCGCAATCGGAGTCAACGACCTGCTTCAGCGCCAGTCGGAGCGGTTCTTGAAACCGATCAGGATCGGAGCGCTGCTTCTTGCAGCTTTTCTGCTCCTCTTCCTTGCCTTTGAACCGTCGCTTGAAAGTTTCTTCCGCTCACTCTTTCCCGAACCGCAGGTTGGAAGTTTTGACCTGGCCTTTATGGTCAATAAGGTGCGCTGGGAGAATCTGACGGGGAGTCTCTGGATAGTCCTGCTCATTGCATCTCTTTTCTCCGGAGTGCTCTGGCTCAGCATCAAGGAGAAGCTCTCCCACAAAATAACGGCCATCCTGCTCTTTCTTCTTGCACTTGGCGATCTGCTCTGGATGGATATACAGATCATCTACCCATCCACCAGCTCGCTCCGCTCCCCGGTTTTCGCTGATAGCCGCATGGTGGAACCCGCTTTCCGGCACGACGACATCACTCGTTACCTTGCCGCACAGAAAGGGCCTTTCAGAATCTACCCCGCAGGGCCACTCTTTGCGGAGAACAAGTTCGCCCTCTTCGGTATTGAGTCCGTGGGTGGCTACCATCCTGCCAAGCTCAAGCTCTATGAAGAGTTTCTTGCTAAAACGGAGAATCTTGCAAGCCTCAATATCCTGCGGATGCTTAATGTCGGCTACATTGTCACTCCTCAACCCATCGAGCATTCCGCGTTCAAGCTGGTTAAAACCGGTGAACTGCAATTGGCAAGCGGCCCGGTGACAGCTTACGTTTACAGCCTTCAGGGAAGCGCCCCAAGAGCATGGTTTGCAAACCGTGTGACTGGTGTGCATGGTAACGACGCCCTCTTTGCCCGACTTCTTGATGATCAGGCACCAGTCGGAGAGGCTTATGTTGATGGCTCTCTCTGGAAAGGAGTCCGAACCTTTGCATCGGCAACGGTCACATCACTTGACGCAAAAGCAGAATCCATGGTCTTGAAGGTTGCTGCTCCCGGAGAGGCATTCCTTGTGACCAGCGAAATTCATTACCCCCTGAGGTGGAAGGTGAAGATTGATGGCAGGGAAACTGCAGTCGTGAAAGTGAACGGCCTGCTGCGCGGTGTTGTGATTCCGGCAGGCAGCAGGGAGGTCAGGTTTTACTATGATCGAAACGGCTTTGAAACCGGTCGCAGGATATCGCTTGGCGCTTTCGTTGTGGCGTTGTTGATGGTGGCAGGGGGAGTGATCGGAGGTCGGTTCCGGCAAAAGGGCGGAAAATGAGATCATTTGGTTACGAGGTGTACTTCTCTGCTGGACTCCTCTTGCTTGTCGGCAAGGTGTTCTTAATGTTGAGTAAAATTACTCAATAGAGTGAGCAAAAATTTATGCTCATTGAGCGCACTCAAAAAAAGTTCTGACATAACGGGTCGAATCGGAACCCCGTCAATATATCCAGGTGCTTTACGGCGTCACGAAAGAAAATCTGCATAACGAATGCGATACCGGTGAAGTTGCAGGCAAAGAAAACTGGTAATCCAATGGCATACCCTGTTGGGGTTGTAGCAATTCTTTTTGCATAATAATGGCAGGGGAGTACGGCATAAATCCAAGAGCTTAAGGGGGTTTCAGCTTGCCGCAGTACAGAATCAAGAACGGTTCATTCAAAATGTCAGCTTTGCTTTCTGCTAACTCATAATTACAGAGCACTACGGAGGTTGCGGTGTTGTCATCTCCTGCAACAAAACAAATGTTCTGCCTCCGAGCACTCCTGCCCGCTCAACCCAAGACGTCTCGCAAGAACTTTCCACTCTTTAACAACCTCGCACACTTCACGGACAATTATCCCGGCACGAGCGCGATTCATTCGGTAATATTCGGCAGTCGCAATCGCAACCTGAAAATCAGGCTGACGGTTATAGAGATCAAGTGACAGCACATGCTCTGCTTTTCTGAACGAAGGATTCATGTCGAAAGCTGGTGCCAGTCGCCATCCTGAAGGGGAGCGTATGAAGCCGTGATTGCGAAGATGGTCATCGCGGTTTGCCGTGGCGATGTTGAACACCACTCTTGTGAACAGCTCTTCGAGGTTACGTGCGATGTGATCAGCTTCACCGTAGGTGGAGAGAAATTCTGCCAGCTCCAGATAACTGGCATCGTCGGTATCGGTATGGTGAAGCATGGTCATGGCTGAGGCAAAAAAATGGCGCAGCTTCCTGGTTCGCCATCGCTCGCTCCTGCTGGTGCTTTTTTGCGTGGCGCCCTTCTCCGCCGGGGAAGCGATTCGTCCTGCAGGCGACGGCCAAGTGCGTCCTCTTTGGAGATCAACGACAAGTCCGCAAGCAGTCCGAGGACGCGAAGCACCTGAACGTAGAAGCCGATAGCAACCGACGGGTCACCAGTCTCAATTTTGTAGAGAGTAGGACGTGAAAGATTGGCCCTTGCACAAACGGTCTCCATGGAAAAGCGGCGACGAAGTCGCGCATCTCTGAGGCGCTGCCCCAGAGCCTCCATCTCTTTTGCCGAAGCGGGGTATAATGGTGTGGCTCTACTTGTCATAACGATAATTTGTGATTTATCATTACGGTTATAGCTTGTGAAAATGAGGCAGGGTTTATATTGTTCAACAGGCAACTCTTTGCTGAATCTCGGGCTCTCTGCGCCACCGTTTTATTATTTTTGAAGTGCTGCATAGCGTAGACAAGTTTTTCTTGTTGGATGTTTTCTGAATGCTCAACATATTGAGTAATTTTACTCAATATGTTGAGCAAAAAACCATGATCATCAAGCGCTTTCAAAAGAAAGTTCTGACACAACGGATCGAATCAGAACCCCGTCAATTCATTCAGGTGCTTTACGGCCCGCGTCAAGTTGGTAAAACCACGCTGGCATTGCAGTTTATGGAGTCAACAAAGCTTTCGGTTCATTTCGCTTCTGCAGATCTTGTTGCATCCGGGCAATCGAGCTGGATCAGCCAGCAATGGGAGGCGGCACGCATCAAGCTTCGGCAATCAGAAGAGAAGGAGGCGGTGCTCATCATCGACGAAATCCAGAAAATCGGCAACTGGAGCGAAGCGGTAAAGAGGGAGTGGGACAGCGACACCGCACAACGGCAATCACTCAAGGTGGTTCTGCTCGGCTCATCCCGGCTGTTACTGCAGCAAGGGTTGACGGAATCACTCGCTGGCCGATTTGAAACCCTCTTCATCGGGCACTGGTCGTACCGTGAAATGAACGAGGCATTTGACTTCACTCCTGAACAGTATGTCTGGTTTGGAGGCTATCCAGGTGCGGCAGCATTGATCAACGATGAAGAGCGCTGGAGGCGCTACATTACCGATTCACTCATCGAGACAAGCATTTCGAAAGATATTCTGATGCTGACCCGTGTTGACAAGCCAGCCTTGATGAAACGGCTCTTTGAACTGGGATGCGGTTATTCAGGCCAGATTCTCTCCTATACAAAAATCCTTGGTCAACTGCAGGATGCAGGTAATACAACAACACTGGCACACTATCTGCGCCTGCTCGATACCGCTGGCTTACTTGGCGGACTGGAAAAGTACAGCCCTGAAATGGTGCGGCGCCGGGCATCCATTCCGAAATTTCAGGTGCATAACACAGCTTTGATCAGCGCACAGCAGCAGTACTCTTTTCAGGAGATTGTCACAAACCCGTCGCAATGGGGCAGATGGGTTGAGTCGGCAATTGGCGCCCATCTCATTAATCATGCCCGCACCGATGCAATTAACCTCTTTTACTGGCGTCAGGGGAATCATGAGGTAGATTTTGTTTTGGAGCACAAAGGAAAAGTGATCGGCCTTGAAGTTAAAAGTGGCCGTACCGGGCACGCTTCCGGCATGGCAGCATTTGAGCAACAGTGCAAGCCGTACAAGGTTCTTCTGGTTGGAAACTCGGGGATTCCATGGCAGGAGTTTCTTGAACTGGAATCTTTGGAGCTGTTTGCGTGAGTGAGCCGTAGCCCGCCAATCTTTTTGCTTTATCCAGCAAAAAGTAATATCTACATTGTATAAACAAAATGGAGGTAGAGATGCTCACAAAGGTTCAGAAGTGGGGCAACAGCCTTGCCTTGAGAATACCGAAAACCTGGGCGCTTGAGGCCAGGCTCGAAAACAATTCAGAGGTAGAGATTTCTCTGGTTGAGGGAAAACTCGTTATCACTCCAGTGGTCACTATAAAACAAGATCTTGCTCACCTGCTTTCCGGCGTCACGAAAGAAAATCTGCATAACGAATGCGATACCGGTAATGCTGCAGGCAAAGAAAACTGGTAATCCGATGGCTTATACTCCGGATCGTGGTGACATGGTGTGGATTGCCTTTAATCCTCAGGCGGGTCATGAGCAGGCAGGACGTCGTCCAGCATTGGTCTTGTCTCCCAAAGCGTACAACTCCAAAGTTGGTCTGGCGCTTCTTTGCCCCATCACCAGCCAGATTAAAGGGTATCCCTTTGAAGTGCTGCTTCCTGAAGGGTTGAACATCAATGGCGCGATTTTATCTGATCAGGTAAAAAGTCTTGACTGGAAGATCCGGCAGGCAGAGTTAATTTGCCTATTGCCCTCGTCGGTAGTTGATGAAGTGCTGCATAAGTTGCATACCCTGTTGGGGTTGTAGCAAATCCCCTCCCCCATTATCCCGCAGTACAGAATCAAGAACGGTTCATTCAAAATGTCAGCTTTGTGTTCTGCTAACTCATACATTACGGAGCACTACGGAGTTTGCGGTGTTGTCATCTCCCGCAATAAAACAAATGTTCAGCCTCCGAGCACTCCTGCCCGCTTAATCCAAGACGTTTTGCAAGAACTTTCCACTCTTTCACAATCTCGCACACTTCACGGACAATTATCCCGGCACGAGCGCGATTGATTCGGTAATATTCGGCAGTCGCAATCGCAACCTGAAAATCAGGCTGACGGTTATAGAGATCAAGTGACAGCACATGCTCTGCTTTTCTGAACGAAGGATTCATGTCGAAAGCAGGTGCCAGTCGCCATCCTGAAGGGGAGCGTATGAAGCCGTGATTGCGCAGATGGTCATCGCGGTTTGCCGTGGCGATGTTGAACACCACTCTTGTGAACAGCTCTTCGAGGTTACGTGCGATGTGATCAGCTTCACCGTAGGTAGAGAGAAATTCTGCAATCTCCAGATAACTGGCATCGTCGGTGTCGGCATGGTGAAGCATGGTCATGGCCGAGGCAAAAAAACGGCGATGGTTACTGGTTCGGTCAAATCGCTGCACCAGAAAGGTGTGGTATCCTTTACCAATCTGCATGAGGCGAGCTTCGGGAACGGTAATATGGCATTGCTGTGCCAGCTCATGCAGCAGCTTTTCCCAGAGGGCAACATCGTAGTCATCGTCAGCAGAGGGGAATTTGGCAATCCAGAGAGCGCCATCCTCATCAACCAGATTCGCTTTGGGACGAGCGCCGCCAAGTGACGAACCGGGGGCAACAAGAACGTTCAGCCACTCTTTGATTTTACCGAAGTCATCCTGCTTTTTTCTGGTCAACTCAAAGGCCATCTCCTGCAACTCAGCAATTTTTGCCACCGGTGGAGCAGATAACGCCTCGTTGGCCAGATAGAGCGATTCCCCGGGGTGGCTGAAACGCAAGGCACCCATGCGCGTGCAGTCCTGAACTCCCAGCAGAAAATCCCAGGGGGCAAGCGTTCTCGGTGTACGCTCCTCCTCCTTTGCCTCAATCGCCTCCCTCCGTTTCATCAGGAGTTGTCCCCAGCGATCGGGACATGAATCCATGAAGACTCCAAAATTGGAGCCTCCCGGAAAGAAGTCGCCCGCCGAGAGATCAAGCTCCGGATCAAGTGGAAATGCGTTGACCTGCCTGAGCCATGCTGGATCATAAACAAAACGGACTGTACCCCGAGCCCCACGCGAGAGTGTGCCTATCTGCTGGAGAGGTCCGAATGCCGGGTCGTCAAGCCACACCAAGAGCTGCTCCTCTTCACGCTTCGCCATCACTCGCTCCTGCTGGCGTTTTTTTGCGCGGTGCCCTTCTTCGTTGGGGAAGCGATTCATCCTGCAGGCGACGGCCCAAAGCGTCCTCTTTGGCGATCAACGACAAATCCCCAAGCAGTCCGAGAACACGAAGCACCTGGATGTAGAAGCCGACAGCGACCGACGGGTCACCATTCTCAATTTTATAGAGCGTTGGACGAGAGAGGTTTGCCCTGGCGCAGACGGTCTCCATGGAAAAACGACGACGAAGCCTCGCATCCCTGAGGCGCTGCCCCAGAGCCTCCATCTCTTTCGCCGAAGCGGGGTATAGTGGTGTGGCTCTGTTTGTCATAACGATAACGTTTGCTTTTATTATAATGATAATTTGTGAATTAACATTGCGGTTAGATAGTTCCAGGCGATGAGCATATCGTGTATGGTCTTGTCCTGAGACTCTTTGTTAAAGCCAAACCAGTACTTTTTTACTGTATTTGCTGATAGTTTAGTGTACCGTTTTCAGTAGACCGCGCCAAGAGCATGGTTCGCCAGTTGGATCATCGCTGTGAACAATAACGAAGAGTTGTTTGCCCGGCTTTTTGATGATGAGGGCCCTGATGGTGTGGCGTATGCCGATGCTTCACTTTGGAGAGGAACAACCACTTTTGCATCGGCAACGGTGATGTCGCTTGATGCTAAAGGGGAGTCGATGGTTGTGAAGGTTGCTGCGCCCAGCGAGGCATTTTTTGTTTATTATCCGCTGCGGTAGAAAGGTGAAGATTGATGGCCGCTATGCTTTAATGGTGAAGGTGAACGGGCTGTTGCGAGACCTTTTGGTGCCGAGTGGCAGCATGGAAGTGGGGTTTTATTATGATCGAAGCGGCTTTGAGACTGGGCGTTAGGTATCGCTTGGTGCTTTTGTGGTGGCGGTGTTGATGGTGGTGGTGGGAATCGGCTGGTAGGTTTTGAGAAAGTCTTGGGAGTCGAGAATTCCGCGTGGTTATCACTAAAATCCTTGTTTTGGTTTGAATTACGGTACCATGTTATTTATCTTAGCTCTCAGCAGATATTGAAAAAGGGCTATTCGCGGATTTTAATGGGAATAGAGTAAGAAAGAGTTTGTAAGGTGTAATATTGATTCATCGAATGAGTCAGAATGGATCCCTATGATGAAAGACAGGTGTATGAAAATATGCCATAGAAACAGCATCTTTGACGATTTAAGCAAGAATAAACTGAAGCGATAACAAGATGTAAAAAAATGAGATGCAGCTTTTAATAGCCTCGTCAAGGGTCTTTATCAGCTTCGAAAGCTACCGAACAAAGGCATTATTATATCGTAGCAATCTTAACCTTCCTACTGTATTATGAAGTATTATGGTTTCACTGCAACCCACTAAATTATGCGGAGAGCCAAAAAAAAAGTTTATTTGATAGGGGAAAGTATTGAATGCAAAACGTGAACGCTGACCCCCCTGATAATCAAACATCTTTTAAAAGAAGTATAATGCCAAATCGAACAAAAGTTTTTATTAGCTATAGCCGTCAGGATAAACGTTGGTTAACTGAAGTAAAAAAATACTTGAAGCCACTTGTTAGAAATGGATTGGAACTATGGCACGACAATTGTATCGAACCTGGCGATAGATGGGAAGAAAAAATTGAGCAGGCCTTATATCAAACAAAAGTTGCAATTCTTCTTATAACCCAAGATTTCTTTAATTCAGATTATATAGAAGCCAAGGAACTTTCGCTGCTTTTACGTGCGGCTAAAAATAACGAGGTGACTATTATTCCGTTGTATCTAACGGACACTTTCTCCACTAATGAAGAATTATCGCGTATTCAAGGAATCAATGATCCTAAATTTTCACTTGATAAATTAGTTGAATCTGAGCAAAAAACTGTTTTGGTAAGTTTGAGTGAACAGATTAGAAATCTATTTAGTAACTCAACACAGATTGGTTTTGGTTCTTGGGAAGAGCAACGAAAACCCGAAAGGAATTCAGAACCTGTTCGCGTGGCGCTTATTGCAGTTAATTCTCCTACGCATCATTCACTCTGGAATGCATTAAGCGTTGGGCTCTCCGCATAATTTAGTGGGTTGCAGTGAAACCATAATACTTCATAATACAGTAGGAAGGTTAAGATTGCTACGATATAATAATGCCTTTGTTCGGTAGCTTTCGAAGCTGATAAAGACCCTTGACGAGGCTATTAAAAGCTGCATCTCATTTTTTTACATCTTGTTATCGCTTCAGTTTATTCTTGCTTAAATCGTCAAAGATGCTGTTTCTATGGCATATTTTCATACACCTGTCTTTCATCATAGGGATCCATTCTGACTCATTCGATGAATCAATATTACACCTTACAAACTCTTTCTTACTCTATTCCCATTAAAATCCGCGAATAGCCAAGCGTTGAAGTGTTATCCGGAGATTTGCGGGGGTATTTCGGAGCCAAGGTTTCAGTTGTTGTACAAAGGGTCGATCGTGATCGAGACATTTCTTCTTGCATCAAGGAGATACAAAATCATAAGCCTGATATTATTGGATTCTCTATAGGTCTTGGCTCATTGGAACTTGCAGAATCGCTTTACAAACAGTGTTCAGACATTCAACTTTGCGGAGATCAAGCGCCGAAACTTGTACTTGGGAATAAAATCCCGTCTTATTACCCAAAAGATTGCATAGATCGATTTCCTAAAGCTGCTGTTGTTGTTGGAGAAGGAGAATTGGCTCTACGTGACTTGGTAGAAGTGGTACGTGGGAACATTTTAATTAAAAAGGTATCCAATCTCGTCTATAAATTAGATAATGGTGTTTTGGAGCAAAACAAGTCAGAAGAGGCTCCTGACCTTAAAGATCTTGATTACCCACCGTCGGTAGATACAGTTCCTGAAATCGTAAAGCGAGGAGGAAACGCACTTGTCCAAGCAAGTCGTGGATGTCCTTGGTCCCAATGTGCTTATTGTACAATATTTTCTTTTCGTGGGGGCAAGCGTTGGGAGTCCTTTTCGAACGAGAGAATTATAGCAAATATAGAATTGCTTGTAGCTCAAGGGATTACCGAAATTGAATTTGCCGATGATGAATTTCTTGGCGGTCGAACTTCAGTAAGGATTAGGCGTTGTAATATTTTGGTAGAAGCATTTCGAAAAATACGTGAACGTGTTAAAGATTTTTCTTTTCGGATTTTTCTTGAGCCGTCTACAATTTATCGAAGTAATGATATTAGTGGTAATGAAGATATTAGAAAATTGCTTCAAGAGCTCAAGTCTGTCGGACTTGAAAGAGTATATATTGGAGTTGAAAGCGGTTCGAATAAACAGCTGGAGAGATATAAACGCGATGGTAGACTTGATGTTATAAAAGGAGCCATCAAAGTTCTGACAGATATTGGTATAGATATGGATGCTGGTTTTATAATGTTTGACACTTTTGCCACATTGGAAGAACTTCAAGACAATATAGTATTGTTTCGTTCCTTACCAAAAGGTTCGAATACTTGGCCTTTTCGACCCCTTGCCATCAATGAGGGGTCTGATTACCTGAAGGATTGTATTAAATGGAACGTGAAGCTTACAAAGAATCTCTCTTACATGAGTTATACCTGTGATTACTTTGATCCAAGTGTTCGACTTATTGCGCAAACAATAGACGCTGTTAGCTTACATACTCGCACTCTTTTCTACGCATTAAAACGTGGTAGTACAATGTACTATTCTGATAAGAAAAGAACGGATTCGATACGATTTTGCCAAGAATACGTTAACAGAAATAGTGATATATATATCGATTTATTAGAAGAATTGGTGTTTTCTGCTCAAAAAGGAATTTTGGATACTGCCAATTTAATAATCGAGGCGGAAGAAAAACTTAAAAAACTTGTTGCTGAGGTAAAGAAAAGCGTTAAAGATGTCTTGATAGATGACCCTGACTATTTTCTTCATGATGAAATAACTCGTATAGAGTCGTTACATGTTTTGATTGATGTACCACCAGTAGCAACATTTTCTGCAAGTTCTTTACGTAGAATCGTTATCGTAGATCTTGATCATACACTTTTTGATTCTACTGCAGTACGTCGAAAGTGTGCCGAACAAGCCATTAAAGAATTGGGACTCTCAGAAAAAATAGAAAATGAAGCACTTGATCTTTACTGTCGATGTATTTATGATAACTATGCCGACTATGAACTAAACAAATTTCCAGATTTTCGTGTTGTATGGAATACAGCGGAGTCATACAGGGTTTTATTGGCTCTCATTGAATTGGGTATTCATCCTCAAAACTATCAAAAAGAATCTGAAAGCCAGGGCTTTTATTTAAGATTGAGGGGTATGATTGATGATATTTATCAACAATATTCTAGCAAAATTAAAAAGGCACAAGATATTTTCTGGAAAACACCTATGGTTCTATATGATTATGCAATAGAATTTTTAGATAATTTAAAAAATGATTCTCAATATAATTTAATTCTCGCGTCGGAAGGTGATAATATATGTCAGGGTAGTAAAATTAAATATTTAGGATTAGATAAATATTTCGATAGTGATCATGTAAAAATCACGGGGAAGGCGTTAGCTGCAACTTCGCTAAAAGTAATGGCTGAAAGAGCTTATAAGGAGATTCAAAAAAAGATTTATATTTCGCGCAAGTCTATGTTTGAATTAAATATAACAAATACAGAAAACGATAATTTGAAGAATGAAATCATAGCCAAGGTGAAATGGTACTATAAAATCTTGGAAGTAATCGACTGGATTGTTTTATATGCACTTTCTGTATACACTAAAAATAGAATAGTTGATCGGCTTAGTGTTTTAGAAATTGCAAATAGTCAGATCGAGATGCCTGGTGATAAGGTTCAGGTTCTTATGATTGGAGATAGATGGAGCGATATGGAGCCATATACGCATCTGTGTAGGCAACTTCATACAGTCCAGATTAGGCAAGGGCCATATATGAATGAAACCATCGGAAAAGCTGATTATTGTGCAATAAACCTCCAAGAGATAGGTGTGTATCTATCAAAATCTGATACATGGGTAAAAATATTACCTATGGATATCGAAAATCTACCAGAAAAGGGTATGATTGATATGGATAAAAATATTTCTAGGGAACTCAAAACACTTTCGCGTACAAAAAATTTGAAAGCTGTCAGGTCTCTTGCTGGAGAAATATGTCGCATGCTTAATATTAAATAAATAGAGGGAGCTTAGAATGGGTGAATGGAAATGGAATAGTAGTTGCGAGATATATCGTAGCCCGTGGATTCGATTACGAGAGGATAGCGTACTTCGGCCAGATGGAAAACCGGGGACTTATGACGTCGTTGAAATGAAAGGTGGAGTAGGGATTGTTGCGTATCGTGGCAATACCCATATTTGTCTTGTCGGGCAGTATCGCTATGCTCCTGCTTGCTATTCATGGGAAATTCCGAAAGGCGCTTTTGAGGGTTTCGGAATGACAGAGGACCCTTTGGAGACAGCAAAACGGGAGTTAAAAGAAGAGACCGGTCTATATGGAGGGCGGTGGACTTCTCTTGTTTCTCTACACACACTAATGGGTTCAACAAACGATCTGGTACATCTTTTTACAGTAGAGGATCTAACCGAAGGTCCTACGGAAATGGAGGCGACTGAAGATATTACGGTTCGTTATGTAACGCTTTCGGAATTTGACCAAATGGTTTTTGATGGCTTAATTACGGATGCTACCAGTATCGCCGCTGTGGCAATTGCTCAGAAAAACTCGATCAGGTAATTCTTGATCTCATTCCGACACCAGTAAGATGATTGATTGGGAGTATAACGATTCTACGGATGGCAATGCGTGCCGTGAGCATCACCAGTTGCGCCAGTGGCCGCCTTGCCTTGTCAATGTTTCCAAGCTTCTCTTTATCTGGTAAATGCAACTGTTGACAATTTTCAATAGAAATGCGCCATGTAGTTTCCATAGATATAGAATTGTTGATATGACAACAAGAAAATAACAGACGAAGCTAGGAATTAGCTCAAACCCTAAGACATCTATTCTATTGATTTCACCTTTTATTCTGAGCGATATACTCAACAAAATAATTGCTGGAAATGCCGCAGTATACAAAAACCAAATCCATTTCGAAAAAAGTGGATACTTTTCAAGGTAAGATTTACCCTCCCTTGTAAATACTCGTGTTCCGCCATACCTTCCGCTCAATACGTCTTCCAAGTGATGGATATAGTCATATTGACGTTCAATTTGAACTACTATTTGAAAATACTTAGAAGATGCACCAAATAGCAATAGCCATAGCAGTGCTCCAAACAGATTAGAACCCTTATCGACGATAACGCCAACTTTATTATTTATGATTTGGGTTAAAGCTCCATTTACAAGTGCAGTTGATGTGACCTGCAAAGAGAAAAATGCAAGAATGATCAGTAGAGCATAAAATAGGATGTCGCGCTGTTTTATGCTGGCAAGATGAATTTCATAGGTATCTTTGTAATGTGAGCAAAGATTATTGAACTCTGCTTCTCCCAGAGATTTTCCGTCGTTATTTAGCTGCATCGTTCAGTGTCTTGATTATTGACTATAGGGAGACGATGTTATTTCTGCATCTTGGACTGCGGGATTGTTTACAGAACACTCATCCTGATCTATTTTATGTCTAACGTTCAACAAGCCCGAGGATTGCTGCGAGCTTCTCGGCGATGGCAACGAATGCTTGGTCTTGCTCGGGAGCGGGTAAGCTTGATAATGGTTTCTCAGGTGGATGTGCCGACTGGAATTCACTGATCGGGCTTTGCCTGTATGAAGAGGAGCGGACAGGAATCCAAAAGATCGTCACGCCATCAGATTCAGCCGCCTGAAGCATTTTCGGTAACTCGCTGTTTGTAATGAAGTCGGAGTTCAAGAAGTTTTCTGATACGAGAAGTACGGCCACCTTCGCCCGATGAAGTGCTTCTTGGATACTTCTGCGCCATTTCTGCCCGGGCTGTATGTTCTGGTCACTCCAGATCTCAACGCCATGGTTGCGTTCGAGCCACGAAAGGTGAACGCGTAGCATCTGTAACCAGTGGTCACCGTCGTTATGAGCGTAGCTGATGAAGATCCCCTGGCGTGGAACGCGCCTATGCCAGACCTGGAGGATACGCATCAGAAGTGTGTTATAGCCAGCTTCGGTTGCGATGTCAGTGTAGCTGGCGCCGTGGTTTACAGGTGGCATTTGATCCCTGTGGTAGTGTCCGAGACCGATCAGAATGAATTTCTCTGGTCGTTCGGACGACTCTCGATTGATCGCATACCAGTCCCACCAGCGAAAGGGAACGTCGTGTTGCCGATCGATTCTGGTAGTTTCGTTCAGTTGAGACCAGTCAGACCATTCGCCATTGAACATACGGTGCGCGGGATCCGAGTAGGCATACTCGGGCGTGCAAAAGAGCAATACTGAATCGGCTTCTGCGATCTGCTGAGCCGACCAAGCAAGCCAAGGATCCTGAGGATTGCCAGGTATTGGCTGTGGCTGAGAAAAGCCGTGGAGACCATCGCGAAAGTAGATATCAAGTCTGACATCTACACCATCGTTGCGTAAACGATCGGCGAGTTCTCTCACTCTGGGATTAGGCACGCGACCCCACCGGTTCTGTACCGGATCGAATTCGTCGATCCAACTATAACTGATGAATACTACTGCCATCGCTTCTCTCCTTTATCTCTTTACAGTGCCTGGACTGTCTTTCTAAACCCTATATTATAATCAGATTGATCTGCCTAAACTGCGGATTTTTGAATTGTAACCCACATAACGCACCGTATGTGCACGATTCAAAACAGCGCGACTCTTATATGCGAAAAGCAGTTAAGAAAATTAAATTGAGTTTATTTCTGCTTCTTGTATGGATCAGCATAAAGGCACTCACGACGCCCTCTTTTGCAGATCAAGAACCAAGACAATGTACGCATGGATTTGAATTATTCTTCGGTTGACAGCGTGTTTTTTTAACCTATTGATGAATGAACTTGACATTGTTGAATATTCCGGCAAAATTGTACCACCATTTTCTGGCTTGATTTGCTGTTGGAAGCTACATAAAATTTGCGGCTAACGCCATGATAATGGTATTCCAACCCTCTTTTCATGCCCATTATTAATTGAACCCCGTCCAACTAAAGGCAAAATCTCGTATTATACAGGCTGTAGTTCAAAAAACGACAGCTTCCATTCGTTATCGTTACCGTAACTACTGAAATTGCAACCAGTTCAAGGTGCCCCACAGCACAATATCGGTCATAAATCAGCCTTGTCATTATGCTTCCAACCGTAAAGGATATTTGCCAGCTCAATGAAGGAGCGCTGGAGATAAGAATCAGCGACAGTATCGAGCGAATCGACAATGACTCTATTGACGCTGCGGCTGGCCAGCTCTTCCTCAAGCACTCTTACCTGACCAACGGGATGAAAGAGTTGGTGAATGAGGGGTTTAAGCGGCTTTCTGGCTCTTCAGGTGGTCGGCCTGTTTTCCGATTGAAGCAGGCAATGGGTGGAGGAAAGACCCATCTGATCAAAACGATGGCGTTTCTTGCTCGCCACCCGAAGCTCCGCACGGAATTTTTTCCTGAAACTTCCTCCCGTTATGCATTTGGCGCGGCTCAAGTGGCCTTTTTCAATGGTCGTGAGCAGCCTAATGATTATTTCTGGGGGAGAATTGCGGCGCAGCTTGGCTCTGAAGGTTTTTTTAAAGCGGGGACAGAGTCACCGGGGCAGGAGCACTGGCAGGCTTTGTTTGACAACATAGAGGCTCCGGTTCTCATTTTGCTGGATGAAATGCCGACGTACTTTGGCTATTATCGCACGCAGGCTGTCGGCAGCGGGACGGTTGCGGATATTGCAGGGAGAGCCTTTGCCAACCTGCTTACGGCTTCGAGCGGCAAAAAGAACATCTGTATCATTGTTTCCGATCTGGAAGCCAGTTACGCCGAAGGCACCCAAATTATCAATGCTGCGCTTGAATCATCTCGTAAAGAGCTGAATCGAATAGAGTTCAATATTACCCCGGTTGATCTGTCGGGGGATGAAACCTACGCAATTCTCAAAAAAAGGTTGTTTTCCCGGCTGCCGGATAACGCACAAATTGCCCATATCGCTGAAAGTTTCGGCAAGGCAATAGAGCAGGCGCAGCGCTCAAAAACCATTGAGCAACAGAAATCGCCGGAGCAACTCGCCTCTGAAGTGGAGCAGACCTATCCGTTTCACCCTCAGATGAAACACATTTTTGCCCTCTTCAAGGAAAACAAGGAGTTTCAGCAGACGCGTGGCCTGTTGGAGCTTGCCTCACGGCTGTTAAAGTCGGTCTGGGAACGGAAAGAAAACGATGTCATGCTTATCGGCCCGCAGCACTTTGATCTTTCCATTGATGAGGTGAGAGAGAAAATCATCTCCATCTCACGACTCGACGATGCGGTTGCAAGGGATATCTACTCTTCCGATGGCAGCGCCCATGCTCAAACCATTGATGCAAATGCAGGCAACGACGCTGCGGCTCAGGTTGCCAATCTGCTTCTTGTTTCAAGCCTCTCAACGGCGGTCAATCCGGTTAAAGGCCTTACCCTCTCGGAAACCCTTGAATGCCTCGCCACCCCGAATGCTGATCTGAGTTTTTACCAGCAGGCCTGTGAAAACCTTACAAAATCAAGCTGGTATCTCCATAAATCAGCCGAAGGTCGCATCTATTTTGACAAGCTCGAAAACCTCACCAAGATGCTTACCGGTCTTGCTGCACGAGCGCCTGAACCCAAAGTTTCAGAGCTGATTGCACATCGTCTGCGAGAGGCATTCGAACCAAAAAGCAAAAGAGCCTATCAAAAAGTGCTGGCCCTGCCAAGTATTGATGAAATTGAAAAGGAGGTACAGGTAAACCGCGTCCTCGCAATCATTTCGCCAGATTCAAAATTGCCACCGGAAGAGGTTGGCAAGCTTTTTTCAACGCTTGTACGAAAAAACAATCTGCTGGTGCTCACCGGCGAAAAATCGTTTGAGGTTGGCAAATTGCATGAAGCTGCCCGTCAGGTCTATGCTGTCGGCCAGGCGAATACTACGGGGAAAGTAAAGAAAGGAGACCCGCAATGGGAGGAATTTGAAGATCTTAAAGCGAGCTATGAACATCAGTTCAACAGTGTTGTCAAGTCACTCTTTGACAAGCTCCTTTTTCCTTCGCAACGCCCAGGGCTGGAGCCAAAACTTGAGGCCCGACCGCTGGAGCATACCGGAAATACAACGGATGGTGAAAACCAGATTATTGCAACACTCACCAAAGATCCGGTCAAGCTTTACGTTGATTGGGTGGAGAGTACAAAGTTCAGTGGTGTCCGCAGCCGTATCGAGCGCCTCTTTGAAAATCAGGATGAAGTGGCATGGTCAGATATCAGGGATCGGGCGCAATCCAACTGCTCCATGTATTTTCTTGTGCCCGGCGATCTGGAGAGAATCAAACAGCGGGCTATCACTGAGGCTCTTTGGGAAGACCTGCAAAATGGGTGGATCTCAAAAAAACCAAAACCCAAGGTCTCCGGCGTTCAGGTTCTTCCCCTGGGGCAAATGAATGATGCCGGAAAAATAATGCTGGAGGTGACCGTTCTTAACTCCAATCCTGAAACGACCCATGTTCACTATGCAGAAAATGGAGAGGTTTCGACCGAGAGCCCAAAGCTCAATGACCGGAAGCTGGTAACAGATGCCTTGACCGTGGCATTTCTGGCGGTTGATTATTCGGGAAAAACTGAGACAGGTCAGCCGAAAATTTGGAAAAATGAGCTGAAAATACAGTGGGAGATAACCCCTGAAATTGGAAAGGTACGCACCGTACGTATTCCGGTGCTTCCAAGAGCTGACACTATTCGATATACTCTTGATGGTTCAGAACCCCGGAATGGCAGAGAGTACACTGGGCCCTTTGAAGTTGATAACCAACCCCGCCGGCTTTTGATTTTTGCTGAAGCGAGCGGCCTTGAGAAAAAAGCAGATTACCAGATCGTTTCTGGTGATCCTGGAAGCGGGCGCGGTGTTGCAAAGGAGCCGCCTCTCACGCTGCCCGTACTTTTTCCGGTTTCAAACGGTGTGACACTGAATTCGAGAGAGCTTGTTTTTTCGGCGCTCAACAAGGCAAGTGAGCGAAACGTTGTTTTTGATGAAGTGCAGATCAGTGTGCAACATGGCCAAGCGGCTGGCAGGCTCGACAGAATGGGGCAACCCATTTCAGGCGAAAAGCTGCTGCATCTTTTGAGCGCGGTCATTGATGACTTTTCGCCGACCGCTTCTCTGACGATCCATTTCCGAAATGCCCGTTTTCAGACAGGGCAGGATATGATTGATTTTGCGCAAAAAATCGGGCATCACTACAAAAGCAGCGAATGGCAGGAGGCGTGATGACAAACAGCAACTTGATTGGCCTCGACCCCTCGGCAAAAAAGAGATACCTTGGCTTTGGGGCGCCCTCAGCTTATGGCTCCCATGTTTTCAGGGTTATCGTTCCCGCTGGCATGACCGGTAATATTATTGTTCAGGAAGATTACGGTTATCTCGCTGGTATCAACGGAACGCCCGACTTTGAAATTCGTGCCATGCTTCCCCGTTCAAAATGGAAGCTCGTTGCAGAGACGGCCAAACGCGACTTCAACGCCCGGCTTCGCTCCAAAAAAGTATCAATTTCAACATGGAAACCCCAGGACAATTACCTTGACCGTATGCTTGGCAAAGAGCTTTGTGTGCTTGTCTGGGCCGTTGAACATGCTGCAAATGACGATGAGATAGAGGTTATCTGCCGAAAATGGAGAGCGTTGCGACCCGAAGAACGGTGGTGGCTCTACACGGTGACTGCCGCAGAAGGTGGATTGGCTGAAGATTCCGGCAGGGGGTGGCGCAAGGCTTTGTATCTGGCGCTTTCGGATGGCCAAGCCCAGCCAAAACCAAAGAAAAAAGTTCCTGAAAATGATCCCCGTTCCATCGGTCTTTTTGATTCATTGAGCAATGATTGAGCAATATGTCGAGTGCAGTTATACCCTTCAGCCTTAAAGAGGCACCGGCCTTGATTGAAACGCTCTTGCCAGTGCAGCGCCTCTCCGTTGATATTTATAAAGAGCGTATGGCCGGTTCAGGGCAAACGCTCACGGCACTTGGTTCATACTGGAAAGGGCGAAAACCCCTTGTGCTTGGCCGTGCCTGTGTTTTAGGCGCACTGCTGCCTGCTACAGAAAACCCGAAAGAAGATCTTGAAATTTTTGAGCTGCTGATGGGGATGGATGACCTCTCCGTCTCGAAGCGCAGGGGGCTGCCATCCGCAAAACTTGCCGTTGAAACGCTTGAGATTGAGGATATCGAGGAGCATGTACGGGTAACGCCGGAAGGTCAGCTCCCGATGTCAGCCCCTTTCAGGATTGAAGATTACCAATACTACGACAAGCACGGTTTTGCCAAGTACGCAAAGGTACACTGGCGCAGTGATGTGAACCCTGACGAGTTGCACCGCGTGTGTCTGCCGCTTCTCCCGAAAGAGTCCTACAAAGAGCGCATCGGCAATGCAAAGCGGGCAGAGGAGATGTTTGATAACCTCCATACCCATATCTGGAGCCGTGTCAATCAGCATCTTGGCACGGTGGCATCATCGTTTCCTGAGCTGGTCGAACAGCTTGGCATTATGCGTTTTGGCCATCGCCCTCGTGTGGCCGATACCTTTTGCGGATCAGGCCAGATTCCCTTTGAAGCGGCCCGTCTCGGCTGTGATGTCTATGCCTCTGACCTCAACCCGGTTGCCTGTATGCTGACCTGGGGCGCCTTCAATATTGTTGGCGCCAGTGCAGAAGAGCGTGAACAGATTGATGATGAACAGGTTGCTCTTGCGGCGAAAGTCAAGGAAGAGATTGATGCTCTTGGAATTGAAACTGATGGCAACGGTTGGCGGGGGAAGGTCTATCTCTATTGCCTTGAGGTGACTTGTCCAACCTCTGGCTGGAAAGTGCCTGTTTTGCCAACGCTGGTTGTGAGCAAAGGAAAGAGAGTCATCGCGAAATTGCTCCCGGATAAGGTTAACAAACGCTATGATATTGCGCTTGAATATGATGTTACTGCTGAAGAGTTGATACATCCTGAAAGTCGGATAAAGCGCACACATTAACTAAAAAAGATCGCCACCTGAGCACTATTTCAAAAAAAGTTGTGTTTTTTCCGGAGAAGTTGTGTTTTTTTTAGAAAAACCGCGCTTTTTTCTTGCTTTTTAACGTGTACGTATGTATAATAAGGAAAACACTTTAAAAAGGAGAATACCCCGTGTCTAAACCAGTAACTGGAAAAACTCACGTTGGCGAACGGCGTGAAAGGCGCCCGAATGGCGATATTTACATCTATGAGCGGGTTACAGGCTATAATGAACGAACCAGAAAGACCTATACCGTCAGTCAGAAGCTCCAAGGGAAAATCAAGTCGGGAACACAGGAGATAATCCCTACACGCCCGAAAAAAAGCAAAAATGAAGGGGGCTTGGTTGGTGCGCTACGCAGGCACAGTGGCCTCACGGATCTTCTGGAGTGGGTCGGTAAAGCCTCCGGCATTGACGATGACGTGCGTTCTTCGTTCAGCGAGGGCGACGCTGCCAAGATTCTCTCTATTGCGCGTTACTGGATCGGTTCCGGCGGAAACACCTTGCCACGCCTTGAGGGTTGGCAGGTAATGCACTCCCTTCCCTACAGCGAAGTTATCACTGAAGACGTTTACAGTGACTTGTTCAAATGTGTCGGGTGCGACGAAGACCGCGTGCAGCGCTACTTCTCCTTCCGGGCGGATCGCCTGGGCAAGGCACCTGTGCTGGCGTTTGATTCGACCACGATATCGACCTACTCCGAGAACCAGTCGGAAGCACGGCATGGGTTCAATAAGGATGGTGACGGACTGAAAACCATCAAGCTTCTAACCTTGTATTCCGTAAAGGAACGCGAGCCGTTAGCATTCGCCAAGCAGCCTGGCAATGTTCCGGACGTCATATCCATTGAGAACACCCTGAAGCAACTCAAGTGCTTTAACCTTGAGAAACCCTTGATCGTTACCGATAACGGCTACTACAGTGAGGGGAACATGATGAAATTCGCCTTGCGCAACATGAAATTCCTTACTCTGGTTGACCCCAATATCACTTGGGTTCGCGAGACGGTGGATGCGCTTCGGGAGACGCTGGCGGGCATGTCGAGCACTTGCCAGTTTGATCCGTCGGTTTGCGGCGCCACGGCGATGAGAATGCACGAGTTCGGTCGAGTGCGCCAACTGTCGCGAAACGGCAAGCTGAGCGGAGAAGAAGAGAGGTTCGTGCGCCGCCTTTATGTCCATGTCTTCTATTCCCCTAACAGCGACACCAAGAAGCAGCTCGACTTCCGCAAGGAGCTGTTTGAACTCAAAGCTCAAGTAGAAGATGGGGTGATGGAGTTCACGAAATCTGCGCAACGAAAAATCGAGCGATATCTGATCTGCTCAAAAAAGGGGCGTGGTGGACAATTGAGGGTCGGTTTCAACGACAAGGCCATTGTCGAAGCGACGAAATACTTCGGCTATTTTGCGCTCGTCAGCAATCAGGCCATGAAGACCTTCACAGCGTTGGCAGACTATCGATTGCGTGAAAAAATAGAGGAGATCTTCGCCGTGGTGAAGGGAGGCCTTGATGGAGCAAGGCCGCGCACATGGCATCCAGACAACCTGCGGGGAAGGCAATTCGTACAGTTTGTGTCACTGGGGTATCATTGCTTCCTGACCAAGAAAATCAAGGAAATGCGGGCAGAGCTTGGAAAGAACGGAAGCGAAAAAACCAAAGCACTTGTCAATCTCGAAAAAAAATTGGAACAGTGGCTTGAGCAACGATCTCTCGCTCAGATTCTGGATTGGTTCGATTGCATTGAGACGACTCAAGTACGAACTGTCATGGGCAACTACCGCTGGTCTACTGAATCCGTAGCCAGAGATCGGCTGTTCCTGAAATATCTGGGAGTGACCTCATGATAGTGTGCGCTTTATCCTACTTTCAGGATACATGCAGAAAACGGCACCTATCAGAACCAGAGTTTAGTGCATACTGTCAATGGTTTTGAACACCGCAACAAAATTTCAAGTATTCGCGGTGATTACAATGAGATTGTCAATGGCAAGCGCATCAATCGGAACCGGCTTCGGCAGTGGGGTGTTTCAGACATTGTCTTCCGTGATGATGATATTTTCAATGAACGGCTCTATGCAATTCAGTGGTTTAAGGACTATGCCACAAGCCGGTCAGAAATAGAATTCAGGAGTGTTACTCTGGATGATTTGGAACGAGAGGCAAAAGTTACCGCTTATGTCCAGGAACACCTTGCAGAGTGGCAGGAAAAGGGTTGGGTGCCGGACATGCGGATTGAGACAGGTGATGAAACTGAGCGCTTATATCGTGAGCGAGGATGGACTCATTGGCATCACCTATGGCCAAGTCGTCAATTGCTTTATTTGGCTCTGATTAAAAGAGCCTTATCTTCACCAGAATTGGTTGTCTTATTTTCTGGAGCCCTTGATTATACCAGTAAATTGTGTCGATGGGCTACATCTGGGCGGCGTATTGCTAAAGATGGAAGCGGGAAATTTGTAGGTGGGGCAAGTGATAGCCCTACAAATGCTTTTTATAATCAGGCATTGAATACAATTTTCAACTATGGAACTCGGTCTATAGATCAAATGTTTGGTGTTTTGAGCAAAAACATAAAATCTATTCCATGTGATGATAGGCTTTGTTTTACGATAGAGACACTCTCTGCGGACCAGATTGAAACAATAAACGACATTTACATCACCGATCCTCCCTACGGTGATGCAGTGAAGTACGAGGAGATTCTCGAATTCTTCATCGCTTGGCTGCGAAAAAATCCCCCGGCTGAATTCTCTGACTGGATATGGGACAGCCGTCGTAAACTGGCGATCAAGGGGGAAGATCATGACTTTAAAATCAGCATGATCAACGCCTACAAGCGGATGGCCGAATATATGCCGGACAATGGCTTGCAGATCATCATGTTTACCCATCAAAGCGGTTCAATCTGGGCGGATATGGCAAACATTGTTTGGGCTTCTGGCTTGAAGGTTACTGCTGCCTGGTATGTCGTCACAGAAACTGATAGCGAGTTGAGGGGCGGTCAATATGTGAAAGGCACCATTCTGCTGGTGTTGCGCAAGCGGGCTGATAACCTTGACGGTGCCCGGGATGAAATTGCCTATGAATTGATTGATGAGGTGGAGCGTCAGGTGCTCTTTCTTACCGGGCTGAACGAAAATGCCAAAGCGCTCTATCGGGAAGAAAACCTCTTTGAGGATGCCGATATCCAGATGGCGGGTTATGCTGCTGCTTTGCGGGTGCTTACCCGTTATGGCTCCATCAACGGAGTTGATATGGCTCAGGAGGCTCTCCGTCCCCGTGTGAAGGGGCAAAAAACCATGGTCGATGAGCTTATTGAGTTCGCGGTCGATCTGGCCAACCAGCATCTTGTGCCCCAGGGGTTAAGCCGTGAGGTGTGGAATGACCTCAGCAATACAGAGCGCTTCTACCTGAAAATGGTTGATATGGAGAGTCGCGGTGTACACATGCTTTCCAACTATCAGAACTTTGCCAAGGCATTCAAGGTGGCCGATTTTTCGGAGCTGATTGGCGACACCAAAGCGAACGAGACCGCCCTTAAAACGGCGCAGATCTTCGGCAAGCGCGGAATGAGCAGTTCGGATGCGTTTGGATTGACCGCAACCCGAAGCATTCTCTATGCCATTTATCTGCTTCTCGAAAACAAGCTCTCATCGGACGATATTCTGAACCAGTTCCGTCAGCTTGCTCTGGAGTACTACCAGAAGCGCGACAAACTCATCGCTCTTGCTGATTATCTCTCGAAAAAAACAGTCGGTATCCGTGATGATGAGAGCCGGTGTGCCATGATTTTGCGTGACTTGATTCGTAACGACGGAACCTGCTGAGCTATGGGCGATATCCGAAGATTTTCTTCATTGCGTGAACGGCTTGATCACGTTTTCCTTGCCGAAAAACTTCACAATGCACGCTCCTACAAACGGATTGCCGGATACTTTCGCTCATCCATCTTTGAGCTGGTTGGTGAGGAGATTGAACATATCCCTGATGTTCGCATTATCTGTAACAGCGAACTTGACCCCAATGATATCATGGTCTCCAAGGCAGCACGGGAAGCGGCGCTGAAAGAGCGGTGGAATCAGATGCCGGTGGAAACAGAGGCGTTGATGCACCGGGAGCAGTACAAAAAGCTCTACGAACTGCTTTTGTCGGGGCGGGTGCACATCAAGGTTGTTCCGAAAAACACCGTTTTTGTTCATGGCAAGGCTGGGCTCATTACACTGGCAAACGGGCAGCGAACCTGCTTTCTCGGGTCGGTCAACGATAGCCGGGCAGCCTTCTCAAAGAACCATGAAATTTTATGGGAAGACCAGTCGGCGGAAGGGTGCGACTGGGTGGAGCAGGAGTTCGATGCACTGTGGAAACTGGGTCACGATCTGCCGGATGCCATAATCACCGAGGTAAAGCGCATCAGTGAGCGAGTTGAGGTGAGTTTTGCCGATCTGAAGCCGGAGGAGATACCAGCGGCGGCCATGATTGAATCGCCGATCTACCGTGGCGGTGAGCAATTGCAGCCCTGGCAGCGCTCCTTTGTCACAAGCTTTCTCCAACACCGTAACGTGTTTGGAAAAATAAGGCTGCTTCTTGCTGACGAGGTTGGATTGGGCAAAACCCTCTCAATGGCTACTGCCGCTCTTGTTGCCGCCCTGCTTGGTGATGGCCCGGTCCTTGTTCTTTGCCCTGCGACGCTTACCCTGCAATGGCAGACAGAGATCAATGACTGGCTGGGCATTCCAAGTGCGGTCTGGGTCTCCAACGCCAAACACTGGTTAACACCGGATGGACGGCCCGTCCCTTCACGAGGTGCAGAAGATATTGCCCACGCCCCTTATCAAATTGCCATTGTTTCAACAGGGCTGATTGTGCATGACTCCGAGGAGGCTGGTATTTTAAGGAATCTCAGATTTGGGACGTTGATACTGGATGAAGCTCACAAGGCGCGTGTCAGAGGCGGGCTGAAGCAAGAGCAGGAACCAAATAATCTGCTGGCGTTCATGCGGGAAGTTGTGAAGAACTCGAAGCATGTTCTGCTTGGAACGGCAACACCGATTCAGACCGACGTTCGTGAGCTATGGGATCTTGTTGCTCTTCTCAATCAGGGGGCGGAATTTGTGATGGGACGCGATTATGTCTCCTCATGGCGAGACTGGGAAAAAACAGTGCCACTGGTGACCGGCGAAGAGGTTGTTTCAGATGAAATGACGGCATGGAACCTTCTTCGCGCACCGCTTCCGGCAAGAGAAACACCCATGATGGATCAGAGTGCAGCCCGTCTGGTCAGAATGATTCGCACCGATCTTGGTATTCCGGATTCCAAATTCTTTACCGATGCAGCCCCGGAATCGTTAGCTCTCATGACCCGAAAAATGGATCTGCAGTCAATTCTTGGTACTGATTTTTTTCATCGCAATAATCCATTCATTCGGCATGTGGTGATAAGAAGACGTGAAGCACTTGAAAATGCGGGTCTCCTCGATAAAATTGCGGTCAGTGTTCACCCGATTCCTGATGCCCGGCCCGGCACCTATACTGGAGCGGTATTTCAGGGCATTGGCCTCATGACCAACCACCCGTTCGAGCTTGCCTATCAGGCTGCGGAAAGCTTTGTCTCGGAACTCAGTAAGCGGACAAAAGGGGCTCAACTGTTGCGGTCAATCTTTTTGCAGCGAATATGTTCATCCTTTGAGTCTGGCAAACTGACCGTGACGAGGATGCTCAAGAAGCAGCTCAATGAACACGACGATGACGACATACAAAAAGTCGAGCGCAGTGTCCTTGAAACATTGACAGAAGCTGAAATTTCATATCTGCACATCATCCTTGAAGAGTTATCCCGAAGTGAGGCGGTTGATCCCAAGCTTAGGGCGGTGAAATGGTTTCTGCAACATTTTCAAAGCGAAGGGAAGAGCTGGAACGAGTGGGGCTGCATCGTCTTTTCCCAATATTATGATACCGTCAATTGGGTTGCCCTGGAACTTGCGAAACTTTTCCCTGAGCAGATTGTTGCCGTCTATGCAGGCGCGGGGAAAAGCGGGCTCTATCGAGGGGATCAATTTGTCTCAATCAATCGCGACAGTATTAAAAAAATGGTCAAAGAGCGGGAAGTTTCTTTGGTTGTCGCTACCGATGCCGCGTGTGAAGGACTCAACTTGCAGACACTTGGAACCCTTATCAATATTGATCTCCCCTGGAACCCAGCCAGACTTGAACAGCGATTGGGGCGGATCAAGCGATTTGGTCAGGCTCGCAAAAGCGTGGATATGCTCAACCTCACCTATCATGCCACACGTGATGAAGATGTCTACGCAAAAATATCTGAACGGATGAAAGAGCGCTACGATATTTTCGGGGGATTACCTGATTGTATTGAGGATGACTGGATAGACAACATTGAGGGATTTGTCAAGCTTGCAGACACTCACCTCCATATGCGCAAACAGGTCGCGAATATCTTTGAGACCACTTGGGGTAGTACCATCAAGAGCGAAGATGACCGCTGGGAGGAGTGTGCCCGTGTGCTGTCGCAAAAGGATATCAACGCCGTTATGAGCAAGCCCTGGGGGAAGAGGGGATGGTAAAATTGGATGTGGTTGAACAAGCTGTAGCGACAAGAAGCGAAGAGGAGGCATTGCATATTGGTATCGCCACTGCACAAGAGAGTTATCGGATATGATTATAGAGGTGTACTATGGGTGAACGTCTCATTCCATACGTTTTAATCTGCTTCGCCAGTATGTTGGGCGCCTTTTTTGATGGGCTACAGCGACTATCAAAATTAAATCGGATTCAATGGAATAGAACAAGCTATAAGGAAAATGAAGGAGTACTTTGCTGCGGATAGTGCCTCTTATTTGTTTTGCGACAAGGGGATTGGAAATTACTATGGATATTACCCTATGTACTTCCGCAATAAATGCCAAGCCTACTCCGGGAGCTGCATTTTCGTAGTAGCGGGAAGCCTCCCGAAACTCTTCATCTGCTTCCGGCAAGAATTCATAGTTCATGACAATTCGCTTATCGCTCTTTTGAATACTTCGTTACCAGAAATACCGTGAACCTTCCCTGCACGATAATCATCAAGTCGCCTTTCTGCTTCATCCAGCCAAAGTTGTTCGACTTCCGACACTGTTGGCTCATCCAGACTCAAGAGCAGTTTGCCAACGAGACTGCCTCGGGAGTGAATATCCAGATTGAGTGCTTCTGATTCAATTTTTTTTATTGTCATTGGCATGTTAGTATCTCCTATTAATTGTTGAGGTTATCATTGCCTGACGAGTACGGATTAAAAAATGGGTCGTTTTCAACTGCTTCCAAACACTGTGCCAGCGATTAGTTTTGATAAACGTATGCGTTCAATACGCTACCGGTCGGAGAGATTGTTCTGCACCTTCGAGTTACACATTACTACTTTCACGAATTACCTCTTCTTCAACCGCTTTTTTTAAATGAACAGGTTTAAAGACATTTCCTTCATCAAAGCAAGCCTTGGTGCTTTTTGGTGGATGTCTGGCGCAATTCGGACATCAAGTCTCCCATTTTATTTTTCTCGCCGTTGTTTTTACATATTTCAAGATAATCGTTTACAGCCTCTTCAAATCCTGTTTTCAGTTCAATGATACTATCGCCTTCAAATGACATAAGATCTTCAATTCCCTCGATCTTGCCAAAAAACACCTCATCATCTGCATTGAAGTGTACCGATCCTGTATAGTCCTTAAAGACCAGAACGTCTTTCATAGAAGTCCCCTTGATTTCAGTTCCTCAACGACCTGTTCAATTTGGTATTGTTTTAACTCATTACCTGGGTGTGTTTTATGTAAACGGATACTCTTGTGTCTGCAAAACGATAGAGCCAGGCTGCTGGATTACCCGCCTGTCAGCTTCAGTGAATGGCCAGGCTTCTACTTTGCTATTGAGGTCGCAATATTCGGATTTCCTGGATTGACGCTTAAGGTTCGAGTGTTTGGAATGATGACCAAGTCCATATCCTCCATTGGAATGGCGCCAAGTATTTGCTCTCATACCTGACACTGTTTAGCTCAATCAGCATAATCGGGAAAAAGCAGGAATTTGTTTCGGTAATATAGGCACTTTGGATGAGCCGACAGTCATTAAAATAAGTGGCCGATTTTGGTGGCGTTTGACGGGGGCTTCACGGGGAATAGATGTTCTGCCAGTTCCAGATAACTGGCATCGTCGGTGTCGGTATGGTGACGCATGGTCATGGCTGAGGCGAAAAAATGGCGCTGCTTCCTGGTTCGCCATCACTCGCTCCTGCTGGTACTTTTTTGCGTGGCGCTCTTCTCCGCTGGGGAAGCGATTCGTCCTGCAGGCGACGGCCAAGTGCGTCCTCTTTGGCGATCAACGACAAGTCCGCAAGCAGTCCGAGGACGCGAAGCACCTGAACGTAGAAGCCGATAGCAACCGACGGGTCACCAGTCTCAATTTTGTAGAGCGTAGGACGTGAAAGGTTGGCCCTTGCACAGACGGTCTGCATGGAAAAGCGGCGACAAAGCGGGGTATAGTGGTGTAGCTCTACTTGTCATAACGATAATTTGTGATTTATCATTACGGTTATATGGTTTGGAGGATGAGTTTATCTATTTGGGATGCAGGAAGTTGTATATTTTGTTTATGCCTGTGAATCGCTCATGTTATTCAAATATTGCTTAGTCTATTGAGTGAATAATTCAACAGACTGAATAAAATCTGCGCTTGATTGCGACAGCCCACACACAAAGCGCTCCGGGTTTTGCCGGATTACCTGTTGAAAGAAGGGCTTCTCCATCATGGATCGGTAGTGGTATATAATATAAGAGGAAGTTTCGCAGACCACTGAACCGGCTGTTTTGCCTGTTCTGGCGGGGGTTAAGGGATGGTGCAGATTATTTTCATCAGAAGGCGAAATATATTCATTTAGGTTTTGTTTTTTTTCATAATTCGCTTACATTGTCTGTCCTTATGGATTTTTAAGCATTGCATTGCGTTTTTTGTAATCAGGGGTTTTTTAAAAAGAAAGAGAGTTTCAGTATGCCGACGATTCAGCAGCTTATCAGGCTCGGAAGAAGTGTAAAAGCCTCAAAAACAGCGTCTCCGGCGCTTGAGAAGTGCCCGCAAAAGCGGGGGGTTTGTACTCGTGTTTACACAACAACTCCAAAAAAGCCTAACTCCGCGTTACGGAAGGTTGCGCGTGTAAGGTTATCCAACAAGATAGAAGTCACAGCATATATTCCGGGAGAAGGTCACAATCTTCAGGAGCATTCAATTGTTCTGATTCGTGGCGGCAGGGTAAAGGATCTTCCTGGTGTGCGTTATCATATTGTGCGTGGTTCGCTGGATACGTCCGGTGTGGCTGATCGTAAGCAGAGTCGGTCGAAGTATGGAGCCAAACAGCCGAAAGCTGGTGTGCCAGCTCCGGTCAAGGGTAAGGGTAAAAGGTAGATAAGTCGAATCATAAATTCAGAGAAGAACATGCCCAAAAAAGTTGGCTATAAAAGAATCGGTGTTGATTTCCGTTACGGGGACGAGAGTGTTGCCCGTTTTATCAATGCTGTGATGCTTGATGGTAAGAAGGCTGTTGCTACAAAGATAGTCTATGATGCGTTTGCTATCATTGCCGAGAAACTTGCCGGAGAAGATCCGCTTGAGGTGTACCGCAAGGCTATGTCGCATATTGCGCCGGTCGTTGAGGTTCGCAGCAAGAGGGTTGGTGGTGCTACCTATCAGATTCCGATGGAGGTGAAAGCTTCGCGGAGAGGAGCACTGGCTTTTCGCTGGTTGAAGATTTATGCTGCAAAGCGCGGAGGCAGGTCTATGGCTGAGAAGCTGGCTGCCGAGCTGATGGATGCTGCCAATGAGCAGGGTGCATCGGTTAAGAAGCGTGATGAGGTACACCGTATGGCTGATGCTAACAAGGCGTTTGCGCATTTCAGGTTCTAAGAGTTTGTTAAAGTGTGGATTAAAGGTCTAAAATTTTGTTATGGCACGGCTGGTTGATTTAGATAAAGTACGGAATATCGGTATCATGGCTCACATTGATGCCGGAAAGACGACGACGACAGAGAGGATTCTCTATTATACCGGTCGTCTGCATCGGATGGGTGAGGTGCATGATGGTGGTGCGACGATGGACTGGATGGATCAGGAGAAGGAGCGTGGTATTACCATCACTTCTGCTGCTACAACCTGTTTTTGGATGCCGAAGTTTGGCAACTATATCGGAGTTAATCACCGTATCAATATTATCGATACGCCTGGCCATGTTGACTTTACGGTTGAGGTTGAGCGTTCCCTGCGTGTACTTGACGGCGCTGTTGCGCTCTTTTGTGCCGTTGGTGGCGTGGAGCCTCAGTCCGAGACGGTATGGCGCCAGGCAAACAAGTATGGTGTGCCGAGGATTGCCTATATCAACAAGATGGACAGGACTGGCGCAAACTTTTTTGAGACGGTAAAGGCTATCAGGGAACGACTCGGTGCTAATCCGGTTCCTCTTCAGATACCGATTGGAGAGGGCGAGATTTTTGCCGGCTTCGTTGATCTTATCAGGATGAAGGGTATCATCTACAATAAAGAAGATGGCAGTACCTATGATGAGGTCGAGATTCCGCATGACCTGCAGAATGAGGCAAGGACATGGCGGATCAATATGCTTGAGGCTGTTTCGGAGCATGACGATACGCTTCTTGAAAAATATCTGAACGGTGAGGATATCACTGAGTCAGAGGTAAGGAATGTGTTGCGTCAGGCAACGCTGAAGGTTACCATTATTCCGGTGCTTTGCGGCTCTTCTTTCAAGAACAAGGGTGTCCAGTTTATGCTTGATGCTGTTGTTGAGTATCTTGCTTCACCTGTTGATGTCGGCGCCGTTGAGGGTCATCATCCACGTACCGAAGAGCCTGTTACTCGCGAACCGAAAGATGAGGAGCCGTTTGCTGCGCTCGCATTCAAGATTGCGACGGATCCGTTTGTCGGGAAGCTTACCTTTTTCAGGGTTTATTCCGGCGTGCTCAAGGCAGGAAGTTATGTACTCAATACGATGACCGGCAAGAAAGAGAGAATCGGTCGTGTACTGCAGATGCACTCGAACAAGAGAGAAGATATAGATTGTGTTTATTGTGGCGATATCGCTGCTGCTGTTGGTCTGAAGGATGTAAGAACCGGAGATACGCTTTGCGACGAAAACAGTCCGGTGGTTCTTGAGAAGATGGTTTTTCCTGAGCCGGTTATCGAGATTGCTATCGAGCCTAAAACCAAGAGCGATTCCGACAGACTCGGTATGTCACTCGCCAAGCTTGCAGAAGAGGATCCGACCTTCAAGGTGAAAACTGATGATGAGACGGGTCAGACGCTTATTGCCGGTATGGGTGAACTGCATCTTGAGATTCTGGTTGACCGTCTGAAACGTGAGTTCAAGGTTGAGGCCAACGTAGGCAAGCCGCAGGTTGCTTACCGTGAAACGATAAGAAAGTCTGTGGAGTTTGAAGGTAAGTTTGTTCGTCAGTCCGGCGGTAAAGGTCAGTTTGGTTTGGTCGTTCTCCGCGTTGAGCCGCTTGAAGAGGGCAAGGGATATGAATTTGTTGATGCTGTAAAGGGTGGAGTTATCCCGAGGGAGTATATTCCGGCTGTTAATGCTGGTGTTCAGCAGGCGATGAAGAGTGGTGTTGTTGCAGGCTTCCCGATGCAGGATATCAAGGTTACACTTCTGGATGGCAAGTATCATGAGGTTGACTCTTCGGAAATGGCATTCAAGATCGCTGGTTCCATCGGTTTCAAGGGTGGCGCAAAGAAAGCTGATCCGGTTTTGCTTGAGCCGATCATGAAGGTCGAGGTTGTTACGCCTGATGAGTATCTTGGTGATGTCATGGGTGATTTGTCGAGCCGTCGTGGTCATATCGAAGGCATGGGGCAGAGGGCAGGAGCCCAGTTTGTCAACGCCAAGGTTCCGCTTTCAGCAATGTTCGGATATTCGACCGACTTGCGTTCGATGAGTCAGGGAAGAGCGAATTATTCCATGGAGTTTGATTGTTATCGCGAAGTTCCACGCAGTATTGCGGAAGCTTTGCAGGAGAAGAGGACGAGCAAGGATTCGGACTAAGCGAGGCGATGGCTGTACCAGTTTTAATTACTACAAACAATAACAGATAACCGACACGGAGATAAGTTATGGCAAAAGAGTCCTACAAAAGGGATAAACCCCATGTCAATATAGGAACCATTGGTCACGTTGATCATGGCAAGACAACCTTGACCGCAGCGATTACTTCGGTTCTCGCCAAGCAGGGACTTGCTGCAGCGCGTGACTTCGGCAGTATCGACAAGGCTCCTGAAGAGAGAGAGCGTGGTATTACCATTTCAACAGCGCACGTTGAGTACCAGACAAAAAAGCGTCACTATGCGCATATTGACTGTCCTGGTCACGCTGATTACATTAAAAACATGATCACTGGTGCAGCCCAGATGGATGGCGCCATTCTTGTTGTTGCAGGTACTGATGGTCCTATGCCTCAGACTCGCGAGCACATCCTGCTTGCCCGTCAGGTAAACGTCCCTTCACTTGTTGTTTTCCTGAACAAAGTTGATATTGCTGACCCTGAACTTATCGAGCTTGTTGAGCTTGAGCTGAGAGAGCTTTTGACTCAGTACAATTTCCCTGGTGATGATATTCCGATTGTCAAGGGTTCCGCACTGAAGGCTCTTGAAGGTGATCCTGAAGGTGAAAAGGCAATTATGGAGCTTATGGATGCAGTTGATTCCTTTATCCCTGATCCAGTTCGCGACATTGACAAGCCGTTCCTGATGCCGGTCGAAGATGTTTTCTCTATTTCTGGTCGTGGTACTGTTGGTACCGGCAGAATTGAGAGAGGCCGTATCAAGATCAACGAAGAGGTTGAAATCGTCGGTCTGAGACCTACACGCAAATCGGTCGTTACCGGTATCGAAATGTTCCAGAAGCTTCTTGATGAAGGTCAGGCTGGTGATAACGCTGGTCTTCTTCTCCGTGGTGTTGATAAAACAGAACTTGAGCGTGGTATGGTTATTGCCAAACCGGGCACCATCAAGCCGCACACCAAGTTCAAGGCTGAGGTCTATATTCTGAAGAAGGAAGAGGGTGGCCGTCATACACCGTTCTTTAACGGTTACCGTCCCCAGTTCTATTTCCGTACAACAGATGTTACCGGTTCTGTAACGCTGCCTGAAGGTGTCGAGATGGTTATGCCTGGTGACAACCTTGGTGTTGAAGTCGAGTTGCTTGCCCCGATCGCTATGGATGAGGGCCTGCGTTTTGCTATTCGTGAAGGTGGTCGTACCGTTGGTGCGGGTTCCGTTACCACGATTATTGAATAAGAAGAGTGTATGGCGTCCCGGGACGGGGTCGTAAATCCCGTCCCTTTTTTATTGATAACACGAAACAGGGTTGACAAGTGGCTGTACAGCAAAAGATAAGAATCAAGCTCAAGTCTTACGACCATAGCCTGGTTGATAAGTGGGCTCTAAGGATTATTGATGTGGTCAAGCAGACGGATGCTATTATCTTTGGTCCAATACCGCTGCCTACAAAATCGCATGTTTACACCGTAAACCGGTCTCCGCATGTCGACAAGAAGTCCCGTGAGCAGTTTTCATTCTCCTCTCACAAGAGGTTGATTGAAATTATAAACCCGACATCCAGAACCATTGATATGCTGATGAAGCTCGAACTTCCAAGCGGCGTTGATGTTGAAATTAAGTCTTAAAGAATTAGAAAAGATAATCATATGGGTGCGATTCTTGGAAAAAAAATCGGCATGACCCGTTTATTCAATGAGAAACGCGAGGCGGTATCCTGCACGATTATCCAGGCAGGTCCATGCTTTGTAACACAGGTTAAACGTGCAGATAAAGAGGGTTACGACGCTTATCAGATTGGTATTGGAGAAAGGAAAGAGAAGAAGGTAAGCAAACCGTTACAGGGTCATTACAAAAAAGCAGGCGTTGCGCCGGGTTTCAAGTTGGCTGAGTTTGATTTTAAGGAACTGAATCAGGAGCTTGAGCTGGGCAGTGCTGTAAGTGTTGAATCGTTCACCGAAGGTGAGAAGGTCAATGTTCTCGGAGTCTCAAAAGGAAAAGGTTTTGCCGGTGTCATGAAACGTCACAATTTCAGTGGCGGTCAGAGAACACATGGTCAGTCTGACAGGCAGAGAGCGCCAGGATCTGTTGGTGGTTCATCCGATCCATCGAGGGTTTTCAAGGGTACCAGAATGGCCGGACGAATGGGTTCAGACAATATTACGGTACGGAATCTTGTGATTTTCAAGATCATGCCTGAGTCTAACCTTATTGTTATCAAGGGATCGGTGCCGGGCCCAAAGAACTCCTATGTCAAGATTGTTTCTACAAAAAAGTAAATGCTGAATGCACGAAGCTATGGAACTTAAAGTCTTAAATACCGGCGGTACTGAAACCGGGGAAGTGGTAACGCTCCGTGACGATATATTCGGCGCTGAAATATCTGAACATGCGATGTACCTCGACGTCAAGTCGATTCTCGCAAACAGACGGCAGGGAACGCACAAGTCAAAAACACGTGGAGAGGTAAGAGGTGGTGGCAGAAAGCCGCTTCGCCAGAAAGGAACCGGTAATGCTCGTCAGGGTTCAAGCCGTTCGCCACTCAATATCGGTGGTGGTACCATATTCGGTCCTGTCCCCCATGCATACGATCAGAAGGTCAACAAGAAGGTTAAGCTTCTTGCAAGACGCTCTGCTCTGAGTTCGAAGGCGAAGGCCGGTCAGATTGTTGTTATTGAGGATTTTGTCTTTGAGAACATCAAGACGAAACCTTTTGCCCAGATTCTGAAAAATCTTGGTCTCGCTGAGAAAAAAACTCTTATGTTGACGCCCGGGTATGATCTGATCATTGCAAGATCCGGAAAGAATATCGCGGCACTGAATATCATGACAGCCGACAAGGCATCGACCTATGATATTCTTCACAGCCATACGCTACTCGTTCAGAAGACAGCGCTGAAAAAAATAGAAGATACTTTAGGGTAATTGCAGTTTTCCAGAAAAAGGAGTTAAAGAGATGATAAACCCGTTGTTGCGCCCTTTGTTGACAGAGAAAAGTACTGGGCTGACAGAAAAGAAAGGACAGTATGTCTTTGTCGTTAAACCCGATGCAGACAAGACTGATATCAAGAAAGCTGTTGAGAAGAAATTTGGTGTTGAGGTGAAATCGATTCGTACGATTAATTGCCTCGGCAAGTCCCGTGCCCAGAACACCCGCAAGGGCAGGGTTACCGGAAAGAAAAGTGACTGGAAAAAAGCGATTATCACTCTTGAAAAGGGTCAGTCAATAGACTATTACTCAAATACAGCCCAGAAGAGCGAAGGATAGAACTCATAAAAAGGATAGATCATACATTCAAATGGCTATAAGGAAGTTAGCGCCGGTTACGCCAGGGTCAAGGTTCATGTCATACCCTGCATTCGATGAAATCACAAAAAGCACGCCGGAAAAAAGCCTGCTTGTGCCGCTCAAGAAGTCAGGTGGCCGCAACGCTGCGGGACGCAAAACTTCAAGGCATAGAGGTGGCGGGCATAAAAGGCATTACAGGATTATCGATTTCAAGCGCAACAAGGATGGTATTCCTGCAACGGTTGCTGCTATTGAGTATGATCCGAACCGTTCATCAAGAATTGCATTATTGCATTACAATGACGGAGAAAAACGTTATATTCTCGCCCCGAAAGGTTTAAATGTTGGCGACAAGGTGGAAAGCGGAGAGAAGGTCGAAATCAAGACCGGCAACACCATGCCCCTGAAGAATATCCCTCTTGGTACCGATATTCATAACATTGAGATGAAAGCGGGTAAGGGTGGACAGATTGTCCGGTCGGCAGGTGGATTTGCAGTTCTTGCAGCGCGTGAGGGTGATTATGTTACGTTGAAGCTTCCTTCCGGCGAAATCCGCAAGCTCAGGGTTGAGTGTCGTGCGACGATCGGTGTGGTAGGCAATACTGACCATGAAAATATTGTTCTCGGAAAAGCTGGCAGAAGTCGTTGGCTTGGTATTCGTCCCCAGACAAGAGGTATGGCCATGAACCCGGTTGATCACCCGATGGGCGGTGGTGAAGGCAAGTCGAAGTCGGGCGGTGGAAGAAAGCATCCAATGTCGCCATGGGGTCAGCTTGCAAAGGGTCTGAAGACCAGAAATAAGAAAAAGGCTTCACAGAAATTGATTGTACGGGGCAGAAACGCCAAATAACTATAGCGGTTAACAACAACAAGCAGAGAAATTATGCCAAGATCACTTAAAAAGGGACCGTTCATTGATATAAAACTGGAAAAGCGGATCCTTGATATGAATAGCAAGGGAGAAAAAAAGGTTATCAAGACCTGGTCCAGAAGTTCAATGATTTCACCTGATTTTGTCGGTCATACAGTGGCTGTGCATAATGGCAAGAACCATGTGCCAGTCTATGTAGGTGATAATATGGTAGGTCATAAGCTTGGAGAGTTTGCCCCGACGAGATCATTTCGCGGCCATGCTGGTGGTGGAAAGGCAGAAAAAGGCGGATCAGCACCAAGAAAAAAATAAATTGAATAACGCGAAAGGGTAAAGATTACAATGGAAGCTAAAGCAATTTTACGGGATACGCCAACATCGCCAAGAAAGATGCGTCTTGTAGCGGGTCTCGTTCGTGGAAAACCGGTTGATCTGGCCAAGGCCATTCTGCTCAACTCAACAAAGGCCGCTTCTCGAAATGTTATGATGACGCTCAAATCCGCCGTTGCAAATTATGCGCAGCGTAACCCGGACGAACGGGTCAGTGATCAGGAGCTTTTTGTCAAGACTATTTTTGTTGATGAAGGCACCACACTGAAGAGAACGTTACCGGCACCTATGGGTCGGGCATTCAGGATTCGGAAGAGATCGAATCATCTTACGATCGTCATTGATAAGGTTAAAAATCCAGTAACTAAATAATAACAAGGAGAGAGCATTGGGTCAGAAAGTTAATCCTACTGGATTTAGGCTGGGAATTATCAGAGACTGGGCTTCACGCTGGTATGATGACAGTCCTGTTATTTCGGAGAAAATTAAGCAGGACCATGTTATCCGTACTTATGTTCTTGCAAGGCTGAAGAAGGAGAGGGCAGGCATTGCACGTATTATTATCGAGAGAACGACGAAGCATGTCAAGATCAATATCTATGCAGCCCGTCCGGGTGCTGTTGTTGGAAGAAAGGGTGAAGAGATCAACAACCTTTCCCAGGAGCTGAGTCGTATCACCGGAAAAGAGGTGAAGATCGATGTTGTTGAGGTTGTCAAACCGGAAATAGAGGCACAGTTGATTGGCGATAACATTGCCTACCAGCTTGAAAATCGTGTTTCATTCAGAAGAGCCATGAAACAGGCTATCCAGCAGGCCATGCGCTCTGGAGCAGAAGGTGTCAGGATCAGATGCGGAGGCCGTCTCGGTGGTGCTGAAATTGCCCGTTCGGAACAGTATAAAGAGGGAAAGATTCCGCTTCATACCATCCGTGCCAATGTTGATTATGCGAGCGTCACCGCTCATACCATAGCCGGTACCATCGGTATCAAGGTATGGGTTTATAAAGGTGAAGTCCTCGTTCAGCGCATTGATGCAATCGAAGAGGATGAACTGAAGAGAATCAAGGAAAGACGCAATGATGCAGGTGCAAGAAATCGCGATAGTCGCACAAAGCGCCGTCATCGTACCAAGCGATAAATATAACGTACCATACAATCAGAAAATAGAATGGAGTTGCCTGTATGTTAATGCCAAAGAGAGTTAAATATAGAAAGACACAACGGGGCCGGATGAAAGGCAATTCAGGACGTGGTACAGATGTATCTTTCGGTTCGTTCGGTCTTAAAGCAATTGAGCCAGCATGGATTACCAGTCGTCAGATTGAGGCTGCCCGTGTTGCCATGACGAGATTTATGAAGAGGGATGGTAAAATCTGGATCAGGATTTTCCCGGATAAACCGGTAACAAAAAAACCTGCTGAAACCCGAATGGGTTCTGGTAAAGGTTCTCCAGAGTTTTGGGTTGCAGTGGTAAAACCCGGAAGAATCATGTTCGAGGCTGATGGAGTTCCGAAAGAGGTTGCCACAGAGGCATTCCGGCTTGCAGCGAAAAAACTGCCCATCAAGACCAGGTTCATTGTCCGTCCTGATTACGAAGATTAACCGAGCAACTAATTCGACACGAGGGTTACTTATTATGAAAAAGTATGAAATTGCGGCATTGAATAAACAGGAACTGATCGACAGGCTCAAAGAGCTTGAGAACAGACTTGCCGATATCAATTTTTTTAAGGTTATTGAACAGCCGCAGAATCCAATGGTTTTCCGCAATTCGAAGCGGGATATTGCGCGCATGAAAAACCGGCTCCATCAACTTGCGGCTTCCGAAACGGGCCAGGTTTGACGGAAAGGCAAACAATAAAACTGGTTACTTACATGGAAGAAAATAAAATGGGCAGTGTATCAATGGAACAGAATGCTCCAGTAAGGGGAAGAAAAAAAAGCTGGTTAGGCAAGGTTGTCAGTGACAAGATGGATAAGTCGTGTGTTGTTGCCGTAGAACGTAGCGTACAGCATCCGGTTTACAAGAAATATTTCAAGAAGACGACGAAGCTGACAGCTCATGATGAAAAGAATGAAGCTGGTATCGGTGATTTGGTTAAAGTGGTCGAATGTCGTCCATTGAGCAAAAGGAAAAGCTGTCGTTTGGTCGAAATTATAGAAAAAGCCAGGTAAGAGAGCATTTTTATACATTTAATAAAGTTTGAAACAGGATGATCCAGAAAGAAACAAATCTGGTTGTTGCCGATAACAGCGGAGCCAAAAAGGTTCGTTGTATTCACGTTTTCGGCGGAACCGGGAGGCGTTATGCCTCATTGGGTGATCAGATTATAGTATCAGTCAAGGCTGCTGTTCCTGGTGGTATTGTAAAGAAGAAGGATGTGTGCAGGGCCGTTGTCGTGCGCTGTGTCAAGGAATCCCGGAGAAAAGATGGTTCCTATATTCGCTTTGACGAAAACGCAGTTGTTCTTCTTAATGCTCAGGGTGAACCGAGGGGAACCCGTATATTCGGGCCGGTAGCAAGAGAGCTTCGCGACAGGAAATTTATGAAGATTGTATCGTTGGCACCTGAAGTATTGTAGGGTGACGCAGGCGGGAGTAACTCAGTTGGTAGAGTCACAGCCTTCCAAGCTGTTGGTCGCGAGTTCGAGTCTCGTCTCCCGCTCCAGATTTTATGAATAATATCATATCAGTAAAAAATGAAAACAGGTATTAAAAAGGTTAAGTTGCACGTCAAGAAGAATGACTCGGTCGTCGTCATCAGCGGCAATGATAAAGGCAAGGAAGGAAAGATTCTGAAAGTGTTTCCGATAAAAAGCCGTGTTATTGTAGAAGGTGTCAATATCCGGAAGCGCCACATGCGTCCGACCCAGGGGCAGACACAGGGATCGATTATTGAGCGGGAGTTCCCGATTCATTCTTCCAACGTGAAGAAAAGTTAAGTGTTTCTACTAAAAGGCTCCGATGACCAAGACCATCGCGGGTAAACTGATAATGAACAAGATGGACAAGAATAAAGAGATGACACCGACAACACCTTCACTGGCAAGACTTGAAACATTCTTTAAAGAGAAAGTAACTCCCAATCTTGTCGAGCGCTTTCAGTACAAGAATGCCATGCTGGTACCGAAGCTTAAAAAAATATCGATCAATATCGGTGTAGGTGCTGCAGCGGCAGAACCAAAACTGCTTGAAATTGCTCTTCAGGAGCTTGCCCAGATTACAGGTCAGAAACCCCAGATCCGTAAATCAAAAAAAGCAATATCAAACTTTAAATTACGCGAAGGCCAGGCTATAGGTTGCCGCGTAACGTTACGCCGCAAGGCCATGTACGAGTTTTTTGATCGTTTTGTCAGTCTTGCCGTTCCAAGAATACGTGATTTCCGTGGGCTCAGCGATACCAGTTTCGATGGCCGTGGAAACTATACCGTTGGAGTCAGGGAGCAGATTATATTTCCGGAAATCGATATTGACAAAGTACCGAGAATATCCGGAATGGATATCAGTTTTGTAACTTCAGCTTCGACAGATGAAGAGGCTTATGTACTGCTCTCGGAACTTGGAATGCCATTCAAAAAGAAGAACAACTAAATAATTCAGAAAACAGATGGCCAAGAAAAGCGTTATAGCAAGGAACGAGAAGAGAATCAAGCTTGTAGCGAAATATGCAGTCCTCCGTGCGGAGCTGCTTAAAGCTGGCGATTATGAAGCCCTTCGCAAGTTGCCAAGAGACAGTTCTGCAACAAGGGTTCGCAACCGTTGTGTGCTTACAGGTCGTGGAAGAGGTGTTTATGCAAAGTATGGGTTATGCCGGCATATGTTCCGCAAATTCGCTCTTGAAGGAAAGTTGCCTGGTGTGAAGAAAGCAAGCTGGTAAGAAGCTGGTTTGTCATTATCAAAGTAAGGTATTTGTTCATTTTAGAAAGTAACCAACGTTTGCTATGCCTGTAACGGATTCTATTGCAGATTATATCACCCGTATCAGAAATGCGGGAAGAGCAAAAAATAAAACAACCGATATCCCGTATTCAAAGCTCAGGGAGAATCTTTCGCAATTGCTTGTGGAGAAAGGGTACATTAAAAACTTTACGGTCATAACCACCGAAAAATTTCCGTTTCTTCGGATTGATCTGAAGTATACTGCCCATGGTGATCCTGCTATCAAGGAGATCAGCAGAGTCAGCAAGCCGGGTCGGCGTGTTTATGATGGAAAAGATATTAAAAAATATCTTGGTGGTCTCGGGTTGTATATCCTCTCATCATCGAAAGGGGTAATAACCGATAAAGAGGCAAGGGCACAGGGCGTAGGTGGTGAAATCCTGTTCCGTATCTATTAATCCATAAGCCAAAGAGCATTAGAATACCATGTCAAGAATAGGAAAAATGCCCATACCCCTGAGCAATCAGGCGAAGATAGAGATCAAAGATTCAAACATCAGGGTATCCGGTCCTAAAGGCACTCTTGAACAGAGGCTGACCGATCAGGTAACCGTATCGGAAGAAAACGGTTTAGTTACCGTATTGAGAATCGATGACAGTAAAAAGGCTAAAGCACAGCATGGTCTTTACCGTATGCTTATCAGCAATATGGTTGATGGTGTAACAAAAGGTTTTACCAGAAAACTCGAAATTGCTGGCGTCGGGTATCGTGCTGAGCTGAAAAATGATCTGCTTGCCCTGACACTTGGCTATTCGCATATGATCTATTTCAAGGCTCCGGATGAGATTAAAATTGAAGTGCCTGATCAGGTCACTGTTCTTGTAAGTGGCATTGACAAGGCTCTTGTTGGTCAGGTTGCCGCCAAGATCCGTTCATTCAGAAAGCCGGAACCTTATCGTGGAAAAGGCATTAAATATGAAGGTGAAGTCATCCGCCGCAAGGAAGGTAAGGCTGCAGGCAAATAAAGCGTGAACGAAAAGCTCAAGTAGTCAGGCAATAACATTATACAACGGTTCAATAGAATGAGTCAAATCGATAAGGCCTCCCGGAGGCAGAAAATCAAGGACAGAAGCAGAGGCAACGTCCAGGGGACATCGGCAAAGCCGAGGCTTTGTGTTTACAGGAGCCTTTCGCAGATTTATGCACAGTTGATTGATGATGTGAATGGCAAAACCATATTGGCCGCATCAACACTTTCAAAAGACAATTCGGCTCTCAAGGGTTCAAAGTCAGAACTCTGCCGCATAATCGGAAATCAGCTTGGTCAGAAAGCCCTTGCTCAGGGTATAACATGTGTGGTATTTGACAGGAATGGATTTCGTTATCATGGCAGGGTCAAGGCATTGGCTGATGGTGCGAGAGAAGCAGGACTGATCTTTTAAAAACTTTTCAAAGAGATAGGTAAATGGCAAAAACATCTGCTAAGAATATCAGGCCCGGTGAATTAAATCTGAAAGAAAAGCTGGTTCATATCAACAGGACTGCAAAGGTTGTCAAAGGCGGTAAACGCTTCGGATTCAACGCTATTGTTGTGGTTGGCGATAAAGAAGGCCATGTAGGCTACGGGCTTGGAAAAGCAAACGAAGTACAGGATGCCATTGCAAAAGGCATCGAAGACGGAAAGAAAAATGTGATCAAGGTGCCGATTGTGAAGGGTACCATACCTCATCAGATTGTTGCCAAGTTTGGTTCGGCAAAGGTTATGATGAAGCCGGCAACCCCTGGTACCGGTCTTATTGCTGGTGGAGCGGTGAGGGCTGTGCTTGAAATGGCAGGTATTCATGACATTCTGACAAAATCACTTGGATCTTCCAATCCGCACAATGTGGTTAAGGCTGCCATCAAGGGACTTCAGAGCATCTCTGATGCCTATGATGTTGGTGAAAGACGGTCAAAGAGCCTGAAAGAGGTTTTTGAAAGCTAAAAATGACAAATGCGATCATGAGTGAGAAAATATTAAGGATTACCCAGGTGCGCAGCATTATTGGTGGCACAAAAAAGCAGAGAGCCACCATTCAGGCGCTTGGCCTCGGCAGGCCAAATTATCATGTTGACCGTCAGGACAATCCCTGCACCAGGGGGCAGATAAGGGTTGTGCAGCACCTTGTAAAGGTTGAAGAGGTCTAAGATTTTTACTAATAGCAAGTCGGGAATTGAAACCATGGATTTAAGTTCACTTCGTCCTGCAAAAGGCGCAGTAAAAAACAAAAAGAGGGTCGGTCGCGGTCAAGGTTCAGGTAACGGAACGACCGCTGGCAAGGGAAATAATGGTCAGCAGTCACGTAGCGGCTACAAAAGACCTATTATTGAAGGCGGCCAAGTACCTGTTTACCGGAGATTGCCAAAATTCGGTTTTACTCCTCTTGATAAGAAGCCGGTAAATACGGTCAATCTTACCCAGATCGATAAATGGATTCAGGATGGTCTTGTAGAAAACGAGATTACCATTCTTGATCTCAAATCGCTTCTGCATGCGAGTAATGCTGATTATTTCAAGATTCTCGGCAATGGTGAACTGACAAGCGCTATCACCATTACCGCTCATGCTTTCAGCAAAAGTGCCGAGGAGAAAATAGCCGCAGCAGGCGGAACAGTAGTGAAAGCCTTCCGTACGCTGGAAGAGGCATCCAAGGTCAGGGATCTGCCGTTTGAAGAGGCTCTCCTGAAACCAAAGGCAAAGCTCGTAAAGAGAGCAAAAAAATCCACCAAGCCTTGAATCCGTTAAAAGGACGCTATGAAGCTTAATGAAAGTATAAGGAACATCAATAAAATCCCTGAACTCCGTCAGCGGATCCTTTATACGCTTCTTCTTTTATTTGTCTACAGGCTGGGTTCACATATTACCATTCCGGGTGTTGATGCGGCTGCTGTGTCAGGCGCATCGCAGACCCACTCCAACGATCTCTTCGGACTATTTGACCTTTTTGTCGGCGGTGCTTTTGCCAGAGCTTCGATCTTTTCTCTTGGTATCATGCCCTATATCTCAGCATCGATCATCGTGCAGTTGCTTGGGGCGGTTACTCCATATTTCCAGAAACTCCAGAAAGAGGGGGAAGATGGCCGGCAGAAAATCAGTCAGATGACACGATATGGAACAGTTCTTATTGCGGTACTCCAAGCTTGGGGAGTGAGTGTAAGCCTCGCCAGTCCAGCCTCCTTCGGCACTGCCATTGTTCCCGATCCAGGGATCTTTTTTACCATCACCGTAGTGGTTCTCCTGACAGCTTCGACGGTCTTTGTCATGTGGCTCGGAGAAAAAATTACTGAACGGGGTATTGGTAATGGCATATCACTCATTATCATGATCGGTATCCTTGCAAGGTTTCCTCAGGCTCTTGTGGCCGAGTTTCGTTCTGTCTCGCTGGGAAGCAAGAACTGGGTAATTGAGATTATCATTCTTGCCATGATGGCGGCGATTGTTGCTTTTGTGGTTATCCTGACGGTTGGTACCCGCCGTGTTCCTGTCCAGCATGCCAAAAGGGTTGTTGGGCGCAAGGTCTACGGAGGCAGTACCCAGTATATTCCAATGCGGATCAATACCGCCGGTGTCATGCCGATTATCTTTGCACAATCGATCATGTTTCTTCCTGGCACCTTCCTCTCTTTTTTCCCTGAAAATGAGGTGATGCAGAGCATTGCCAAGTTACTCGCTTATGACTCCTGGTGGTATGCACTCATGTTCGGCACCATGATTGTCTTCTTTACCTATTTTTATACAGCAATTGCCTTCAATCCAAAGGAAGTTGCCGACACCATGCGCCGTCAGGGAGGCTTTATTCCGGGTGTTCGACCTGGCAAGAGCACGGCAGATTTTATAGATAATATTTTGACTCGTATTACACTGCCTGGTGCCATATCGCTTGCCATCATCGCAATCCTGCCAACATTTTTGACTAAATTCGCCAATGTAACACCAGGGTTTGCCCAGTTTTTTGGTGGAACAAGTCTTCTGATTATTGTTGGAGTCGGCCTTGATACCTTGCAGCAGGTTGAAAGTCATCTGCTCATGCGGCACTACGATGGTTTTATGAAGTCAGGCAAAACACGCGGACGACAGAGCAGGTAATGGAAAATACATGATTACGATAAAAAGCGAGCGGGAAATTGAGCTGATGAGAGAGTCCGGTGCTTTGGTCGCCAAGGCGCTTGATTTGCTGGAGCAGGAAATCAAACCGGGCATGACGACAAAAGAGCTCGATGTCATGGCCGAAGAGTTTATCAGGGATAATCATGCTGTTCCAAGTTTTCTGAATTATACCCCGAAAGGGGATCCCGATGCAACACCATATCCAGCGACACTTTGTGTTTCACTCAATGAAGAGGTGGTGCACGGTATACCAAGCAAAAAACGGGTGATCAGGGAAGGTGATATTGTTTCCGTTGACTGTGGAGTTTACAAGGGTGGTTATCACGGTGATGCAGCTCGTACGTTTGTACTCGGTGTCATAGATGAAAAGGTTCAGCAACTGGTCGATGTAACTCGCGAATGTCTTGCACGTGGCATTGCGATGGCAGTCGAAGGAAATCGCCTCCACGATATTTCATCAGCCATAGAAGATTATGCCCGTTCATTCAGGTTCAGTGTTATTGAAAACATGGTCGGTCATGGTATTGGAAGTGAACTGCACGAAGACCCTGCTGTACCAAATTATGGGAAAAAGAATACTGGCCCACTGCTGAAGACAGGCATGACACTTGCCATTGAGCCTATGATCGCCCTTGGACGATCGCGCAGGGCAATCAGCCGTCGTGGAGGATGGGTTGCAGTGACAGAGGATGGGAAGCCTTCGGCACATTTTGAGCATACGATTGTTGTAAGGGCCGGTAAAGCTGAGATACTGACCGGTACCTTCCTTGATGGTAAACACCCTTGATCGATTACAACACTTTATAAGAACTAAGGAGCAGACAATTTGGCCAAAGAAGAATCAATTGAAATTGAAGGCGTTATTCTCGAAGCGCTTCCAAACGCGCAATTCAAGGTGAAACTCGAAAACAGCCTTGAGGTATTGGCGCATGTTTCCGGCAAAATCAGGATGCACTACATCAGGATTCTGCCCGGTGACAAGGTAAAAGTCCAAATATCACCCTACGATATCTCCAAGGGCCGGATTACCTATCGATACAAATAAGTGGTGAAATAAGTGATGAGATTATTGATTTTTTAATCTTTATTTATTACATTACAGACCTTTTCAGGTTTCGGGTCAGTTAGTTTAATCATTGCATATTGCATCTGGATGTTATTATGAAAATATATTCTTCTATTAAAAAGCGCTGTGAGCACTGCCGCATCGTCAAGCGCAAAGGCAAGAGATATGTGATTTGTAAAGTAAATCCCAGCCATAAGCAGCGCCAGGGTTGATCTTCAGAAAAACAATAGAACTTTAAAGAGAATATGAGGATAGCTGGGGTAAATTTGCCGTTAAACAAACATGCAGTTATTGCTTTGACGCATGTTTATGGTATTGGGAGAGCATCAGCAGAAAGCATTCTGCAGAGAGCCGGTATTGCGCCAAACAGAAAGATTTCTGAGCTGAATGATGAGGAGGCGCATGCAATCAGAGAAATTATTGCCGAACAATACAAGGTTGAAGGGCAGGCTCGAGGTGAGCAACAGACTGCCATTAAACGTTTGATGGATATCGGTTGCTACAGGGGACTTCGTCACCGACGCTCTCTGCCTGTTCGCGGACAAAGAACACGTACTAACGCAAGGACCAGAAAAGGTAAACGGAAGACCGTCGCCGGCAAGAAGAAGGCAGTCAAGAAGTAGTAGTGTAGAGTAAGCAATAAAATCTTCGATACTAAAGAGTGTAAGTTCATGGCTACAATAAGCAAGAAAAAAAAGAAGGTAAAGGTTACTCCTGAAGGTGCCGTACATATCAAGGCATCGTTCAATAACATCATGGTGACCATTACTGATCTTCAGGGCAATACGGTTTCCTGGTCCAGTGCAGGCAAAAATGGGTTCAAGGGGTCGAAAAAGAACACTCCTTATGCATCCCAGATTACCTCGGAAGCTGCCGCAAAAGAGGCTTACGACCTTGGAATGAGGCATGTGAATGTCTTTATCAAAGGCCCTGGTGCCGGACGTGATGCCGCAATAAGGGCGTTGCAGGGAGCTGGTCTCGATGTTCGCACCATTAAGGATATAACACCACTTCCGCATAATGGCTGCAGGCCTCCAAAGCGCAGAAGGGTCTGATTTTATATATTCATAGAATTTCAATGAAGCAAGTGATATGGCAAGATTCAGAGGCTCAATAACAAAAGTATCCCGCAGGTTAGGTATTGCGCTTGCACCAAAGGCAGAAAAATATCTTGAAAGACGTCCTTTTCCTCCAGGTCAGCATGGTCAGGGTCGGAAAGGAAAAGTTTCTGAATATGCTCTCCAGCTTAGAGAGAAACAGAAGATGAAATATCTTTACGGTATTCTCGAAAAGCAATTCAGGAATTATTATAAAAAAGCAGTATCACAGAGAGGTGTTACAGGCGATAACCTTGTCAAGCTTCTTGAGAGACGTTTTGACAACGTTGTCTTTCGTGCCGGATTTGCTCCTTCACGTTCAGGCGCACGCCAGCTTGTTACGCACGGCCATCTTCTCATAAACGGCAAGAAGGTCGATATTCCATCCTATATCGTTTCTCCATCTGAAGTCATTGAATTCCGTCAGAGAAGCAAAAATATGGGAGCCGTAACGGATTCCCTCAATAAGGCCCCTGAATCCCGTATTCCTTCATGGATACAGGTTGACAAGGCCAACCAGAAAGCTGTATTTCTGAGTGTACCTGAGAGAGTGGAAGTACAGGAGCCTTTCAACGAACAGTTGGTCGTTGAATTGTACTCGAAGTGATTTTAATGAATTCTAAGGTATAAATTACTATGATATACCAGATGCAGATGCCTGCAAAAATAGAGGTTGACGAATCTTCCCATACGGATTGTTTCGGCAGGTTCATTGCCCAGCCGCTCGAGCGCGGTTATGGCGTGACCCTTGGAAACGTTATGAGAAGGGTTCTTCTGGCCTCACTACCGGGAACTGCAATAACAGGGATCAAGATAGATGGTGTTTTTCATGAGTTTGCTGCCATTGATGGTGTTCGTGAGGATGTGCCCGAAATTGTTCTGAACCTTAAAAAAGTACGTTTCAAGTCTACCTGTAAAAGAAACTGCAAGACCTCGTTGACCCTTGTCGGCCCTATGGATTTTACGGCTGGTGATATTATTGCACAGGAGGGTGAGTTCGAGGTGTTGAACAAGGATATGCATGTTGCGACCATAAATGCCGGTGCGACAGTCAAGATCGATCTCTATATCGGAAGAGGACGTGGTTATATGCCTGCCGAGGAAAACAGGCCAGAAGGGATGCCAATAGGTTATATTGCCGTTGACGCTATTTATACACCGATCAGAAATGTGAAGTTTACTGTAGAAAATACGCGCGTCGGGCAGCGGACCGATTATGAAAAAATGATTCTTGATGTTGAGACAGATGGTTCTGTAAGTCCTGATGACTCCATCAGTCTTGCAGGTAAAATCATCACTGATCATGTTACCTTTTTTGCCAATTTCTCACCTACAGAAGAGGAGTTTACCGAAGAGGAATTCAAACAGCAGGATGACGAGTTTGAGACGATGCGCAGGCTCTTTCACACCAAAATCGAAGATCTCGATCTTTCTGTTCGTTCGCACAACTGCCTCAGACTTGCAGAAATCGATACCATTGGTGAACTCGTCTCGCATAAGGAGGACGAATTGCTTAATTACAAGAACTTTGGCAAGAAGTCACTCACGGAACTCAAGGAACAGCTTGAAAAGTTTGACCTGAAGTTTGGTATGGATATTACCAAGTATCAGATGAAATGATAAAATCGTAACCGTTTTTTTGAATTATTGAGATCAGGAAATAGACATGCGTAAAGTTAAGCCGGCAAGAAAACTCGGAAGAACCGCAGCCCATAGAAAGGCGACGCTCAGCAATCTGTCAACGCAACTGCTTGTCTACAAGCGCATTGAGACGACAGAGGCAAAAGCGAAAGAGACCCGCAGGGTTGTTGAGAAAATCATTACCAAAGCTCGCAAGGGTACGGTTCATGCCCAGCGCGAAATATTCAAGGATATTCGTGACAAACAGGCAATCAGAATTCTGTTTGAAGAGATTGTCGCCAAGGTTGGTACCCGTCAGGGAGGATATACTCGTGTTATCAAGCTCGCTCCCCGTTTTGGAGACGCAGCAAAAATGGCAGTGATTGAACTTGTCGATTATCAGGAAGCACCATCAGCAAGCCAGAAGACTGGCAAGCAGGATCGTGCCAAACGAGTCAAAGGTTCCAAGAAAACCGCTGAAGCAGCAGTTTCTGTGGCCGGGTAAACTTCTCTCCCTGTTTCCCTCCTTTCTGCTCTTGTCATCAGTCAGTCATTGTTTGCGGAAGAGTTCTTTCCGTGGACAATGACTATCTGCTTTTCAGAGAAAAAGGGGCTGATGCCATGGATAGGATGCAGTTCAACTTTTGAAGGGAAACCCTCCTGCCCCTTGTTTGACTTCATGGCAGCCGCAATCTCATTTTCAAGATTTCCCCCCTTCAGGCAAATCAGGGTTCCGCCAGCTTTCAGAAGAGGTGCTGAGTAAGAGCAGAGTTTGTCAAGAGGAGCAACCTGCCTTGAAAGAACCGTATCAAACACAACACCTTTAAGCTCTTCTACCCGCGTATGCAGAGCAATAGCATTGTTGATGCCCAGCTCTGTAATCATGGCTTGACAGGCTGCAATTTTCTTCCCCGTCGCATCCACCAGAAGAAAACGAGTACGGGGGAAGAGAAGAGAGAGCGGAATACCTGGTAATCCTCCACCAGTTCCCAGATCAAGAACATCTTCCCCCTCGCGGAAAGAGTGGTAGAGAGTGATCAGGAGCGAGTGAAAGATATGTTTGATAATGACCGGAGCATCTTCCTTCCGACTGATCAGGTTTATCTTGTGATTCCATCGCTCAAGGCAATCACCATATCGTGCCAGTTGCTGAAGTGTCGGGAGATCAATCTCCATCCCCTGTTCAGCACATAACATCTGCAGGGTCAACACATTATCATTCATTCGTTCCATAGGTAGTCATCCTTTCTGTTCTGAGGTTTAACCCCAAAAAACGATATTTTGGGATGAATGACAAATCGGCTGTGCTCTTTGCACGTATGCAGCTCCTTATTTCAACAGAAATAGTCGTAAATTCAAGTTCAAGTCTATTCGTGCGTGTCTTTTTCAGAAACTGCTGGCAAGAGAATGTGTTATATGGGTAACGATGCAAGAGCGCATGTTTATGCGGTTATCATGGCAGGTGGAATTGGTAAAAAACTGTGGCCTCTTTCAAGAAAAAAAATGCCAAAGCAGTTTGTTGATTTGCTGGATGATGGAACGATGATTGCCAAAACGGTACGGCGCATCTCCGGTCTGGTGCCAGAGGAGAATATCTTTATCATTACCAGCGAAATGGGTCGCACACTGCTCTCAGCTTCCCTTGGCAGTTTTCGTCAAGACCATATCATTGTTGAGCCTGCCAGTCGCAACACAGCTCCCTGTATAGCTCTTGCGACGGCACATATCAAAAAAAGGGATGTGGATGCTGTTACCATTGTGCTTCCTTCTGACCATCTCGTTCTTGACCAACAGGCATTCATCAAAGTTGTGGAGGCAGGCATTGAGATAGCCAGCGAAAAAAAAGGGCTTGTAACCATCGGTATTAAACCCGACAGGCCGGAAACCGCTTATGGCTATATTCAGGCTGATGCTGAACTGCCACTTCCTTCCGTTCTCTCAGACAGTTCTGACTTCATGCTTTTCAAGGTAAAGGCTTTTGCAGAAAAGCCGGATGCTGCAACGGCAGTTGAGTTTCTGGAAAGCAAAGATTTTTACTGGAACAGCGGGGTCTTTATCTGGCATATTGATGCAATATCACGGGAGTTTGAGCGCTCTATGCCGGAATTATACAAGGATCTTCTTGCCATCTATGACAGCCTTGGAACGGAGAGTGAACAGAAGGTCATTGAAGATGTCTACTCATGGATTCATCCTCTCTCCATTGATTATGGCATCATGGAGAAGGCCGAAACGGTTTTTGTGCTGACGGGAGAATTTGGCTGGACTGATCTTGGCTGCTGGGACGAGGTACTCAAAGTCGCCGGCGACCGGAGTGTTTCTGCCGGAGATGTGCCTGACAACCGCCTCGTCCAGATTGATTGCGACAATAATTTTATCAAGAACAGTTCAGGCAAAGTTGTCTGTACCATTGGAATGCATGATATCATTATTGTCGTCACCGATGACGCACTTCTGGTCTGCAGCAAAGGGAAGTCATGCCATGTTGGTGACGCTGTCGATACCCTCCGGCGCGAAGGGCTTGAAGAATATCTTTAAACGCTGGCTCTCTTCGACCAACTGGCACCCTCTTTGGTATCCTTGATTTCAATTCCGGCAACAAGGAGCTGGTCGCGGATTTTGTCGCTGAGGGCGAAATCCTTGCTCTTTCTGGCTTCAGCCCGCAGGTCAAGCAGGATATCCATTACGCCATCAAGTCTTTTGCCATTCAGTTCCTCATTTCTACTACCGGATTGGTTATCGTGCTGAAGAATGCAGAGAATTTCCCTTCCGGCCAGGTCAAGAAAAGCTGCAGCTTCTTGCTGAGGAAGTTCCGAGATACTTTCGGTACGATCAAGAGCCGCGTTGATTGATTTTGAGAGGTCGAAAAGAACAGAAATCGCAATGGGGGTGTTGAAATCATCATCCATCGCCTCGGTAAAGCGTTGAATAAATGGGGCCGTATCAAAGTCACCGCTACCCGGAGTCTGTTCCCGGAGTCGTCTTTGGGTCTCACGGAGTTTTTCAAGACCGGTCTGTGAAGCGCGTATCGCTGCGTCCGAAAAGTCAAGCGGAGAGCGATAATGCGACTGCAGGATAAAGAATCTGATGACCATCGGATCGAAGCTCAAGAAGAGATCTTTGAGATTGATGAAGTTTTTCAGGGACTTCCCCATTTTTATCCCATTGACCGTCACCATGTTATTGTGCATCCAGAACCTCACATAGGGTTTCCCGGTGACCGATTCTGACTGGGCAATTTCACAGTCATGGTGAGGAAACTTGTTCTCCATCCCCCCGCCATGAATATCGATTGTCTCGCCAAGATATTTCATCGACATTGCAGAACATTCCAGATGCCAGCCCGGATAGCCGATACTCCATGGAGAGTTCCATTTCATCAGATGCCCCTCTTCAGCCTTTTTCCAGAGCGCAAAGTCGGAAGGGTGCTGCTTTTCAGAGCGTACTCCCACCCTGATACCCGATTGCACCGCCTCCTGGTCCGTTCGTCCCGAGAGTTTTCCATATCCCGGAAACGACTCCACCGAGAAATAGACGTTGCCATGCACCTCATAGGCGTGACCGGCATCGATGAGTCGCTCAATCAGTTCAATCTGCTCAGGAATGTGAGCTGTAGCCGCAGGAGCGATATTGGGACGGAGCACCTCCAGTTTGTCCATATCCTCATAGAAACTTCGTGTATAGAACTGCGAAATCTCCATGGGATCTGTTTTTTCGAGAAGGGCCTGCTTCGATATTTTGTCTTCACCCTCATCGGCATCATCGGTCAGGTGGCCCACATCAGTAATGTTCTGCACATATTTTACCCGGTAGCCGCTATGGCGCAGCCAACGAACGACCACGTCAAATGAGACATAGCTTTTTGCATGACCGAGATGGGCATGACCATAAACAGTCGGTCCGCACACATACATGGTAACAATCGGTGGATGCAGGGGTTCGAATTTCTCTTTTGTTCTGCCGAGGGAATTATAAATGAAGAGTGACATCTTCTGTTGTTCTGCCTTTTTCTTTATGGTGGAGTGAGGATGCTGAGCTTGAAATAGTCCGGTGAAAGTTAAACATTTGGGTTTTTAACGCAAGGTTTTTAGCTTCCTTTTTTGTGCCTCTTTTTTTGTGACCGCTCTTTTTGTATGAAAATTGTCAATACCGCCTTTCACATCAGTGTTTCCGCTCTTTCAGGGCTTCCGGAAGATTCCTTTCCTGAAATCGTTTTTGCAGGAAGATCCAATGTTGGAAAATCAACACTCCTTAACTCTCTGACGGGGGTTAAAGGTCTCGCAAAAACCAGCGCAACTCCTGGAAAAACAAGACTGATCAACTACTTTCTGATTAACCGGGATGTTTATTTTGTTGACCTTCCCGGTTATGGTTATGCAGCCGTAGGTCATGCAGAGAAGGCCCTCTGGGGCAATCTCCTCTCCTCCTATATCATTCAACGGCGGAGCATTTCGCTGGTCGTGCTGCTTTTGGACTCCCGTCATCCGGCCATGCAGTCTGACAGGGCAATGATCAGCTTTCTTGAGTCTCATGATCGGCCCTACGGCATTGTTCTGACCAAATATGACAAACTTACACAAAAGGAAAAGGTACAGACTGGTCGTATTATGGAAAGTTGCGCTGCTAAAGCCAAATTTATTGTAAATTATTCATCTTTTTCAGGCAAGGGAAAGAGTGAGCTTCTGGCTCATTTTGATCAATACATCTGTCAATAAAAACAATCGTCGTGGAATCAAAAAAATTCAGGACACCGTCTCAGTCGGCAACCGTTATTGTCGGTACACAGTTCGGTGATGAAGGCAAAGGGAAGCTTGTGGATTACCTTTCGGACAAATATGATATCGTTGTCCGTTATCAGGGAGGAGCGAACGCCGGTCATACCATCTGTTTCGATAACAAAACTGTCGTACTGCACCTTATTCCCTCCGGAATATTTCATAAAGGATGTGTTTGCGTCATCGGTAACGGTGTTGTTATTGACCCTGCAGCGTTGCTTGATGAGATCAGAAAGGTCGAGGAACTTGGTTATGAAGTAACAGGCAGACTGTTTATCAGTCACAATGCCCATCTCATCATGCCCTATCATAAGCTGCTCGACTCCCTGCATGAAAGCGCTCAGGGTGATCAGAAAATCGGTACAACCGGTCGGGGCATAGGACCGAGCTATGAGGACAAGTTTGCCCGCAAGGGAATCAGGGTTGTGGATCTTCTCAATCCAGAGGTACTCAAGGAGAAGCTCCGTGAAAATCTTGCAGCCAAGAACAAACTTTTCAAAAATATTTATGAGAAGGAAGAGATTGATGTCGAAACGATGGTGCGTGAATATGAAGATTTCGACAAGATTATTGATCCTTATGTAACCAATACCCAACTCTACCTGAATCGTCAGCTTCAGGAGGGTAAAACGGTACTGCTTGAAGGCGCCCAGGGCTGTCTGCTTGATGTTGACCATGGAACCTATCCCTATGTGACCTCATCGAATCCAACCTCAGGAGGTGCCAGTACCGGATCAGGCATCGCGCCGAACTACATCGGCAAGGTGATCGGTGTCTGCAAGGCATACATGACAAGAGTTGGAAACGGGGCATTCCCAACGGAACTTCTTGATGAGACAGGGGAACGGCTTGGCAAGATTGGTCACGAGTTTGGTGCCACGACAGGAAGAAAACGCCGTTGTGGCTGGATCGATCTGGTGGCCCTCCGCTATTCGCTTACCATAAACGGCGTGACGGAAATTGCGCTCACCAAGCTTGATGTGCTCGACACCTTTGAGGAGATCAGGATTTGTACCTCCTATATGCTTGATGGCAAGGAGATCCATGATTTTCCGACCGACCATCAGACGCTTTCAAGGGTGACGCCGCTCTATACCACCTTGAAAGGGTGGATGGCATCAAACGCCCATGCCCGCTCCTTCTCCGAGATGCAGCCTGAAGCGCAGAACTATGTGACCTTCCTTGAAGATGAACTTCAGGTTCAGGTTACCTTTATCTCTGTCGGTCCTGGACGCGAAGAGACTGTTTTCAGATAACACTGAAGTTGTTTTGCCATGGCTTTGATGGATATAGCGGTTCTTCCTCTCGACGCAAAAGAGGGTGGTTTCAGCGGCTTTGTTGCCGGTTTGCAGGAGCTGCTTGCCGCCAGCGGTTGCAGTTACCGCCTTCATGATATGGGTACAACGGTTGAAGGGCCTGCGCCCCTGCTCTTCAATCTTGCGCTCAAGCTTCATGAGTACTCGTTCAGTCAGGGTGGCAGGCGCGTTTATACGGTCATGAAGATCGATGACCGCCGGGATCGGGCAGTTCGCCTTGGAGACAAGAGTGCCTCGGTCAAAGCGAAAATAGTCCCGACAAGGGAGCCGGGAGAGTAGGGGGATTAGTGAAAAATATTTTATCTTCACATGGTCTTTACGTTTGACCTCTGTAATACAGTTTATTGCGGGCAGTAACTCTCAAAAGAAAACATTCATGATGCAGGTTCCCGGAGATATTCAGGTAATCAAGGAAGATAACGTTACACACAGTTTTTGTGGCCTTGCCTGTGTTGGATGGATGTATCAGAAGATCAAGGACAGCTTTTTTCTTATTCTTGGAACGCACACCTGTGCCCATTTTCTGCAGAATGCGCTCGGCATGATGATCTTTGCCAAGCCGCGTTTTGGTATTGCGCTCATGGAAGAGGGTGATCTTTCGAAGCAGGAGCCAAGCCTTCAGGATATTATCAGTGAAATCATGGCCGATCACCATCCGTCCGTAATTTTTCTGCTCTCTTCATGTACCCCTGAGGTCATGAAGGTTGACTTCAAAGGGCTGGCCCATCTGCTCAGTACACCGGATGTACCAGTACTTTTTGTTCCGGCAAGTGGTCTGGTCTACAATTTTACCCAGGCTGAAGACTCAGTCCTTGCCGCTCTTGTACCTTTCTGTCCCGAAGCCCCGGCAGGTCAGAAAAAGGTGGTTTTTCTCGGTTCCGTCAACGATGTAACGGCCGACGATCTGAGGGCAGAGGCCGAAGAGCTTGGGATTCCAGTCGGTGGCTTTCTTCCTGAATCCCGTTTCGACAAAATGCCGGCTATTGGCCCCGATACCGTCCTTGCTCCGATTCAACCCTATCTTTCACGGGTTGCCGTCAAACTTTCCCGTGAACGGGGATGCAGCGTTCTTCATTCACTCTTTCCGTTCGGCCCCGATGGAACCAGAGCCTTCTGGGAGGATCTGGCCCGTGAATTTGGCATTACCGTCGATCTTCGTGATCGCGAAAAAGCTGCGTGGGAGAAGATCCGCAGCCAGACAGAGCTTCTGAAGGGCAAAAAGATCTTTCTGACTGCCGACACCATGATGGAGCTGCCACTTGCGCGTTTTCTTCATAGTGCAGGCGCCGATGTGGTTGAGTGCAGCAGCGCCTATATCAACAAAAAATTTCATGCGCGTGAACTTGAGGCACTTGATGGCGTTCGCGTTGTCGAGCAGCCGAACTTTCATCGCCAGCTTGAGGATGTTCGGCGTATCAAGCCCGATTTGATCATTACCTCGCTGATGACAGCAAACCCTTTTGTTGGCAACGGTTTTGTTGTGAAATGGAGCATGGAGTTCATGCTGATGTCCATTCATAGCTGGTCGGGAGTTATTACCCTCGCGAACATGTTTGTTTCACCGCTCCAGCGCCGCAGCAAGCTGCCAGCGTTCGACAAGGAAGTCTGGCTTGAAGGTGTCATGCCAAGCGCTGAATAATTCACCGTCATGAAAATGCAATAAACAAACAACACAAGAGTATGCGCTTAGCTTTCTGGCTCTACGAGGGCACCGCCCTTCACGGTATCAGCCGAGTAACCAACAGTATGAAAGGGGTTCACACCGTTTATCATGCTCCCCAGGGGGACGATTACATTACGGCAACCTATACCATGCTCGAGCGAACCCCACAATTTCCCGGCTTATCGATCAGTGTTGTTCGTGGAAGAGACCTTGCCCAGGGAGTATCAAGACTACCCTCGACACTCCAGCAGGTCGAACACCATTACCATCCTGAACTTATTGTCATCGCACCGAGTTGCAGCACAGCCCTTCTTCAGGAAGATCTCCATCAACTTGCAGCCCACTCGGGCCTGCCGCAGGAGAAAATTCTGGTCTATGCGCTCAACCCATTCAGAGTATCGGAAAATGAGGCGGCAGATGGTCTGCTGACCGAACTGGTCAAACGTTTTGCTTCTCCCCAGGAGAAAACAGCACAGCCATCGGTGAACCTCCTTGGCTTTACCTCGCTCGGATTTCACTTGCGTGCCAACCTGACCAGCATCCGTCGCATGTTGCAGACGCTTGGCATTGCGGTCAATGTTGTTGCTCCCTGGGGAGCCAGCATCGATGATCTCCGGAAACTTCCAGCCGCCTGGCTCAATATTGCCCCTTACCGTGAGATCGGTTCAACGGCAGCGGAATATCTTGCTGATGCATTCGCTATGCCAGCGCTTTATGAAGCCCCGATCGGAGTCGAACCTACCCTTGCATGGCTTCGCTCCCTGATCGAGAAGCTTAACGCAGCGGGCGCTGAACGGGGAGTTGCTCCGATTGTCATGCCGCAACTCAACGCATTCTCGCTCGACGGCCTGAGCGCTCCAAGCGGTGTTCCCTGGTTTGCCAGAACTGCCGATATGGAAAGTTTCAGCAATAAACGTGCCTTTGTGTTCGGTGATGCCACGCATACCGTCGCCCTCGTCAAGTTTCTGCGTGACGAACTTGGTATGCAGATCATCGGTGCGGGCACCTATCTGGAACGTCATGCCGATTGGGTGCGCAAAGAGCTTGAAGGCTACCTTCCCGGAGCGCTTATCGTAACCGACAAGTTCCAGGATGTTGCACAAATTATTGATGATCAAATGCCGGATCTGGTCTGCGGTACGCAGATGGAACGGCACAGTTGCCGCAAGCTCGATGTTCCCTGCATGGTGGTCTGTCCACCGACCCATATTGAAAACCACCTGCTTGGCTATTATCCCTTCTTTGGATTTGATGGAGCTGATGTTATTGCCGACAGGGTCTATCTTTCCTGCAAACTCGGTTTGGAAAAGCATCTGATCGACTTTTTCGGTGATGCGGGTCTTGAGTACGAAGAGCCCGAAGTATCCGCCCCTTCTGAAGAACCTGTGGCACTCTCCGTCGCCCCTAATGATCATCCTTCACCGGAGGCTGCAGCAGAGGCTGTAGTGATTGCAGAGGAGGGAGAGATGAAGTGGAGCGATGAGGCTGAAACCATGCTGAAAAAGGTACCCTTCTTTGTCCGTAAAAAGGTCAGGAAAAACACCGAAACTTTTGCCCGCGCGAGTGGTGCATCCATGATCTCCGTTGATGTGTTCCGACAGGCAAAAGAGTCGCTGGGTGGTTAAGATTTTCTATCAATCATATTCTCTGTTATCATTATGAGTTTAGTTTTAGCGGTATATGGCAAGGGCGGCATAGGAAAAAGCACCACAAGCGCCAACATCTCAGCGGCACTTGCCCTGAAAGGCGCCAAGGTACTGCAGATCGGCTGCGATCCCAAGCATGACAGTACCTTCCCCATTACAGGAAAGCTGCAGAAAACCGTTATCGAAGCTCTTGAAGAGGTTGATTTTCATCATGAGGAGCTCAGCGCGGAAGATATTATCGAGACCGGTTTTGCCGGTATTGACTGTCTCGAGGCTGGCGGCCCTCCCGCCGGAAGCGGCTGCGGCGGATATGTAGTCGGTGAATCCGTTGCCCTGCTTCAGGAACTCGGCCTTTATGACAAATATGATGTCATCCTGTTTGATGTACTTGGCGACGTTGTCTGCGGTGGTTTCAGTGCCCCGCTCAACTATGCCGACTATGCAATTATCATTGCAACCAACGATTTCGACAGTATTTTCGCAGCCAACCGTCTTTGCATGGCTATCCAGCAGAAAAGCGTACGCTACAAGGTCAAGCTTGCCGGAATTGTTGCCAACCGGGTTGACTACGTCACTGGTGGAGGCACCAATATGCTCGATCAGTTTGCTGAAAAAGTGGGAACCAAACTGCTTGCCAAAGTGCCCTACCACGAACTGATCCGCAAAAGCCGTTTTGCCGGAAAAACCATGTATGCCATGGAGGATACACCGGACAAGGAAGAGTGCCTCAAGCCCTACAACGAAATTGCTGATTTTCTCATTCAGGAAAGTCCTATTGCTTCGGTACCTGTACCAATCGGCGACAGGGAGATCTTCAAAATGGTCAACGGCTGGCAGTAATCTTGCTTCTTTAAGATTTTATAGGTCATATGAGTCTCATGACCTATAGGACTCATAAGATCACTAAGATTATGAAAACCTCCGACCAAACCTTTTTACCGCCTCATGGTAACTACCGTAACCTGCTCTCTTACCAGAAGGCGGAGGTGGTTTATGACCTTACCTTTCGCTTCTGTAAGCGCTTTTTGATGCGGGGTGACCGTACTATTGACCAGATGGTACAGGCGGCACGTTCCGGTAAACAGAATATCGTTGAAGGCAGTAAAGCCTCAGTTACTTCAAAAGAGATGGAGATCAAGCTGACCAATGTGGCACGGGCCAGTCTTGAAGAGCTTTTGGAAGATTATCGGGATTTTTTGCGGGTACGTGACGGTAACATTTGGCAGAAAGAGTCTAAAGAGGCCCGTTATGTCAGAAAACTGGGCAGCAAACCTCAGGAGAACTTTGAACGCTATCGGGAATTTGTTGAAACCCGTCCGTCAGAGGTGGTGGCCAATATCGCCATTTGCCTGATTCACCAGACAAACTATCTCCTTGATCAGCAAATTCGACGACTGGAAAAGGATTTTCTTAAAGAGGGCGGCCTTCGTGAATGCATGACTCGTGCCCGACTGCAGGCACGAGAGCAGCAAAAAAACCGGGGGTAAAAGGTACTGAAGAAAGGTTGCTTTTTTATAAGTCTTATGAGACTATACGAACTATAGGACTTATAAAAGCAGCTCTTTCCTTTGAAAATTCAGATTTCGCACCGGTAATGGCATCGGATGTTTCCGTTTTCCTTGCGGATATCAGGTTTGATTTTCGTTGTCGGGTTGACCAGTTCCTGCAGGAGGGCGGTGAAGGTGCCGAGGTAAAAGTTACCAACGACCTGGTGGGAAGGGAAGGTTACCTTGACAGTTATTTCGGGTGGGCGATTCATGGTGTAGCTGAATTCGCCACTGCCAGCAAAAGTCCATGCATTTTTACTGATGGCAAAGAGGAATAGTCTGAATGCCGGACGGGGTGGCAGGAGCTTAACTAATTGCTGGAAGATGCCGGGAATGCGCACCTTCAGGAGGTAGCGGGCTGTTCTTTCTCCGGACTCTTTAAGGATACCGGAGGTTGCTGTGTCACCAATCTCTTTCTGCAGCGCAATGACGAGGGAGTGAAATTTAGCCTCTTCAACCATCTCTTTCGGGAGGTTTCCGACAAGGTATCCCTGACCGATTTTGCGGAGCATGGCTTCAGATTTTTTTTTGCCATAGGTTGTTTCAAGCGCTGCAACGGTCTGGATGATGGAGTTCGGCCCTATTTTGGAAGGTGTGCTCATTATGCAAAAATAATCATTGTTTGTTACCTGGAAGTGATGATGCGAATATCGATATGCTCTGTTGTCCATCGAGGTCGTACCGTTACCTTTTCCGGATAATATCCGAATGGTTCTGCGGCTTGAAATGGCTCAAGAGAACCGTGGTTCCGTTGCCTTTGTGGTTCGGGCTTTTTGGTGCCGGAAGGGACAAATGCGCTGACAGTATAGCTGCCGGGAGGGAGTTCGGGGAAAGAGTAGTGCCATGTTTCGTTCCGGTCACGCACTGCGATGGTGCTGTACGATGCCGTCAGGCTTGATGCCTCAACAACCACATATTGTCCGGAAGCAAAGCATTTTCCTGAGAGCGCTCCAGTTTCTGTAAGGCTACCTGTTTTCACGGCTGGTCTGGAGAGAAATCTGGCAGTATCGTTGTGCTTTCCGGAAAGCATGAAGAGCAGGTCGGAAGAGCCAGAGGGAACAATTGCCCTGCTGCAGAGTCCGATCTCCTCTGTTGCAGTATTATAGCGCAGATCATTGTTTCGGTCGTTGACAGCAACAATTCTGTACGATCCTGCTGCCATGTGCCTCAACGAGAAGAGTCCGGATGGCTCTGCCTGTATAAAATAATCCGGTTCTCTCTGCAGCAGGTTTCTTGCTCCGACATGTTCCGGGAGTTCCGTAAAAGCAAGTATCAGGGCATTCGTGGCTGGGGAATAGTCGGCATTGATCACCTTTCCGCTGATGGTTCCACGGTTGATAACAGCTCCGGTTGAAAATGCCAGGGTATACGGGGCTTGCAAGGTGTGTCCACTATGATCGCTGAGCTTCTTGTCGAGGGTGAGGATGTAGGTTTTGCCCGGTTCAAGTGGTTTGAACCCTTTTATTATCGCTTTTTTTCCATCAACAGTTATATCGCAGTCGCCGATTGGTGGAGAAATAACGAGTGCATTGAGCAGTTGCCGTCCGGTAATCTCATGGTTGAAGGTCAGTTGTATCGACTCAGCCGAAACATTTACGGCTGATGGTGCAGGGTCGGAAAAGATCACCTGCAAAGGAGTTGTGTCAAGAGGGCCGCCCGACGGTGGTCGATCAGAAGCGCACCCGCTGGCAAGCCAGAGCAGGAGAATAAGAAACACCTTCATGATAGGGGAGCTGCTTTGCATGAAAATCCTTCGACTCCTTGGTAAATATACGGGAAGAGAGGCTTGATTGTATGTGTCTGTGAAAATTCGTAAATTAAAAACTAATGTAGTTCTATGAAAGCTTTTCATGAAAAATTATAGATTGAGTGTCATATAGATGTCCAGACGAAATTTTAAAGTTCTTTATGTCTCCGGTGAAGTCTCTCCTTTTGTAAGAATCAGTCCCCTTGCTGATTTTATGGCATCATTCCCCCAGGCTATCGAGGAGGAAGGATTCGAGGCCCGCATCATGATGCCGAAGTACGGTACTATCAATGACCGCAAGTTCCGGTTGCATGATGTTCTGCGTCTCTCCGACATTGAGGTTGATCTCAAGGAGAAAGTTGATTTGCTGAACGTCAAGGTTACGGCCCTGCCTTCAAGCAAGATTCAAACCTATTTCCTGTATAACGAAAAATATTTTAAGCGTAACGGTCTTTTTACCGATATACACAACGGAAGTGATTTGAAAGGCAGTACCGACAAGGTTGTTTTTTTCAATGTTGGAGTACTTGAAACTCTTCAGCGGCTGGGCTGGAAACCTGATATTATCCACTGTCACGACTGGCATGCGGCTCTTATTCCACTTCTACTGAAAACAGTCTATGCCTCTCATGAGTTTTTCAGGGATATAAAAACGGTTTTTACCATTCACAATATTTACCGTCAGGGGATTCTTCCCATGAAGGCATTCCAGAAGCTGCTTCCCGAGGAGGTCAGCTCTGCCCTGCATTGCAGCAACGATGAGGTGAATATGCTCTATACCGGCGTTGAACATGCAGACCTTCTGACGACGACGTCAAAAGTTTATGCCGAAGAGATTGTGCATGATGGCCTGCAGACCTATGGTCTTGGACGGGTTCTTGAGGAGCATCAGGCAAAGTTTTACGGGATACTCAATGGTATCGACAGCAGGCAGTGGAACTCTGCGGCGGACAAGCTTATCAAGAAACGGTACAGCCTCGAGCATATGGATGGCAAGCTCGACAACAAAAAAGCGTTGCTCGAGGAAGCTGGCCTTCCTTACACGGAAGGAACTCCTGTAGTGGGGGTGATTCTCAATTTTGACGAGTTTCAGGGAGCAGAACTCTTGCAGCAAAGTCTTGAGCAGCTTGCAGCCCTCGATATACAGCTTATTATCAGCGGTTCAGGTGACAAGAAATATGAAAAAGTGTTCCAGGATTTTGCTCTGGAGCATCCCGAGCAGGTGAGTGTTCATGGTGAATATTCGGACTCCTTTTTTCATCTTGCCATTGCGGGTCTCGATATTTTGCTCATGCCAGGTATGATTGAGTCATGCGGCATGATTCAGATGTTTGCCATGAACTACGGAACGATACCGGTTGCCTATGCTGGCGGAGGGATTGTTGAAACCATAGAGGAGCGGGACGAAGAGAGTGGTTCCGGCTTTATTTTTCACGACTATTCAGCCGAGTCGCTTGTCGGCAAGCTTGAAGAGGCTCTTGCCTGTTTTCATGATGAAGAGAGCTGGCAGCAGATTGTGATGACAGCCATGACCCGCGACTTTACCTGGAAAAAATCGGCAGAGGAGTACGATCAGTTGTACCGTGAACTTCTTGAACCATAGGCAGAAAAATGGCGCAGACAATAAAGGTTCTCTTTCTCGATCGTGACGGCACCATCAATCAGGATACTGGTTCCTACGTTTTTTTGAAGGAACAGTTGAAACTGATTGATCGTGCGGACGATGCCATTGCACTTGCCAAAAGTGCCGGGTTTCGGATTGTTCTTGTGAGCAATCAGGCGGGGATTGCCAGGGGGATCGCCACCATCGCCCAGGTTGAAGAGGTGAACCGCTACCTCAATGAGCTGCTTGCGCTCAAAAATGCCAGTTTCGATCGCTCATACTACTGTCCCTTTCATCCCGCATACCCTCATCCGGAGTATGACCGTTTTGCCGAGTTCCGCAAACCGGCAACCGGTATGGTTGAACTGGCCATCAATGATTTTCTGGCAGAAGGGCTTATTGTTGATAGAAGTGCATCGTTTTTTGTCGGAGATAAAACGCTTGATATCGAGTGTGGCCTGCGTGCCGGACTTCGACCAGTGCTGGTTCGAACCGGCCACAATGAAGAGGCGCTCTGTATGACCCAGAACATCATTCCTGAATTTGTAGCTGACGATCTCTATAAAGCCGTTACGGAGCATATTCTTGCCATCTCCTGATCGCCCTTTACTCCCTTGTGTCACACCCCTCAGCTTATGCTGACTCTTTATCTCCATATTCCATTTTGCAAAGCACGCTGCTCTTATTGTGACTTTTATCTGGTTACGGGCAGAGGGCATATCAGCGACTTTTTCCGTGCACTCTCTCTTGAAACAGCATCCCGGTTAACAGATCTGAAAGGAGAGACGGTTGGCGCCATTCATTTTGGAGGAGGCACTCCCTCAATGGTTCCCGTGAGCTATCTTGCCGCATGGCTTGAAGAGGTTGCTGCCTTGTGCAGTTTTTCTCCTGAAATCGAAATAACCCTTGAAGCCAATCCTGAAGATCTTGATAAAAAGAAGATGGAGGAGCTTCGGGCAGCGGGGATAACAAGGCTCAGCATCGGCGTTCAATCCTTTACAGCCGAAAAGCTGCAGGCTCTTGGTCGGGCGCATACGGCATTGCAGTCCCGACAGGTAACAGCAGCCGCACTTCGTCTGTTTGAGTCGGTCAGTGTTGACCTTATTTGCGGGGTACCCGGAGAGAATACTGTGATGTGGAAGAGCGATCTGCATGAGGCTCTGGCACTGCGCCCGCACCATGTGTCGGTCTATATGCTCTCGGTTGAACCGAAGACCATCCTCCATCACAGGGTAGCAAAAGGGAGTGTTACCGTACCGGATGATGCCGTGCAGGCAGCATGTTATGAGCATGCCCAAAGTGAACTGCAGCTTCAGGGCTACAGCCATTACGAAGTATCCAATTTCTGCTTGCCCGGACATCATTCCCGCTATAACCTTGCGAGCTGGAAGCGTGAGCCATACCTTGGCTTTGGCCCCTCTGCACACAGTTTTTCTGTTTCTCAGGAGCGTGAGATTCGTACGGCAAACGTCTCAAGCCTTACACGATATCTTGCAGCTCCTGCAGACGCAGTTGTTTTTCGTGAAGAGCTTTCGGCTGAAGAACGCTTTACGGAACAGGTTTTTCTTTCACTTCGAATAAACAGTGGTCTGGATGTTGATTTTTTGCGAAAAGGAAATAAATTAGAGCACACTCTTTCACAGACCATTGCCCGATTTTCAGAAAAGGGATGGATAGAGCAGCAGGAAGGATCTCTATATTTGACTCAGAAAGGTTTTTTGTTTGTCGATCTCATTGCCGGGGAGTTTCTTTTCGGGTAACCCAATATTTCAGAGCACGTTTCACGTATGATACACCGGACGATTAACCGCACGCTTGCCGTCTCTCTTTTTCTTGCTGCTGAAATTTTATATCTCCGTACCATGGCTCCCACCTTTTCGTTCTGGGATTGCGGGGAGTTTATTGCCACAGCTTATACCCTCGGGATTCCTCACCCTCCCGGAGCGCCGCTTTTTCTTCTGCTTGGGCGTCTTTTTTCCATGATTCCTTTTTTCGGTGATATTGGCGCGAGGGTTAACTTGATCAGCACACTCGCCAGTGCCGCAACCATCATGCTGACCTACCTCATCACGGTAAGGCTGATCATCATGTATCGCAAACGTGATCCCGACCTCTGGAGCCCGGCTGAAAAAGTATCGGCTTACGGTGGAGCTGTTATCGGCGCTCTTGCCCTTGCCCTCTCCGACAGTTTCTGGTTCAACGCTGTTGAAGCTGAGGTTTACGCACTCTCTTCGCTTTTTACAGCATTGGTTGTCTGGCTCATCCTCCGCTGGTATGAAGAGGAGCCAAAACCCGGTCATGAACGGTGGCTCTTGCTTGTCATGTACATTATTGGCCTTTCGATCGGTGTGCACCTGCTCAGCCTGCTTGCCGTTTTTGCTGTTGCACTGGTCTACTACTTCAAAAAATATGATGTCACGGTTAAATCTTTTGCCCTGCTTATGGTCGCCTCATCGGGGCTTTTTTTCCTGATCTATATTGGAATTATCAAAGGGCTTCCGATTCTGCTGCAACTGACCTCATGGTGGGGATTTCTCCTTTTCCTTGCCCTGCTTGCCTATGCCACGTGGTATTCGCACCTGCATCGCAAGGCGCTCATGAACACCCTTCTGATGTCGCTGTTTCTGATCATTATTGGGTATACCTCCTACGGCATGATCTTCGTACGGGCGCAGGCAGGCCCACCCATAAACGAAAACAATCCCTCCTCGTCCGAAACCTTTTTCTCGTACCTCAACCGTGATCAGTATGGTGATATGCCGCTCTGGCCGAGACGGTGGTCAACCGAGCCGGTACATCAATATTTTTACCAGCACTACTCAAGTGATCTCGACTATTTCCTCACCTACCAGATGCAGAAGATGTACTTCCGCTATTTCGGCTGGCAGTTCATCGGACGTGAAAACGATATGGAGGGTTCAGGAGTGGACTGGTCGGTGCTCTGGGGTATTCCTTTTCTTGTGGGAGTGGCTGGAGCGATCACCCATTTCAGGCGCGAGTGGAAGATGGGGCTGGTTGTTACCGCGCTTTTTGTGCTGACCGGAGCAGCGCTTGTTATCTATCTCAACCAGACAGAACCTCAGCCGAGAGAGCGGGATTACAGTTATGCAGGCAGTTTTTTTGCCTTCGCCCTCTGGATAGGAATAGGTGTTGAGAGTATCTGGCAGTGGCTTGCAAAGCGGTCGAAGTCTGGCGTTCCCGGAAACCAGATGCTGTTTGCCGTGCTTACGGTTACAGCCGGTTTGCTTTTTATCAACGCCCGGATGCTGCAGGCAAACTACCGGGTGCACGACCGCTCGGGAAACTTTGTTCCTTGGGACTGGGCATGGAATATGCTCCAGAGCTGTGAAAAAGATGCCATACTGTTTACCAACGGAGATAACGATACCTTCCCTTTGTGGTACCTGCAGGAGGTCGAACGGATCAGGACGGATGTTCGTGTCGTCAATCTGAGCCTTGCCAATACCGGTTGGTATCTCGACCAGTTAAAAAACAGCAGCCCTCGCGGAGCAAAGCCGGTGGCGTTCACCATGAGTGACGGTGAAATTGCCGGTATTACCTATGTACCCATTGATTCTGTTGATGCCGAGCTTCCCTCACAGGATGCCCGTCAGCAGCTCCTGCGTAATGCCCGTCTCCACGGCCAGTCGCTCCCCTCAGAACCACTTGGCACCATGAAATGGCTCCTCAAGCCTGGATTGACCTACGATGGCCAGGGCTACCTTCGGCCACAGGATATTGCTGTTTATGAGATTCTGATGAACAACTTTTCCCGGCGTCCGATCTACTTTGCCCTGACGGTTGATCCCGAAAGCATGATTGGTCTTCAAAATTACCTCCGTCTTGATGGCCTTGCCTACCGGGTCGTTCCGATTAAAAGCGTCGATCCGATGAGCTATGTAGATTCTGCGCTGCTCTACAGAAACCTTGTTGGGCTCTATCGCTACCGAAACCTTAATAATACCGCCATTAACCTTGAAGAGACCTCAAGGAGGCTTTGTGGCAACTATACGCCTCTGTTTGTCCGCCTTGCCCTTGAACTGGCTGCCGAGCCTGAAGGCCAGCTTACCATACCGGATGCTTCGGGAAAGGAGAAGATTTACCATCGGGGAGCGCTTGCGCTGCAGGTTCTTGACACTTCGTCCAAACTGCTTCCTCTTGCACAGTATCCCCTGAACCCCGAACTTGCAGGATCCGTGATCGCACTCTATGTCCGTCTTGGTGAAAAGCAGAAAAGCTCACCGTATATTAGCTATCTTGAAAAACTAAGCCGTCAGTCATCATCGCTTTCTGATCCTCGCCTCTTCTATGTTCTTGCAAGGGCCTATCGCGATATTGGCAGAAATGAGGATGCGAAACGCATTATTGTATTGCTTGCCAGAGAATTGAAACAACCAGGACTGGTAGACGAGTTTGAAACCATGAAGTAACTAACACTATGCAAAGCACTATTCATCCAACTGCCGTGATTGGCCAGAGTGCCATTCTCGGAGAAGGCGTTACCGTCGGGCCCTTTACGGTCATTGAGGACGATGTTGAAATTGGTGATGGCACCATCATCTGGCCTCATGTCCATATCGCTTCAGGCGCTCGAATTGGTTGTGACTGCAAGATCCATTCCGGAGCTGTGCTTGCCAATGAGCCTCAGGATCTCAAATTTTCCGGAGAGAAGACCTTGCTTTATGTTGGCGACAGAACGGTTATCCGGGAGTGCGTTACCCTTAACCGGGGCACAAAGGCGAGCGGTAAAACGGTGATCGGTTCTGATAATCTCTTTATGGCCTATTCGCATGTCGGTCATGACTGCGTGATCGGCAATCATGTGGTTGTGGCAAATTGCGTTCCCTTCGGTGGCCATTGTGTGGTTGGTGACTATGTCGTTATCGGCGGTCTTGCCGCAGTGCACCAGTTTGTCCGCATTGGTCGCTTTTCCATGCTCGGTGGGCTTTCAAGAATTACGCTTGACGTTCCTCCCTTTATCATGGCCTCAGGAAATGAAACGTTCCGCTACGAGGGGCTTAACGCCATTGGCCTGAAACGGCGAGGCTTTACCTCTGAAAAGATCACCCTCATTAAAGACGCCTACAGGATTCTCTTTCAGTCGGGTCTGTTGCTTGCCAATGGCCTTGAAAAAGTGAAATCGGAACTTCCCCAGGAACCCGAAATTCTTGAAATTCTTGACTTCTTTGCATCAGGCGTCCATGGCAGGAAGTTTGTCAAGCCCTTCAAAAACTGATAGTTAAAAGAAAAAAAATATGTCCCGTTGGGCAATTGGTGTCGATCTCGGAGGTACCGGAATCAAGGCTGCAATCGTTGGTGAAGAGAGTGGAATTCTGACGAAACAGAGAGCTCTCACCGATACGGTGTCCGGCCCGACAGGGATCGTCGGGCAGCTTGCGGCTATTATTACCGATCTTTACCATGTTGCTTCCGAGACACTTGATGTTGCTGATTTTGCTGGTGTCGGATTAGGGGCGCCGGGAGCGGTCGATGCCGAGAAAGGCATACTGAGCTACCCTCCCAACCTTCCTGGATGGACGGTCTTTCCCCTGCGTGACGAACTGCAGAAGCTGCTGCGCCAAAAGGAAGAGCTTTCAATTCCGGTTTTTCTCGATAATGATGCCAACGTTGCAGCGTTCGGCGAAGCGGTCTATGGCGCTGGCCGTGAGTTTCGCGATTTTCTCATGGTGACCCTCGGAACCGGTGTTGGAGGAGGAATTGTTCTCAACAGGAAGCTTTATCGAGGCCCTCATGGAACTGCCGGTGAGGTTGGCTTCATGATCATTGATTTTGAAAGTCCCATTTTTCACGCCGATATATGCGGGACGCTTGAGAGCCTTATCGGTAAAAAGGCAATTGTAGCTCTTGCCTGTAAAATGATCAAGGCGAGCAAGTCAGATTCCCGTCTTGCTCGTCTGTATAACCGCGATCATAGCAGGATTTCACCACGCAAGCTTGAACATGCAGCTTTGTCAGGAGATGCTGTTGCTCTTGCGGTATGGGAGAGGGTTGGTACCATTCTTGGCGTAGGGCTTGCAAACGTTACCGCTCTGATGGATATCAGAAAATTTGTGATCGGCGGAGGAATTGCCGCCGCCGGAAACCTTGTCTTCGATCCTGCCCTCGACCAGCTCAGGCGCTCAACCCTTCCCTCCATGCATGAAGGGCTGGAACTGGTGCCGGCGCATCTTGGCAACAAGGCTGGTATCTATGGCGCAGCAGCATTATGCTTCGGCTAACCATCCGGAGATTATCTCATGCTTGAGCAGCAGCTTCATCTTCTCTTTCCCCATGTTTGCCTTATCTGCCGCAAACTGTTGCTTAAGGGAGAAGAGTACTGCTGCAGCTCCTGCCGGGCCAAATTTGATCCCTTCACTACTCCCCGGGCGGCAGAAGAGCTGCTGCGTCGTACCATCGCGGAACATTTTGATGAAACATTCCTGTTTGAACGGGGCTGGTGCCGTTACCAATTTCATAAAAAAAGCCCGCTGCAGCAGCTCCTTCATGCCATGAAATATGAAGGGCTCTACAATCTCGGGAACAGTTTCGGGCGCCAATTGGGAGAGTGGATCTCATCCGGAGCGGATACAGCGGATATCGAGTGCATTGTGCCCGTTCCGCTCCATCGGCTGAAAAAAATCGAACGATCCTATAACCAGGCAGAAAAAATTGCCGAAGGCATAGCGCAGTCGCTGCAAAAACCATTACAGAGAAAACTTCTGGTACGGAAACGCTACACCGTGTCGCAGACCGGACTTTCTGCTGCAGAGCGGAAAAAAAATCCCGAAGGGGCCTTTCAGGTTGCAAAAGGTGTTGTAGGCCGTCATGTGCTGCTTGTGGATGATGTGATCACAACCGGAGCAACCATGGCGGCAGCAGCCTCGGCACTGCGCGAGGGCGGGGCTGAACGAATCTCTCTTGCCGCAGTTGCTTTAGCCATCAAGGAGTAAAAAACGTATGGAACTCTTTTATACCTCGACCCAACATATTGATCTTGATGCAAGGAACCTTGTGGTTGATGGTGATGAATTTCATCATCTCGTTCGGGTTCTGCGGAAAAAAACAGGAGAGAAGATTCTGGTCACTGATGGCAACGGTCTGCGTTGCGAGGCCAGCATTGCGGAGATTGGCAAAACGTCGTTCACTGCTGACATTCTTGCCTGCAGCCGAATTGATCGGCCAAACACTGAAGTGACCGTTGCCCTCTCCCTGCTCAAGGCTCCCCAGCGATTTGAACTCTTTCTGGAAAAAGCGACCGAGCTTGGAGTCTCCACCATCATTCCCATGCTCACGGCGCGGACGCTCTCCCATCCATCAAATGAAAAAGTGCAGGGCAAGCTTAACCGCTGGAGAACCATCATGCTTTCAGCAGCCCGGCAATCAAAACGCCATTATCTGCCACAGCTCACTGAGCCGCTCACCTTTAAAAAAGCTGCGGCGCTTCAGGGTTATGATCTCAAGCTTATTCCCTATGAACTTTCAGAGGCCCCTCCAAAGGTGAAATGCAGCGGCAAAAAAATCCTCTTTCTCATTGGTGGTGAAGGCGGATTCACTGCCAATGAAATCGAGGAGGCCCGTGCCGCTGGTTTCAATGAACTCTCTTTTGGAAAAACAATTCTCAGGGCCGAAACCGCCGGAATTTTTGCAGTCGCATTGGTTCGCACACAGCTCCTTGAAGAGGAGCGCATCGAGTGGTTTTAAGGCTTTACAAGGCTCATAAATAAAACGATCATGAACAGCATCAAAACAAACCAGCTCATTCTTCTTGTCCTTCTTCTGGTTATTTCGGTCACCTTTGTTGCCATGATCCGATATTTTCTCATGGCGATTGTGCTTGCGGCTCTTTTTTCGGCACTTGCCATGCCGGTTTTCAACCGTTTTGAGCGCTGGTTCAAGGGACGAAAAAGCCTGAGCGCCTCCATGACCATGCTCACACTGCTGCTTATCGTTTTTCTTCCTTTTGCAGCACTTCTCGGTATTGTTGCCAAACAGGCAATCAGGATAAGCCGCATTGCCGTGCCTTGGGTACAGCAGCAGATTCTGGAGCCAGGCGCATTCGACCAGCAGCTTCGCTCACTCTCCTTTTATCCCGAACTCCTGCTTTACCGTACCGAGATTTTTCAGAAAGTCGGAGAGTTTGCCAGTAGCACAGGTACGATGCTGTTCAACACCATCTCCACGTTTACCTACTCAGCCGTCAGCGACCTCTTTCTCTTCTTTCTCTTTCTCTACACCATGTTCTTTTTTATACGGGATGGGAAACAGCTTCTGGCACACTTTCTCTCCTACCTTCCCCTGCGACAAACTGATCAGAATCGACTGCTCGACAAGTTCATATCAGTGACCAGAGCGACCATAAAGGGAACCATGGTAGTCGGTGCAGTGCAGGGTTCCCTTGCAGGCCTTGCTCTGCACTTCGCCGGTATCGACAGCGCCCTCTTCTGGGGTACCATCATGTCGCTCTTTTCGATACTGCCTGTTCTTGGCTCAGCGCTTGTCTGGGTTCCGGCAGTTATCTATCTGGCAGCCACAGGGCAGTATCCACAGGCCATAGGGGTTCTCCTTTTCTGCAGCATTGTAGTCGGTCAGATCGACAATATTCTACGCCCCATGCTGATCGGGCGCGACACGCAAATGCCCGAACTGCTTATATTTTTTGGAACACTTGGCGGTATCAGCCTCTTCGGAGTCTTCGGCTTCATTCTCGGCCCCATTGTCGCCGCTCTTTTTATGACCATATGGGAGATGTACGGAGAGACCTTCAAAGAGTATCTTTCCGAAATTAAAAGCGATAAACCCTCAGGAAAGGAGGATGTATCATAACATCCACCAGGCAGAGTGGAGTGATGCAACAAAAAAAGCGACCTTGCGGGGTCGCTTTTTTGCTATCAGGATACAAACCGGTCAGTTGCTTCTGACAACCTCTTCAGCCGAAAAGAAAAATCCAGCCTCGATGGCGGCGTTCTCTTCAGAATCGGAGCCGTGAACGATGTTCTCGCCCTTGCTGTCAGCATAGAGCTTGCGCACGGTGCCAGCATCAGCCTGAGCCGGATCGGTAGCGCCAATAAGAGTGCGGAAATCGGCAACAGCATTCTCTTTTTCAAGAATGATCGGTACACAAGGGCCCGAAGACATGAACTCAACCAGTTCACCATAAAAAGGGCGCTCACGGTGCACGGCATAAAACTCCCCGGCAGTTTCCTGCGTCAGCCTGATTTTTTTCATGGCCACAACACGGAAGCCAGCGCGTTCAATTTGGTCGATAACTGCACCGATAAGCTGCTTGCGCACGCAATCGGGTTTCAGTATGGTAAGCGTTCTTTCCATTTTTTTGTATGCATTAGTTGCTGAAGAAACAAGGTCGAGCGAAGATACAGAAATGTGCCGGAATATTGAAACGTGAGGGCACCTATTCGTGCTGGTTGGGCGCACGGGTGGCTTAGCTTGTATCAACTGCAAGTGGATGGAAATATTGAGCCACTGAGTATGATTTTGTCGGATATGTACGTTAATATTTCACTCATTATCCGATAACACTGCAAGCTATCCAAGAAAAAATTCTGTCTATGCAGCCTGTCGGAATTGACGTTTTAGCCAAAATAGCAATGATGTCTCCCATAAGCCACAAGTCATCTTATTTTTCGTATTGTCAATCTATGGCGCCACTATTTTGCTCCTGAAGAGACCAAAATAGGGCCAATCAGACGCTTTTACCACCATATTCATGCCATTATCTGACGTAATACATTCAATCGCTTCAGATTCCAGGCAATGCTGACAAGATCCCATTCACCTCTTACATTTTCTATACCTCTGAGCAGAAACTGCCGGAAGCCCATCACTGATTTGATGACTCCAAACACCGGCTCAACCGTACATTTGCTTTTTGCATAGACGGCCTTGCCGTCCTTTGTTTTCAATCGATGTTTCATTTTTGTTACTGCGTCAGCATCTTTGGCTATGGGTTCGGGTTCACTGAAGCGGTTAGCAGGCGACTGGTTATGAGATTCTCTGCTTGCTGCGATGTAAGGGGTTATCGTTTCTTTTTCACAAAGCTCAACATTCTTTTCACTGAAATATCCGGCGTCAGCAATCACCTCGGTTAACGTTCCCAGCTTTGCAGGCAAGTTGTTCAGCTCTTCAAGAGCGGGCCGAAGCTCAAGTTTATCATTTGTATGTTGGGTAACATGAACTCCAACTATCAGCATGGTATCGAGATCAACACTCGCCTGAGCGTTATAGGCCTGCATGAATTCGCCTCCCGATACCGGCATGATCCGTGACTCCTCATCCGTCAAATTAACCTGGTCACGATCCCTCACTCCCGGCTCTGGTGCTTTCGGTGTTTTGCCTCTGCTTTTTTTACCACTTTCTTGCGCTTTCCGTTCACGTTCTGCCAGTTTCTCCTCATGTTCGGCTTGTTCTTTTGCATATCGCTCCTCAGCCCGACGTTCAATTTCAAGCTTTGCCTTGGCAATAGCTTCAAGCCGTTTTTCACGGCGTTCAAGCTCTTCAGGAATACTCATCCCGTCCGGGATTGCTGACTGATCGGCCTGTTCAGCCTGACGAAGCAGGGAGTCAACTTCCGCCTTCAACTGCTTTTCAAGTTTGCAGGCATGACCCCAACTCAGTGCCTGATGCTTGGAAGCATTGGCCTTGATTTTGGTACCATCAAGACTGATCTTGCCGATCTTGAGGATGTTCATTTCATGGGCAAGAGTCAAAATCTGGATAAAAAATGGTTTCAGTTCAGCGAGAAAGCGTTTCCTGAAATTTGCGATGGTGTCATGATCCGGATGACTGTTTCCGGTGATATAGCGAACCGCTATGGATTCATAAGAGGCAAGTTCCAGTTTCCTGCTTGAAAAGGTTCCGGTGGCATAGCCGTAAAACAGGAGGCTTAACAACATTTCCGGATCATAGGCTTTGCAGCCTCTGCCTGCATAGGCGTCTCTTAATGGAGTAAGATCAAGTTGTGCAACAATATCAACAACAAAGCGTGCGAGATGATTGACCGGCAGCCAATCCTGAACAGATGGCGGCAAAAGGTAGAGTGTATCTCGATCGGCTGAAAGAAAGTCGGAATGCATTGCTTTTCAGTGGATAGTTAAGCGATTATGATGCATGCAATATATGACTTATCTTGTTTATTATAAAATGGTTATGCGGCTATTTTTACGATTTCGTGTTGCTGGGTAATCCGACAGGCTGCTAGCCATTGATTTACCTATCACCACCTTCGCACGCCGGGACATAGGGGGAGTTCGGATCTCGCCGAGCAGACACAAGAGTGGCTGGTTGTCGCTCTTTAGCATATTTTATTATATATCCAAATGAGGCACAAGGTGAGTTTTCTATAGTTATCTGGAACCGGACAAGCTATCAAAGAAAAAATTCTGGAAATAATGCCCGAAAAGGACATGCATCACACATGATGATCTGGCACATCGGTTTGAGACTTGTGCCGATGGTGGCGCAGCAACGCGCTGTTACGTGTATACATTATTAATTCGGTTTAATTGCATGTTTCAGGAGTGGGTGTACCTGGATAATCAATTGTTGCCTTGTTGTGATGAACCGTTATCGAGAGCCGTGTCATGTGCGCCGGAGTTGCTTTCTGAAAACAGAAATGAAGACGAAAAGGTGTTTCAGCGGTGCTTTTTTATGCTATGTGCCGGAGGGGTGAGCACCTCATAGTCACAAAATATCAAGCGTGGTGGTCTTAATTTTTTTTGGGAAGGGTACAATAAACCACGATTTCAATATCCAAGGTCAAACCTTGAAGACTGAAAGATGAGCGAAGAACAAAAATTGTTGATTTTTGATATAATTTTGCTGGAAAACCTTATTATAATGAACTCAGGGAGGGTTTTTTATAGTAAATGCTAAATTCAAAGGAATTTTATGGCTCTTACAGATCAAGAACTAACACTCCTGAAAACTGCACTTGATAGCCGATTCGTCCCACACCTTCCTGCACTTATAGATCAAAAAAAATCGGTTTCTGAACGAGTAACCAAAAATTGCTCAAGAGCGTTAAGTGCCTTTGTGATAAAACATATTGCTGACCTCTCCGAAACAGACGCTTGTCAATATGTAACTGATGATTTTGACGATAAAGGAGTTGATGCAATATATTATCAGGCTTCTTCTCAGACTCTTTATTTGATTCAATCAAAGCTGAAATTAAATGAAGAATTTTCACTTGATGAAGCTAACGCGTTTTGTCAAGGTGTACGAAAAATTATAAGACAAAATTTTGATGATTTTAATTCTCATATCCAGAATCGCAAAGCAGAGATTGAACGAGATGTAGAAGATTGCTCTAATATACAACTGGTTATCGCATATACTGGACCGAGAATTAGTGCAAATGCAAAACAAGCGATACGTGAAATGCTTACAGATATAAGCCAAGGAGAAGAGCGCTTCGTTGACACTATTATGGAGTATGATGCTGAAATAATTAAATCTAAGCTTAGTGAGTCAAATGCCTATCCACGTGTTGATGCAACTCTTTGGCTTGAGTGTCAAAGGGCGGTGGACGATGGGCATACTTCCTATTTCGGCCTTGTTGCATTAAAAAGCTTAGTAGATCTGCATAAACAACACGATAAAGCTCTTTATGTTAAAAATATACGTACTTTTTTAGGTCGAACAACTGATGTTAATTCAGCAATACAAAAAACCCTTAGGGAGCAACCCAGTGATTTCTGGTATTTAAACAATGGGGTGACGGCTCTTTGTGCAAACATAGAGCCTAAAAATATGAAAGATGGAAAGAAAAAGATTCAAATTCAAGGTATATCCATCATTAATGGAGCACAGACCATTGCATCTTCAGCGACTGTTGCAAATGAAAATGTGGATATCAGTAGCGCAAAGGTTCTTCTTACGTTAATTAAATCTCCACCAGAAAGTGCATTTGGAAAGAGCGTCACAAAGGCAAGAAATCATCAAAATCCAGTTTCGCTTTTTAATTTTTCTGCATTGGATGAAGAACAGGAACGTTTACGTCGTGATATTGCAAATCTTAATATTGAATACCTTTACAAAGATGGGGTGTCTGATCAAAGTGGCAATTCAATAAGTATCAACGAAGCGGTATACGCCTTATCCTGTCTGCAACAGGATCCTCGCTTTCTTGTATGGTTAAAAAAGGAGCCAGGGAATATCCTCGATCCTGAAACCGAAAACTACCGTTTAATATTTCCGGAAACATTGACGGCCTTTCGTCTCATAAACGCTGTTATTGTATACCGAACAATTCAGAAAAATTTAAAGCAAAATATCCTAAGCACTAATGGTACTGAGAGATTATGTTACAAACATGGGAATTTAGTACTTGCATCTGTGCTTATTAAGCGATTGTTAAAAGAAATTGATATGCCAAGTGTAATTAGGATGGAAGTTCTTGAGGAGAAGCTGAGCTATCCCTTTGATCAAGCACGCAACTCGCTTTGGGCGTATGTGACACCCGTAGTTCCACCATCCAATGAAGCTGGCCCTGGCCCGCTTGCTCTTTTTAAAAACCAAGCTCATACAATTAGTGTGATGAAGTCAACAATGATTGATAATTTTGGCCTTCTAAATGATCCGGTTATTGCAATTAAAGAGAGACGGCAGACGGAAAATCAACCTTACCCAATCGAATTATTTAATTATCTATCAGCAAAAGCTCCACAAATCAGGTTTGATCAATGACAAATAAGAAACGACTTGAATTAACGTGGATTGGAAAGGATAAACGGCCAAAGCTGGAACCGAGGATTTTGCTTGAGGATGTGGCGAGGTCGTATCATGCCAAGCATCTTGTGACGGATAATGATATTTTTGATAACCGGCTGATTTTTGGTGATAATCTGCTTGCCCTGAAAGCGTTGGAGCAGGAGTTTTCGGGCAAGGTGAAGTGTGTCTATATCGATCCGCCGTTTAATACCCAACAAGCATTCGAGCATTATGATGATGGTCTTGAACATTCCATCTGGCTTGGATTGATCCGTGACAGAATTGACATTATTAGGAACCTCATCTCTGAAGACGGTACATTGTTTGTCCATATTGATGACAATGAGCTTGGATATCTGATTGTTTTGCTTGACGAGATATTTGGTAGACAAAATCGGATTACGGTTGTTTCCTTTAAACAAGGAGCGGCGACAGGACATAAAGCCATAAATCCTGGCGTTGTAAGTACCTCGAACTTCATTGTTCTGTACGCAAAGAACAAGACCTTATGGAAACCTAATCGTGTTTTTACCGCAAGAAATAAGCGTGATACACGGTATGGGCAGTTTATTGATAATTTTGATGCGCCCTATGCTCAATGGCGTTTTATTACTTTAACTCAGGCTTTTGCAAGAAGTCTAAATCTTCCTATCCGAGGGCTGAAAAAGGCGGTCGGCGATAGCTATGAAGCGCTGCTCTCTGATTTTGTTGTAGCAAATGCTCCACGAGTAGTTCGTCTTGCAAGACCAGATTATGACGCTGTGAGTGGTGATGCAAGGTCTATGATTGATGCCTCACATAAAACGAGTGAAATTTTGCGTCTTGAGCGAGAGGAATTCTCTGACATGTTTTTTGTTGCAGGAGAGCGCATTCTTTTTTACTCGGATAAGTTGAAATTGATAGATGGCAAGTATGTCGCGGGAGAACCCCTCACAACCATTTGGGATGATCTATTGTCGAACAATATTCATAATGAAGGAGGTATTGAGTTCCCTAAAGGAAAAAAGCCCGAAGCGTTGATTAAGCGTTGTTTTGAGTTAGCAACCATTGATGGCGATTTGGTTCTTGATTCTTTTGCTGGTTCCGGTACGACTGGCGCAGTTGCCCACAAAATGGGGCGACGATGGATTATGGTGGAGTTGGGAGAGCATTGTCACACTCACATCATTCCACGCCTGCAAAAAGTTATTGATGGGGAGGATAAAGGCGGTGTAACGGAAGCTACAGGCTGGAAGGGTGGCGGGGGGTTTCGTTATTACCGAATTGCGCCTTCTCTGCTTGACAAAGATAAATGGGGCAATTGGGTTATCAGCAAGGAGTATAACGCAGCGCAGTTGACGGAAGCTCTTTGCAAGTTGGAGGGGTTCACCTATGCGCCAAGTGATACGCTGTACTGGCAGCAAGGCCATTCAACTGAACGTGACTTTATCTATATCACGACGCAGACACTTGGAGCCGATCAGCTTCATGCTTTGAGTGAAGATGTTGGCACTGAACGATCTTTGCTTGTTCTATGTAGTGCCTTTCGTGGGAATCCTGAGCGGTTCACCAACCTTACCGTCAAAAGAATTCCCAGTACCGTTCTTTCCAAATGCGAATGGAGGCATGATGATTATTCGTTGATTCTCCAGAACTTGCCGATGGCGCAACGGGAAGAAGAGACCCTGAAAAAGAAAAAATCCGCACACCCAAGTTTGTTTGATAATCAGGATGCTTAAATCATGAACACCCTAACATTTAATAGTTCCGAAATTGATTGGACGGTGACCGGGACGCTTTTTGCAGTTGTGATTTCCCTGATTTCAGCCGTAATAGCCGCTATGGCACGTCAGGATTCAAAAAAATCTGCCAGAGAAGTAGAAAAAGCAAGAAAAGTTTCTCAAGCAGATTTGTTGGCAGAGCATTTCCATAACATTAACTATTTGATTCCTGACGCCACTCTATCCTCTTACCCACGACCTGATAATTTCAATAATATTGATTTAGGTATAAAATCAGCTAAAATAATTATTTCGCTAATTGGTGACCAAATATTAAAGAATCATCTTGAAGAGTTAGTGGACTTGCATGGCAAATTCCATGACAAAGTAACTGAGGCTCGTTCGTTACCTACAGAAAGCGCGGTGATAGCTAACACTGAAACTTTCGAAAGCCTTCACAATAAAATAGTTGCGATAAAAAATCAGATTGATATCTGTAAACCTTCTTATCTTGAGATCAGTTAATCCATGAACCGTCACGTTAACTCCATCTCTGGGCGATTGTCACTTCGTGAACCGCAACGGCGTTCACTGGAAATTCTTGACCGGGTGACGGAGATTGTGCCACCGCACAAGAGCAGTGACCTCGTGGCGGCCTTGATGATCATCAAATCAGAATTTCCAGCCGTTACAGACTTTGAGCGTGAGTTCCCTTCTCTCTGTTTTGCGCTTGCTACAGGAGTTGGTAAAACAAGGCTGATGGGAGCCTTCATCTCTTACCTTCATCTGGCGCATGGGCTCAATAATTTCTTTGTGCTGGCTCCAAACCTGACCATCTACAACAAGCTCATTGCCGACTTTACGCCCAACACGTCAAAATATGTGTTCAAGGGTATTGCTGAGTTCTCTATCGCTCCCCCTGCAATTATTACCGGTGACGATTATCAGCAGTTGGCGGGGAACCTGTTCGATCAGACGTTGCGCTGCAAGATCAATATTTTCAACATCTCGAAAATCAATTCCGAAGTGAGGGGAGGTAGCCTGCCTCGTATAAAGCGGTTGGCTGAATATATCGGACAAAGCTATTTCGATTACCTGGCTGCGTTGCCTGACCTTGTTTTGTTGATGGATGAGTCGCACCGTTACCGTGCTTCAGCGGGTGTTCGCGCCATTAATGAACTGAAACCTGTTCTTGGTCTGGAACTTACCGCTACCCCATTTATGGAAACAACCAAGGGGCCGATACCCTTCAAGAATGTTGTGCTGAGCTATCCGTTGGCAAAGGCGATGGAAGATGGTTTTGTGAAAGAGCCTGCCGTTGTGACACGCAAGGATTTCAATTCAGCGGGAATGCCGCTGGAGGCTTTGGAGAAGCTGAAGCTTGAAGATGGTATCCGACTGCATGAGGGCACAAAGGTTGAACTGGAAACCTATGCCCGTGAATCTGGCAACCGTATTGTGAAGCCTTTCGTTCTTGTGATTGCAAGAGATACGACTCATGCAGGGCAGTTGCTGGCGCTTATTCAGTCAGCCGATTTTTTTGAAGGGCGGTATAAAGAGCATGTTATTCAGGTTGATTCGAGTATGACCGGCGAGAAGGAGGATGTGATGGTTCAGCGCCTGCTTGCCGTGGAAAGCACTGATGAGCCAACGGAAATTGTTATTCACGTTAATATGCTGAAGGAGGGTTGGGATGTTACCAATCTGTATACCATTGTGCCTTTACGTGCTGCTAATGCGCGGATATTGATTGAGCAGTCAATCGGGCGCGGCTTGCGCTTGCCCTATGGTCGGCGGACAGGTGTTCCCGCTGTTGACCGATTGAGTATTGTTGCTCATGACCGGTTTCAGGAGATTGTTGATGAGGCTCAACGGCCTGATTCTGTGATTCGTTTGCAGCAGATCATTCTTGACCCTGATGAGCTTCGGCGGGGTGCTGTGACGGTAGTTTCTCAATCAAACCTTTCATCGCAACTGGGGATTAAGCCGCAACAGGTATCGAGTAGTACACAAGTGGCCCCAACGAGCAAAGTATCAGTTTTCAGTACTCCGGAAGAACAAAAGGTTGCGCAACTTGCCTATGAAGCAATCAGGAAGGTTGGCAGTGATGTTCGGGTTCTTCCAAGTATCAGCCACCTTCAGGATCAGAAGGTATTGGACGTGGTTTCGAGCCAAGTTGATGCGGCTTATCAACCTGCACAGTATGAGCTGGGCGTTGTTGCGGAGAAACTTGATATCGCTGCTATTGTTAAAAAGACGGCCATTTTGGTGCAGGAACAGTCCATAGATATTCCCCGTATTTTGGTTGCGCCGAAGGGTGAGGTTTGTTCTGGTTTCAACTCTTTCAAACTTCAACTGGAAAGCCTCAAGTATCAACCGCCTGAAGATGAGTTGTGGATTCAATATCTCCGCACGGGTGAGCATCAGGTTGTCGGGTTTGGTGACGAAGAGAGTGATGAGGTTCGGCTTGAGGATTACATCGTTAATGGGTTGATTGATTTTGATGACGTTTCTTATGATGATCATGCAGACCTTCTTTACGGCTTGGCGCAACAGGTTGTTGCTTATTTCAAGAGTTATCTCGAAGAGGCCAAGGTCGAGAAAATTCTGAGATATCACCAGAAGGATGTTGCCCACTTTGTTCATGCTCAAATGCAAGAGCATTACTGGGAAGGTGATACGGACTATGACATTGAGGTAAAATGCGGGTTTGTGCCACTGAAAGAGAGTGCCTATAGCGTTAACGGAAAAGATTCAGCCTTGGATTATCGACAGGCTCCTGAGGATAAAAGCAACATGGCAAAGTATCTGTTTGGTGGATTTTCAAAATGCCTTTATCCGGTACAGAAGTTTGATTCTGATACTGAACGGCAAGTTTCCGTCATTCTGGAACGTGAAGCGGCAAAGTGGTTCCGGCCAGCACGAGGGCAGTTCGAAATTTATTATCGTTCTTCTACAGGGGAGCAGGAGTATCAGCCTGATTTTGTGGCTGAAACGGAGGATGCTATCTACATGTTGGAGCCAAAGGCACGAAAGGAGATGGAGGCGTCTGATGTGCTTGCCAAAAAAGCGGCGGCGGTACAATGGTGCAAGAATGCGTCTGATTTTGCCAAAACACATGGTGGCAAGTCTTGGATTTATCTCCTTATCCCGCATGATGCGATTGCTGTGAACATGACCTTGAAGGGGTTGTTGTTGTTCAGAGACTAAGGACTTATTCGTAAATAAATTGATGAATTAAGGAACGACATTGATAACGAGCAGTTTTAAGTTAAAAGAGCGGATGATGCCTAGTGTCATGTCACGCTTTAAAAGACCATTAAATAATGATTATTAGGATTTGCAAAAATCATTTATCTCTAATTTATAAAATAAGTTATAGAGGAATATTTGGCGCAAGCATGTGCAACCTTATACGCTTGACTTGACACTAGCCGGGTTGGGTGTGAGTGGGAACGCCTATAACGATGTAAAGTGAAAAGAGAAGTATTTCATTTCAATGTTGGCATCATCAGCACAGATATGCGTCTGAGACCGATTCGATGAGTGCTTTCAAAAAAACCTCGTAAACATCTCAACAGAGGCTTCGATATGCTTGAGGGATATTACAACAAGCTGTTGAGTTTCATGAGGAGGAACACGTCCACCTCATACAGGGTCATCTCACTGTTGGCAGGTGCAATCTGCTTTCTTCTCCTTCTGCCATTTTGTTTTTTTCTGGTTGGCGACAACATCGACCAGCAGATACACTTGAGATACCCCAGGTTATTGGAAATTTCAATTTCTTGTGGTCGCCATCTTTTTCGGATTATTCTTCCTGCTATGGGCGACCTATACCCAGTGGTTCATTGGTAAAGGTACCCCTGCTCCTAACGCACCGACTCAAACGCTGGTGGTAGTTGGTCCGTATAAACTGTGCAGAAATCCAATTGAACTCGGGGCAATATTTTACTATACGGGGATCGGGACTCTATTTGGCACTCTCACTGTTGGTTTCATTTGCGGTACGCTTGGGTTTGTTTTCGGAACTCTCTATCACAAACTTATTGAAGAGAAGGAGCTGGCGTTACGTTTCGGTCAGGATTACCTTGCCTATAAAAAAGAGGTTCCTTTTTTATTTCCAGCTATCAGGAAATCCAAACCAGGTGGGAGGTTCCTGAAATCGTGAACGTGCAATACTCACAAGCTTGGGAATTGGGTGATTGTTCACGCCTACCCACCTGTCAGTAACGCAATCAGTTAAGCAAGACGATACCATTTTCATTGACTCGTACATAGGCGTTGCGACATGCCGGGGAAAACGAGGGCGTCTCAGGCTTTTGCCACTTTTTTTTCGGTTTCGCTCAGGAGGGTGAAGGGGAGCTGGTTGCGCTCGGTAAAACTTTTGTGGGATGCCTGACTGTCGGGGCTGATGCCGAATACCACAATGCCGCGCTGGATAAACTCCAGAACATTGTTCCGGTAATCCCACAATTGGGCAGTACAGATCGGGGTATCGTCACTGAGGTGAAAGATGATGAGTACATTTTTCCAATCAGGTCAGGACTTGCTACAATATAGGGGTGTCTTATAGCCAAGGTTGACTTACGGGCGATAGTGAGCGCTTCGGCTTTTCATTTTTAACGGGAATTTGGCGCCCTTCTTCTCAATATTTGTATTTGGGTTGTGAACAGAGGAAGGCAGTGCAACGGAGTGCTTTATGACGCAGCTTTTTGATATTTCTTGCTGTAATATTTGACGGCGTAAGATTATTTTGCTATACTTTATGAGGTTATCCGTTTGGCAAGGCAAGCGCTCTTTTGCGACTCACTTGCTGGAGGGTGGGTATGATGTTCGAACCATTCTGGATTAATGGGGCATAAAGATGTAAGCACCACGATGATTTATACGCATGTTTTAAACAAAGGTGGTCATGGTGTAAAAAGTCCTGTTGATATGTTTATCGCTGGTTTAGACTGATCTGTATAAACCGGCAGGATAAATTAGTTTTGTTTCTCCATATCATTTATAGAAAATAAGTTAAGTGCTATATCTGAATAATTCGGAAGTTGTCTTATACAGAAAGCAGCTTTCTACTTTTCCAGAATTAGGCAGATCAGTCTAAACATTGTTAGATAAAAATACTCCCTGATTATTTGTTGATTTTCATTTCAAAAAATAATATTAAAAGAATTTATTTAAATCCTTTATTGATTACGTTTTTTATCCATATTAAAAAGAAGTAATTGCTATGAAACATATAACCGCTACGGACACCCTTGAGTTATCAGTCCCGGAGAGAATTCAACTGGTAGAAGACATATGGGATACGATATCTAACGAACCTGAAGCTGTCAAGTTATCGCACGAAGAAAAAAAAATAATTGATGAACGTTTGGAAGCATATCACAGAAACCCCACATTAGGTGCTCCGTGGAAAGATGTTTATAAGAGAATAGTATCTAAGCAATGAAACATCAAATCATAATCAGACCTGAGGCTGAAAATGATTTAAGAGAATCATTCCTTTGGTATGAAGAAAAAAGGCTGGGGTTGGGACATGACTTCTTGCTTCAGATTGAGGCTGGTCTTAAATTTATCCAAAGGAACCCTGAGTTAACCACAGTAGAATATAAAGAAGCAAGGAAGCACATCATTAAAAAATTCCCTTATAAAATAATCTATCTCACTACTGTCCGGCTATAAGTTGAATAAATCTAACTAGTTAGAGGCATAGGTGTTCTCAATTGTGCCAGCAGAATTCGTAACTAATTGATTTATATCGACTTTCTCAAAAACACTGACACTCAGGATTTGTAGAAAAGTGTAGAGAGATATATCTAAATTCATGCGTTTTTTTATTAATGCAATAAGCACATATACTGAGATTGCTGTCCAAATTTGTGTTTTAACAGCGTTTTCTGAAGTACCATAAAACGCCTTAATTCGCAAATGTTGTTTAATCCATTTAAAGAAAAGCTCAATCTTCCACCTGCTTTTATAAAGTTGTGCAATGACCTGAGCAGGAAGAATAAAATTATTTGTTAAAAACACATAAAGTTTACCAGTTTCAGGATCAGCATACTTGATTCTTCTCATCTTATCCGGATATTCTTTTGCTGATTTAACACTTGTAAGCATTATAGTTTGGTCACATCGAACATTGGTAGATTCATTGACTGAATGAGAGTATTGTCGTCTAAAACTTAAATTTGATTTACCTCTTGTGACAAAGAATGCTTGAGATTCATTAATATGAAACAATCGCTCAAAGTCAATATAACCACGATCCATAATGTAGAAAGAACCCGGCTCAATAATTAGCATATCGAGGATATTTACATCGTGAACCTTGCCATCAGTAATGGCTATAAAAGAAGGAATACTGCCCCGTAAGTCTAATAATGTGTGTATTTTAACAGCCCCTTTGTGTGTCCGAAACTTTGCCCAAGGAAACAAGGAAAGACACAAATCAATCGTTGTCGAATCTAAAGCATAAACAGTTTCATCAAGTGTCACGCCAAATGAATCTTTACAATATAGTTCTCGTGCTTTATGTATCAGGATTTGCGCAAAATCCTGGTAAATCCTCCAATCTCTTTTTTCATTTGCATCGGCTAATGTACTTCGTGCTATTGTACCTCGTATGCCCATGTGATAGAGTTTATTTTGCATACCAAGTAAACAGGTTGTAATATCTCGAAGACTTTCTCGATAGGTTAATTGAGCAAAAAATAAACAGAGATATTGATCCAGGCAGGTAAACGATTGTACCTTATGATTACCTCCGTAACGTTTGACACAAACTCTAAATTGATGAATAGGCAAATGTTCCTGGAGTTGAGCAAAAATGGTTTTTCCTGTATACATTTATCATCCCTTTTCTAAAAATTATGGAATGATAAAAATAACAAGTTTTTTTCAAGTCGGTGACGATCAAAAACGTATCGTAACTTGTTTTATTATTGGGCGATAAACAGTGTTAATTTTTTCAACAACCGGACACCAGTGAATCTATCTATTCAAAAATGATGCAATTTTTGTTCTGGCAGTGCTTCATGGCAAAAGAAGTACAGCCTTATTAAAAAACAGAATAGACTGCATCTAACAAAATCACTTCACCTGTCTGTCGGCTTCGCCGCCAGCAGGTGACCTTTTCGTTAGGTTTCATACACAACACGCACGCTTCGCAAAATGGATAGCTACCAAGACCCTCAGCACGGTAAGACTTATATTAGTCCGAGTCTTGACTCATTTGGTGAGCCAAAGCGGAAGGTGCGCATTGCCACAAAGCTCATTGAGCATCCAGAGAGCTACGCTTTTGCTCAGATCAAAAACGAAGTCGTGCTAAGACATAAGGAAGATGCTAAGACCTGTATTACTGCCAAGTTTTTCGAAGATGATCGCGGAATCTTTGTACCTGCCACTCGAAGGCAGTGGCTCAATGAAAATTTCTGACGAGGAACTGCGCCGAGTCGTACTTTCCAACGTCCAAGCTCAAGCTCTTTTCCAAGATAATCAAGAGCTATTCGCTGAAGTCATTCGTTCAGCCGTAACAAAGGAGGATGTTGTAGCTGTCGGGTATCGCAAGCGTCAATTGCAGGTTTTCCAGCAACTTCTTGAAAATGACGAATACTTCAAAACGGTCAAGACGCAGAAGCAATGTAACAGCGAAGCAGTGTGGCAAAAATTCTTTGAGAAAAATCCGTGGATTTTTGGCTACGGATTAAGCTACATCCAATTATCCACCCTTGATGACAGGAAACTTGAGCAAGTGGTTCACGGTCACACAGTATCAGAGCACGGAAAGAGAGTGGACGCGCTGCTTAAAACTCGCGGGGTTATCTCAAGCCTCTGCTTCGTCGAGATAAAGACACACAAGACAGAGTTACTCAAATCCCGGCCCTATCGGGTTGGTTGTTGGTCACCATCAGATGAGCTTTCGGGCGCTATCGCGCAGGTTCAAGGCACCGTTGTACTCGCCACTGAAACGATAAAATCCAAACTCGCTCTCACGGATGATGTTGGAAATCCAACTGGCGAAGAGGCTTTCAACTACATGCCCAAATCTTTTCTTGTTGTTGGCAGCCTTCACGAGTTCGTCGGTGACCACGGCGTAAATCAGGAGCGGTATCGTTCGTTCGAACTGTTCAGGCGCAATACAAACAGCCCGGAAATAGTTACGTTCGACGAACTTTACGAACGAGCACGATTCATCGTTCACCAAAATGAAACCTAACCCTACATTCAACCCGGACTACGCAAAAAGCGCGTAGCCGGTTAATTTCACGTTAGCCCGCACAAAAAGCAGGCACATTTTATACATTTCTGAGAGAATAATATGTTCCGATATGATCTAAATAGTCTTTCCCCTGAGTTATTCGCTAAGTTGTGTAATGCCTTATTAATCCGAACGGTCTCGGAAAAAATAAGACCATTTGACACAGTAGGGTCTGACGCTGGACGTGACAGCGATTATGATGGTAAAGGAAATGGTGATTATTCGGAATTAGAAGGATATTGGATTTTCCAATATAAACATCACGATGTATCACGATTAGGCGTGAAAGAAGCTCGAAATGTTATTCGCCAAGAGATATCTTCTGAACTTAGACATTTGTTCGAGCCGAAAAAGAAACAACCCGATATTTACATAATGATAACGAATGTTCCTTTTTCTGGCGTTGTAACCGTTGGCACACATGATTGGTTTAGCAAGGAGATAACAAAATACTCATTAGTACATGCAGAAATATGGGACTACACAAAGCTCGAGTCAATGATTGATGCTAATTATGAAATCCATAAATCTTTCTTTCCTGATCTAACATATACACAGAGTTTTTTCAAGCAGGTCACTGATCGTCTCTCATCCTCAATATTCTGGGAAGGCTTTGAACAGTTATTAAATGTCTCTTCTCAATCTGTCATAGTGTTTCGCTCAAGATCAGATCTGGAATATGCCAAGAATCTTTTATGGGAGCTGTACGACAACCTTAATATCATAATAGGTGTTTTTTCTACTATAAGCAATTACGTTTATAGTTGGCCTGAATTTATAGATGTTGCGGAGATTGCTGTACAAAATCCAGAATACAAGATTAGCTTGGGAGAGCATCACTGGATTGAACATGGGGGTGGTGGGGGCAGTCGCAATATTTGGACGGTTCTCCGTGTATTGATTAAAAAAGCTGAAAATCACTCGTGGAGTGCTCATCAGCAAGTAATGGAAATCGCAGAACGTTACAGTAGTGTCGCAAAAACTATTGCCGAAAATTCCAAACGGTTTTTTAATGAGAGCGATTATGATAGCTTTTATAGAGAGAATGACTTCCTTGTGACTCCCTTACAGTTTATAAGATTCAAAACCGTTCAAGATGTTTTGGATTCCCTAAATCAGCTAATTATGTCCAAAGAAAATGGTCATCAAGGATCACTCGAGGGTGCATGGAAAGCGACTGAAGCTTTTCATAATGCAATATTATTAACAGATGGGTTACGTCGGAGTGTAAAAGAAACCCTGAAGCAACTTGATTCATCATTAATAATGAGCGAGAGCCAGACCAAACAGGGTAATAAGTAGTAGACAATATCCATTTGATGTAGATTTTGCAAAAAACAACATTTCGTCTCAGAAAAATCAAGGTCATAATCTACGTAAGGGAAATGAATTATTAGGTAAGGTTAGCGAACAAATGAACAAATAGATAAAGTCCTCCCCAAGCAAAAAGCGGGCTAACAAAGCGTGCACTGGACGCTGGGGTACGGTGCGGCTTTTTAAGCATTTTTCTGGCTTCGAGTTTTTTCTGCTCCCAAGCAGAGTCCGCGCCCGCCCCAGCGCCAGTAACGCAAACCGTTAGGCGCTACTGTACAAATTAAGGAAACAGAAATGAATGATGTTCTGCTTGTAAATATTACATGGAACCCGAAAAACTGGACAAACAGATATATTAATCCACGAGCAGGGCATGAATACGCCAGACAAAATGCTGGACACGAATCACTCAACTTCAAATTTGATAAACGAGATATTGATACAGAAAAATTTATACACGGTTTCGTTCAATGGACAAATCCCCCAAAAAAGTTTCAGAACGGAGGATTAATTATTTTTTACACAAAAAATATTGACTATAAAAAAGGACAAGTTGTGGGAGTCTACGGCAAATCCGAAATTATTGATCCGCAACAGCACTTTGTTGTTAAAGGTTTTCAAAACAACCAATATAGCATTAACATCAGAGCCGAAAAGCGGTTTTCGATTTTATTCCCTGTTCCCCTTTCTGCAGACAATTACAAAGCCAAATCAAGTGACAGAATGGTTCCACAAGTTGGATTCACTTATAAAGACAACATATTTGCGAAAAAAATTCTCTATGATGAACTTGTAGAATTATCTAACACAGGTATTTTGCAATCCGATTACAAAAAGCTCTCTGATATTTACGAATACTATGTCGAAGAAAAATTCGAACTTCCGTATTGCTCGCAAGACGAAAAAGAGCAGGAAGAACTTGCCCAATTCTATAAACAAGCAAAGATAAAAGAAGAAATTCTTGATGAGCTAAATAATCTACAACCGTCGGATAGTGAAGAAATTATTGTGAACAAAAAAACATATAAACGAGACAATAAGACAATTGCTCAAATAAAAATTCTTCGGGACTTCAAATGCCAAATTTGCGGAGTAACAATTACAAAAAAGGATCGCAGTAAATATATCGAAGCGGCGCACATCAAAGCGAAGCATCAAAAAGGCAGAGAGACTATAGATAATATAATTTTACTTTGCCCCAACCACCACAAAGAATTTGACTTAGGCGATAGAATAATAAAATCACACGATAGCAATTTTATTGATTTTGTACTCAACGGGCAACAGTACAAAATCAGTTTGACAACAGGACAATAAAAGCAGCTAACAAAGCGTGCACATGACTTGTGGGATTCTGTGGCATTTTCGAGTATTTTTCTGGTTTCGAGTTTTTCGTGCTTCCGAACAGAATCCACACCCGCACACACGCTGGTAACGCTAACCGTTAGGAGTTTAAATTATGAAATTGAAATTGCATGTTTTCTTGTCAGTCGCATTATGTCTTGCTTGTTCCGATGTTTTTGCGCAAAGCTACAGGTACGATGTGCCTGTGACGCTCGAAGGTGTTCTGGTTTCATCGATAGCCGATCCAGAAATTACGTACGATGAGAAATCGCATCAGTTCCCTGCTGTTAGGCTGCACAAATCTATATCGGTGCTGTGCGCACCAACGGAAACCGATTGCCAACCGGAGTTAGGCGTTACTTTATTGCATTTGGTATTAAAAAAACCAGATATGGCTAAATTCAAGAGTTTGAAAGGCAAGCCTGTCAAGTTGAATGGGACTCTGTTCCACTCTGACAATGGTCACCATTTCACGTCGGTGTTATTGGATGTTGGATCAATCATCCCCTAACAATGCGGTCGTGAGGGTTGCTCCGCAATCAGCGCTGCTGATCGCTCCGTGCCCCTCACCTAAATATTAGGCCCGCGAAAGCGAATTCCGCACTCACGGGTTCTTAATAACTGCGGCAAACCAATAAAAAGGAGGATAGAAAATGGCAGACTTGAGAATCTCCAGAAAGGGCATAATTCAAGGGGAATTCACTCTTGAACAGATCATTGATGGAGCGCGGACGGGCAATTTTCTGCCTTCGGATGATGTCTTGCAAAAAGGAAGCTCAAGCTGGACGAAGCTCGGCAATATTGAGGGTGTTGAGTTTCCAAAGCCTATAGTTCCGTCTCCGCTTGTGGAGTGTGAGGCTCCGCCCCGTCCACCGGAATACAGCGGTATCTACCGCTCTTCCGACCAGAAAATGCTGACAGGATTTTGTGCGGGGATAGCGCATCGTTTCGGTATCCATCATGGAGTTGCCCGCTTTGCATTCGTCATACTCATCATCATAACCAGTAGCATTTTGTTTTGGATTTACTGGCTAAGCCTTCTCTTGCCCAAGTTGCCGACGAAAGATGTAGCTTGATTTTGCAGCAAAATCGGAGAGCATTTGTTTGTTACTGCATATTCTATTGCTATTATCGTGTATCTGCTTACCTGGAATTGTACTCATATTGCTAATGCTGTTGTGCGGCCAAAAATCGAATCTCTGTGTAGAGAATTCGGCTATGAACCGCCAATAATTTGTACACCACAAGAACTGATGGAGGGCTGATTTTATGTGGCAAGACCCAATAGTAAAAGAAACGCGTGAGCTTCGAGAAGAATATGCTGAGAAGTTTAACCATGATCCCGACGCTATCTTTGAGGATATTCTTAAGCGTCAGAGTCAAACGGAAAAGAGGCTGGTTTCCCTGCCACCGCGAAAGCCCCTGTTTAAACCCAAAGCAGCCTAACACCCATGCCACGAAGCGGTGTTATCTGAGCAGTGATGGGCTTCCGGCAGTTTCTGCTCAGAGGCATAGAAAATGTAAGAGGTGAATGGGAGCTTGTCAGTATTGCCTGGAATCTGAAGCGATTGCATGTGTTACGCCAGATAACGGCTTGAATATTGTGGTAAAAGCGCCTGATTGCCCCTGTTTTATCTCTTCAACAGAAAAAAGTATCGTCATAAATGACCAAAATCAAAAAATAAGGGGACTTGCAGTTTATGGACGATAGCATTGCTATTTTTCCTAAAACGTCAATTCCGACAGGCTGTTTGCAGACATCGCAACAGTCGAATCCCAGGTTGGATCGTCGAAACCCAAGGTCGGCATCATCAGAGAGTCCGTTCTGTCGATTCAAAAGATCCTCGAAGGCGCAGGAGGAAATGTGCTGGGTACCTTGATCGTGGAGTTGGGCAAAATGGCGATGCGCCTGTAGGGTACCGTCTAACAAGGCGTTGCAGCAGACGGCGCTTGCGTGCCGCTGCTGAACGCCATAGCGTTAGTACAGCAATGAAATATGGGTGAACTATGAATGACGAAAGGTTTCAAGACCTTCAGGGACTGGTAAAGCAACAGTCTCTGATGATGGATTCAGTGCCAATTCAAATGTGGTTTCTTACAGACATCTTCACATATGGGCGCGTGAATCAGTGCCATGCAGATTTTATGGGAATGCGCAAGCAGGCTATAGAATTCAAAGCACTACGTTATCTGTTTCCGGCAGATGTTGCTGCCCTGTGCGAGCAATCGAACCGCCAAGTGCTTGAAACACGCAACACCGTAGTCTCCGAAGAATGGCTAACAGATTCAAATGGAGTACGGCATCTACTGGAAATTACAAAGACACCCAAGTTTGACAACAACGGAAGTGTTCAATACATCGTTTGTTGTGCAATAATCATCACGGAACAGAGATCGGCGGCGGCCGCACTCAAGCAACACGAAGAAAATTTTCGATCTTTCATTGAAAAAACATCAGATATTGTTGTAATCGGTAATTGCGACGGAAAGATTATATACTCTAATCCCGTAACCTCTGATAAATTGGGTTACAGTTCCGATGAATTGCGCACCATACAAATACTTGATCTACATCCTAAGTCGGTTCAGCAAGAAGCTACATCCATTCTAACTGATATGTTCACCGGCAAACGGACAACTTGCCCCTTGCCACTTATGCATAAGAACGGCACCATCCTTCCCGTTGAAACGCGGGTATGGTTTGGGAAATGGAACGGAGCAGATTGTATTTATGGCGTTTCACAAGACCTTGGCAGAGAACAGGAGGCTTTGCAAAAGTTTGACAAACTCTTCAGAATGAACCCTGCCTTGATGGCTGTAAGCAGCATTCCTGATAGAATATTTACTGATGTCAACGATGCCTTTCTTCGCATACTTGGTTATTCCGCAGACGAGATTATCGGCAAGACAGGCTCGGAAATAGGTATATTTGCGAATGAAGAAGAACAGGAACGGGTCGCCAATACACTCGCTTGCTATGGCAATATCCATGAAGTTGAACTAAAAGTAAAAACAAAGGCAGGAGTTGTTCTCGATGGTCTTTTCTCGGGCGACATTATCGAGAGTCAAGGTGTTAAGTATTACCTGACGGTTATGATTGATATAACTGAACGTAAACAAGCAGAGGCAGAACGTCAACATACCATTAAAGAACTCCGTCATGCATTAAATGAGATTAAGACATTGCGCGGCATTGTTCCTATTTGCGCAAGCTGCAAAAAGATCAGGGATGATAAAGGGTACTGGGAGCAAGTTGAAGCGTATGTTGCAAAACACACAGAGGCGCATTTTTCCCACGGTATATGTCCCGAATGTATGACAAAATTGTATCCGGAATTCTGCAAGAAAAAAGATATTGGAATAACAGGATAGGAATTTCCTAACAATACCATGCTCACTGACGGAAATCCCACTGTGCTCCGTTCCCGTCAGTGATGTTTAGACGCTCTACAGGAATTGATTCGGCAATAAAAGAAGGATAAACGCTAACGATTCATGAACTGATAACGTTGGATTACGTGATTACATTTTGTTGACTACTTATCAGGGAGATCCATAATGCAGAAACAACGTGAAATGCCTTACGTCGCTCATGTTTTTGTTTGTACCAATGACCGTGGGGGAGAAAAAAAATCGTGTGCAGACAATAACAGTCAACTTACGAAAGACAAGTTAAAACAAGCTGTTGACGAGAAAGGCTGGAAAGGGAAGGTCAGGATTTCCACATCAGGATGTATGGGGCTTTGCGGCAACGGTTCTCATGTGATGATTTACCCTCAGAAGGTATGGTTTTCCGGGGTTCTTCCTGATGATGTGGATGAAATTGTGTCTGCCATCGAACGAATCCTGGAAGATGACTGAAAAACAGGGGATACGCTGAAAATTGCCGAACAACAGTGTTATGAAGGATACTCATGTGATCGGAAAACAAGAATAAGCCAAAAACGGAAAATAAGAATCACCCAGGGTTAGCGCATCCCGGCGGGACGTTCATGAAATCGTGAAGTTGCAATACTCACAAACCAGGGGATTGGGTGATTGTCCGCCTCTGCCCACCTGTCAGTAGCGCCATCAGTGAGATGTGAAGGAGATATGAATTTTCAAATACAACAAATCGGTACCATATTTTCACCCTATAAAACGAAAGCAGAGTGCCCGATTCAAGGAAGTGTTGTGCCTGACGGGAAAGGGCGGATTGAGCTTTTCGCGGAATATGTTGAGGGATTGGAAACAATTGAAACTTTTTCACATCTGATCCTTTTCTATATTTTCGATAGAGCTGAAGTGATTCAATTGTCCCGACCAACATTCCTTGATGATGCAGCTCATGGAGTCTTTGTTTCCCGTCACCCTTGTCGGCCGAATCGAATCGGGATGTCTATCGTAAAGCTGGAGAAAAGAACGAACAATATCCTCGATGTAAGCGAGATAGATATATTAGACAATACGCCTCTTGTTGACATAAAGCCATATCTTCCCCGATTTGATTATCGGGAAAATGCCAATAACGGATGGACGGAAACAAAAGAATTGCGAGAAAAACCGAAACACAGGGAATAACTCAAAACGCTTGTGTTGGGCTTCAGCCGATCATGCTTTGCAGTGCAGATGCAGTTACCGAGCAAGTCACCGAGCAAGTTACCGAGCAAGTTACCGAGCAAGTCGGAGAGGATAAACTGTTGGCCATATTGGAGTTTTGTTCTGCAGCCAGAAGCAGAGAAGAGATTCAGGCATTCTTGGGATTAAAGCATCGCGAACATTTCCGGGCAGAGATTCTGGCTCCTTTGCTGAAAGCTGGCTTTTTGGTACCGACCATACCGGAAAAGCCCAACAGTCCGAAGCAAAAATATGTTGCTGTGAAGGAGCTGGGAAATCAGTGATATTGCTGAAACGCTTTTCTGCCATATGCCGCTTATCAGTTGTTATGCTGCTTTCCCTGCTCTGAGCTTGCTTTACCTCTCTCTCATGTCTACGCCGCATCGATTTTTGCCAGCAGATCCTTCATTGGCTGATAGATGATGGGCAGAAAGTCGCTGTAGGCGAGCAAGACGACCCCATTTTCATCAACAAGCACATAGGCGCGTTGCGACATACCGAGAAAACCGAGGGCGTCATAGGCTTTTGCTACGCTTTTTTCGGTGTCGCTTAAAAGGGAGAAGGGAAGTTTGTTGCGTTCAGCAAAGCTTTTGTGGGAGGCCTGACTGTCGGAGCTGATGCCGAGCACTACAATGTCGCGTTTGGTAAATTCCAGAACATTGTTCCGGTAATCGCACAACTGGGCGGTGCAGACCGGGGTATCGTCACCGGGGTAGAAGATGATGAGTACTTTTTTTCCGGCAAAGTCTGAGAGAGAGATCTGTTTCCCTGCGGAATCGGGAAGGGTAAATGCTGGTGCTTTTGTCTGTTCTGCTATCATGGTTCCGGACGATTTAGGAGGCTGGGCTGCTTTTTGCAACTCTGAAAAGTAATATAGTACTATCGAAGGGTTATGAACTCATATCATTTTTCCCCTTCTTGCGTGATGTCCGGGCGGTCGCAATCTTTTGTTACGAGTGTGGGCTACTCTTTCATCGCTTTCAATCAAGCCGCAGGGCTTAAATTGTTGTGTAATGGCGAAAAAAAGAGAAGGGATGGCCTGTTTTTATTTTAATAAGACAAAAAAAGTCTTATTATCCAAGAGTGAGTTTCAGGGTATGGAGATCATTTTTTATGCCTTTCGAAGTGTTGTAAGTGCGTTGCTGTCTCCGTACAACATTGCATTTTTACTGTGGGCATGAACTCAGTTGTTGTGATAAAGAGAGTTTATTGGCTATTATTCCCTTTCTTGAGAAGGACATAGGCTGTAATAACGAATTTTGAAAGTACTATGGCAGAGATGAAAGTATATTTTGATCACAATGCCACAACCCCGCTGCACCCTGAGGTGAAGAAGGAGATGATTGAGGCAATGGAGATGTTTGGCAATCCGTCAAGCATGCACTCGTGGGGGCGTGAGGCAAGGGCAAATGTTGAGGACGCTCGCGGGAAAGTGGCTGCGTTTATTGGCGCTGATGAACGGGAAATTGTTTTTGTCGGCAGTGGTTCGGAAGCCAATAATACGGTGCTCTCGCTTTTTGTCTGCGCATCGAGTCAGTGTATCCCAGGGGGTAAATTGCGCGGCACCATTATTACAACTAAAATTGAGCATCCCTGCGTTCTTGAGACCTCTGAATGTCTTGCTCATCGGGGAGCACGGGTAAAATATCTCGATGTTGACCAGTATGGTAAAATTGATCTTGACCAGCTTGCCGGTATGCTTGGCGATGATGTTGGTCTTGTATCGGTCATGATGGCAAACAATGAAATCGGCACGTTGCAGGATATTGAGACGATCACGAAAATGGTGCATGAGAGTGGAGCGTTCATGCATACCGATGCGGTACAGGCTGTCGGGAAGATGCCGGTCGATGTCCGGAAACTCGGTGTTGATTTCCTTACTCTTTCAGCTCACAAGATGTATGGCCCGAAAGGGGTGGGTGCTCTCTTTGTGAAAAAGGGTATTCCCTACTGTCCGCTCATCCGGGGCGGTCATCAGGAGTTTGGGCGACGCGCAGGAACCGAAAACACTCTCGGAATTCTCGGTATGGGAAGAGCGGTGGAAATGAGAACGCTTGAAATGCAGGAGGAGGAGGAGCGGTTGCTGCATCTGAAGCAGGTGCTGAGAAGGGGTATTGAGGAGCGTATTGATGATATTCATGTTAACGGTCACCCCACTGACGCTCTTGCCAGTACGCTTAACGTTTCGTTTATGGGGGTAGAGGGTGAATCCATTCTTCTCTATCTTGATCTTCAGGGTATTGCGGTTTCAACTGGTTCGGCCTGTGCTTCGGGTTCTCTTGATCCTTCGCATGTGCTTTTGGCGACAGGGGTCAATGCTGAGCTTGCCCACGGTTCGATCCGTTTCAGTATGGGACGCGAAAGTTCGATGCAGGAGGTTGAGTACCTGCTTGATGTTTTACCACCAATAATTCAACGAATAAGAAATATGTCAACGGCTTATATAAAAGGAGGATTGCATGCTGCAACCAGGTGAATGGGCATATAGCGATAAACTGAAGGAACACTTCATGAATCCCAAGAATATTCTCCAGGGTGAGAATACCGATGATTTTGACGGAGTCGGCATGGAGGGTAATCTGCAGTGCGGTGATCAGATGATGGTGGTTATCAAGGTGGACAAGGAAAAAGAGACCATTACCGACTGTCAGTGGAAAACGTATGGTTGTGCCAGTGCGATTGCCAGTACCTCGGTTTTGTCGGAAATGGTGAAGGGCAGGACGCTCGATGCGGCGTTTCATATCTCTCCCAAGGAGGTTGCTCTGGAACTCGGCGGCCTGCCGGATCACAAGATTCACTGCTCGGTGCTTGGTGACAAGGCGTTGCGTTCGGCTATCAATAACTATTATACCCGCAACGGTCAGGAGGAGAAGGTCAAACAGGAGCAGGTCAAGGTGATTTGCCAGTGTATGAGTATTACTGACCATGATATCGAGGATGCCGTGCTTGAGGGGGCTCGTACCTATTTCGAACTCCAGGAGCGAACCAAACTTGGCACGGTATGCGGTCAGTGCAAGGATGAAGCTGAGCTGCTGCTTGAAAAATTCAAGCATATTCATTTCGGGGCATGAGGCGCACTGAAAAAACGATGTTTGAGAAACAGCAGAGATGATGACGACAGGAGGGAAAAACACCTTTTACATTCATACGTTCGGTTGTCAGATGAACCAGGCGGATTCCGCAACTATAACCTCCCTGCTGCAGCAGGCTGGTTATGTTGCAGCAGAAAGCGAGGATCGGGCCGGAATTATTCTGCTCAATACCTGTGCGGTGAGGGAGAATGCGGTTGATCGTATTGAGCATTATCTGCAACACCTGCAGGGGCTGAAAAAAAGAGATAAACGCTTGATAGTCGGGATTTTAGGCTGTATTCCGCAGCACCAGCGGGAGGAGATGTTTGCCACCTCTCCGGCCATTGATCTTCTTGCAGGGCCGGATACCTATCGAACCCTGCCGCAGCTTATTGAGCAGGCCCGCTCTGGGGCAAAGCCATTCTCGCTGGACTTCAATGTTGCTGAAACCTATGAAGGCATTGATCCGGTAAGGCAGGGGTCAATCAGTGCCTTTGTTCCTGTCATGCGAGGGTGCAACAACATGTGCGCCTATTGCGTGGTACCCTTTACCCGAGGTCGTGAACGAAGTCATCCCTTCCGTGCGGTCATGGGAGAAGTTCAGAAGCTTGTTGCATCCGGTTACAGTGAGATTACCCTTCTCGGGCAGAATGTCAATTCTTACGACGATCCTGAACAAGGAGTGAATTTTGCAGCGCTGCTTGATGCCGTCAGTTGTGCTGCTCCCCAGGCAAGAGTCCGTTTTACCACCTCCCATCCGAAAGATATTTCCGGTGAACTTGTTCGTACCATTGCCAATCGCCCGAACATCTGTAACCATATCCACCTGCCAGTGCAATCCGGCTCAACAGCCACGCTCGGACGCATGAACCGGGGTCACACGATCGAAGAGTACCTGGAAAAAATAGCGCTGATTCGCTCACTTCTTCCCGGCGTTACGCTCTCTACCGACATCATTGCCGGCTTCTGCGGTGAGCAGGAGGAGGATCATCAGGCCTCACTTGAGCTTCTTTCCACTCTTCGGTTCGATTCAGCTTATATGTTTTATTACTCAACCAGACCCGGTACATTTGCCGCACGTACGTTGGTGGATGATGTGCCGGAAGTGGTAAAAAAACGAAGGCTGCAGGAGATTATTGATCTTCAGAATACTATTTCGGGGGAGCTTTTTCAACAGGCGATTGGCTCTGTTGTGGAAGTGCTTGCTGAATCCGAAAGCAAGCGCTCTGCCGAACAGCTCATGGGCCGAACGCCAGGTAATCGGGCAGTGGTTTTCGATCGTGAAGGGTATCGTCCGGGCGATTTGGTGAGGGTGCTGATCACTGCAGCCACATCAGCAACCCTGACTGGCAGGCCCGTGTGAAATGTTGCAAACCTTCCTGTTATTAGGAGTTTTTTATCTTGACTGGTATTTGTAAATTGCCCTCTTTACTACCCCTATCATTTAATCGGCCCCTTTTTGGGCTTCGGAGAGAAGTAACACATGGCAGTTTCCGCAAAACCCGGGTTTACCGATAAAGTACGAGCACATCTTGAGCTTCTCGATCCTGTTACCTGGATCAGTGTTTTTCCCTGTCTTGCCGGAGGAGTCATGGCGTCAGGAGCCATGAAGGGTACGCTTCACGATTATCTGTTGCTTTTCGCTATTTTTTTGATGTTTGGTCCGCTTGGTACCGGATTCAGTCAGTCGGTCAATGACTGTTTTGATCTTGAACTTGACCGGATCAATGAGCCAACCCGTCCGATTCCTTCAGGTCGTTTGAGTGAAAAAGAGGGATTATGGAACAGTATCATTGCCCTTTTGCTTGCCATGGGACTTGGAATATTCATGGGAGTGCATATTGGAGGATATCGTGGCTGGGTTATCGTCTCCTCGATTTTTGCCGCACTTCTTGTCGCCTACCTCTATTCCGCTCCACCCTTCAAGCTGAAAAAAAATATTCTCACTTCAGCTCCTGCTGTAGGCTTTTCCTATGGTTTTGTCTCGTTTATATCAGCAAACGCCCTGTTCGGCGATATCCGTCCGGAAGCGATCTGGCTTGCCAGTCTGAACTTTTTCATGGCGGTAGCCTTGATTATCCTCAATGACTTCAAGTCGGCAGAAGGTGACAAGGATGGTGGGCTCAAGTCACTGACAGTCATGATCGGTGCAAAAAAAACGTTTCTGGTCTCTTTTATTATTATTGACCTTGTTTTTTCTGTTCTTGCTTACCTCTCGTATTCATGGGGGTTTATGATTCCCGCGTTTTTTGTTCTGATTGGCCTTGTTTTGAATCTGGTTCTTCAGGTTCAGCTTTTGCGAGATCCGAAGGGTGGAATTTCGTTCTTGCAGGGAGCCGTTGATGATGGATTCGGCAATGCAATCGGCAAGAGTGATATTCAGGAACACAACACCTTTCTCCGGTTTCAGGTTGCCAATAACATTCTCTTTTTACTCAACAATCTGCTTGTTGCCGGTATGGTTGGATTGAAGTATATCACTGTTCAATAATTTTTTTTACAGAGGCTTTATAACTTACTAACCATGATGCCATTATGGATACTTTACAGGTAACCTTTTTTTCACTTCCAGTAGTATGGCATAACGCACTGGTTACATTGATGACCTTTGTCTATGTCTTCAGCGTTCCTCCTCTGATGGATTATCTGGTGACCAATCACTCTCTTCCCCGCGATATCAGTCGCAAGATTACGCACATTTGTGCCGGATCAGCCATTGTTTTTCTTCCTCTTTTTGTTGATGGACACTGGTCACAATATCTCAATATTACGGTTTTTGCTGTATGGACACTGCTGCTCATCCAGAAAGGGCTTTTTGCTGCCGAAGATGACCAGGCGGTTAAAACCATGACCCGTACCGGCGACAAACGTGAACTGCTTAAAGGAACCCTTTATTTTGTGCTTGTTGCCATGATCTGTGGTACACTCTATTACAAGCAGGCTGCAGGAGTGATGGCCATGGCCATGCTCGGCTGGGGAGATGGTCTTGCACCGATCATTGGTACCCGATATGGAAAAATGAAATACCATATCCTCAGTGATAAAAGTGTTGAAGGGAGTATTGCCTTCCTTGTCGGAAGTCTCTGTGCCGGACTCTTTTTTGTTCATCTCATTGTGCCGGAATCGTTTGATGCAGGAAAAATCCTCGTTATCGCCCTGATTGCAACGATTGTTGAAGGAGTAAGCCCCAAGGAGGTCGATAACCTGACGATTCCTTTTGCCGTTATTGTCGCCTCCGCATTTTTGTGAGATGAGCGTATGAAGAAGGGAGAGACGCAGCCTATTTATTTCATCAGTGATCTGCATATTGGTCTGCAGGATGAAAAAAGCGAGCAGCTCAAGATGGAAAACCTTGAACGACTTTTTGCCATCATCAAGGCGGAAGGTCGTTCGCTTTATATGCTTGGTGATATCGTCGATTACTGGATGGAGTTTCGCCATCTCATTCCAAAGGGGTTTACCCGTTTTTTGTGTCTGTTGTCGGACCTGGTGCGCCACAATATTGAGGTTGTTTATGTTGCAGGAAACCATGATTTTTATCTCGGGCGCTACTTTGACGATGAGCTTGGCATAAAAACGCTCTATGGTATGCATGAGCTGCTTTACGATGGTCGCAAATTCATTTTTGCTCATGGTGATGGCCTGGGTAAAGGGGATCTTGGTTACAAGCTTTTTGCCCGCCTGGTCAGGAATCGCTTCAATCTTGCTCTGCTGTCGGGGTTTCATCCGGATCTGGCTATAGGCATGATGAAAATGTTTTCACAGTTCAGTCGTGCGCACAAGCCTCCTGATCGTGTGTTTCAGACAGATCGTTTGTTAAACTTTGCCGAATCCCTGGTGGTCGAACAGGAGTTTGATTACTTTGTGTGTGGTCATAACCATGTCAAGGGAATCAGGGAGCTGTCCGCTGCTCGCAGCAGCTATGTCAATCTGGGGACATGGATTGATGGCAGTTCACCCTATGGAGTGTTCCAAAATGGATTTTTTCAGCTCAGGGAGCTATAACGTTAATATCAAGAGGTAGTTGCTGTTATGGATAGTATTAATCAGGTACTGAAACTTGGTTTGCCGAAAGGAAGTCTGCAGGATTCCACCATCGATCTTTTCGCACAGGCGGGGTTTCATTTTTCCGTTCAGAGTCGTTCCTATTTTCCTTCCATAGATGATGATGAGCTGGAAGCTATCTTGATCAGGGCACAGGAGATGGCTCACTATGTCGAGCTGGGTGCTTTTGATGTTGGATTGACGGGTAAGGACTGGATTATTGAAACCGATGCAGATGTTGTCGAGGTTGCCGATCTGGTCTATTCCAAAGCATCGATGAGGCCGGTTCGCTGGGTACTTTGTGTTCCTGAAAGCTCGACGGTCAGGTCGGTCAAAGACCTTGAAGGGAAGCATATCGCTACCGAAGTAGTCAATATTACCAGGAAGTACCTTGCAAAAAACGGGGTCAACGCCATGGTGGAGTTCAGTTGGGGTGCAACTGAAGTGAAACCTCCCGACCTTGCCGATGCTATTGTTGAGGTTACTGAAACGGGTTCTTCGCTCCGGGCAAACAAGTTGCGTATTGTTGATACCATCCTTGAATCCAATACCAAACTGATTGCCAACAAGGCGTCATGGAATGATCCCTGGAAGAGAGAGAAGATCGAGAATATGGCCATGCTTTTACTTGGAGCTATCAACGCCCAGGGTAAGGTTGGACTGAAAATGAATGCCCCGAAATCAGCGATCGACAAAATCCTTGCCATTATTCCGGCCCTTCGTCAGCCGACCATCTCCAGTCTTGCTGAAGAGCAGTGGGTTGCCCTTGAGGTTATCGTCAGCGAAAAAACGGTACGCAAGCTGATTCCTGAGCTTAAACGGGCTGGTGCAGAGGGGATTTTCGAGTATAATATCAATAAACTGATCGACTGATAGCTTTTGCCTGATTTATAAACCCTGCAGGCTGCCCGCAAGGGCGGCCTTTTTATGGTCGCCATGCTCCTTTATCAGATAGTGGTACTGCTTTCATTACTGCTCTTTCTTGGCATTTTGCTCAGAAACATGATCGACTTGCCGGGTATGCCGGAGCACTGCCCTGAACAGGGTGTGCTTGTGTCGGTTCTTGTTCCGGCTCGCAATGAAGCGTTGAACATTGAGCGCTGTGTGCGATCACTCATGCGGCAGGAGTATGCTCCATTCGAGATTCTTGTGCTGGATGATGACTCAACCGATGCCACTCCTGAGCTGTTGCGTCGTCTCGTCGTGGAGTCGGGCGGAAAAGTGCGGATCGTGCAGGGAGAAGCGCTTCCCGATGGATGGCATGGGAAAAGCTGGGCATGTTCCCAGCTTGGTCATCAGGCAAAGGGTGAGCTTTTGCTCTTTACTGATGCCGATACCACGCATAAACCGGATGCACTCAGGCGTACGGTTGGAGCCATGCAGGCATCAGGAGCCGATATGCTCTCCCTGATGCCCCATCAGGAGCTTGGCTCATTCTGGGAGAAGCTGGTGGTGCCGCTGGTTCATGTTATTCTCATGTGCTACCTTCCGCTCCGCTTTGTGCGGACGAGCAGAAGGGCTGCTTTCTGTTTTGCCAATGGTCAGTTTATTCTTTTCCGCAGGGAGTGTTACACCCGTATTAATGGTCATGCCGCAGTCAGGGAGGCCATTGTTGAAGATGTCTGGCTCTGCAAGAGTGTGAAAAAAGCAGGTGGTACCGTTGTAGCCTTCAATGGTTCCGATATCGTCAGTTGCAGGATGTATCATAATTTCAGGGAAATTTGGGAAGGGTTTTCGAAAAACCTCTTTGCAGCTCTCGGTTACAGTACACCTGGTCTTTTTGTGCTGATTCTGATGATTAGCGCACTTTATCTTGTGCCCTGCCTCTTTTTCTCTTACGCACTCATTGCCGGTGAATTCACGGTCTCGCTTTTCTGGCTTCCCCTGATGCAGATGATGGTTGCTCTTCTCTGCAGGATCTTTATTGCCCGTATTTTCCGTCAGTCACTCGCAATGACCTTGTTGCATGTCTTCTCACAGGTCGTTCTTTTGGCCATCGCCTGCAACTCATTTTATGCTATAAAATTCGGAAAAGGTGCGAGTTGGAAGGGAAGGAACTACAATTTTTCCTGATGGAGCGGGAGAATTCGGGGAAGGTGATAATTTTTTTTAAATTGGCACTTCGCATGTAACGTATCCATCCAGGCGATCTGGTGCCACCAGAAGAGTATCAATTCAAACAAGAGCATAGCTTATGGGTTTCTTATCGAAAATATTCGGGAAAAAAGAGGTAGAACTGAAACTTCCAAAGGTTATTGAAGATGTCAACCTGATAAAGACGATGGAAGGTCATCTCGACAGGGTGCTTGGAGTGAAGTTCAGCGCAGATGGCAAAAAACTGGTCAGTGGCAGTTTTGATGAAACGGTGATGCTGTGGGATGTTGCGTCCGGGCAGAGTCTCTTTACCATGAAGGGGCATGAAACCTGGGTTGAGTGTATCGATTTCAGCCGCAATGGCAAACTGCTTGCAAGCGGAAGTACCGACAGTACGGTAAGAATATGGGATGCTGAAACCGGCAAATGTCTTCATGTCTGCAAAGGTCATGATACGGCAGTGCGTATGGTGGCGTTCAGTCCGGATAGTAAAGTTGTGGCGAGTTGTTCACGCGATACAACAATCCGGCGGTGGAGTGTTGAGACAGGAGAGGAACTTTCAAGGCTTCTGGGTCATAAATCCTATATCGAGTGTCTTGCCTACAGCCATAATGGTAAAACAATTGCCAGTTGCGGCGAGGAACCTGTCATCAAAATATGGGATGTTGAAAGCGGAAAAAACAGTGCGAATTACAGAACAAACGATCGTCTCTCTCATGCATTGGCCTTCAGTCCGGACGACAGGTTTATTGCGTTTTGTGGCCGCGATGCAATGGTCAAAATTCTTGATGCTGCAAGCGGAGAGATTACCAGGGTATTTGAGGGCCATCAGGACGCTGTCAGAAGCGTTTGTTTCACTCCGGACGGCTCCAGGGTTGTCAGTGCGGCTAATGATGAAACAGTAAGGTTGTGGGATATTGAGAGCGGCAAACAGTTGCATCTCTATCGGGGTCATGTGCTTGAAGTGCAGTCTGTTGATGTCTCTCCCGATGGAAAAATAATTGCCAGCGGAAGTGATGACCGCAAGATCAAGCTCTGGGCAATCAGATAGAAGGGTTACTGCATAGGTGTTATCGGGGTCGGGAGCTCTTTCGGAAGGCTTTCTGCTTTTTTTTTGCCAATGTTAAAAAAGTAGCGTAAACTACAGAACTTCCTTTTTGATTTAGCTGAAAGTGAGTAAATTAATTTTACGAAAAATAAATTCATTTTTGAGCGCCTCATGTCGAGGTTCGCTCATTGTAACGCCAAGTTTAACTGGCAAAAATAAAAAGAGGTAGATATGGGTACTCAGGTTGAAGGAACAGTCAAATGGTTCAACGAAGAAAAAGGTTACGGTTTTATTGAGCAGAAAGGCGGAAAAGATGTTTTTGTACATCACAGTGCTATCAATGGCACCGGACGCAAAACTCTTGTTGAAGGCCAGAAAGTTATGATGGAAGTAACTCAGGGAGCAAAAGGCCTCCAGGCTGAAGATGTAACTCCTCTTTAAATTATTTTCCGGTTACAGGACGGTTTTTCAGACAACAAAGGACGCACTATCATGCGTCCTTTGCTGTTTGGTGCTGCAGAGGCAGTATTGGGAAGAGGGTATCCATCCTTTTTCCGAAGCCGTACTGAAAGTTCAAAAAGAATCTTTGTCATCCATTATTAAACCATCGTCAGTAATGGCCAGCGAACCAGACCTGATTCCGGGTATCTACATCTATTGCGATCGCTGGTGCGAGCGTTGTGCATTTACCTCGCGCTGTCTTCAGTTTCGTCTTGAGGCGGAAGAACGGGAGGGCGTGGAGGCCTTGCAGAATTTTGACGCATTGAATCTGCAGTTCTGGGAGGAGATGGGAGAAGCGCTGGTGCAGGCTATGCGTCTTATCCGTGAAATTGCCGTCAGAGAGGGTCTTGAATCTGCTGATCTGCAAAAGGAAACCGTTCACTCTGAACCACCCGAAACGTTCCAGCATGATGCTCGAGAGCACCCCTGTGCGAGCGCTGCCCTTCTCTACGCCGGAATGGTTAATGAATGGTTTGCTATTGCTGATGAACTTCCCGATACGGAAGAATCTTTGCTGATCCATCCACCGCCATCTCTTGAAGAACCGATCCAGGTTATCCGGCATTACCAGTATTTTATTTACCCTAAACTTGTTCGTGCTGTTGAAGGGCGCCTCAGCGGAGAGGCTTCATCAGAGAGTGAGATGGAGGCTGACGGATGTGGTACAGCCAAAGTTGCCTTGATTGCCATTGATCGTTCTCTTGCCGCATGGAGTCTGATTTATGGGGAGTATCCTTCCGAAGAGGACAGCACGTTATCAATTCTGGTGCATCTTGACCGATTGCGCCGTTCAGTCGAAGTCCTCTTTCCCGCAGCGCGGGCCTTTATCCGACCGGGATTCGATGCATAGATGTTCCGGAGATTTTTTTCTGAACAAAACCTTTATCCCAGCTTATATGCTTCATACCAACGAACAACATCTTGTAGAATTTCTGCTCCAATGTCAGCCGGGACAGCCCAGAACCCGAGGCAATTGGGAGGTTGACCATCAGGGCAGGCCCTTTCTTCTTCCCTCCATCGGAGGCATTACCCTGAATGTTCAGGTTGGCGACCCTGCATTCGGCTGGCAAGGCGATCATATTGAGCCGGGCGTCAGTTGCACCGCAGATACGCAAAAACCTTTCGAGCATCCCAATGTTGGCCTGCAGATGTACTCCTGTGCGGGAAATATCGCTACCATCGCTACCGGGGAGGCCAAAGGCTCAACAGGACGTGTGATCGGTCATCATGGGGGATCGGAGCATGTGATTGTCGATTTTGAACGCGAGGCCAAAGAGAAGCTGCTCTACACCGACACCATCATCATTCGTGCCAAAGGGCAGGGGCTGAAGCTGATGGATTATCCTGATATTACTCTTTTTAATCTCGATCCAGCCTTGCTTCATGCCATGAAGATTCGGGAAGCTGAAGGCTGTGTGCTTGAAGTGCCCGTCACCACTCTGGTGCCTGCAGTCTGCATGGGATCGGGTATTGGTTCTGCCCATGTGGCAAAAGGGGACTACGATATCATGACCAGTGATGCGGAAACCGTTAAAGAGTACGGAATTGACAAGATTCGACTCGGCGATTTTGTTGCTCTGCAGGATCACGATAATCGTTTCGGCAGGGCATACCGGAAAGGTGCGATCACGATTGGTATTGTCGTGCACAGCGACTGTCTTGAAGCTGGTCATGGGCCGGGAGTCACCACTCTTATGACCTCCGCCTCGCCGTTGATCAGGCCAGTTCTGGATCCGAAAGCCAATATCGCTGACCTGTTTGGTATTGGTACGATTTTCGCAAGGGGATGAATCCGTGACGTTTCATCCCTGGTTTCGTTGTGCTTGTCCCCGGCTCCTGTGGTTGCCGGTATTGCACAGATTGAAGCGGCATTGGGACTGAACATTTGTTAGCGGTATTCAGTAATTCTGCAGGTCGTTGCTCTGTGGCATTATGATTATTCGCTTTATAATGTTGTTTTTTTTAAATAAAAACTTAACTTATAAGTGAAGTTTTTATTTGGGTTGCTGTTCCTGGATCAAGGTTGATCGTAAGCGTAGCTTGAAATGATTGTAGTTGTGCCATTATTGGTCGAATGGATTCAAGCAATTCACATTAAAGTGCCTGTCGTGTGTCAGGGGTTTGTTGCGTTTTTTTACCAATAAGGTTATGTGGTTTTAACGGTGCAATGACTTGTGATGTGCTATAATGTGAGCTGTAGCGTGCGGGAATGAATCAGAAATGAAGGTTTGTATATTTAATGTTGGTATACTATACTGAGTGTCGTGTGTGCCGGTTTGGTGCATTTTTTTTGAAAAAAGATAAATAGATATTGTAATCATGCCTGTAACAAAGAACGAAGAGCCGACTTTGACCCACAACGGTAAAACGTACAACGTTTCAGAATTGTCTGAAACAGCACAAAAACAATTGATGAACGTTAAGATTGCTGATAATGAAATCCGGCGTCTGCAAATGCAGTTGGCGATTGCCCAGACGGCTCATAATGCCTATCAGCAGGCGTTGATTGAAGCACTTCCTTCGCAGGAGTGAGACTGGTCTGCTCCTAAAGGTTTTTTCTGCAGCCATCTGAAGCTCATTCAAACAGCTACAGGTGGGCTGCAGGTATGTACCTTTGCTCTTGGTTATGTTTATTTTTGACAAAACAGATTGTGAATGATTATGCATGCAAGGATGAACTGATGTGAAACAAAATAAAGAAAAATCTCCCTTGCGTGAGGCTCTTGCTTCGCTCATTCCCTTTCTTAAACGGGCCTTTTATTTCAGTCTCGTTGTTAATGTGCTGGTGCTTGCTCCGAGTGCCTACATGATGGAGGTGTATGATCGTGTCGTGAACAGTCGCAGTCATACAACATTGCTGATGCTTACGCTTCTGGTAGTAGGCGCCTATCTGCTGCTTGAGGCACTGGAATGGGTACGCCGCCAGGTGATGCACGATGCTGGTATGAAGCTCGACAAGGGATTGCGTGAACAAGTGTTTGGCGCCGTTTTTATGGCAAGGATTCAGAACATTCCTGGAGTGGGTGCCCAGGCGCTGCGTGATCTCAAGACCCTTCGTGAATTTTTGCCCTCTCCCGGTTTTCTTGCCTTTATTGATACTCCTCTTGCCTTGCTGGTGCTGGTAATTATTTTTCTCATGGCGCCAGCTCTCGGCTGGTTTGCTGTGGCTGGTGCTCTGGTGCAGTTTATGATTGGAGTGATTAATGAACGCCGTATCCGCGAACCGCTTTTGGCGGCTAACCGAAATGCGATGCGCGCTCAGACCTATGCGGATGGGGTAATTCGTAACGCCCAGGTTATAGAATCGATGGGAATGCTTGGTCATATCCATAAACGATGGATGGAGCGTCAACAAGAGTTTCTCTGGCAACAGGCAGAAGCATCCGACCATGCGGGAACAAATTCAGCCCTTTCGAAGCTGGTGCAAAGTCTTTTGACCTCTCTTTTGCTTGGCATGGGTTGCTGGCTGACACTGAAAGGGGAGTTGCATGGATCCGGTATGATTGTTGCATCCATTCTTGGTGGAAGGGTGCTCGCACCGCTTGTTCAGGTTATCGGTAGCTGGCGTCAGGTGGAAGGCGCCCTTGAGTCGTTCAGCCGTCTGGAGGGCTTGCTGAAGGAGTTTCCCCTTCAGGAAAAGGGGATGTCACTGCCGGAACCGACTGGTTTTCTTGCAGTTGAGGGCGTTATAGCAGGTGCTCCCAGAAGCCCGGTGCAGATTCTCAAGGGGGTAAGTTTCAGAGTTGCCCCGGGAGGGTCGCTGGCGATTGTCGGTCCATCGGCTTCAGGCAAGACCACCCTTGCAAGGCTTCTGGTTGGTGTGTGGCCGGCCATGCAGGGTAAGGTGCGCCTTGACGGAAATGATATCTATCAGTGGGACAAGGAGGAACTTGGGCAGTATATTGGCTATTTACCCCAGAATGTTGAGTTGTTCGAAGGTACCATTGCTGAAAATGTTGCTCGTTTCGGGGATCCTGATGATGAAAAAGTGCATGAAGCATGTCGTATGGTGGGGCTTTCGGATTTTATTGAAACGCTTCCGAAGAGGTTCGACACGCAGATAGGCGATGATGGTTCGTTTCTTTCCGGCGGTGAGCGGCAGCGCGTTGCTCTGGCCAGAGCAGTATACGGAATGCCGAAGTTTGTGGTGCTTGATGAACCGAATGCAAGTCTTGACGAAGCTGGAGATGCAGCGTTGCTCAATGCGGTAAAATTGTTGAGGGCACGGGGCACGACGGTGATTGTCATTACGCATCGCTTAAATATTCTGGGGGCAATAGAGCATATGCTCGTACTGGTTGACGGGCAGGTACAGCGCTTCGGTACTTGTCAGGAGGTAATGGAGGCTCTTCAGTCGCAATCAGCGGCCCAGCAGCAGCCTCTGAAACCAAAGCCTCAGGGCTAACTCTTATATGCAAACAGACCCTTTATGAAACCTGAATTTTTTAATCGCAGTGCATTATCCCGTCAGCTCTGGGAGTTTCGACGAGAGTTTATGTGGGTTGGTATTTTCAGTATGATTGCCAATATCCTGATGCTGACCCCCACCATCTATATGCTTCAGGTCTATGGTCGTGTCATGAAGAGCGGCAGTGAGCTGACGCTTCTTATGGTGACCTTTTTTCTGATCTTTTTTTATGCGGTTATGGCTTTTGCCGAGTGGCTTCGTTCGCGCCTTTTGGTACGGGCGGGGGTCAGGCTCGATGAAGCGCTCAATTCACTGGTTTTTAAGGCAAGCTTTGAAGCATACCTGAACCGTACCAAACACAATGTTGCAGAGGCCTTTTCGGATCTGACCAATATTCGCCAGTTTCTGACGGCCAATGGCATGATTGCCTTTTTCGATACTCCGTGGACGCCTGTTTATATTGCGGTAATCTTTTTTCTCAGTCCGTTTCTTGGTTATCTCTCTATCTTTTTTGCCTTTATTCAGCTTGGCGTGACCTGGCTCAGCAATCGGATGAGCATGAAGGAGATACAGATTGCGGCTGATGCAGGTAACAACAGTTACCGCTATGTGCAGAGCAAACTTCGAAATATTGAACCGATACATGCTATGGGTATGGCCGGGAACCTTCGTCAACGCTGGTTCATGTTGCATGACGCTTCGCTGGCCAAGGCAGAGGACTCTCTGGATCGTCAGCATCGCCAGCAGGCATTTGCCAAGTTTGTGCGTTACAGCATGCAGTCGATGACGCTTGGTGCGGGTGCTCTTATGGTTATTGAAGGAAAAATGTCAGCCGGTTCAATGATTGCTGCCAATGTGCTGATGTCGAGAGCTCTTCAGCCACTTGATCTGGTGGTTGCTACCTGGAAACCATTTGTTCAGGCTCGCACGGCCTTTGTTCGTTTGGAGAAACTCCTTGAGGATTTTCCGGAGCGTCATCCTGGAACCAAACATCAGGATCCTTTTGGTGAGATAAGGCTTGAAGGACTATCTGCTTCTGCCGAGGGACGTGAGGCCCCCATTCTTGATGATCTTACAGCAATGTTTCCTTCTGGCAAGGTGACCGTAGTACTTGGCCCATCTGGATCGGGAAAATCAACCTTGGCGCGCTGTATTGTCGGGATATGGCCCGATACAAAAGGGCGTGTTCTCATCGACGGTGAGCCGATTGAGAGCTGGGACAGGATGGAACTTGGGCCGCATATTGGTTATCTCCCGCAGGACATTGAGCTCTTTGATGGATCGATTGCTGACAATATTGCCCGTTTTGCTGAGGTTGATTCTCAAAAAGTGATCGAGGCAGCTAAGCGTACGGGTATTCATGAGATGATTTTGCGTTTTCCGCATGGTTACAATACGCAGATCGGTGATGCCGGAGGAATGCTGTCGGGTGGTCAGCGACAGCGTCTGGGCCTTGCCAGAGCGATGTATGGCAATCCAGCTCTTCTGGTGCTCGATGAACCAAACGCGAATCTTGATGATGCCGGTGAACGTTCATTGCTGGAGGCAGTCAAGGATTTGAGAAAAGCTGGTAAAACAGTTATTCTTGTAACGCATCGGCCCACTGTTCTTGCTGCTGCAGATTTGATTGTTTTGATGCAGAATGGAAAAATTGTTCGTTGTGGAGCCCGTGATGAAGTTTTATCGGCTTTACGTGCAGGGAGCGCCCGGCCAGCTTCGGGTACCCCGGGCTGATTTCGGCTTTTGAAAAATGTTTAAACGATAGCAATGAGTATTCGTGATATAATGGCAAAGGTGAAGCTTGCTCCAGACGAGAAGGAGACAGGTAACAAGGGTGAGGAGTATCGTGATACCCGCGGTCCCGTAAAGCTCGGCATATGGATATTACTTATCGGATTTGGCAGCTTTCTGCTTTGGGCTGCCTTTGCCCCGCTTGATGAGGGTGTTCCCTGTCAGGGATTGGTCAGTATAGCTACAAAGCGCAAGGTTGTGGAAAATCTGCGTGGAGGCAGGGTCGAGAAAGTTAATGTTCGGGAGGGTCAGATGGTTAAAGAGGGAGATGTGCTGATCATGCTCGACAGTCAGACGGCAAGGGCTCGTTATGATGAGGTGCATCAGCATTATCTGGGCATGCGTGCAACGGCTGACCGTTTAATTGCTGAAATGCGTGGTGCCCCGTCAATTACGTTTCATAAAGATTTGTTGACAGAACCTGATCGTCAACTGGCTCAACAGAATATGCAGAACCAGCGCCAGCTTTTTTTGTCGCGCCGTGTATCGCTGCAGATTTTGAATAAGCAACTTGAGGCCATGACATCATTGGCACGAGAGGGTTATGCGCCATTAAACCAGCAGCACGAATTAGAGTTGAAGATTGCAGAATTCAAGAGCAGTACCGCCTCCCAACTGGCACAGGTACAGCTTGAAGTGGAGGCCGATGGTGAAAAAACCAGAGCGCTTGCTGAAGAGCTGGCCGATACGGAGGTACGCTCACCAGCATCAGGGCAGGTCGTTGGTTTGCAGGTGCAGACAGTAGGTGCGGTTATCCAGCCTGGTCAGAAAATTATGGATATTGTGCCGCTTCATGAGAGCCTTCTTATTGACACCAAAGTTGCTCCTCATCTTATCGACAGTATTCATAACGGTTTGCCGGTTGATGTGAGCTTTTCTTCATTTGCACACTCTCCGCAGCTCGTTGTAGAGGGAGTAGTTGAATCGCTCTCGAAAGATATTGTAACAGATCCCCAGGTTAATCCGATGACACCAGGTGCATCCTATTACCTTGCAAGAGTCTCTGTGACTCCAGAAGGAATGACCTCCCTTGGCCGTCGGGAGATGCAGCCGGGAATGCCGGTACAGGTCGTTATCAAGACAGGCGAAAGGTCGTTGCTGACCTATCTTGTCGATCCGTTGATCAAGAGGATTGCGGTATCAATGAAAGAGGAGTAGGGTTGTTTTGAGAACTAAACGTGATGAGTGAGGCGGTCATGAAGCTATGGATTTGTCTGATTGCTTTTGCAGGGATGTTTATTGCGCTGCCGCTGTATGGAGATCCGATTGATCTTTCGACAGCCTTGCAGAAGGCAAGAGAGTATGATGCCCGGTTAGGTGCCGCACAGGCTGATAATCTGATATACAGGGAGGAAGTTGGCAGGGCGAGGGCCCAGTTGCGCCCCTCTGTACGTATGAACGCAGCAAGGGGTAGAAATGCGACGCAATATACCAGCCTTGCAGGGAGAACGACTGCCAGTTATTATAATTCGATTAACTACGGTGTTTCAGTTCGCCAGCCGTTGCTTAACTTGTCGAATTTTGTTGGCTATAAGCAGGCTAAGGCTGTGGCTGTAAAAAGTGATATTGACCTTCAGAAAGAGGATGCTTCGCTGATGGTCAGGATAGCAGAGGCCTATTGTAATGCCTTGTATGCAGAGGATAACCTTGATTTCAGTCAAACGCTCGTCAAGGCAGCAGAGGAGCAGCTTCAGCAGGCTAAAAAACGTTTTGAGAAGGGGTTTGGTACAGTTACCGAGATCAGCGAGGCACAGGCAGGTTATGATATGGCGCTGGCTGATGGATTGGAGATTGTCAATAGTGTTGAGTTCACCCGTCGTGAACTGGAGCATCTTACGGGAGAGTATCCTGATGAACTCTGTAGAGTTGTGCCTGAAAAGCTGCTTTTGGCCCAGCCGGAACCCGGAAATGTTCAATCATGGATTGATCTGGCTCTTGTCAATAATTACGATGTGGTTGGCGGACACCAGGAAATCAAGATTGCAAAAAAGGAGATCGAAAAACAGAAATTTTCCCGTTATCCAACGGTTGATCTTGTTGCCGGGAGAAACTACTCGGAGAGTGAAAATAATTATTCAATCGGTTCTATTTACGATACCTATTCGGTCAGTCTGCAGATGAGTATGCCAATTTATACCGGTGGCTACGCAAGTGCTTCTGTGCGTCAAGCATATGCCAAACGGCTCAAGGCAGAGGAGCAACTCAGTGCCCAGGAAAGGGGAGTTCAGTCTGATGTTCGCAAGTACTACAACGGGATTGTCAGCAGTATCGCCCAGATTCATGCCTATGAACAGGCGGTTCAATCTCATGAAATTGCCTTGACCGGTACGAAAAAAGGATTTGAAGCAGGACTGCGTACGAATGTCGATGTTCTCGATGCTCAACAGAAGCTTTTTTCAAGCAGAAGAAATCTTGCGAAATCGCGTTACCAGTATATCCTCAATCGCCTTATGCTCAAGCAAGCCTCAGGGACGCTGTCCGCCGGTGACGTTGAAGAGGTGAACGGATGGCTTGCGACGACAAAAAGGCTATAACTATTGTCTCCCTTCTCTTTATATGACAAACAAGATGTGCCAAAACAGCGGCCGAGAGTGACTGTTTTGGTCATTTGTGGAATATTATTTTGACCCATCTTCTTTTTTACCTCTTCTTTGTAAAGATGGAGGTGAAACCGTAGATTGAGGCCAAGAGATTGTTCGTGAACAGATAACTATTGTATGAAATTATTTATAAGGCTTGTTCGTTACCTCCTGCCTTCCAAGGGGAAGATAGTACTTGTCGTCGTCGTCAGTATCATGTCTTCTCTGCTTGGTGTGGTTTCAATCTATTCAGTGCTTCCTCTTTTGAATGCCGTCTTTACTGCTGAAAGCACCATTGATGCTCCAGTGCATTTGGAGGCAAAGGCTCCAGGGGAAAAGAGAGTGGAAAAAAAAGAAAGCTCCGGTTTGGGTGCATTCCAGGGTATTGATACAGAAAAACTTAAAGCTTCGGTTACCGAGAATTTCGAAGAGATATTTCATGCAGAGACTAAAGAACGTACGCTTCTCAATATCTGCCTTTTTCTGATTGCATCGTTTGCTGTCAAGAATCTCTTTGTCTATCTGAACGGTCAGATCATTTTCAGGATTCAGACCAAGACAGCAAAAAAACTCCGTGATGATGTGTTCAGTAACATCATTGAGATGCACCTCGATTATTTCAACAAAAATCGGGTTGGTAACTTGATGAACCTGGTCTACAACGATGTGCAGGCCGTTAACAATACTGTAAGCTCAACTTTCGTCAATTTTCTTCAGAATCCTTTTTCAGTATTTGTATACGTCACTGTTCTTGTTGTGCTGAGCTGGAAGCTTACGCTTTTTGCATCCTTGACGTCACTGATGATATTTTTTGTTATACGTACTATTGGCAAGCAGGTCAAGGGTCTTGCCACCAGTTTCCGTAATACGATGGGGGATATGAACTCCGTTTTACAGGAAAAATTCAGCGGTATCAAGGTTATCAAGTCGAGTGCATTCGAAAATGTAGAACTTGAACGTTTTCAAGCGTTTACCCGTGGATTTCGGAATCTTGATATTCGGATTGCACGATTGCGCAATATAATTGGGCCGCTGAATGAAACACTGCTTGTTGCAGCAATAGCTCTTGTTCTCTGGTTTGGCGGGCTGCAGGTATTTGAGGGAAGGATGACCTCATCAGAACTTATTTTGTTCGCTTTTACCCTCTATTCAACAATGGGGCCAATCAAGATGTTTGGTGATGTCAATACCCAGATGGCCCTTGGTATGATCTCTGCAGAGCGTTTATTTGAGCTGCTGGATACGGTTCCTGATATAAAAAATGGTACACGTGCAATTAAAGGCTTTGAGCATGATATCAGGTTTGAGGATGTCTGTTTTAAATATGCCAAGGATTCTGATGCTCCGAATGTACTTGACCATGTCTCCTTCGAGCTCAATAAAGGTGAGATGGTGGCACTTGTAGGTCAATCCGGATCTGGAAAGTCTACGGCAGTTGATCTGCTTCTGCGCTTTTACGATGTTGATTCAGGCAGGATAACTATAGATGGGATTGATATTCGGGAATATGATTTTAAGCAATTGCGCAGAATGATCGGTGTTGTCAGTCAGGAGGTAATTTTGTTCAACGACACAATCAAGGCTAATATCGCTTATGGCACTCATGATGAGGTTGGTCTGGAGAGGGTTATTGTTGCGGCAAAAATGGCGAATGCCAATCAGTTTATTGAAGAAAAGCCGGAGCAGTATGATACGTTAATAGGCGACAGGGGGGTACAGTTGTCAGGCGGACAGCGTCAGCGGCTTGCTATCGCTCGTGCCATGGTAAAAAATCCCGAACTGTTGATTTTTGATGAGGCAACAAGTGCTCTTGATAATGAATCTGAGAAGGTGGTACAACAGGCGATTGATCATGCTCTTGAAAATCGTACCGCGCTTGTTGTGGCACATCGGCTCTCTACTATCAGGAATGCCGATAGAATTATTGTTATGGATCGGGGCCGGGCTGCTGAGTCGGGTAATCACGAAGAACTTCTTCAGATTAATGGCTTATACAAGCACCTTTATGAAATTCAGTTTTCAGGAAAGGTGGTGGAAAACGGGGCATCATTACCTGTATCCTGAATATGGCTGCAAGTTTATATAATAACAGTTTATCGGTTTCAGCGATTATTGCGGTCTATAACCCTGACCTGTTTTATTTTAAGCAAGCGGTTGCGTCGGTACTCTCCCAGATCTTTCCCGTGCAGGAGCTTGTGCTGGTCAATGACGGAGGCAGTGAAACATTCAGGAGTATTCTGCCGGATGACGAGCGAATCAGGGTGTTTTCAAAACAGAATGAAGGGGTGGCTGCTGCCCGCAACTTTGCTCTTGAGCAATGCAGGGGAGAGTACATTGCTCTTCTCGATCAGGATGATTACTGGTATCCTGACAAGTTGTGTGAGCAGATGGCCATGATTCCGGTACCCGGAGAGCCCTGTATGGTAACTTCACCGGTTGATATTGTCGTTGCTAATGGCAGCGTGCAGAACAAAATATCAAGACGAAAGTCTGATGAGTATCGATGGAAGACGAGTCAGGAAAATGTTTTACTGAGTCTTTTTGAAGGAAATTTCATCTATTCATCAACGCCGTTGATACATCGCGCTGTGTTTGAAAAAGCAGGAGGGTTTGATCCGTGGACTCAACCTCATGATGAATGGGATCTGTATCTGAGAATAGTTCTTGCTGGCTTTTCTCTCTACTGCTATCGCGAGAAGCCGCTCTCAGTCTGGAGAAGTCATGATGCGAATGAATCTAATAAGTTGAATGTCATGATGTGCTCAAAATGTCGGGTAGAGAAAAAGCTTCTCAAAACCGTGGCAGATGATGTGATTCGAAGGATACTTGCTACAAATCTGCTCATTGACTTGTTGGAAAGGGTTAACCTGCTCTATAAACAAAGAGAATACAGGCGGTTCAGAGCATTGGTGATAATTCATCTTTTCCGGCTGTTACGGCATAAATACAATTTCAGGGGCGTTGGAATTGAACTTCACAGGGCATATTCAGACCGTGTCCGTAAAATTGCTCTGAAAAGTGCAAGAAGGTATGTTGTTTCTTATTTTATGCTCTGAAAAGTTTTTGAAAACATCTCCGTTCTCCTCCCATATGTTGAATCAGTCCCGGTAAATTTTAATGGTATCGTTTATGGATTGCCCATGGATCTGAATACTTATTAAACTCAGTTAAAAAGCGTTTATTATTCAGAATTACGTATCAGATAATGTGTGGTCAGAAAATCGGTTTTGAGCCATTAACATCCTGAAAAAAGGATACGTATAGTGGTCTGCATGCCGGTCAGCGGCTATTTGCTTTTTTTTATCAGTCAAGGAGGCTCAGCGGCGGGAAATAATCCGGCCAGGGAAAGTGGATTGTCGCTGAACACTCGGTATTACCTTATGTTGTTTGTTATGGCATTAAAGATTCTTTGTTTGCATGTTGCGGAAGATCAGGCGAGTTATCGCTACCGGGTTGAGCAGTTTCTTCCGTTCTGGGAGGAGTATGGTATTGAGATGCATACAGTGCGTATTACCGGAAAAAGCTATCCTGAAAAGCTGCGCCTTGCGCTTGGGAGTAAAAAGTATGATTATGTCTGGCTTCAAAGAAAGCTGCTGGCTCTTTTTTTTATTACACTTATAGCGAGACGGTCACGACTTCTGTATGACTATGATGATGCGTTGTATGCGAGGGAGAGCTACATAGATGGGTTACCGAAGAAGCCGACAAAACCTGGTTCGAAACAATCCATTAGTCGCCTCAATAGCCTGTTGAAGCGAACCTCGATGGTGTTTGCTGGAAGTGATGCGCTCGTCAATTATGCCCGACAGTTTAATCCTGATGGTACTTTTCTTGTCCCAACGGCATTCAGCAAAGTGCCTGAACTTCCGGTGCGCGTTTCCTGTTCTGACGACAGGGTTACTTTTGGCTGGATCGGCAATAACCTGAATCTCTTTTTTCTTTCGCTTATTGATGACGCTGCCTCTTCGTTGCAGGCTCGTTATCCGGCAGTCCGGTTTTCAGTGATGAGTGGCAAACCTCCCGAAGGGCTGAAAACCTGCTGGAATTTTGTTTCCTGGTCGAAGGAGGCAGAAGTGGAGTGGTTAGAATCTATTGATATCGGTATGATGCCGCTGGTTGATGATGAATGGAGCCGGGGGAAATGTGCTTTCAAGCTCTTGCAGTACATGGCTCATGGCAAACCGGTGATTGCATCGGCTGTCGGGGCTAACCGTGCTGCCGTAATTGATGGTGTCAGCGGCTACCTTGCCTCATCCTCTGCGGAGTGGCTTGCTGCGTTCGAGTCGTTGGTGACAAGCCCGGATCGACGTCGTGCAATGGGTAAGGAGAGCTGCAAACATTTTCTGCAAACCTACGAGCGGCAAAAGGTGCAGGAGCAGATGGCTGATCTGCTGCATCGCCATTTCAACCAGACGCAACAACACTGAGCTGTTGGTTTAAACGATTCCAATGCTCTTGCCCTGGCTGAATGACAGGGTCATCGGAAGCCTTTTCTTCGTGGTAGCTCTGATAACCGGGCTTTTCGGGTGCTCTGTCCATGGGCCATAGAGCGTATCGGATGAAAAGAGGTGCAGGTTCTGCAGTTTGCGCGCAAAGCTGAAGAGATACCACCGTCCGTCGTGAAGTACGATAGAGGGATCCAGCAGAGGAGGGTAGCGTTTATTACTTTTGATGAGTGTGGCACATTGCTCCCACTTCCCTGGAAATGGAGCTGCCTTGTAGAGTTTTATTTGACGGGATTTTGCACATTCAGGGATCATGTACATGTTGCAATCATCCAAAAATACGGACGGATACTCTTCTTGTTACAGAGAAAAGCTGTAACGTGAGGGCAAAAAATATCTTGTCTGGCGTTTATGTTTTTTTATCATCACCATACCATTGATGTGGCAAGGCATTTGTTTTTCACTCGACCTTTTTGGCGAGCAATTGTACTTTTTCAGCAACTGCAGTGACCGAAATATCACTGACCTCACCGGTAGCCGAAATGATGAGTTCAAAAGGGATGAATAACGGTCCGAAACGTGAAAGATCCTGCGGAGCTTCGCGATAGAGCCCTATTACAGGGATGTCATAACAGGAAGCGACATGAATCAGTGAAGTGTCAGGAGTGATGAGGAGCTTGACTGTAGCAATGATCAGCCCTGCCTCATAGATATTTTGTGTGGAGGGCGAGGCAAGAACATTGCTGAATCGTGTTTCGATTCGTTGTTTTTCTTCACGCCCTTCCGGACCGCTTAAGACAATAAAGGTCTCATCAGAGTATAGTTGAAGCAGCTCTTCCCAACTTTTCTCCAGCCATTGCCGGTTCATTTCACCTGCGCTGAGGTTGATTCCGATGATTGTTTTTACAGCGATTTTTTGAAGAAACATTACGATTGCATCCGAAACCGGCATTGGTGGCAGTGAGGGACGGCATTGATCGTTCGGAGGGTGAGAGCCAAAGAGGGTCAGCAAGGCACAGTTTTTCATTGCCATGTGGGAGTGAAACGGTATGGCAATAAGGTGGTCAAAAAGTCCCTCATGGAACTCGCAGGCATGTCCGACCTTGTAACGGGCTCTGATCAGGGCCGATTGCAGCAGAAAATGGGTTGAAGGATGGTCTTTGGTATTGAAGAGGAGATCGAACCTGTGCGTCAACACCTCTTTGAAATAGTTGAGTGGGTTTTTTTTAACCTGATGAACGGCTGTGACATTTGGATCGCAGCAGAAAAAGTCGAATGAGCTCTGGCTGAAGGTAATGATATGGATAGCAAGTTTTGGATATTGTATCCGGAGGTTTTTCAGGAGTGGGGTGAGTAAAACTGAGTCACCAAGTTTTTCCTGTGCCAGAATCGCAATAGAGCGAAGCTTACCGGTAAAGGGGATGCCGGATGTTCTCTTGGGAGCAGTGAGCTGCAGGAATCGGGCAAATACCTGCCGGAGTACTCTTTTCTTCTTCTTCTTCCTTTGCTTCACAGACGGCTTTTCTTTTCGATGATTTTTTGCTGCAGGTGTTGTTCCAGGTTGTTGAGCATTGCGGCCATGGTGAACTCCCTGTTTACCCTTTCATATCCAGCTCTGCCGAATTCTGCAAGCTTCACGGGATTATCAATGATGCTGGTTATTGCCGAGGCAAGAGCTTCAGGATCTTTTGGTGGAACGATAAGACCCGTCCTCCCCTCATCCATCAGTTCCCTCGCTCCATTGACATCTGTAGCGATAACAGGCTTCTTCATGGCCATTGCTTCCATGACGACATTGGGCATCCCCTCAAAGAGCGAGGCGAGAACAAACAGATCGCACCCCTTAAGATAGGGGTAAATATCGTCAGCATATCCAAGAAAGATGAATGAATCCTCAAGGCCGATATCCGTAACCTGCTTTTTCAGTTCCGTTTCCAGTTTTCCCTCACCTGAAATGGTAAAGATAAGGTCATTTCTTGTTTTTTTCAGGATTGCTGCCGCCTCAATCAGGTAACTGAACCCCTTTTGTTCAGAGAGCCTTCCAGCACTGTAGATGATTTTTTTATCGGGATAGCAATTTGAAAAGTCATAAGCACAAACATGGGGCGGAATGATAAGGCCGTTGTAGATGACTTTTACAAACTGGTCATCGAACCAGCCATAATTATGGTAAGCTTCACGGATGGTTGTGCTGTTGGTGATGATGCCATCAGCAAGCTTTGTCAGAGTGAATTCATGCTTCCGTTTTTTGCTGCAGAGTAGCATTCCGTGGCGGGCGAGAACCGTTGTCTTGCCGTAAAGCCTGGCCGCAAGCCCGGCAACTCGCACATCTTTGTTGAGATTGCAGATGATGAGGTCAATGGCATGGACTTTCAGGAACGCGGCAATTTTCAGTGTGTTCAGAGGACTGAAATCACCTCGAATCTCGAAAACAGTTGTTTCAACACCCTGTGATGCGGCATAATTAAGTGTTTTGGAGTTTTTTTTACTTCCGAGAGTAACGTGGTGCCCCCTTTCCGCAAGTCCTTTCGCGGCATTGACCATCCATTTTTCGCCACCACCGAATTTTTCGCGGCCAATGGAATTGATGAAAAGAATATTCATACTGAGTGTTTCATGCTGACAGATGTTGATTGTTGTCTGCTTACTTGTTTGAACGGGTTGGTAGTCAGTTACTGCTGTACAAACCTGAAAAACTCAATCATCTCTTTTTCCATTTTTTCAAGCGAAAATTGTTCGACAGCAACAGATTTGGCTTCGCACGCTATTTTTTTTCTGAATGGCACATCTCTGTACAGATGCATGAGGTGATCAGCCAGAGACTGTTCTTCTCCATATTCGACGAAAAGGCAATGCTGATTATGAGTTAACACCTCCTCCACTCCTCCGGCCCTCGTGGTAATAATGGCATTGTCAAGCAATGCCGCTTCAAGTGTGGCGTAGGGAATACCTTCATTCCTGGAGGTCAGAGCAAAGATATCACTCGTTGCGAGATAGGGATAAGGATTTTTTATGAAACCGGTAAATGTAACGAGCCGCTCAATATTGAGCGAACGCGTGAGCTCTTTCAATGCATCAAGTTGCCCGCCTGTGCCGATAATGATCAGACCTGCGTTATCAATGCTATTTTGAGAGACAAAGAGTGCAAACCCTGTAATGAGAAAATCAAACCCTTTTCTTTCTGATAATTCACCCAGGGAGGTGATGGTAAAATCAAATTTTTTCTCTATTGCCTCTATCTTATTGACGTCGATGAAAAGACCGTTTGGAATGACCGCAATGTTCTTTGACTTCATATAGGATGACTGCAGCAAGACATCCTTGATCATATGTGCATTAACCATAATGCCGTCGGCAAGTCTGTGATAGACCAGCTCATTAATTCCTTTGTTTTTTAAATCGCGAACAATGCCGAGAATCAGGATGTTTTTTGCTTTGGTCAATTTGCAGGCAATTCCAGCAAGGAAATAATCTTTCCGTTTGGTGGGAACAACAATATCGATATGATGTTCCTTGATAATGCTTACCAGTCTTGCAAGGGTATAAAGGTCCGCTTCATGGTGAAAGGGCAGTTGGAATTTTTTTATGTTGAAGCGCTCTCCTATCTCATCTTTACGGTACGCTAACAAGCAATGGTGTTTTTTTGCCATGACATCAGCCGCATGTAAAACCCAAGCCTCATTACCGCCCCATTTTCTTGCCGAACAGGTGAAGAGAATGTTCATAAATTCAGTTTACTTGGGTTACTCTGTCGCTTTGGAGTATATCTTTGATCTGCCTGATTTTTTTTTCAGGCAATAAAATAATTTTTTTTAACAAAAGATTGTGTTCCTCTTTAAGCTGCGATTTGCTCTGTTATTTCCTCTTATGATAAAGAGAATATCACGCGCATAGTTAGCCATCTTTTCCCGGATGGCGCTCAATGGTTTCCCGGCAGAATTGCATGATTTCTTGAGTCATGACTGGAATTGAGAATTTACGCAGGACGGTTTCTCTGGCATTCTTGCCGAGCTGTATTCTCTGCCTTTCGTCACGGTAAAGCTGTAGCAGGAGTGTTGCCAGTGCCTCTTCGTCGCCATAATCGAAAAGAAACCCATTTTTGTTATCAGTGATGACTTCGCGGACACCTCCGGCATAAGTACTCAGAGGAGGACAGCAGAGATACATAGCTTCAAGCAGGGCATTTGATAGACCTTCATTAGTTGACACCATTGCAAAAATGTCACTTATCGCGATCAAAGGAAATGGATTCTGTAAAAAACCGGTAAAGAGAACCTTGTCTGTTATACCGAGGTTTTCAGTAAGTATCTCAAATTCCTGCCTGTCAGTACCTTCGCCAATAATAACCAGTCCCGCATTTTTAGCTCCTGATAAGGCAAGAAAACGTGCAAACGAGCGGATCAGAAAATCAAAACCCTTGTTGCGGGTTATCCTGCCCAACGCACTGATAACGAAAGGGAATGGTTTGTTGATCGGTTCAAGAATGCGACCTTCAATTTCCGCAGTATCAAGGCCGTTGTAAATAACCCTGATTTTTTCCTGTGGGATATAGCCGGTTTCAAGCAATGTCTCTTTGATTTTTTTTGCATTGACGATGATTCCGTCGGTGAGGGTGTGATACATGAACCGCTGCCAGGGCCAGAGCAGTTTTCTGTCGGCACCGAGTCGCAGAATAACGGATTTACCGGTTATTTTTCCTGCAAGACCCGCCATCAAGTAGTCTTTGCGTTTGGTCGGGATGATGATATCAATCTGTTTTTTTTGGATGATATGCACAAGGCGAACAACGGTATAGAGGTCGATATGACTCAGGCAGGGAAGACGGAATCCGGGAATGGTGAAGCGCTCCCCAACAATATTGCGACGGTAGACCAAAAAGGTTTTATGTTTTTTTGAAATGGCTTCAGCCGCCATGTGTGTCCATTTTTCAGTTCCACCCCAAGTCCGGGCGGAGTTCATAAAAAGAATGTTCATATGGTGTTGGTCCAGAGCAATATCTGCAATACCCGCTATTCGGCAGAGGCACCCGGTTAAACAAAAGTTTTTGCTTGTTTTTCAACTGTCCAATGCCTATCTGTTGATAGAACCTGAATGTCAGAGGGTTCAGGAGGACAAGGTATCAAATTCTCAAGGAATTCATTGTAACGGATTATCAATGCAGACTTTTTTCTCTTCTGACCCATTTGCGGCGCGGCGGCCCTCCTTTTTTGCCAATACCCTTTTTTTGATCGTCGTCATGCTGCTCTATCCTCTTGCCGGTGTCTTGCTTTTTTCTTTTGTTGGCAGCGGGCGCGAGGCGACCTTTTCCTTGTTACCCATCGAGAGGGGTATGCTTCCTCTCATTCGTCTGGTTCAGGTTGTCGGACAGCTTCTTGTGCTTGCCCTGCCTGTGCTTCTGCTTTCCGCATGGCATACAGGCCGTAAAAATCCCTTTTCCCGTGAAGGTTTTGCTTTTTTAGGAATAGGTAAAAGTGTTGACTTTAGTGTAACAGCATTGGCGGTTGGCGGTATTTTTTTGCTGCAGCCACTGTTGTATACCCTTATCGCACTGCAGGATCTCTATCTCTGGACAGCTCTTGGAGCTGCTGGAAGAGAGGTGGTTCGTCAGCGTGATCTGATGGACTCGTTCATCAAGGAGCTTGCACTGGTTCGCACTATTCCGGAACTGTTTCTGGTCGCCTTTGTCCTTGCCTTTACCCCGGCAGTTTGTGAAGAGCTGCTGTTCAGGGGTTATATCCAGCAGAACTATACACGATCAATGTCTTCTGGCAGTGCGGTACTGCTGACGGGTTGTATTTTTGCGCTCTTTCACCTGAGTGCGGCAAATCTTCTGCCCCTTGTTTTGCTTGGGTGGTATATTGGCTATATTTACTCGTTGACGGGCAACCTGGTGATTCCTTTCTTTGTTCATTTTTCGAACAATCTTGCTGCGCTTCTTCTTCTTGTCTTTTTCGAAGGGAGCCGTTCTGCCGGAATCACGGGGTCGGCGGCCCTTATTTTTTCGCCATGGTGGTGGCTGGTTGTTGCGGGAAGTCTATTTCTTTTTGTTCTGGTTCTTTGGCGGTTGTTTGCTGATTTCTCTTCACGAGATGGAGTTGTGCGGGCAGGTGTTTTCCATTGATACGGGTCAGTTTTTAATACAGGATATATGGGTAAACTTTTAAGTGTTAATTTGCTCCAAAGGATCGTCGTGGCTCTTGCAGGTATCCCCCTGCTGTTGTGGCTCATCCAGCTTGGCGGACTCTGGTTTTTTCTGTTCTTCTCTCTATTAGCGCTGCTTGCTGTTTTTGAGTTTCATCGCCTTGCCCTGCATAAGGCTCACCCGCCAGCCCTCTGGATTGTATTACTGATAACGGCACTGTTTCAGGCGAATTTCTATCTGCATTGGGCGGAGGTTTGGGAGCTTATGCTTGCAGTTGTGCTCTCCCTTCTGGTCATGGAGCTTTTTTTGAAAGAGGGTTCTCCGCTGCTTAATTTAGGGGCCATCCTGCCTGGCCTTCTCTATGTCAATCTCTCTTTTGGCTCCCTGCTGCGGCTTCGTCTTGATGCTGCTGATGGCAAGGGAGAAATAATGGTCTTTCTCATGTTTTTTTGTGTCTGGTCAGCCGATATTTTTGCCTACTTCGGTGGAAGCTCTCTGGGAGGCAAATTTATTCACAGAAAATTGTTCGAGCGTCTGAGTCCCCATAAAACATGGGAGGGCTTTTTGTCCGGTCTTGCAGGGAGCGTTGCTGCAGCAATGATTTATGGAAGCTTTATCCCACAACTGCCAGTATCGACAGCATTATTGACAGGATTGCTGATCGGGCTTGCGAGTCCGGCAGGCGATCTCATTGAATCAATGTTCAAAAGAGATGCCGGGGTAAAAGACTCTTCCGGCCTGATTCCAGGTCATGGGGGAGTGCTGGATCGGTTTGACACAATCATGTTTGTGTCGCCATTTATCTATTTCATCACCATGCATCTCTGAATTGCCACAAAGAGCGCCTTCGTGGACGGTACGGATACTAAATGTTTTTTATATTATCAGCTCAGTTTGTGGGCAGAGAGCATCTTTTAACAGGCAGAAGTTTTAACCGCAAGAGGTTGTCATATAATGAAAATTGAAGGCCTTCTTTCCGAAAAGTATGTCGTTTTGAATCTTGAACTTGCCTTAAAAAGTCAGGTGATTGAAAAAATGCTCTCCATTGTGACCGATCATCCCGGTGTGGTCGATATTGGAAAGCTTCGCGAGGATGTTCTCAAGCGCGAACAGGAGATGTCGACCGGTATCGGCAAAACGTTAGCCTTGCCTCACGCAAAAAGTTCCGGAGTGACCCAGCCAGTTATGGCGTTCGCCACGCTCAGCCGCGCAATCAATTTTGATTCGATTGATAATGAGCCGGTTCGTATTGTCTTTCTTCTTGCAACACCTGAAGATATGCTTGCGGAACACTTGAAGCTGCTCGGACGCATTACAAGGCTTGCAGGTCGGGATGATGTGCGCAAGAGGCTTGTGCTTGCCAGATCAGCAGGCGAGGTTATTGAGCTTTTCAGGGAAGAGGAAAAAGACTTCCCACAGATCTAAACATTTTTACCAGCAGGGGATTATTACAGTTATGCCGCAGTATCAGGCAGTAAAGGGCACAAGGGATATTTTTCCGGAAGAGGCAGCCCGATGGAAATATGTAGAAGGAGTAGTTCATGCAATAGCCTCCCTTTATGGCTTCAGTGAAATAAGGACTCCTGTTTTTGAATATACCGAATTGTTTCAGAGAGGGATTGGTTCGACTACGGACATTGTTGGCAAGGAGATGTTCTCTTTTCTGCCCGATCCGAAAGGGCGTTCATTGACGCTGCGACCAGAGATGACCGCCGGAGTGATGAGGGCGGCTCTGCAGAACAATCTGCTCTCTTCTGCTCCCGTACAGAAGTTGTACTATATCGGTGAACTCTTTCGCAAGGAGAGGCCCCAGGCTGGCCGACAGCGTCAGTTCTCACAGTTTGGAGCTGAACTGCTTGGTGTCTCCTCTCCCGCTGCGGTAGCCGAGGTTATCACCCTTATGATGCAGCTCTTTGCTTCACTCGGTCTGCGTAGCCTGAAGCTCAGGATCAACAGTCTTGGCGACACCGAAGATCGTCTTCGTTACCGTGAGGCGCTGCAGCTCTATTTTACTCCCTTTCATGAGCTTCTCGATGATGCATCGAAAGAGCGACTTGAAAAAAATCCCCTCCGCATTCTCGATACAAAAAATCCTGCTCTTCAGGAGCTTGTTGCCGGGGCTCCACGGCTTTACGATTATCTCAAAGATGCTTCCCTCCAGGATTTTGAGAAGGTGCTCTTTTACCTTGAAGAACGTGATATTGCCTATGAAATCGATTATCGCCTTGTTCGGGGTCTTGACTATTACTGCAATACTGCCTTCGAAGTAACCAGTTCAGAGCTTGGTGCGCAGGATGCCATCGGCGGGGGCGGGCGCTATGACGGTCTTGCCCGGGAGCTTGGCAGTTCGGTGGATGTTCCTGCTTCAGGGTTTGCTGTCGGTATGGAGAGACTTTTGATCACGATGGAAAAGCAGGGGCTTTTTGCCACACTCGCCCCTCAGGGTCCACTTGTTTATGTTATTGTGCAGCAGCAGGATTTGGCCGATAATGCCTTGCAGATTGTCTGGCGATTGCGCAAGGCAGGCATCAAGACAGAAGTTGATTTGGCCGCAAGAAGCATGAAGGCGCAGATGAGAGAAGCAAACAAAATAAAAGCAGCCTATGCGCTCTTTATCGGCACGACGGAAGAGACGACCGGGCTCTATGCCTTGAAAAATCTCGAAACCTCAGAGCAAATTACCCTCACTCTGGAAGCTGTGCTTGAACTTCTTCGTGAACAGGCGGTTGGGGAGCAGCTTGATTGATGACGATCATGAACCACATCGTGATACTTTATGGCAAAAAAGAGTGTTGTCTCTGTGACGAGGCCATGGAGGTTTTGCAGAAAGTCAAGGCCTCATTGCCGTTTGAACTGCAAAAAATAGATATTTCAACGAATCCGGAATTACTCGAAGAGTTCGGACTTACGATTCCGGTTGTTTTTGTTGACGGTATTCAGGTATTTAAGTATCGGATTAACGAAAAAAAATTGCGTCTCCTGTTGACCCCCGTTTAGCTCTCTGCTCATGCGCCCTTCTCCTTGATGGGAACGTGCGCCGGAGCGAGTGGTAAGGCAGCCGCTCTCCGGGTGAGGGGCGGTTTGAGGTTAAAGAATGTTAAATGATGTGAATTAAAAATGATGCGATGTTGAAATTCATTCTTCTTCTTATTGTTGTCTATCTGGTGATGCGTACCGTTGTGCGAATCCTTCGTGGAGGACTCTTTTTTATCAACAAAGGGAGCTCCACTCAAAGCGAACGTCCATCATCTTCAAAGCGCCAGATCGAAGAGGCCGATTATGAGGTTATAGCAAGTGATCTCAAAAATAAAGAGCATGATACCAAATAAGGAGCTTTGCTTTGGACAGGTTTTTTCGTATAATAGCACACTTGATTTAACGAGGTGTACAATCATCTTATCTAAAGTGGGGAATTCCCCACTTTTTTGTTTTCTATATAAAGTTCGTATGAGGTGTTCATGCAAGAGCGCATCAATAATTGTGTCACCCAGGTTTTGGCAGAGTCCGCCGGTACGAGAGGTGAAGGGGCTTATCTTATTGATATAAAAGTAAAAGGAAAGGGAAGCGGTCGGAAGATAGAGATCCTGATGGATGCCGATGATGGTATTCGCATCCATCAGTGTGCATATATCAGCAGAAGAGTCAGGGAGCGGATTGAAGGTGATGATGATCTTCTTGAGCTTGTTGGCGAAAATTTTGACCTGATGGTCTCTTCTCCTGGTCTTGGAGAACCCATCATTATTCCCCGTCAGTATATAAGGCATGTTGGAAAGCTGTTGCAGGTTACCTATGCCGACTCAAACGGCGATCCTGTAGAGCTTGTCGGTCATCTTCAGGAGGTATCGCTTTTGGATGAGCATGGGGCAAAAATTGTGATCATGCCGGAACAGAAAAAAAAGAAAGGTCAACAGCCAAAAACAGAAGCGGTCATATTGTACCTCAATCAGGTAATCCGTGCGATTCCTGAGGCGGAATTATAAGAGAAGTTTATACGGGCGAGTGGAAATATTCTTTTAAAAATGCACAATCAAGAAAGAGATGGTCAGAAAGAAGATAAAAGATGAGGGACAAGATCGGAGGTTGCAGATTGCCAGCGCTTTCGGCGAAATCGAGCAGTCCAAGATCTTTCTGGATAAACGCACGGAAAGTGCGGCTGTAAAAATGGATATTGCCGATCTCCTTAAGGATATTATCCAGAAGCAACTCAGAAAAGACTATGATCCCGAAGTTGAATCCAACATTTTCATCAACCCCGAACGGGGAGATTTCGAAGTCTATATTCTGAAAAAAATTGTTGAAGAAATAGATATAGAGAGCATCGAGATCACGCTCAAAGAGGTAAGAAAAATTGACGACTCCCTTGAAATTGGAGATTATTATGAAGAGGGGCCGATCCGCCTTGAAGACTATCTGAGTCGCAAATCCATTCAGATTATCAAACAGTCAGTGCAGAAGAAGGTACGTGACCTTGAACGGCTTGTTGTTTACGAAGAGTGTCTTGAAAAAGTGGGTGAGATTGTTGCTGGTGAGGTCTATCAGGTTCGTGCGAATGAAGTTATTTTCACTTACAACACATCGAAAGACCATCGCGTTGAACTGGTGTTGCCGAAGTCAGAGATGATGAAAAAAGATAATCCGCGTCGAACCCCGCGGATGAAACTCTATGTCAAGCGTATTGAGCGTGAGAAAGCAAAAGTGCGGCTTGATGATGGCAGTATGGTTGAACGTGAAAAAGCAGACGGCGGCATGAAAGTCATTGTGTCGAGAGTTGATGACCGTTTTTTATACAAGCTGTTTGAACACGAAGTTCCGGAAATTCTTGATGGGCTTATTGTTATCAAGGCCATTGCACGGGTACCGGGTGAACGCGCAAAGGTTGCAGTTGAATCCACCAGTGCAAGGATAGACCCGGTTGGAGCAACAGTCGGATATCGAGGGAAACGTATTCAAAGCATAGTCAAAGAGCTGAACAACGAAAATATCGATGTTATCTACTATGCCGATGAACCACAGATTTATATTTCAAGGGCCATGCAGCCTGCAAAAATTGATCCTCTTACGGTTCATGCCGATGTGAAAACACGGAAAGCAAGGGTAATGCTCAAGCCCGACCAGATCAAATATGCTATTGGAAAGAATGGGAACAATATCCATCTGGCTGAAAAACTGACGGGTTATGAAATCGATGTTTATCGTGATGTGATCGACAAATCGACGGAAGATCCTACCGATATTGATATCATTGAGTTCCGTGAAGAGTTTGGTGATGACATGATTTACCAGCTTCTTGATGGTGGTCTCGACACTGCCAAAAAGGTACTGAAGGCTGGAGTTGATGAAATTGAACTCTCCCTTTTGGGATCGTCCAAACCCGAAGAGCAGACAGTTTTTGGGAAAAGTTACAAGACCGGCGTAAAACCGAGGGAGCGGAAAGTTACCGACGAGGAGAAGCGCTATTGGAAGAAGATTGCTGAAAATATTTATAAAACCGTAAAGGAACAGTTTACCGAAGCGGATCTGGAGGCTCTGTTTGATGATGAAATTGAGCCTGAAACAGATGACTTGGCGGTTGAAAAATCATGAGAACCGTCACAGAATGAACATCGCTAAAGAGTAAAGCGTTTTTAAATCCAGAGGAGGATGTAATGGCCCTTGAGGACATGGAAAAGAAATACCGGATAAGTGATATAGCAAGAGAACTGCAGGTAAGTCCGCAGGAAGTATTACTTTTTGTCAAGCAGGAAGGGGGCAGGGTAGCCTCTACATCCTCTATGGTCGGTGAAGAGATACACGGCCTTATTTTTGGCCATTTCAGCGTTGAGAAGAAAATGGTTGACGAGACCAAAAAAATCAGGGCGGAAAAAGAGAAGCGCCTCTCACGGCTGGAAGAGCAGTCGCGAAAAACATATGAAAAAGAGCAGCACCTCAGCGAAACCCTTAGCCCTCCGGCACCTCCGCTGGTTGTTGTGCATGAACCCAAAAAAGAGGTTATTGTTGCCGCACCCATAGAGAATATTCCGGAGCCCCCTTCGAAGCCTTTGGAAATCCCTGTTGCAGAGACCCCGGCCTCCGAAGAGCCTGATGCTCCTCCTGCAGTTACTGAACTCATTGAACAACCCGTCGTTATTGAACAACAGCCTCTTGCGCCGGTTTCTGATGCACCGGTACCTCCGGTGATCATCGAGCTTCCCGTGCCTTCTGAAGTTCCTGAATCACAGGTACTTCCTGAGTCCAGGGTACTTCCTGAGTCCCAGGTTCTTTCGGAGTCACCTCTCCTGCCGGAGCCACCTGTGCTTTCTGAACCTCAAGAGCAGCAGGAACTTCCTGAGTTGCCTGAACTTCCGGAGATCCCGGCACTTCCCGAACCCGCCCCCAAAAAAGAGGAGCCATCGGTTAACGAACATCTGGTCTCCTTTGATGCGCCGCAGATGATGGGAGGTCTTACGGTACTTGGTACTCTTGACATGCAGGCCGGCAGGCACAAGAAGAATCGTAAAAAGAATTTTCAGGAGCAGGCTGATGCCCTGAAAGATGAATTTGAGCCAAAGCCCGCAGAAGAGAGTCGCGTAGAGGAGAAAGTGGTTGTTGCCAAAAAGCCTCCTGTTAAAGCGGCTGCGGATGTCAAACCAAAGCCAGTGGTTGCCGACAGCTCATCGAGTGCAAAGAAAAAAGGCAAGAAGAAAAAGAAGCCGGCAGTTGACGACAAGGTCATTTCGGCAAATATTCAGAAAACGATCAGCGGGATTGATGATCGCAGCAGCACCGGTTCACGCCAGAAATTCCGCAAGATGCGTCGTAACGAGCGTGAACGCGAGCACGAAGAGGATGAGGCCTTTCGTGAGGCACAGCGGCTGGTTGTTCGGGTTACCGAGTATGCCTCTCCGCATGAATTGGCCGAGCTCATGGGTATTACGGCGAAAGATATTATCCAGAAGTGTTTCGCGCTGGGCAAATTTGTAACCATCAATCAGCGACTTGACAAGGAATCGATTGAACTGATCGCTCTTGAATTCGGTTTTGAAGCCGAATTTATTTCAGAGGTTGAGGCCACTGCGGTTATTGTGACCGAGGATGCAGAAGCTGACATGCAGACTCGTCCACCTGTTGTCACGATCATGGGGCATGTTGATCACGGAAAGACCTCGCTCCTCGATTATATACGCAACAGCAAAGTTGTTGCCGGTGAATCCGGTGGAATTACCCAGCATATTGGGGCCTACGAAGTAACGGTTGAAGGAGACCGGAAAATAACCTTCCTTGATACACCAGGTCATGAAGCCTTTACTGCAATGCGGGCCAGGGGTGCACAGGTAACCGATATTGTTATTCTTGTTGTTGCAGCAGATGACAGCGTCATGCCTCAGACGATCGAAGCCATCAATCACGCCAAAGCGGCGGGTGTTCCGATTGTTGTTGCACTCAATAAAATAGATAAGGTCGAAGCCAATCCAGAGAAGATCAAGACCCAGTTGTCAGAAGCTGGAGTCCTGGTTGAAGAGTGGGGTGGCGTCTATCAGTGCCAGGAAATATCAGCCAAGAAAGGTATCGGCATTGCAGAACTTATGGAAAAAGTGCTGACTGAAGCCGAAATGCGAGAGCTGAGGGGCAATTATTCACGAGAGGTACCGGCAAGTGGTATTATTGTCGAATCGGAACTCGACAAGGGCAAGGGTGTTATTTCCACCGTCCTCGTACAGCGTGGAATTCTCAAGGTCGGCGATCCTTTTGTTGCCGGCAATACCATGGGTAAGGTTCGTGCCCTTATGGATGAGCGCGGCAAGAGAATTCCTTTTGCCAACCCTTCACAGCCAGTCAGGGTTCTTGGGTTTGAGGATCTTCCTCAATCTGGTGATGCACTGACCGTTATGGTGACGGACAGGGAGGCGCGCGACTTGGCGCAGAAGCGCCAGGTTATCCGTCGCGAGCATGACTTCCGCCGCAGTACCCGCGTCAAGCTCGACAGTATTGCCCGCCAGATCAAGGAAGGGCTAATGAAAGAGCTGAGCGTCATTATCAAAGCCGATACTGATGGCTCCATTCAGGCTCTGGCTGACGGACTTATGAAAATACAGAACGAAGAGGTCAAGGTACAGATTATCCACCAGGGTGTCGGGCAGATTACCGAAACCGACGTGCTGCTTGCAGCCGCTTCCGATGCCATTATTATTGGTTTCAGAGTGCGTCCGAACGTCAATGCCAAAAAGCTGGCAGAAAAAGAAGATCTCGATGTTCGTTTTTACAGCGTTATTTATCATGTGCTTGAAGATGTCGAGAAGGCGCTTGAAGGTATGCTCTCTCCTGAACTTCATGAAGAGAGTCTTGGTTCGCTTGAAATCCGTCAGATCTTTAAAGTTCCAAAGATTGGCAATGTCGGCGGCTGCTATATGCTTGAAGGCAAGATGTTCCGTGACTCCAAGGTTCGCCTGCTTCGTGACGGTGTCCAGATCTACGAAGGTCAGCTTGCAGCGCTCAAGCGCTTCAAGGACGATGTCAAGGAGGTTGATGCTGGCTATGAGTGCGGGATGAGTCTCAAAAACTATGATGATATCAAGGTTGGCGACATTGTCGAAGCCTATAAAATCGTTGAGAAAAAACGAAAACTGTGAACCGCTTATTGTTGATTTATGTCGATACGTACTGAGAGAGTTGCATCCCTGTTACAGCAGGAACTTGGAGCAATCCTGCAAAAAGAGCTTCCTCGCAGCGGCCCGATCATCACCGTTGTCGAGGTGAAGATTACGGCCGATTTGAGCATAGCCAGAGCTTATGTTTCAATTATTGGTACACCTGAGGAACAACAGGAGGCCATGGCCTTACTGCAGGATAAAACAAAAAGTATCCGGAAGATTCTCTCTTCGAAGATTCGTCACCATTTCAGGCGTATTCCGGAACTTGAATTCCATGAGGATCATCTCTATGAGCGTGCAAACCGCATTGAGCAGCTTTTGAGCGGGGTGAGAAAAAGTTCCGCAGAAAATGTTTAACCGGGAGCTGGGCGTAAAGGGCGTGCATGGATGAACAGCGAATAAGGGAGCCTTTACCTGATGAAGGCAGTTTTCTCCTGATCGACAAGCCACTCGACTGGACGTCGTTTGATGTGGTCGCAAAAATCAGGAATACCTACAAGCAGAGCGGTCTGAAGCGCAAGGTTGGTCATTGTGGAACCCTTGATCCAAAAGCGACCGGACTGCTTATCCTGGCGACGGGAAAGAAGACGAAAGAGATCGCAACGCTCGAAGTGCTCGACAAGGTTTACGATGGAGCCATAAAGCTTGGCGCCATGACGGAAAGTCACGATGTTGAAACGATGGAATATGGCCAGTGCGGCGTGGCACATCTGACGGAAAGTGAGATTCGCATCGCAGCCTCAACTTTTGAAGGGAGGCGTCAGCAGCAACCCCCCATGCACTCTGCAGCCTGGCATAATGGAAAACGCCTCTATGAGCATGCCCGCAAGGGAGTGGTGATCAAAGAGCGAAAAGCAAAAGAGATTGTTATTCACCGTTTTGAGGTTATCCGGGTTGAGCTTCCGATGGTCTATTTTTCCCTTCATGTTTCCAAGGGAGCCTATATCAGGGTTATTGCCCATGAACTCGGCACTCTGCTTGGTGTTGGAGGCTATCTGGCCTCCCTCACACGAGTCTCTATTGGCCCTTATGCGCTGAGTTCAGCCAAAACAGTTTCAGACACCGTTGAAGATATTCTTCAGCAGGCATCAAACGCCCTCCCGGGGTGAGAGGAGATACACGCAAGTATGCGTATTGTTGAGTATGATAAGGGCCATATCTGCAGTTATGGCTCAGCCACTCCAATTGACTTTTCAGTTACTGCTTCCGCCGTGACGGTTGGCTCCTATGACGGCGTGCACAAAGGGCACAGGATGATTATTGCCCGCATGGTTGCCATCGCAAAAGCCCGCAATTTGAGAAGTGTTATTGTAACCTTTGAACCGCACCCGAGAAGGGTGCTCAAAGGCGCAGTTTCAGGCCCTCTCGGCTTGCTCACTACGCTCGATGAAAAAATCAGCCTTCTTGCCGATGAAGGTGTCGATCTTCTGTTTGTTGTACGCTTCACTCCTGATTTTGCATCGCGCAGCTCCGATGACTTTATCCGCAATGTTCTTGTTGGACTGCTTGGCGCCAAAAGTATTATTGTCGGTTACGATCACGCTTTTGGCCGTGACAGGAGCGGGAGTGGCAAAACGCTTGAAACGCTTGGCAGTGAACTCGGCTTTGATGTGGAGGTTGTCAACGAAGTGATGATTGGGCATGAACATTTTTCAAGCACACGAATCAGAGTCCTGCTTGCAAACGGCAAGATCGAAGAGGCCAATGCATTTCTTGGTTCACCCTACATGATCAGCGGAACAGTGGTTGATGGTGAGCGGCGAGGACGGGAAATCGGGTTTCCGACGGTAAACCTCAGACTTTCGGATTCCGGCAAACTCCTGCCCCGTGCCGGAGTCTATCTCGCCCAAACGGTGCTGGATGGTCTCTCTTTCATGGCTCTCATGAATGTCGGTATTCGTCCCACGGTTTCATCCGAAGGGATGACAACCGTTGAAGCCCACATTCTCGGATATAGCGGAACCCTTATGGTTCTACAATTTGTTTCATGCTGCTCAAGTTTATCAGGGAAGAACGGAAATTTTCGTCACTTGAAGAGCTGAAAATGCAAATCGAAAAAGATAAAAAAACGGTGGAGTTGTATTGTTAATAATATTATATTGAAGGTCAACCGATTTAACATAACAAACGAAGAGATATGAGCCTGACAAAAGAGTTTAAAGCCGACGTAATCAAGCAGTTTGGCGCTTCAGAGAAGAATACCGGAAAATCCGAGGTTCAGGTTGCCTTATATACCCGTAGAATCAGCGATCTTACTGGACATTTGCAGTTGCACCCGAAAGACAAGCATTCGCGTCGCGGATTGCTGATGCTTGTGGCAAAGCGCAAGAAAATGCTGAATTACGTGAAAAATATCGATATTGATCGTTATCGCAAAGTGATAGCTGAACTTGATCTTCGCAAGTAAGAGAGCCGTCGCAACTTATTTTGCCCCGATCTCTGCAGGGTTTTTGCCCTGCAGGTTATCTCTTTAACCAGGAATGCAGCAGGAAACACTATGTTGGAAAGCATGACCGGATATGGCAGCGCGGAGTCAGTTGAAAGCGGTGTCCGGACTCTTGTGGAGTTACGGTCAGTAAATAACCGTTTTGCTGAAATCAGTGTCAAGTTGCCCCGCCAATTACTCTCGTTTGAACTCGAAGTCAGGGAGATGATTCGTGCCCATTTTCAGAGGGGTAAAATCGCCGCTTTCATTCAAATTCAGCTTGATGATGCACAACCCATACCCGTCAGCATCAATACTGCGAAAGTAAAAGCCTACAAAGAGTTGCTCGATACCCTCAACAGGGAAGCCGGTTTTGGAACCCCTGTTCTTCTTGAGCATCTGTTGCGGTTTCCAGAAATATTTGATAATGGTACGACTTCACTCGATCAAGTCGATCAGCATTGGCCATTTGTAAAAAATCTGCTGCAGGAAGCAATAGAACGGCTCAAGGCAATGCGGCGCCGGGAAGGCGAAGAGCTTTCGATCGACTTCAGAGGAAGAATAGCCGAAATCGAAAACACGCTTAAACTCATCACCTTGCTCGCGGCTGATAACCTTGAAGCGGTACGAACAAGGCTGGCTGCAAAAGTGGAAGCTGTTGCCGGAAAGGATTTGGTTTACAGCCGTGACCGTCTTGAAATGGAGTTGGTTCTTGCCGCCGACAAGCTCGACATTACCGAAGAGCTGACCCGTTTTGCCAGCCACAATAAATTTTTTATTGAAGAGTTGCAGAACGACGAGAGTGGTACCGGAAGGAAACTCAATTTTCTGCTTCAGGAACAGTTGCGCGAAGCAAATACGATTGCATCAAAATCCCAGAATGCGGAAATATCCCAGAAAATTGTTCAGATCAAGGAAGATCTTGAAAAAATCAGGGAGCAATTGCAAAATATAGAGTAATGCTATGGTTGACGCCTTGCAGCACAAGGGTAAATTAATTGTCTTTTCCGCGCCATCAGGTACGGGAAAGTCCACTATTGCCACAATGGTGCTTGAGCGCATCCCCAATATACAGTTTTCGGTATCCGCCACAACCCGGACGAAAAGAGCTGGGGAGCAGGAGGGGGTTAACTACTATTTTCTCACCAGAGAGGAATTTGAGGAAAAGATTCGTAACGGTGGCTTTATTGAACATGAGTTCTTTTTTGGAAACCATTACGGTACGCTGCTCGACAAAACAGAACAGATCATTGATAGAGGCACCCATATGCTGCTTGATCTTGATGTGAAGGGAGCGATGAATGTGCGGCAGCTTTTCCCTGGTAACTCATTATTGCTCTTTTTAAAACCTCCGAGTATAGAGGTTTTGGAAGAGAGACTTAAAGGGCGGGAGAGTGAAGATGAAGAGAGTCTGAAAGCGCGGCTTGAGCGGGCCCGGCTGGAGCTGGGTTATGCAGACCGCTTTGATGAGGTGATTGTGAACGATCATCTCGACGACGCGGTTGAAGCGGTCACAGCGATAGTCAGCAAATTTCTTTCAAACACGTAAAAAAAAGTACAATGCCGGTTAAACCTGTTGATCTGAATAAATTGAGAAGTGCGCACTCGAACCTGTACGAGACCGTAGTCGCCATTTCCAAAAAAGCAAAGAGATTACATGACGAAGAGCGGGCAGAACTTGAAGACAAGCTTCTTCCCTATAAAGAGATGATTCGCAACCCCAGCAGTGAATCAGAATCAGACAAGATATTCCCTGAACAGATAGCGATCAGTCTTGAATTTGAAGTTCGTGAGAAGTCATCGCATAAAGCTGTTGCCGACTACTTCGCGCAGAAATACAATTACACGCTGGAAAAACCGGCAGAAAAAAAGATCATTCAAGTAGAAGAAGATGATGAAACTGACGGGGATTAGTCAGATAACCCTTCGCGTCAATGATTTGCGCAGCGCTGAAGAATTTTATGGTGGCATTCTTGGTCTCAAGCTTGACCACAGGGTAGGTGCAAACATTACCTACCTGCGTATCAATTCTGATCTGCTGGTGCTGGTCAAAGCCGAAACCCCTGGATCCCCCGACGCGCGGGATATACGGGTGGATCATTTTGGATTTCGGCTTGCCTCAGACGCCGAAGTAGATGCGGCAGCGCTCTATCTTGATGAGTGTGGCGTGCATATGGTGACCCGTCCCGCCCATCGCAGGGAGGGCAGAGCCTTTTTTGTCATGGATCCTGATGGAAATTTGGTCGAATTTTACTCCATGCACGAAAGCGGCATACAGGGAGAGAGCATAAAAGATATTGATTTGCTTGCTCCCGACTCTTTCGTAACGGGAACCCGTAAAAAGACAAAAAAAGAGACAGAGCAGCAAAAACCACGACGCACCCGAAAATAAGATTCTGTTTGCCCCGACTTGTCGGGGCTTTTCCTTTTTCACGATTACTCAGTGATCGGATTTTTCTTCATCTTTTGCAGCAGCAGTCGTTCTGCATCCAGCAGTTGTTCCGGGGTATTGATACCGAGAATTTCATCCGGATTGTCGGTCTTGAAAGCATAAACCTGCCTGCCGCTCTGGAAGCAGACGCCGAACACATCAGTCAGATAGTACTCATTCTGTGCATTGTTCGTGTTGATTTTGGCAAGAGCATCAAAAAGAAGCCGTGCGTTGAAAACGTAAACACCGGAATTGATCTCCCGGACAGAGAGCTCCTCTTTCGAAGCATCCTTTTGTTCCACAATTTTAAGAACACTGTCGCCGCTCTCCTGTCGGATGATTCTTCCATATCCGGTTGGGTCATGAAGTTCTGCAGTCAGGACAGTAGCTGCGCCATTTTTTGAACGGTGAAAGGTGATCAGTTCCCGCAGTGTATCCGGATTGACCAGTGGGGCATCGCCGGAGAGAATAAGTACCTCACCATCAAAATTACTGAGGTGGGTTTCTGCCTGCATGATGGCATGACCAGTTCCAAGCTGTGGCTCCTGACGTGCTGCTGTCAGGTAATACCTGGAGGTAGCTTTTACAACCAGTTCTGCCTGGTGTCCGACAATAAGGATGGTTTTGTCGGGATCAAGAGTGCTCGCTGTATCAAGAACATACTCGATAAGAGGGCGCCCATTGGCCAGATGAAGCACCTTGGGCAGATCTGACTGCATTCGGGTGCCTTTTCCTGCGGCCATAATGATGATTGCAAGTGCCATTGATTGCTCTGTCTTGTGGGGTATAGAGGAGGGAATTATGATAACGGTTCATCCTGTTCGCCTACATGATGCCGGGACTTCGGATTGTTCTCCTTGTCGACAATAAGAACCATCGGTTTATAGTTTCTCGCTTCGGCCTCATCCATGAGGGCAAAGGTCATGATGATGATTTCATCACCAACCAGAGCACATCTGGCAGCCGCTCCGTTGAGCTGAATTTCTCTTGAGCCATGAGCGCCCTTGATGATATAGGTTTCAAAACGCTCCCCGTTATTGTTGTTGACAACAAGAACTTTTTCGTTGGGAATCATATCGACCATCTCAAGAAGCTCATTATCAATGGTGATGCTCCCTTCATATTCGAGATCGCCACTGGTCACGATAGCGTTGTGGATTTTTGATTTCAGGATGTGTAATTTCATGAACAGACTAACTTCATTATTGTTTTATAAATGACTCTCCGCTTCCCCGGAAAATCCGATACCTTCTCAAGGCTTGATCGGTCTCAAAGCCCTCTCCCCGAATAGTTTCCCCAGGTCTGGTAATGGTAACAAACCTCTCCGAACGAATCATTTTATCTTTTGCGGTTCGTTTGACGTACTCGGTCTTTATCACTGTCGAGCCTTCCGAGGTGATGATAACATTCCCTTCGGCCTCAATATCCTGATTGTCATGAACGACTGCCTTTCCGGCACTGATGGTCGTCGTTGTATGGCCATTGATGTCAAAGAGGTCAACCCTGACCCCCTGGTCAAGGTGATGTTCACTACTCTTGTTTTTTCGGTATTCCGCGCCGTGTCCCGCTTCAATGACTCCACGCCTGACTCCGTTTTCTGTAAGAGCAATCCTGACCTTCCAGCTCTCCTGAACGGGATGGTCAAGACCAATGAAGCCTGTTTCGGGAGAGCGGCGCTCCTTGACCGGATTGCCGCATCCCGATAGCATAATCAGAACAACATGCAGAAAAAGAACGATAACTCTTTTCAAATCAGGAGATCATTACTTGATATTCAACTGGTTCATCACCTTGAAGGTGAGATCATTTTCAGGTGCCACATAGATGGCAATATTTTTTTCAAGCACCAGCGAAAATCCCTCTTTTTGTGCTATAGCCTCAACAGCAGCCAATACTTTCTGGCGAATCGGAATAAGCAGTTCCTGCTGTTTCTTTTCAACGAGACCTCCACGTCCGAACTTCTCCTGCCGATATTTGTCGATAGCCATCGCTTTTGCCCCAATCTCTTTTTCCTTCAGCTCTCTTGCAGCTTTTGACAGAGAGCCTGCCTGTTGGCTATATGCGGCCACTAATTTCTGATACTCCTGGGTCAGGCGATCGAGCTCTTTCTGTAACGGAGCGGCTGTTGTCTGCAAGGTAAGATCAGCCTGTTTTGTTTCCGGCAGTTGCTGCAGGATTTTTCCTGAATCGACCACACTGACTTTTCCTGTCTCCTGTGCGGCAAAGGATTGAGGGGCAACAAGCACCATACTCAAGCCAACCGCCATAACGATACGGCGAGACATTTTCATAAATTTCCCTGAATGAATCATCAATTTTAAAGTTTAAAAGTTAGCGGATTAACAGTGTCAAGATCTTTTGAATGCGCAAATGGTCACAATCAGACCTCCAAAGGTAAGAATTCCATGGTAAAAAACTACAAAAAGCTGAAAAACCATTAGGCCCCAACGAGCCATTGCATTAAAAGAAATCAATCTATCTTATTCAATTATTTTGGTTTAAAAAAACGCAGGCCAAACTGTTGACAGTTCCTCTCCGGGCCAAAATGCCTGTACATGATCTCTTCAGTTGCGTTGTAACGCTTCGTTTCTTTTGAAAGCATTTATGTGTATTATCAAGATGAGTTATAGAACCTCTCCCCGTCGTTCAATAAATAAAAATAATAATGGGTTTTTACAGTAAAATCAAAACACGCGTTCGACAGCTTTTCGGCCACGAAGTAACTGCTCGGGTTGAGCTTCAATGCGAGTGCTGTAATATTCATGACTGGCGCATTTGTCCTGTGGGTATTGACCGGAATAGTGAGGTTTTTTCACTTGGAGTAGGCGATGATATCGGGTTTGATAAAGGTTTGATTGTCGCCTATAACTGCAATGTTCATGCTTTTGATCCGACACCGCGATGGATTGAGTGGATCAAATCTCAGGATCTTTCTCCGCAATTTCATTTTTATCCCTATGCGATTGGCGGAAGGGACGGTAGAATGAAACTTTTTCCTCGTATGCCGAAAGGCAAGCCTTCATCAACGATGCTTACAGTCATGAATGAAGGAGCTAAAGATGAAGGGGACGGTATAGATGTAACGGTCAAAAGACTTTCAACATTGATGGCGGAGCTTGGTGTTTCTCATATTGATATTCTTAAAATGGATATTGAGGCTGCCGAATATGAAGTTATTGATGATTTTCTTGCAGCTCAACTTTCGGTTTATCAACTTTTGGTAGAGTTTCATCATCGATTTTCATCAGTGCCGTTGCAGAAAACAAGAGATACCCTTGATAAATTGTATAAGGCCGGGTACAGGATTTTCTATATCACTGAAAAAGCAAGGGAGTACTCTTTTATTCATCTTGATACGTATGAAAAGTATCTCCGCGAAGCTTGAGTGGGGGAATGCGATTCTTATAAAAACTTTTTTTGGAAAAACTGTCCCGCCTGTTGCACAACCGCCGCTTTCAATTCAAGTTCAAACAGGTGCACCAGAAGCGAGGAGACATCAATACCTGATGCGACGGCAAGGGTATCGATGTGGATTGGTTCCCTCTCCATGCATTGCATGATGGCCTGTTCGATCGGGGTCAATGTGCCTTGCTGAGAGTTATCCTGCAAGGCTGGTCTGGAACACTTTTCTGCGAATTGCGGCCCAAGTTCAGTCAGGATATCATCAACGCTCATGACCGCTTTGGCTGAACCCTGCTGGATAAGCCGGTTTGTTCCCCGTGACGTTCGGGAGAAGATGCTTCCTGGCACAGCAAAGACCTCCCGGTTCTGCTCAAGAGCCGAAGATGCCGTGATGAGTGAGCCCCCCTTCAGATCCGACTCCACCACAATGGTGCCGGAGGTTATGCCCGATATAATTCGATTGCGTTTCGGGAATTTTCCCGGTGTGAGTTCTGAACCAAACCACTCCTCCGAAATGAGAGCGCCGTTCTCAACAATTTTCGGCCAGAGTTTTCCTTTTGGATCGGTATAGATGCTCTCCACGCCGCTTGCAAGCACAGCCACCGTTCTTCCCCCATTTTCCACGGTCGCTGTATGTGCAACCATATCGATACCATAAGCCAGTCCGCTGAAAACAACGACACCACAATTGGCCAGATCACGGCAGAGCAGAGCCGTAACCTGTTTGCCATATTGCGAGGCATATCTCGTACCGACAACAGCAAGGCCCGGCTGGTTTGTATCAGGCAGCTTTCCCCGCACAAAGAGGCAGGGAGGCGGATCATAGATCTCTTTTAACAGTGCAGGGTAGTTGGGGTCAAGAATGGTAATCAGCTCAGCGTGGTGGCGCGGCAGTTCAGCAATCTGTTGTTCCGCACTTGCCAGGGCCTTCTCCCTTGTCTCCGCATGGTGAAGAAAATGGTGCATCTGCCGGGCCAGAGATTCCCCGATGCCCGACACCTGTATAAGCTCTCCCACGTCGCAGTGGAGTACATCAGCCAGTCGATTATGCAGGAATGTTGTGATCGCCTTGATTCTTGCAGGGCCTATACCCGGAATAAGCGTCAGGGCAAGCAGCAGAATCCGCTCTTCCATTGCAGCGGGGAGTGACATAGTGCACAGAATGGTTAGAAGTCCCTCTTCATCAGAATATTCGCAAATCCTTTAAGATACTCTCGTCCTTCCGCATAGGGGAGCCCGTCAATTGCCGAGAGCGCCTCTTCGGTCGTACGGTTAATCAGTGATGCCGTCTCTTCCAGGACGCCGCACTGTTGATAGATAGCCCTAACCTCAGGAACTCTCTGGGCCTCAATGCCTTTATTGCTGATGATGAAGTTCAGCAGATCACGCTCTTTGCCTGACGTCAATTCAAGAGAGCGCAGCAAGAGATAGGTTTTTTTACCATTGATGATATCACCGCCAGCCATCTTCCCGGACTTTCCATCTTCGGCCATGATGTCAAGATAATCATCCTGTATCTGGAACGCCTGGCCAATTTTTTCACCGAAAAGCACCAGACTCCGCAACTGCTCATCCGTCGCATCGCCCGCAACGCCACCAGCTTCAAGAGCGGCTGAAATAAGCCGTCCGGTTTTCTTTGCGATCATGTCGAGATAGTCGGCAATTGTGGCATCATTTTTCTCTTCAAGCTCTATATCAAGGGCTTGGCCTTCACAAATAGTGATATTGGCATCATTGAGAATATGCACCAGCTCTCCATGCCGTTCACTTTGTGCCTCAAGGGCGAGTTCATAGGCGTAGGCAATCATCATATCACCCGTGAGGATAGCGGCATTGGTGTTCCACCGCCGGTGCACGGTCGGTCTGCCGTGGCGGAGCTCCGCCTGATCCATGATGTCGTCATGAATCAGGGTGAAATTATGGAGGATTTCAACCGCAAGTGCAACATTGAGCGCATGTTCCGAAGAGCCGCATACGGCCTCCGAAGCAAGCAGTGTAAGAAACGGACGGATTCTCTTTCCTTTTCCTTCAAGAATATATCTGGCCGGAGCGTACAGGGTGATCGGGCTCTCCCTGACGAAACAGTTTCCGAGAGCACTATTGATTCTCGACAGGTAAAGACGGTACTTGTTCTCGACAAGTTCCTGTGTCAGGGCTTCATGCATGGTAAAATCGCTCATGGTTTAGTGATAAGGGTTTTATGCCGAAGCTCCGCTATGGTTGCGGTTCCGGTCAGGAACATGACTGCCCTGAGATCGTTCAGCCAGGATGTAATGGTCTCTTCAAGAACACCGTCATGAAGAGCTTTGAGAAGAGCTCTTGCCGAAGCGGCCAGTTGTGCTCCAAGGGCGAGGGATTTGGCGACATCCATACCACTCCCGACACCTCCTGAAGCAACGATTTCAATTCCGTTCAAACCGGGCGACTCTTTTTTCAGAGCGCCAATATCAATCAGGCATTGTGCCGTAGGAATTCCCCAGTTCAGCAGCTCATCCAGAGCCTGCAGGCTGAAGCGCCTCTCCTGGCCAAACTGCCGGGTATAGCGAATCTCCTCAACCTTCTGCCAACTGATGCCTCCTGCGCCGGCAACATCAATCGCCTTTACTCCAGCCGCAATGAGCTGCCGCGCAGCAGATGCCGAAATGCCGCATCCAACCTCTTTCACAAGAACCGGCACCGGAATTTTGGCAGAGAGTAGAGCAAGCTGTTCAAGCACATGGCGGAAATCGGTATTCCCTTCAGGTTGAAAAAGCTCCTGTGCGGCATTCAGATGGACAATCAGCCCATCAGCCCTCAGCAGCTCCAGCATGGTATTGATCTCGCTTTCCGTCAGCCCCTTCGCAACCTCTGGCGCTCCGATGTTCGCAAAAATCTGTACAGTCGGCGCATATTTCCGTACAACAGCAAAGCTCTCCCGGTACGAACGGTTTTCCAGCGCCTGCCGCATACTGCCCACCCCAAGCGGAATCCCAAACCGTTCAGCCGCCTCAGCAAGGCGCTGGTTGAGTGTTGCCGCTTCGCTGTACCCACCCGTCATTGACGAGATCATCAGCGGTGCGCCGATGCTCTTTCCAAGAAAAGAGGTCGAAAGATCAATATCGGAAAACGAGATCTCCGGCAACGCAGCATGCTCAAAGGCAAAGCGCTCAAACCCCGTCGTTTTTCCGTTAAAGACAACGTCGCCATGCAGGCAGATCTCGATGTGATCCTGCTTGCGCTCGGTTGTTCTGCTGTTTGCTGTTTCGCTCATGCCGTCCCGGATGCCCCTCTTGCAGGATTGGTGATAGTTGCGGTTTTAAAATTTAATCCAGTAATATATACCATAAACATGAGTACGCAATAACAGAAGAGGTTCAGCCACCCTTTATTGTTGCGCTCGAAGGGGCTGCAGCGTGTTTGCGGGCGTTGCCGGGCTGTGTTTTCAGTTAGGGGTACTTGCTGCCGTGATGCGATCTGGCACAAGGCGGGCTATTTTTGATGGCGTCAAGTATTTTCCTTGTTGAGGTCAAAGTCTCAAAACCTGAAAAAATTGATGTAAAAAGGCATTTATTGCTTATTCTGATTACTGACCTACAATACCAAATTTGTTAAGCTTGATTTGCTACGTACTATTATTTTAGCGCCAAACTATCTCATCCAGCTTATCAGTAAGTCAGACAGCATTACCTGCAAGACACGAAATGCAAAGTATTGTATAAAAGGCTCTTCGCGCATTTTAATGGAAAAGAAATTTCATTTTACGGCACCCTCAGATTTTCATATCCAGTTTCCCACAGTAAAAGAGGATCCTTGTTCGATAGCTTTCGAAGCCTCGAAACCCTCGAGCAGTTGCTTTTATTAACTGGATTTTGCTGTTTATTCCTTCCGATATAGCGTTGCTGACTTGATGTTTGAGGTGAGTAGACCGGAGGAATTTCACCTCCAGCCCCTCGCAGATCCGGACAGGAACGTCCCCGCTCATCCGGCTCCCATCATCTAGCCATCGAGGTATACCCCGCTTTCCAATGCGCAAATAAGTTTGGATTCTCTTCCGCCAGAAGTCGCAGTTTTCTGCTTGCTCTGGTTTTGTGCCCACTCAATTGCTTGTACTTTCTCATCATCCAGTGTGCCAAGTAATAGTTCATGTGTTGCCAAACCGGAGCCATTGCTGAACCGTAAAATCGCGTGTAGTAGTTCTTCCATCCCCTCAGTATCGGGTTGAACTGTGCTGATAAATCCGCAAGTTCCAAGCTGTTTTTGAGCTGTAGCTTCCACCTTCTGATCGTCTGCCGCATGTGTCGCAGTGCATCCCGGCTTACTCCCGGCAGAAACCCAATAAAGTAAGTTCCATCTTTCTTCTTGGCTTCCCGTGAACAGAAGGTAAAACCAAGAAATGTAAACTGATTTACTGGATGCTCGTCCTTGCGATTGCTATCCCTGCAATACACTATTTGCGTCTTATCAGGGTGTAACTCTAATCCGCACTCACGAAAACGCTCACCAATCTTTCGCTTTACCAGCTCTGCCTGTATCTTGCTTTTACAGTGAAGAACGCCATCATCGGAGTACCGACAAAACGGCACACCGGGTAGATTTTCGCTCACCCACCGGTCAAACGCATAGTGCAGAAACAGGTTCGCCAACAGTGGACTCACCACTCCCCCTTGGGGCGTTCCTTTTGTCCGTTCTATCAGCTCACCTTCCGGGGTCTCCATCGGTGCCTTTAGCCACCGCTCTACGTAAAGAAAAACCCAAGGAGTTTGGCAATGTTTCCGAAGAGCGCGCATTAACAACTCATGATCGATGTTATCAAACAGCCCCTTGATGTCGAATTCTACAACCCAATCATATTCCCAATTTCTCTTCCTCACTACAGCTATAGCGTCATGAGCTGAACGCCCCGGACGATAACCATACGAATCTTCATGAAAAACTGGTTCCAATATGGGCTCAAGCACCATTTTTACAACGCTTTGAGCTACCCTGTCCGCCACGGTTGGAACACCAAGCATACGCACTCCTCCAGATTTCTTCGGAATGCCCACACCCCTTACCGGCGGCGGAAAATAACTGCCGGAACTGAGCCTGTTCCATACCTTGTACAGGTTGTCTTTCAGTTTTGTTTCAAATGCCTGTAACGATTCTCGGTCTACACCGGCTGCACCTCCATTAGATTTCACTTGTTGATACGCTTTCAAGACAAGTTCTTTGGAAATTTCATATGGCTTTGTCATACCGAAAAGCTCCTTCTGTTTGCACAGTTGACATGACTGTATGACCAGATGACGCGACCCCTTTGCTCCAGCCTCATTACAAGGCTTTCATTGCTCGTACGAGTCGCTCCGTCCCTTGATGGCGCATTGGTATTATCGGCCTCGCTTTTTACACTTGCGCCTTTCCCTTTGCATCGCCAACGAAGGTTCCTGTAGTTCAATACAAGAGCCCGAACCAGGATCACGCTGCCTTTATGCCGGACACCGCTTGGCCAGTAAACAGGTTTCCGCCAAACTTTTCCTGAATTAACTACTCCCTTCAGTTTTGATGTCATCTTAATCTTTTCGACACGTTCACGGCAGTTTGTTTGTACTCGTCTTCCTTGGCTCACACCTGACATCTTTACGATGCCTTTTCCGTAACGCTCACGACAAGGGCTTTTGACTAATGCCGCTTACGGTGGTTTGCACCCTGCTCCTGCAAGCCGAATGCGAGGGGACTTCCCTCATCTCTTATAATGCTTGGCTACAGCGCACAGTAATTGAGAATGTTCCCTTTATGACGTTCCATCATATCTTTCACTTTTATCAGTGGCTTCAGTTTTGTCTTGTCGACTAACTCACACCAGTACGCGAAAAATATCTCGCCCCTCAGTCCTGATGAGCAGTTCCAGAAATCACGAAAGATATTCTTCAACACCCAAGCCACACCGGTCTTAAATTCGCATGCTATCAACTCGTTAAACCGTGTTTTTTGGCTCTTGGTCATCTTTTCGGGATTTCGAAGCCAGGTGTATTTCGAGCCAACCAACCTTGTATCCCCATCTTTCTTCAGTTCCTGTGATTCCTGATGCCGAACCTTGTTAACTGCGTCATTAAGATATTTGCTGATGTGAAACCGGTCGTGAACAATATCAGCCGCAGGAAGGAGCTTATGTGTAGCTGTTGCAAAGGCTTGCCACATATCCAGCGATACCGACTTAACTGCCTTTCGTTGTTGTTTTGAAAGGGTTCCTAACAGCTTTTTCGTTGCTGTCAGTGTCCGATCCTCAATGACATCAAGTACTCGGCTTTTATCAAGATCATTGAGTATGGTGATGTATTTCTGGCCCGACCTGAAGCTTTTTTCGTCCATACCTACATGCACTACATCATCGGGCTCACGGCGTAGAAGTCCTCGCTCTACAGCACGTTTCATAATCTGATCCACAGCATGCCAATCAAGCTTGAGTATATTTGAGGCCGCTTGTACACTGGAACAGTGCTGGAGCAGAGCAACGGCAAAACCTTCAAACATGAGGGTAAAACGGGAATGGGGGGCCGCCCAAGGGACTGCTATGGTCTTCACACCACACGTTTCGCACTGACAACGGGGAATGCGTGCTATGATGATGGTTTCAAACTGCATGGTATCAAGATGCCGCCAACGTTGTTCAGGGGCCTTGTCATAGGCTTTCCCGCGCACCCCACATTGAGGGCATATTACTTCATCGCCTACAAAACGGAGGTGAACTTCTATCTTCAGACCAGAAACGGAAAGGTTGACATCATCGACCTCCCAGATGGCAGGAAATCCCAGTAATTGCTGGTAATGCTCGGTTAGTTTTTGCATCTTGGTGGTTAGGATTGAAATACTGCAGTCTACAATTTTATCCCATCATTCCACTAAATTATGCGGAGAGCCGTATAAAAAATAAAATAATATGACTAAAAAAAGAATAGGTAAGACAGAGTTTGTTAAATGGTTTGGACCAGTGCTCGAAGCTTTAAGGAAAAAGTAGGGCTTGGTGTTACACCAAGGACGGTTTATGAACCGGACATGACTTTTTTTGAACAGTATAGAGAAAAGAAATAAAGCTGGTAAAATGGGCATACTATAATTTCGTTGTCAAATATTGTTTGAAAAATACAGATTTACTCGCTACTTTTGGTGTTAGTACTATAAATCAGTGACAGTATTATTTTATTTGAGTTCAAATGATTCTGAAAAAATATGATAAGGTGGTGTTGTGAAGCGGATTCCTATTGAAATTTGAAAAATTTGAGGTTGAAAAATATGCCGAATATTGCAAATCTCAAAATCCCTCTATCAGGTAGGTTGGGAAAGTTTTCTGGATATTTTAAAGGATTTTTATAGTATCCATATTCATGATCACTTGAGCATTACATTTATATGACAGTACAATCAGGGTCATGAAGTTGAAGTAGGGAATTGCCATTAATGAATGAGAGAAATGCATAAACTGAATAATATACAGTTGTGTGAAGTATTGATTGTGGTGCTTTTGGTTTTTGCATATCGCATGTAAAAGGTTCTGGAAATGCCACAGAAGAAGGATTTCATAAAATATAAACTGGAAGCGAAGGATAACTGCTGATACTGCCTTGATACTTGGATCCTATTTTGGAAATTCTCCAAAATCCCGGCTTGGTTTACAGCATAATTTTGATATTGAAGCAGAATGGTTTGATCTACCTGTGGGTTTGAAAAAATAAAACGAATAAGAGCTGAAAATGTCTTGCAAAAAGCGATAGGTTCAATATTTGATTTGATAAAGAATTAAAAACTTCATAAAAATTATTGTACCATGATTACTGATACGCAGAGAAGAATGCAAATATTAAGAAAAGTACACCGGATCCCTGTTGATAAACTAAAAGAGTTGGACGAGTTTGTTTCAAAGCTTGAAGAAGGTATTGTAACAAAATCTAAAGCTCTTTCATTTGCAGGATCGTGGCGAGATATTGATGATACAGTATTCGATGAATTAACAAATAACTTGATAAGCAATCGTCAGAGAAACAGGAGGAGGATTGATGAATAGAGTTCTTGTTGATACGGATATTTTGTCATATTATTTTAAAGGTGATCAAGTTGTTGTTGGTAATTTTGAAAAATATTTGCAGCAATATGATTTGATCGAAATAAGTTTAATAACGTATTACGAAATTGTTGGAGGGCTATTGGCAAAAAGTGCACTAAAGCAATTGACCGTATTTGAGGATTTTGTTGTTGAAAATATTGTTCTTCCAATGACTGATAAATCAGCAAAGATTTCTGCGGAATTGTATTCTTTATTGAGACAGACTGGTAAAATAATTGATGATATTGATTTGTTGATTGCTGGCATTGCGATTGAGAATGATATGACTCTGGTTACCAATAACGAGAGCCATTTCGGAAGGATTTCTGGTTTAAGGATTGAGAATTGGAAAAAGCAGGGCCAATAAAAGGCAAGATTGTTATGCTGAAAACCTTGTTCTCCATAGCCGTGCGTCATCTGCTCGGGCGACGTCGGCAGACGCTGACCACTATTCTTGGTGTGGCGGTCAGTACGATGGTGCTGATTACCACCAACTCCCTTACCCGCGGTCTGCTCGACTCTTTTGTTGAGACCATTGTGAACGTTGCGCCTCACATTACGCTGAAGGGCGAATCCATGCGTCCCATGCCAGTTAATCTTTTTGAAGAGGAGCGCTCCCTCTCGGTTGCCTTTGTTGACAACAACATCAAAAAGCTTGATCCGGAAGAGGTGCGTAATTATCGTCAGATTCTTACGGTGTTTAGTTCTCCGACCTATGAAAAAAAGATTCTTGCCGCATCCCCCTATGTTCTTTCGCAGGTTATGGCTGTCAAAGGAAGCCGGAACCAGCCGCTGGTGCTCAAGGGTGTTCTGATTGAGAGAGAGGATGCGATCAGCGGTATCGGCAAAAAATTGACACAGGGTAACATCGCCCTGTTTGAAAAAACCCCCAATGCGCTCCTTGTGGGACGAACGGTTGCAAGGGATATGAACCTTAAAATGAATGACCTGGTAGTGATCATCCCCTCATCCGGAAAGAGTCGGCAGTGCAAGGTTGCCGGGATCTTTTTTTCCGGCGTCAATGCGGTCGATAACAGTGTTTTTGTTTCACTCAAACTAGCCCAGATCATTGAAGGGTTGCCAGCAAACAAGGTAACAGGCATAGCGCTGAAAGTGGCCGATCCCTTTGTCAATGCTGCACTTGCCAGCGAACTCGAACGGATTACCGGCTACCGTTGCCTCACCTGGCAGGAGGAAAACGCCAGTATTCTCTCCCTTTTCGCCCGCATCGGGTACATCGTTTTCTCTCTGGTGGCTTTTGTCGGCGTTGTCTCCGGGTTCGGTGTGGCGAATATTCTCGTGACCACCGTTTTTGAAAAGAGCCGCGACATAGCTATCATGAAGTCCTTTGGATTTTCTGCACGTCAGTTGGTTGCCATGTTTGTTCTTGAAGGGTTTATGGTTGGATTGGCGGGCGCTCTTGTTGGTGGGGTTCTTGCACTTGGTGCGATCGATCTCTTTGCCAGTTTGCCTGTCGAAAGTTCACAAGGCCCGCTGACCAAAACCGGTTTCAGCATGTCCTATAATCCCCTCTATTTTCTGCTCATCATCGGCATAACGGTTCTGATCAGTACGCTTGCGGCTATTCTGCCCTCAGCCAGAGCAGCCAAACTTGAACCGGTCAGTGTGCTCCGCGACAGCAGTCTGTAGCGTTGAGTCCACATTCAGGCAGGAGCGCCATTCTCCCCGATGTGGAGCGTTTGTTCGGGGTGCTGGAGCAGGTAGAGCTTGTAGTAGAGCCCTCTTTTTGCGAGCAGCTCCTGGTGATTGCCGCTCTCTCTGATCACCCCTTTGTGCAAGACAATAATCCTGTCCGCTTTCTGGACGGTGGAAAGCCGGTGAGCAATAATAATAGAGGTGCGTTCACTCATCAGGCGGGCAGTTGCTGCGTCAATAAGGGATTCAGTTTCTGTGTCAACTGAACTGGTGGCCTCATCGAGCACAAGGATTTCCGGATTGTAGAGGAGTGCACGGACAAAGGCGATCAACTGTTTCTGCCCAGAGGAGAGGCCAGTGCCGTTTTCAAGTACCCTGTACTGGTAACCTCCGGGGAGCTGGTCAATAAAGCGGTCAGCACCGACAATTCGCGCCGCTTCCCTCATCTCCTCATCTGTGACATCAGGTTTGCCAAAGGCGAGGTTTTCGCGTATGGTGCCAGAAAAGAGAAAGACATCCTGCATGACCACACCAATCAGTTTTCTTACCGAGTGTTCAGCTATATCGGACAGCTCTATACTGTCAATGCTCACCGACCCTTTTGCAAAGGGGTAGAGGCGGGAGAGAATATTGATCAGCGTGGTTTTGCCGCTTCCTGTTGCGCCGACAATGGCAATTTTTTCTCCATGCCGGATAGTAAAGGAGATATCTTTCAGTATCCAGTTTTCGCTCTCATAGGCGAACCAGACGTTCTTGAACGCGATGCTCTCTTTGAAGCACTCAATCTCCCTCTTTCCTGCAGGCTCTTCTATTCCTTCCTTTTCATCAAGGAGACGGATGATGCGGTCTGAGCTGGCAATAGCGGTCTGAATAACGTTGAATCGGTCAGAAAGATGCTGCAAGGGACGGAAAAAAAGCCAGATATACTGGACAAATGAGATAACCACTCCGATGGAGAGATCAGCCTTGAGCAGGCGGACTCCGCTGTACCAGATGACGAGGCCGGCAGCGGCAGAGCTGAGTGTCTCAATCAGTGGATAATAGATTGAAAAATAGAGGACTGTCCGGATGTTGGCATCCCGGTGATCGGCATTGATCGAGGCATATTTTCGCCCTTCGCGCTCTTCACGGTTAAAAAGCTGGACGATGCTCATGCCGGTGAGATGTTCCTGAAAAAAGGTGTTCAGACGGGCCTGATGGGTAAGCACATCCTGAAAGGCAATTCTTACCCTGTTTTTGAAAGCGATGGTCGCCCAGATCATCAGGGGAAGAATACTGAGAACGATAAGGGTCAACTGCCAGTCGATCCACGCCATCAGTACCACGATGAAAAAGAGCTGCAGAAGGTCACCAAGAATGGTGATGATGCCGCTGGAGAGCATTTCGTTCAGTGATTCCACATCACCGGTTGTACGGGTGATCAGCCGGCCTATCGGGTTTCGGTCATAAAACCGTGCCGGAAGCTTCTGCAGGTGTCTGAAAATATCCATTCGGATGTCCAAAACAGCCTTTTGACCGATAATCTGGGTCATCCAGGTCGTGATAAACTGCTTGATGCCATCAAGAAGAATGGCGCCTGCAAGAAAAATACTGATAACGGTAAGTCCCTTGAGATTGCCATGGGCGATATAGTCGTCAATGGCGATCTTTGTCAGATACGGGCGCAGCGGGCCGAGAAAAGAGCCAGCGATGGTGATGGCGATAGCCCAGGCAACAAGAGTCCTGTAGGGTTTGATATACCCTAAAAGGCGAGAAACAATGTAGAAGTCAACCGATCGTTTTTTCCCTTTCTGCAGGGTCTCATCCTGCTGAGGCCGGAAACTTGCTCTTCTCCCGGGGCTGTTACTCATGACTCTCAATACCCGCGACTCTTTGTTCAATTTCATGCTTCAGTTCGCTTGCCAGCTCATCAGCTCCTGTTTTTGAGGGCGCCTCAGCATAGATGCGTATGATGGGTTCCGTATTGGAAGGGCGCAGATGAACCCAACTGTCAGCAAAATCAAGTTTAAGTCCGTCAAGCCGGTTTGCTGCTGCGCTGTGGTAGTGGCTGGCAATATCGGTGAAGAGTTTTTCAAGCGCAGCACGGCTGGTAGAACCGAGCACAATTTTCTGTTTCGACATAAAATAGTCGGGAAAGGTACGCCGGAACTCGGACAGCGAACCACCCCCGTTCTCACTGCGCCAGAGAGTAAAGGCTTGTACGATAAGTGCGATACCGACCAGAGCGTCCCTGCCGTAATGCAGTTCCGGAAGGATGACCCCCCCGTTTCCTTCACCGCCAATAACAGCACCCACCTCTTTCATCATCTCGCTGACGTTGGCCTCTCCAATTTTTGCGCTGTAGCACGCCACACCATGTTTTGCTGCAATATCGCGCAGTGCCCGACTGCTCGAAAGATTGTTTACCACCGCTCCGATTTTGTGCTTCAGGTAAAAATCAGCGCAGGCAACCAGCGTGTACTCCTCTCCGAAAAGCGAGCCATCTTCGCAGAGCAGGGCAAGCCGGTCTACGTCAGGATCAACAATCAGGGCAAAATCGCAGCCACTCTCCTTGAGTGCGGCGATGGTGGTGGAAAGATTTTCCTCGATGGGCTCGGGATTGCGCGGAAAAAGTCCGCTGCCGCCACAGGCAACCTCAACAATGTTCTTGATACCCAGTTCAGTGCAAAGCCGGGGAATAATTGAGGCTCCAGCCCCTTCAACGCAGTCAACAAGTACCCGGAACTGCTCTTTTTCAATGGTTGTGGTATCAATACAGGGGAGATCGAGCACTTTTTTGATATGCAGTTCGTCATACTGCTCATTTTGGGAGAGTGTGCCGATCCTGTCCCAGTGTGCATGGACAAACAACTCCTTTTCAGCAATGGCAAGCAGCTCATCAACCTCTTCGGCGCCGAGGAATTCGCCCTTGTGGTTGAGCATTTTCAGTGCATTCCAGGCAACAGGGTTGTGTGAAGCGGTAATGATCAGTCCTCCGTCGGCACCCTCCCCTGTAACAGCAAGTTCAACGGTTGGTGTTGTTGCAATGCCGAGATCAACAACATCGCATCCGCAAAGCAGCAGCGTACTGCTGACCAGATCCCCGATTGCCTTGCCTGTCGGACGGGTATCGCGGCCAATGACAATCGTTGGCTTTTTTCCAGAATGGTTTTTGCCACATCTCTCTTTCTGACGAAAGACAAGGGAGGCAAAAGCCATCGCAAATGCTGTGAGATTTTTTGGGGTCAGGCTTTCGCCGACAATACCCCTTATACCGGAAACGCTGATCATCAGACTCATAACAAGATTGGTAACGGTGGTTAAAATTTTGCCCAATATACAGAAAAAAAGAGGTATGAACATGCAGGATGGGAGGGAGGGAGTCTTGTCATTGAGAAGTGCAGATGAAGAGGGTCGTGCAGGTGGGGTGATGGATACAGGGGAGTGCAGCAGAGGGTTAACGGGTGGAGAGATCTGCCGCATAGAGAGCTGAGAGAGGAGAGGGGGAGAAAATACTTTTGAATGTTTGCAGGTTTCTTCTATATTATATGCCTTTTGTTATTCAACAATATATTACTAACAGCACCTTATATGCCTTTACACAAATCGGCTGAAAAAAGATTGCGGCAGTCAGAAAGAAGAAATGCCAGGAACAGATCAAGGAAAAAAGAGCTGAAAGTTCTTGTTAAAACCATGCAGAAACTGATTGATACCAGTGCGGAAAAGGCGGTCGTCGAAGTTGCCTACCGTTCAGCGGTTCAGAAGCTTGATCGTCTCGGGGTAAAGAATTACATTCATGCCAATAAAGCATCCCGCAAAAAGTCACAACTGACACGTCTGATGAACAGTTATGTGAAAGCTGACTAAAGCGAGAGAGCTTTTTTTGGCGCGACCAATAGAGATCTTCATTGTCTGACATCCGGCCTCAAAAAGCCGCAGAGCATTTTCTGCAGTTGTTTTTCAGGCCGGGTTTCCATACCCTCTTTCATGTTTGCATATTTTCGCGGCAAGCTTACTTCGGTATTGCCAGAAGAGGTGGTTGTAGAGGTTTCCGGTATTGCTTACCAGTTTCTGATTTCAGCAGCCACACATCGTCAATTACCCGAACAGGGTAGTGAGGTGTTCCTTTTTTCACATCTTGTTGTCAGGGAAGATCTTCTGCAACTTTACGGCTTTTCGGGAGAAGAGGAGCGTCAATTGTTCCGGTTGCTTCTGCTCACTACGGGTGTGGGACCCAAACTTGCCCTCGCCCTTCTTTCCGGATTATCAGTTCAGGATATTCACGACGCTATTCTGACCAATACTCCCGAACGCCTCTACGGTATCACCGGTGTTGGAAAAAAGACGGCTGCAAGGATTATTCTTGAGTTACGCGATAAAGTTCTGAAACTTTCTCCTGTTTCTGCTCTTGCTTCTCCGGCCCGGCTTTCGTCAACCCTCTTGCGCGATGATGCCGTCAATGCTCTTGTAACTCTTGGATTTTCCAGAATCATTGTTCAAAAAGCTGTTGTAGCTATTCTCGAACAAAACCCCGGATTGACAGTCGAAGAGGTGATCAAAGCAGCTCTCGTCTCAATTCATAACAGTTAGCAGATAACGGTGACCTACCAGGAAGCTCTCGATTTTCTTTACCCACTGCATCGCTTCGGAATAAAACCAGGCCTTGAACGTGTTCGCACGTTGCTTGATCTTCATGGCTCACCGCAGAAGCGGTTGGGATTGCTTGTCCATATCGCCGGAACCAATGGCAAAGGGAGTGTTGCTGCGGCACTTGCCTCGATCTTTCAGGCTGCAGGTAAAAAGTGTGCACTCTATACCTCTCCGCATCTGGTCGATTTTACCGAGAGGATTCGTATCAATGGCTCCCGTATTCCACAGGAGAGAGTTGCCCACTACTGTACTCGTTTCCGTGATGCGGTTGTAGAAAATCACTCCACCTTTTTTGAGGCAACAACAGCCATCGCCTTTGCCTGGTTTGCCGATGAAGGCGTTGATGTTACCATCCTTGAGACCGGCATGGGCGGAAGGCTTGATGCAACCAATGTTGTGCACTCTGATTATGTGGTGATTACAACAATCGCTCTTGATCACACGGACTGGCTTGGCGGGACGCTACCCCTTATTGCTGCTGAAAAAGCGGCTATTATCAAAAAAGGGAGCAGGGTATTTACTGCTGTATCCCGGCAGGAAGCCCTTCTTCCGATACAAACGATGGCGGAATTGTGTGATGCACCACTTTTTGTTTATGGAAAAGATGCACTCAGTACCATTATTTCTGCTCAACCGGGAGTGCTTGAGCTTGAGGTTACGACAGCGTCCCGAAAGTATCGAGGCTTGAAGGTACCCCTTACCGGATCGTTTCATGCCGCCAACGTCTCCCTTGCCGTTATGGTGGCGGAAGACACCGGCATTGCTGCCGAACAGATCTCTTCGGGGCTTGAACGGTTATTGCAGACCGGGTACCGCGCAAGGCTGGAACAGATTGGTATGAATCCCGCCATACTTCTTGACGTATCGCATAATCCTGATGGTATGCGAGAAACCGTCAACACTCTTCTTTCTTTCCGGAAAAAATACCGCCGGATCTCTGTTGTGCTTGGTCTGGCTTCAGACAAGGATGCCAGGGCGGTTATCCGGGAACTGCATCGTCTTGAATGCTCTTTTGTTCTTGTCAATATTCCCTCGGAGCGCTCAGTTTCAGCCGAAGTACTCAGCTCAATATGTCAGGAAGAGGGCTCAGCGGCAACTGTATGCGCTACCGGCAGAGAAGGGCTTGCTTATCTGTTGTCAAGGGCAGGTGCTGATGATTTGATTCTTGTGACAGGCTCGTTCTATCTTGCAGGTGAGATTATCGCTACGGGAAGATGATAATACGCTGGTGTGAAGAACGCTTTTTTGTCGAAATTTTTTTATATTCTACACGAGCCACTGAAATTCTTCGTGTGTTGAAAGGAACATCCCGTTCCATAATTCCTTACCGTGCTTATCCCGTTTTCAATTATAGATAGTCTTCCCTGGTCATCTTCTTTTTCCTGCTTTCATGGTACATGATGAAGCGTTAAGAGGTAATCTTCCGATAATGTATTGTACGCATTACTGGTTATGGTGCAGGGATACTCACCGGTGGGGTGAGATGGGTTCACTATTTTATTGCCTTTTTAAATAACAAGCGTTGAATACAATCAAAATGTCGAACAATTCGGTTTGTAAAGGTCTGGACATCAATATGCTCCAGAAAAAGAAGGTTTCTGAACTGCATGTTTTAGCCAAAGAGCTTGGAGTGATGGCTGCCGGTTTGCGAAAGGAGGAGCTGATTTTCAAGATTATTGAGGCGCAGTCACAGAAAAATACCGACTCCGAAAGCGGTAACGTCATGGTCAACACCGGCGTTCTGCAGGTCATCCCGGAAGGTTACGGCTTTTTACGGTCAGCCAATTACAACTACCTTTCCTCTCCTGACGATATTTATGTATCCCCGTCCCAGATCAAGCGATTTAACATGCGTACCGGTGATACCGTCTCCGGACAAGTAAGGGCTCCAAAGGAGGGAGAACGCTTTTTTGCCTTGCTGAAGATCAACACCATTGATGGTAACGACCCTGAAATTACACGAGAGCGCCCCTACTTCGAAAATCTGACCCCCCTTTTTCCGCGAGAGCGCCTCAAGCTCGAAACCAAGCAGTCGGAAGCATGTGGCCGCATCATGGATATTTTTACCCCTATCGGTAAAGGGCAGAGAGGCCTGATTGTGGCGCAGCCGAAAACCGGCAAAACGATGTTGTTGCAGATGATTGCCAATGCCATTATCAAAAATCATCCAGAGGTCTACCTTATTGTGCTGCTTATCGACGAACGCCCTGAAGAGGTGACCGACATGGCCCGGAGTGTTCCGGCAGAAGTGGTAAGCTCCACCTTTGATGAGGATCCCGAACGTCACGTTCTTGTAGCCGATATGGTGCTTGAAAAGGCGAAGCGGCTTGTGGAGGTTGGTCGTGATGTGGTGGTGCTGCTCGATTCCATTACACGGCTTGCAAGGGCTCACAATACCATCATTCCCCATTCAGGAAAAATCCTGTCAGGTGGTATCGATGCCAATGCCCTTACCAAACCGAAACGCTTCTTTGGTGCAGCCCGTAATATCGAGGAAGGCGGAAGCCTGACCATTATTGCCACCGCGCTTATTGATACCGGTTCCCGCATGGATGATGTTATTTTCGAAGAGTTCAAAGGAACAGGCAATATGGAGCTTCTGCTCGACCGTCGGCTTTCTGAGCGTCGTATTTTCCCATCCATTGATATTCTTCGCTCCAGTACCCGTAAGGAAGAGCTGCTCTTTACACAGGAAGAGCTTTCAAGGACATGGTTGCTCAGAAAATACCTTGCCGACAAGAACCCTATCGAGTGCATGGAGTTCATGCGTGAGAAAATGGCTGACACCAAGGATAACAAGGACTTTTTCAAATACATGAATGCCTGAAGAGGGTATTGCCCCCGATCAGCGATACGACAAGAGAGATCCTCGCAGGGCAGCATTCGACCTCTTGATGCAAAGAAGAGACTCTCTTCCGTTCGTGCATCGGAGTGTTTCCTGTCGATAGTCTCTCCTGCGACAACATTTTATGAAAAGAGTAGGAATAATTATTTGCAGTTCTGAAAAAAGTTTCTATATTATCTGCCTTTAAAACAAGAGGAAAGACACTTACTATATGCCCTGCGGAAAAAAGAGAAAACGTCATAAAATGGCGGTACACAAGCGCAAAAAGATGCGCCGTAAGAATCGGCACAAGAAGCGCCAGAGATACCAGAATAAGTAAGTTCCGGTACTCCAGTACCATGGTTACAGGTTGAGAATATAGCTCAGTCGGTAGAGCATCTGCCTTTTAAGCAGAGGGTCGAAGGTTCGAGTCCTTCTATTCTCACTGACTGCTGGTTTGAATTCAGTAGTTAAGACAAGCCCGAGTGGTGAAATTGGTAGACACACTATCTTGAGGGGGTAGCGCCGAAAGGTGTAGGAGTTCGAATCTCCTCTCGGGCACTTGTTTTTTTCAGAAAAGCCGCTTCAAAGCGGCTTTTCTGATTAAAGTGAAATTTTTATTGCACATGGTAGTGCAATGGCTATCAGGAGAAACTGCTATGGATATTGCTGTCTGTCTCTGTCAGGTACCCGATACCGCCTCGGTTATCACCGTTCTTGATGGAGCTGTTGACCTCTCAAGAGTTCATGAGGTGATGAATCCCTTCGACGAGTATGCTCTTGAAGAAGCGGTACGTCTCAAAGAGCGTTTTGAAGGGAGTGTTGTGACCCTCTTCTGCGTAGCTCCCCCCTCAGCAAAAGAGATGCTCCGCAAAGCCCTTGCCCTGGGTGGAGATAGGGCTGTACTGATAAGCGGTACAAAAGAGCCATCAGATCCCTTTCAGACCGCCTTGCTTCTCAGCCGTGCAATTTCTGCCTGTTACGCGACGGCTCTTCCGGATCTTATTTTTTGCGGTAAGCACTCAACCGACTTTCAAAGCGCCCAGGTTCCACTGATGCTTGCCGAACTGCTTGATCTTGCATCGGTCAGCGCCATTATCAAACTGAACGCATCAACTGAGGGCATTCAGGTTGAGCGTGAAATTGAGGGGGGCATTGAATTGCTCGATCTTCACTATCCGGCACTCTTCAGCGTTGAAAAAGGGTTGAATGTGCCGCGTAAAACGACGATCAAAGCGGTCATTGAAGCGCGAAAAAAACCGATTGATCATCTATCCCTCACGCTTAGCGAGAGCCCTTTTGTCGCCATTACCGCCATGAAGCCCCTGATAAGGAAAAAACAGTGTCGATTTGTGTCGGACGCAAAAGAGCTGATCCGGCTGCTCGGTCATGAAGAGGCTCTATTCTGAGCTGAGAGGAAAAAGAGGAGGCAATAAGGCTATGAAGAGATGTTTGGTTTTTCTCGAACAGAGGGAAGGTGTTGTTAAACAAGCTTCCATTGACACCTGGAACAGGGTTCAGGAGCTTGCCACCCTGCGACCGGACATAACCGTCTCAGCTCTCCTTGCTGGCCCGGCGGACCTCCGTCAGCTTGAAGGCCGTATGGCAGGAACGGGGGTTCTTTACCTGGCCAGTGACGCCCGTTTCAGCAGGTACAATCCGGAACACTATCAGAGGTTGATTACTGATATCATGAAGAGGGAGGCGTGCAGTGATCTCTTTTTTGCTGATACGGTACTCAGCCGTGATCTTGCACCCCGGCTCTCCGTGCGTCTTAAGGCATCACTGCTCTCGGGATGCTCAATCATTGAAGATATCGCCTCCGAGGCTTCTTGCACAAGAGCGCTCTATTCTGGTTCCGTAATCGCCTCGTTTGCACCCCGGCGTCCATTAAGCATTTATACCACCTCTTCACGTCCAACGCATCCAATCATCCCTTCCGAAACTCATATTTCACTTGTTCTCCTTGAGCCACCCGGTTTCATCGAAGCGACTCTTTTACCTGTTGTTTGCGGGATGGTGATGCGTGAAAGCGGTTCAGACGTGACAGAAGCCGGAATTATTGTTGCCGGTGGCAGAGGAATGGGCAGCGCAGAGGATTTTGAGCAGCTTGAAGAGCTTGCCCGGCTCCTTGGAGGTGTCGTGGGAGCGAGCCGTCCCGTGGTTGATGAAGGGTGGCGGCCACATGCCGAACAGATCGGCCAGACTGGCAAAACTGTGGCTCCAGCCCTCTATGTTGCCTGTGCCATATCAGGTGCACCTCAGCATCTGGCCGGTATAGGATCATCCAGAAAAGTGGTTGCCATCAACAGTGATCCTCATGCACCGATTTTTGATGTTGCTGATTATGGTATTGTTGGTGATGTGCACCTTGTACTGCCAAAACTGATAGAAGGGCTGCAGGAATTTTTGAAGAAGAGATGATTAACTGTTATATAATGGTTGTGTGCTGATGGCACGCTTTATGGAAATATTGAGCATAATTATTCTTTGAGCCCATGCGTAAACTTCAGGTAGATATTCTTGGACTTTCGACAAGTCCCCATACCAACGGAGCCTATGCCCTTATCCTTTATGAACTTGAGGGAAAACGTAAACTACCGATCATTATCGGCGGCTTCGAGGCGCAGGCCATTGCCCTGAAACTTGAAAACATTAAACCCCCGAGGCCATTTACCCACGATCTTTTCAAAAATATTGCCGATGCGTTTCATTTGCATGTCAATGAAATTATTATTGATGAACTGCACAATGAAACCTTTTATGCCAAAGTAGTCTGTGAGGTGAACGGTGAAGTGCATGAAATCGATGCACGTCCCAGTGATGCTATCGCCATTGCTGTGCGTTTTAATGCGCCACTTTTTGTCACAGAAGAGATCATGAACGAGGCCGGTATCAAGGAAGAGCAGAAAGAGGAAGGTGAAGAGGATGGCATTCCCCTCGAAACAGAAGAGAGAGTTGCAGGGCTGCTCAATCCTGAAGCGCTGCTCGACGAGCTGCAGGCGGCCCTTAATGACGCCATCAGCAACGAAAACTATGAAGAGGCCGCAAGACTTCGCGACGAAATATCGCGGATGAAAAGGAGATCCTGAAGAGAGAACTGTTTTTCAGTGTATTCGTATTTCCTTCAATCTTGCCAGGGTCAATGTCACCGTTTCGGTCACCCCAATGGACATTGACCCCTTCAGATCGTAACCGGAGTTATTCCATTGTCGTGCCAAAGCTGAACATGAAGCTCCATCCCTGTTTTGTCTTGTCCGGAACGCTCTCGACGGCGTCGAAGCCATAGCCGTAATCAAGTCCGATTTGACCGATAATAGGCAGGTAGAGTCGGAGGCCAAGTCCGGCTGATTTTTTCAGATCCGAAAAATCAACTGCCTCCGCATTTTCCCAGAGATTACCAGCTTCAACAAAGGCAAGTCCATAGATGCTTACCGAGGACGACAGGGTAATCGGGTAGCGCATTTCAGAAGTGAACTTCGAGTAAATATTTCCTGCATACAAGCTTGAGCTTGCCGAACTCCCTCCAAGTTTTGTCCCAAGGCTCCGGTCGTCATACCCTCTCAGCGACACCGTTGGCAGCGAGGACATGCCACTGCCACCCATGTAGAAGTACTCGGTGTAAGGGATGTAATCATTTTCATTGAAAGTCGACAGATAGCCGTGTTGTGTCGAAAGGTTCAAAACGAACTTTTTTGTAATCGGGAAGAACCAGCTCGAGGTTCCGGTGAATTTGTAGAAATCAACGGTACCCGGCAGTGGTCCGCCGGCAAGCTGTGCCGTTATTGAGTTTTTGCTGCCCCTTCTCGGATAGATCGGGCTGTCGATACTGTTGCGGCCAATGGTTTGCGAAATGGAAAACTCGTCGGCCTTGACGGGAGCGTTTGGATCGGTATAATCAACAAAACTGAGGAAGCCACCTTCACTGTGAAGGTATTTCAGTTTCCAGTTGACTGAGCAGTAGTCATCTGGCCAGGCCAGGCGCCTTCCGATGGAAAGTGTCGTACCAGTCTGGTCGATCGTATTTGGGTTATCGATACTGTCATCCGTGTAGTCGTAGGCACGATGAGTTTTAAAGGCTGAAAAACCAAGTGCAGTAGGTCCGCCAAATGCCCATGGCTCAGTAAAAGAGAGACTGAGTGTATTGTAGTCGTAACTTCCGAACTGCCATTGCAGGCCCAACTGCTGGCCATCACCGTGTGGCAGAGGCCTGTATGCATCACGGTTGAAAATATCCTGCAGTGAGAAGTTATTGAAAGTGACACCGATTGCGCCGGTAAATCCGCTGCCGCTGTAACCGACCGAAGCGTTAAACGTATCGGTCTGTTTTTCGTTGACCGAGTAGATCAGGTCAACAGTGTTGTTTTCAGGGTTCGGTTGAATGTCCGGGGTAATCTGTTCAGGGTCGAAGTAATTGAGCATACTGAGTTCGCGGATACTGCGGACAACATTCTTGCGGCTGAACATATCGCCAGGAACCGTGTAAAGCTCACGGCGGATCACATGATCCTTTGTTTTGGTATTGCCTTTGATCTTGATGGTGTTGAGCTGGAACTGCTCTCCCTCGCGCAAAGAGAGGACCAGATCGACCAGATCAGGTTTGACAATCTTTTCATCAATGTTTGCCCTGAAGGCGAGGTAGCCGCGATCAAGATAGATTGAACTGATATCGGAGTTGTCCTGCGAATAGTTCAGGCGCTCCTGGATCAGTTTGGGACTGTAAATATCACCCGGCTTGATTCGGAACGTTTTCTCAAGAATCTCCGTAGTCGCAAACTCCTTCGTATTCCCTTTCCAGGTGATTTTTCCGATTCGGTATTTTTGCCCCTCCTCAAGATAAATATCGAGAAAAAGTCCTTTTTTATCATCCGTGTAGCTAATTGCATCGCGAATAATACGTGCATCCCGGTAGCCGTTGTTCCGGTAAAACTCAATCAGCAGATTTTTGTCATCACCGAATTTATCGGTATCAAGTTTAGGTGTTCCGAAGATTTTACGCCACCATGAGTTTTGTGTCGTCTCCTTGAAAACGCCTCTCAGCTTATTTTGGCTGAAAGCGCTGTTGCCGTGAAAAGTGATTCTCTCAATTGAGACTTTCGCTCCTTCCGTAATCGAGAAAATAGCTTTAACCTGATTTTTTCCGTTCTCCACCAGGCGGAAGGTTGCTCCTGCCGTCAGGTACCCCTTCGATGCATAGAACTTTTCGATTTTATTGCTGGCAGTAAGCAACTCCTGTTCGCTTATTTTTTTACCAGTCACAAGCGCGGCTGTTCGCTTCAGCTCATCATTTTCCAGCTTGCTGTTGCCTTTAAACGCGATATCAGCAAGCACCGGCAGCTCATTGACGGTGAATTTCAGCGCGATGTTATTTTGGCCAAGATCACTTTTTTCAACCTTGATATCACTGAAAAGCTGGAGTTTCCAAAGATATTGGAGCGCTCCTGAGAGCTCCATTCCGGGGACGGAAATTTTGTCCATCACTTTCAGCGGAAGGCTGGTCGTTAATTCCTGTTCGCTGAGTGATTCAAGGCCGCTGAAGGAGATGGCCGTCACGGTGTAGATCTCCTTTTTCGGTGTCGTTATTTTTGTCTGCTCTGCTGCCGCGGGCTTTGCAACAGGCAGATTTTTTGCTTCAACGGTTTTCCCTGCAGCATCAAGGGCAAGAGCAAGTAGAACCAACGTTATCAGTTTTCGCGTTTGTTTCATGAAGTTTCCGGGATCAATCAGGTTAAAGCTTGTTTGTTGGTATATTTTTTTTCTGAACTTGTTCACTTGTCTGTCCAAATCTTCTCTCTCTGCTTTGAAATTCCCGTACGGCCTCATAAAGCTGAGAACGGTGAAAGTCGGGCCAATAGGTGTTGGTAAAGAAAATTTCGGAATAGGCGCACTGCCAAAGCATGAAATTGCTTATTCTGAACTCACCGCTTGTCCGAATCAGCAGATCGGGATCGGGTATGGAGCTGGTGGAGAGGTATGATGCGAGCAGATGTTCATCAACAGACTCCGCATTGATTCTTCCCGCCTGAACATCAAAGGCAATCGCCTGGCAAGCTTGGGTAAGATCCCATTGACCGCTGTAACTGAGAGCAATATTCAGCATCAGTTTGCTGTTGTTCTTGGTAAGTTCCATGGTTTTTGTCAGAACAGAACGTACTTTTTCAGGCAGAATCTCCATTTCTCCGATAACATTGAGACGGATGTTGTTGTCGTGGAGTTTACGGGTTTCTCTTCCAATAACCTTGACAAGAAGCTGCATCAGCGCCGAGACCTCTTTTTCCGGCCTTTTCCAGTTTTCTGTTGAAAAGGTAAAGAGGGTAAGGTAGCGAATGCCAAGTTGGGAGCATGATTCCACAACATCCCTGACCGATTCTACACCAGCGACATGGCCTTCGATTCTTGTTTTGCCCTTCAATCGTGCCCATCGTCCATTTCCATCCATAATGATTGCAATATGGTTGGGGAGCTGACACGTCGCTTTCAGATCAGCCTGAATGCGTTTATCGTCATCATCAGTATCCGAGGAAAACCAACTGGTTTTAGGCGTTGCTGTAAAGTCCATTATTTTTATAAGAGCCATAAATCCTGGTTTCTGTCTTGTCGCCTGAAGGTCAATCATTGAGCGAAGAATACTAATCTTGCGGCAGACTAAATCACCCCAAATTGAATAATATGCAGTTATTTCTTATTATACAAACTTTACACGGAACGGAGAGCCAGCATCAGGAGAGCTATTTTTTTTCTGAACGGTAAATATCCGGATTTCCAGAAATCCTTCTCATAAAATAATTCATAACAGACGTGCAATTTAGTAGTTACGAAGATCTTCGATCCAGGCTTGTCTCGCATGCAATAACCTGTGAAGAGGTCGTGCGTTTTTATTTGGAACGTATAGAGAATCATCGCGGCGATAATATTTACATAACGGTTTTTCATGATCAGGCGTTGGAACGGGCAAGAACCCTCGATCGGAAACTCAGGGAGGGAGGGAATCCTGGAAAATTGTTCGGGATGCCTATGGCAATCAAGGACAATATTGCCATGAAAAATTGCAGGCTTACCTGTGCCTCGAAAATTCTTGAGAATTACGAAAGTGTTTATGATGCCACTGCAGTGCTCCGACTTGAGGAGGCAGACGCTATTTTTCTTGGAAAAACCAATATGGACGAGTTTGCCATGGGCAGCTCGAATGAGAATTCAGCATTTGGCAACGTTCCCAATCCCTTTGATAAAACAAGAGTTCCTGGAGGCAGTTCAGGTGGATCTGCTGCTGCCGTTGCAAATGGCCTTGCTCTGGTGGCTCTCGGATCGGATACCGGAGGCTCTGTTCGTCAGCCAGCAGGTTTCTGTGATATTGTTGGGCTGAAACCGACCTATGGCAGGATCTCCCGTTATGGTCTTGTGGCGTTTGCCTCCTCCTTCGATCAGATAGGAGTGCTTGGTCTGAACTGTGATGATGTTGCTCTTGTGCTCGGGGTTATGGCGGGCAAGGATGAAGGTGATGCCACTTCCTCCCGGCATCCCGTTGCCGATTACGCATCTGAAATGGCGACGCTCTCTGTTGATGGATTAAAGATAGGTGTACCGAAAGAGTATTTTCCTGAAACACTGAACCCTGAAGTATCCCGCATGGTGAAGGGAAAGCTTGAAGAGCTTCGCGCTCAGGGAGCTGAACTTGTTCCAGTCACGCTTCCTGACAGTGCATATGCCATAGCAGCCTACTACATACTTGTTACCGCCGAAGCCTCATCCAATCTTGCCCGTTTTGATGGTGCACGATATGGCTACCGCTCCGAAATGTCGGAAGATCTTGCCGCCATGTATGTCAATTCAAGGACAGAAGGGTTCGGCAGGGAGGTCAAGCGCCGCATTATGCTTGGAACCTACGTGCTTTCCGCAGGCTATTATGATACCTACTACAAAAAGGCACAGCAGGTCCGCCGGGTTTTTCAGGATCGGTATCGTGAGGCCTTGGATAAGGTCGATGTCATAGCCGGTCCGACCTCACCCTTTCCTCCTTTTGGGATCGGTGACAAAACCGAAAATCCTCTTGAAATGTATCTTGCCGATGTTTTCACCGTTCCGGCAAGTATCGTCGGTATGCCGGCAATCAGTGTTCCACTCGGGTTTGACAGTATGAACCTGCCTGTAGGGATGCACCTTATCTGTAATTTTTTTGAGGAAGGAAAGCTGCTCGGGATAGCCCGACACATGCAGCGATCCCTGTGAGTTTCGGTAGGAGTATTTAGCAACTTAATTTTAATGATACGGTAAAATGAGTGTATTAGTAAACAAGGATACCCGCCTGCTCGTGCAAGGGATAACCGGTGGGGAAGGTACCTTTCACACCTCCCAGATTCTTGAATATGGAACCAATGTGGTCGCCGGAGTCACACCGGGCAAAGGTGGTATACTCTATCATGGCAACGAAAAAGACAAGTTTTGCCGACCAGTGCCGGTTTTTGATACAGTACGTGAAGCCGTGCAGAAGGCCGAAGCCAATGCAACCGTCATTTTTGTTCCGGCAGCATTTGCAGCCGATGCGGTTATGGAGGCTGCTGATGCCGGACTGAAAGTGATTATCTGTATCACTGAAGGCATTCCTGTTAACGATATGATGAAAGCATATGCTTTTGTCAAGCAAAAGGGAGCCGTTCTTGTGGGGCCAAACTGTCCGGGCGTTATTACTCCAGGTGAAGCCAAAGTTGGTATCATGCCTGGTTTTATCCACAAAAAAGGAACGATTGGGGTTGTTTCCCGGAGTGGCACCCTTACCTACGAAGCGGTTCACCAACTGACAGAGGTTGGTCTTGGTCAATCGACCTGTATCGGTATTGGTGGGGATCCAATTATTGGTACCCAGTTTATTGACGCCATCAAGCTCTTTGCTATGGATGATGAAACTGAAGGGCTTGTGATGATCGGTGAAATAGGTGGAAGTGCTGAAGAGGAAGCTGCTGCCTACATCAAGGAATACTTCAAAAAACCGGTTATTGGATTCATTGCCGGTCGCACAGCGCCTCCAGGCCGGAGAATGGGCCATGCCGGCGCAATTGTATCCGGAGGAAAAGGAACAGCCGAAGACAAAATAACAGCAATGGAAGCAGCAGGCATTCATGTTGTAAAAAGCCCCGCCGATATTGGCGAAGCAATGCTAAAAGCACTGGGTCGGTAAGGCAAAGTTAGGTCAGGAAAATAGGAGTTATGGGACTTATGGGACTTATATAAGCCCTGTTGGTACTATAACTCCTATAAGTCCCATAAGTCCCATAACTCCTATACTTCCCATAACTTCCCAACTTCCCATAACTCCCCAACTCCCCAACCTCCCCCCCTATAACCCCAGTACAATTAAATCATGAATATGCACCATTCCAACAGGATGCTGTTCATCGTCGCACACCAGCAACTGTGTAATGCGCCAGGTTTCAAGAATGTCAAGACACTCTTTAGCCATGGTGTCGCCTGTGACAGTCTTGGGATTTGCAGTCATAACTGAACCCGCGCTGAGGTTGAGGAACTCCCTGCCACTCTGCACCAGGCGACGAAGGTCACCATCGGTAAAAATGCCGCACAGCTTACCATCATCAGTTATAACAGCGCTTACTCCATATCGCTTCGATGTCATTTCAAGGATAAGACCGGTCACCGAAGCACTCTCTGACACGATAGGGACAGCATCGCCTTTTGCCATGATGTCACTTACTTTTACAGTCAACCGTCGTCCGAGTGATCCTTTGGGATGGGTCAGCGCAAAATCTCTTTGTGTGAAATTTTTCACCTGCATCAACGCAATGGCAAGGGCATCTCCCATGGCGAGCATAGCCGTTGTCGAGGTTGTCGGTGCCAGATCATACGGACAAGCCTCTTTTGCTATGCCGGTATCAAGTGTGATATCCGCTTTCTGGGCAAGAAAAGAGCGGGGATTGCCAGTCATCGCAATAATTTTTGCACCAATCTGGCGGAGTGCCGGGATGATAAAGTTCAGCTCCTCGGTTGTGCCGCTTTTCGAAAGACAGATGACGGTATCGGTATGACCGACAATCCCAAGATCTCCATGAGCGGCATCTGCCGGATGAAGAAAAAGGGCTGTTGAACCAGTTGATGACATCGTTGCGGCTATTTTTTGTGCAATGATACCTGATTTCCCCATACCGGAGATGATGATTTTTCCCTGGCATGATGCAAGAAGTTCCACGGCAGCCGAAAAACTCTCATCAAGTCGTTCGGCTATCAAATGAATGGCGCGGGCTTCCTGATCAAGAATTATTTTTCCAAGCGCTGTAATTTCCTGTTTTTGGGATGGTATGCTCATGGTCTTCTGGCAGAATTGATGCTTCAATGAAGAAAAGATGGTTGGTTACTATTTTGATAAACTCTAATATCGGCTAAATTGAGCAAATACCGTTTTCTTTGCTAATCGACATAACCCGATTTCCCATGAGTTGGCTCGTTCTTCTGGGTATTTCCCTGTTACTTTTTTTCCTTCTGGTTTTTTTGCTCACCAGGTTTTTGGGATATATGAAAAAAGAGCAGAATCTGCAGATAGAATCATTTAGAGACTCGATTATTGACAAAGACAACCCTGTCGGCCTGTATGGAGATGAGCTTGAAAAACTCAAGCAGCAGCAAAATGAGGCGCAGCGCCATCTTCAGGAGGTGATATCAAAAATTCCTGTTATTCAAAAAGATGGCAGGTTTCAGATTGATGAGGAGGCGATACGACAGCGCCGGGCAGCCGCTCAGGCCAATGGAACCTCTGCGACAGCAAACGATGGTACCGTTTAAGTATTTCTGATTTTATTTGTGGCATGTTCTCAAAGTTAAAGCTTCTTTTCAAAGATACCGTCATCTACGGTTCAAGTACGATATTGGCCCGCAGTCTCAATTATCTGCTGGTTCCCCTCTATGCAAACAAACTTTCAACGTTTGACAATGGGGTACAAACCATCATTTATGCCAATATTGCTCTGGCAAATGTTCTTTTTTCCTATGGCCTTGAGACCTCATATCTCAAGGTCGTTTCCGATTCGGCAGATCATGAGAGGGATGAGACGCAGCTTTTTTCAACAGCTTTTCTGACACTTTTCCTCACCTCAACCCTGTTTGCTGTCGGCATTGCGCTTTTTGCGCCGCTCCTTGCCCAGCTCATAGGGCTCTCTGCGGGAGATTATCTTTTTGTCCGCTATGCAGCCCTTATTTTATGGCTTGACACCCTGCTGGTCATTCCCTTTGCAGAACTTCGCCTCAAAAGAAAAGCCTTGCAGTTTGCCATCGCCAGAGTAGCAGGTGTGGTAGCGGTTGTTATCAGTGCGGTGATTCTTATTGTTCCCCTCAATGCCGGTTTGCCAGGCGTCTTTATTGCAGAGGCATTCGGATCCCTGATCAGCCTTCTGCTGGTCATTCCGGTTCTCCGTCAGTTCAGGCTCTTTTTTTCAGCCGACCAGTTGCGTTCCATGCTTCGCATAGGGCTGCCCTATGTGCCGACAGGGATCGCCGGACTTCTGATTCATCTTATTGATCGCAATATTTTAATTCGCATATCCCCCTCAACAATTGAGCGTATTTATGGAAAAGGCTACCAGCCCTCCGATATTGTCGGTATTTATGGAAGAATTGCTGCGTTTGGTGTGGTGCTCCAGCTCTTTATCCAGGTTTTCCGCTTTGCGTGGCAGCCTTTTTTTCTTCAGCACTCCAAGGATCCGGATGCAAAACAGTTGTTCCGGCATATACTGAGTATTTCAACCCTTTTCACCATGTTCCTGGCGCTTGCAGCCACCTTTTTTGTGCCTGATCTGGTTCGCTATCACTATGGTGGAAGTTTTTACCTGCTCCCTCCCCGCTACTGGATCGGGCTATCAATTTTGCCGTGGATTTTTTTGAGTTACGTTTTTGACATGATCTCAACCAACCTCTCTGCAGGACTTCTTATTACCGGAAACACCCGTTATCTGCCTGTCGTCACCTTTGCCGGCGCTGCTGTAACAGCGTTTTTCTGCTGGTGGCTTATTCCTCTGCGAGGCATGGATGGCGCCGCTTATGCTATTGTGGCAGGAACGGCTGTCATGTCTGTTGTCATGGCCTGGTACTCACTAAAAGTTTTTCCGCTCCGCCATGACTGGCTTAAACTGTTTTTGCTGCTTGTAACGGCTGTTGCGATGGCATCAGTTCAGTTCCTTGCAGGGTCTGAGCTGCCCCAGGCCGGGGTTGTTTTTGCCTTCAAAATCGGGTTGCTCACCCTCTACCTTCTTATTGCAGCGGCCCTTTTTCGTCATGAGGCGCGGCTTGTTGCTGTTAAAGCAGGGCAAAAATTCCGCAGGAGGTGATTACTGCCACTCTCAGCGACCCGGAGATGGGTTCTCTCCCCACCGCTCACTTCTGTCAGGCCGCTTTCGTGCAGCAATACGCTCCAGTATTATCCTCAGCGAATCCCGCTGTCCGGGTGTACACACCTTTGCCAGTTCATGAAAGTGAAAGGCAAGCTGCCGTTCTACGGCTGCGTGACGGGAACCGATATTTCCAGCAATGCTCTCTATTTTTATGGTATCAGGCTTTTCTTGCAGAGCCTCCTGAATCAGTTGTTTTTTCAGCAAGGCAATTGCCTTCATTTCAGCTCCGACGTTGTGAAAATGTTCCTTTCGCAGTTTATCAAAACTGATCCTCTGCGACTCATCAAGGTCAAGCTGCCTGCTAAACGAGAGGCGCTTTTTGTTATGGATTACCGATTCGGTTCCGGGTATCAGCCTGCAACTCTCACGCCACCACAACGTAGCAAGCAGCGTCACATTGAGCACAGCGAGCAGCACAAGCGCTGTCGTAACAAGTCGTCTTGAATCAAGAAGGTTCATGGCATCCTCAAATCAGATTCTCCCTGCATAAGGCAGGAATTTCGTATCATCGTTTTCATCGGCTCTTTTTTGTATTGTGTCGCTTCAAGGATACTCCTCCCCCCCTGTTTCTGTTGCGGGAGAAGTGGTCGCAGCAGTCTGCTCATAGTAGGCAAACTCCTGACTGCTGTAGTCATCATTCTGACTGTCAAGCAGTTCACTGACAGCCCCTCCTGTTACCTGACGGTTACCATCAAACACCGATACAAGCGCTGAACCGAGATTAACAACAAGCAGGAGAGCCATAAATGCCAGGCGAAAATCAAGACGATCGCCCCTTCGAACCCTGGCTCCCTCTCCGAATTCCCGTTCCACTCTCTCCATCAGCCGTACCCTGAAGAGATGGTGCACCTCAAGAGGCTGCAGCTCATCAAGTAATGCCATGGTCTCAACGACCCTGGCCTCTATATTTTCATCACATTTTTTCATCTGTACACTCCTGTTTCATTGTGTAGGACGACAGGTATGTCAAAACCTTGTGGCTTGAAGAAAAAATCACTGTTCGCTATAGTAGGCATAAAGCTTATCGTGAAGGTTTTTTTTTGCCCTGTGCACCAGGGATTCGACCGCTGATACTGATGTTTTAAGGAGATCAGCGATTTCCTGATTACTGTACCCCTCCTGTTTGCTGAGAAGAAACGCGGTTTTTTGACTGTCGGGAAGCGAATTCAGGGCATTTTGCAATATTCTTGCCTGCTCGCTTCCTGCCAGAGCTTCGGCAGGATTATCCGTGGTGGGGGCAGCAATCTCTTCAGAGGGATCAGAAACACCGATAATTCTTTTCAATGAGCTGAACCGCTTTTTCCTCTTCAAGCGACGCAGGTGATCAAGCGACTTTGTGACGGCGATTCGGTATATCCATGTCGAGAGTTTTGCCTCTTCACGAAACTGCTCAAGAGAGCGAAACACCTCAACAAAAACATCCTGAGCAAGATCCTCTGCATCTTCTCGATTAAAAACAAATCGGTAACAGGTATTGACCACCATCTCCTGATGTTCGGCAACAAGGCCTTTGAACAGCTCTTCGCGGGCTCTCATACCTGACACAAGCCTCTTCAGGCGAGTTTTGCAGCAAAGGCAAGAACTTTGTCAACCTTCTCCTGTGAGTCAGCCTCACAATAGAGACGCAGTATCGGTTCTGTGCCGGATGGGCGGATAAGCATCCATCCACCTTCAAAGTGATATTTGTAGCCATCGAGATTACTGAATTTCAAAACTTTATAACCGGCGATGGTTGCAAGATCTCCCTTTGATGCGCGGTCGATAATGGCCTGTTTTTTTGCATCACTGACATGCAGATCGTGGCGATTGTAACAGAAAAAGCCATACTCATCATAGAGTTCCTGAACCAGCTCCGAAAGAGTCTTTTCGCGGCGCGTCATCATCTCAAGGATCAGCAGGCCAGTATAGACGCCGTCCCGTTCCGGCAGAAACGCCGTAATACCTATGCCGCCCGACTCTTCACCACCCATGAGGATATTATTGGTTGTCATGAGTTTGCTGACATGCTTGAAGCCGACCTGAAGTTCATGCATGAGCAGATGATGCTTCTCGCAGATTTTATCAATGACATCGGTCAGCGCAAATGTTTTGGCGACCTCACCGGTCTGATGCTTCTCCTCGACCAGATCCTTGAGAATAATGGCAAAGAGTTTATGGGAGTCCACAAAGGCGCCATGTTCATCAAGCATACCAATCCTGTCGGCATCACCATCATTGATAATGGCGACATCAGGTTCAACCTCCTTGAAAAATTCGATAAACTCACCGATATACTGAGGCATCGGCTCAGGATTGATCCCTCCAAACCCCGGGTTGATGCTGCAATGGTAGCAACTGAGCATGGACTCATCAAACAGGCTGGTAAGAAGATCCTGTCCGGCGCCATGCATGGCATTATGTGCTATCTTGATGCGTGATTCGCGGATCAGGGGGAGATTGATGCTGCTTTTCAGGTAGTTGAGATAAAATCCCTTCATATCGACCAGCTCAATCAGCTTTTTGTCGGGTACAAGAAGGGTTTGCGGATCGATTTCGAGAAGATGGCTCTCAATTTCAGCAATGACCTCCGGGTGCGCTGGACCACCATAAGAGGCTTTAACCTTGAATCCATTATAGATAGCCGGATTGTGGGAGGCCGTGATGACAATACCACCAGCAAGCTGCTTCGCTTTTGTATAGAGAGAGACGGCAGGTGTTGAGGCAAAACTATCAGACAAAAAGACCTTAAGCCCCTGCGATGAAAAAACTTCCGCAGTATATTCAGCAAACTCTCTCGACATGAAGCGTGTATCGTAGCCAACGCACACCCCCTTCGCCCTGTTCGGGTGGCCGAGAAAATATCGGGCCGAGGCCAGTGCTGCAAGTTTGAGGTTGTCAAACGTATAATCTTTTGCTATAATCGCGCGCCATCCGTCAGTACCGAATTTAACTTGCATTCTTTATTGAATTTGATATAATAAAAAAGAGCCACATCGCTCTAAAATACAGATTCCCGGTCGTTCATCCAATTATCTCTCTTTTTTGATGTCAAAAAAGCTTTTTGTATTAGCAGGTGAGCTCTCCGGTGATATGCATGCAGCCGGAGTCATCACTGAACTGCTGAAAGCAAGGCCTGAACTCAAGGTTTTTGGTATCGGTGGTGAAAAACTGCGCACTCTTGGAGCAGAGTTGCTCTACGACACTGCGCAGATGAGCATCATGGGTTTTCTTGACGTGCTCAAACATGCCGGATTTCTTCGTCGGGTTATTCGGGAACTCAAGGAAGCCATACGTCGTGAAAAACCACAGGCAGCCTTTCTTGTTGACTATCCAGGCATGAACCTCATGATGGCCCGTTTTTTTCATCAACTCGGTATTCCGGTTATCTACTACATCTCCCCCCAGGTTTGGGCATGGAAAGAGGGTCGGGTAAAGGCGATCCGGCGTGATGTTGATCGGCTCCTTGTTATCTTCGATTTCGAGGTTGAATTTTTTCGACGCCATGGTATCAATGCAGAATTTGTCGGTCATCCCGTTATCGAGCAGCTTGCAGAACTCTCACTGCCATCCAGAGAGCTTTTTGTACAGAGATATAATCTGGCGCCGGATACCCTTCTGATCGGTCTTCTTCCAGGAAGTCGCAAGCAGGAGATTGCTCACATTTTACCGGAAATGCTGAAAGCAGCCCGTCTGCTGAGCCAAAATTACCGTGTGGTTTTTCTCTTCGGACGCGCACCGCACCTCGACGAAGAGGTTTACCATGCATGGTCGGCATATCCGGATCTTTCCGTTATCAACTGTTCGGCTTATGAAGTCATGCAGTACAGCGATCTTGCACTGGTCACCTCTGGTACCGCAACGCTTGAATCACTCTGTTTCGGTGTACCAATGGTAGTTGTCTACAGGACAGGATGGCTTAATTACCTGATTGGTCGTCAGTTGGTAAAGCTGACAAGCATTTCACTTGCCAACATTGTAGCCAAAGGGCTCGGAAGCAGCGAAAGGGCCGTGCCCGAACTTATCCAGCATGAGGCCAGTGGAACGGAGATATACCAGACTGCCTGCACAATCCTTGACGATCCCGAAAAAGCCGGCACGATGCGCCGCGAGCTGCTTGCAGCAAGGGAAAGGCTTGCCAGCGACTCACCTTCACACAAAATTGCGGCGATTCTGCAGGAATATCTTTAACATGATGGAGAATTGTACATCCGTTGGCCCGAAAAGCCGGAACTCCATCTCTTCCGTCATCAGGGTTTACGACTCTTGTTCGTGATCAATAAAAAAAGCTGATACTATGGAAAAAGCAGTTGCATACCTCGTTGGTCATCCTGTACTCTTTATCATTGCCGTCATCATTTCGATCATGATCCTCTTCTCCTTTCTCAGAAGGGTCATGCGGCTCTTTTTTGTTGTTGCAGCCATGCTCATCCTTTATGCCGCCTGGCTCCATTTTACCGGAGGCAACATTCATCAATCCTTTCACCATATCGAACAGGGGTTCCAGAGTGTGATCCATGTTGTTGGAGAGCTGTTCAAGTTCCTCCTTGATTTTTTGAAATCTCCCCAAAAAGGGGGAGTGTAACGCTCAGTTTCCACTTGCAGCAACGTGACGCAGAACTTCCTCGCTTTGCAGTAACCGGTCGTAATACCCGTATTGCTCCATTTTGTCCGATGCAGCCAGATTTGAACTTAAAATTTCGGATTCGGATACATCTGTTTTGGAAGCAATCATGAACTGTTCCGCCATGTCAGAGTAACCCGGATCACCCGGGTTAAAAATAGCGGCTATTATGCCCCCTCCATACTCATCACCAATTTTCTGCGGCGCTCCAGACGAGCATACTGCCAGAGAAACCGTTCCGACAGAGGTAAGCAGCAATGCTTTTACCAGTCTGCAGGAATCATCATTTCCACATATTTTCATAGTGTCATAACTTTATCGTTACGCTATAACAGAGAAGTCTTGCGTTTAGCCTCAATAACCGGTTTTAACTCTACGCTTTTATCGTGTTTTGCCCGTTATGAGCAGGGCTCGTTTTTCAAGCTCCCCTGCGGCCCCATCCCTTCCTGTTTTCCGGTAAAGGAGCGCAAGATTTTGAAGAATTTGTGCAATAACGGGGTGATCGGGGGAAAGTGCGCACTCAACAATAGCGATCGAACGGAGATAGAGTGGCTCAGCCTCGGCATGTTGGCCTTTGGCATCCAGAATTACAGCAAGGTTATTCAGGCAGGTCGCAACGCTTGGATGAAGAGTGCCGAAATTCTTCTCCCTGATTGCAAGTGACCGTTTAACGCAATCCTCAGCCTCATGATCGTCTTTGCTGGCGAGGTACCCTTCTGCATGGTTGTTCAGGGCGACCATATGGCTGTCGTGATGCGTTGCATCAACATTCTCCATGATGGCCATCGCATCGCTGTAAAGAGGCGCGGCCTCGGCATGGCGGCCTCCAGCAGAGTAAAGCGCCGCAAGGTTGTTCATGCTTATTGCTGTATCAAGGCTTTTCGGGCCAAAGAGCCTCTTCGTGATGTCGAGAGCTCGGAGATAGAGCGGCTCGGCTACAGCATACTCTCCCTGATCGGAGTAGAGCAGGGCAAAATTGTTAAGAGTCAGGGCAATATCGGGATGAAGGGGAGGAAAGAGCTTTTCCCGTATGTCGAGAGAACGGCGGTAAAGAGGAGCAGCTTCACGGTATCTGGCCTGAATGCGAAACAACTCTGCCATGTTATTCAGACTTGTTGCGATATCGGGGTGAAGAGGAGCAAACAACTTCTCCCGTAGAGCCAGAGAACGGGTCAAAAGCGCCTCGGCCTGTGTATACTTGCCCAGGATAGTGTAAAGCACCCCAAGGTTATTCAGGCTTGTTGCCAGATCAGGGTGTTCAGGAGTGAGTACTTTTTTCCTGATGGCGAGCGCACGTTGGGAGAGAGGTAACGCTTCAGCATATCTTCCCTCACTTTTGTAGAGTGCCGCAAGGTTACTCAGACTCGTTGCGACATCAGGGTGTACAGCGCCAAAGAGCTTCTCCCTGATTTTCAGTGAACGTATGAAGAGAGGTGCTGCCTCAGCGTATTTTCCCTGATTTTTTTTCAGGACGCCTGTGTTGCAGAGGCTCAGGGCAACATCGGGGTGTTCCGGGCCAAAGAGCCTCTCCCTCATGGCCAGCGCACGGCGGTTGCAGGAGTCGGCCTCTGCATACCGGCCCTGAATGCGCATCAATTCTGCAAGGTTATTGAGTGTCGTTGCAACTTCAGGATGATCAGGGTGAAGAGGGCCAACAAGCTTATCGTGAATGGCAAGCGCCTGGCGGTAGAGTGGTTCGGCCTTTTGATATTGTCCGAGGGTAAAGTAAAGCCCTGCAAGATGGTTCATGCTCAACCCTGTATCATGATGCTCGGTACCGAGAAGCTTTGTCAGGGTGGCCAGCGCAACCTCGTGGAGAGGAAGAGCTTCTGCCATGCGGCCCATGCTGACGTACAGCTCTGCAAGATTGTGCATACTTTTTGCCACATAAGGGTGTTGCAGGCCAAAGTTTTTTTCTCTGATGGCCAGTGCGCGCATCGACAGTGGCAACGCTTCAGCATATTTCCCCTCACTTTTACAGATTAATGCAAGGTTGCTCAGACTTGTGGCTACTTCAGGGTGAAGAGGGCCAAGCAGCTTCTCCCTGATGGCCAGCGCCCGGCGGCAGAGCGGTTCAGCTTTGGCGTACCTTCCCTGATTGTTATAGAGGAGTGCAAGGTTGTTCAGGTTTGTGGCCACCAAAGGGTGTTCAAGGCCAAAAGCGCGCTCCCGGAGAGCAAGAGCTCGCAAAGAGAGAGGTTCAGCTTCAGCATACCGGCCTTCAGAGCGGTAGAGTTCCGACAAGTTGTTGAGCGCCCTTGCTGCATCTGGCTCGGCGCTGCCTGGATTGTTTTCCCAGATATCAAGAGCACGGAGGTAGAGTGGTTCAGCTTCGGCATACCTTCCCCGGTCATAGAAAACTCTTGCAAGATTGTTCAGACTCTGGGCAATATCGGGGTGATTCTCTCCGAAAAGTTGTTCCCGGATGGCAAGCGAGCGTTTGCAGAGAGACTCAGCCTCTGCATAGTGACCCTGCATATAGTACAGCTCGCTCATATTGTTCAGGATCAGGGCAAACTCCGCATTGAGAGAACCGAACATCCGCTCCTGTATGGCAAGCGCACGGGTCAGAAGAGGCTCTGCTTCGGCATATTTTCCTTCGGCATTGTATAACATGGCCAGATTGTTGAGACTCACGGCCACATCGGCATGATCGGGGCCAAGCAGCTTCGTGCGAATATCGAGAGCCCGGAGGTAAAGTGGTTCAGCCTCAGCATACCGTCCCTCGACAAAGTAGAGAGCCGCAAGGTTGTTCAGGCAGAGCGTCAGATCGGTTTGAGCAAGGCTGGAATCCGATACCTCAAGCGCTTTCTTGGCTTTGATGATCTCTTGTTCGTAGCTTTTTGCCGAATAGAGCCTGTCGGCATCGCTATTGACTGCCGCATGGAGCGTCTCGTTACACTCAATCGTGAAAAAGATGAAAAGGCGGACAAAAATTGCCAGAATCACCCCGGAAGTGAAGAGAGACGAAGGCGCCTTTTGAGAGCTACCCTCAGGTGACTGACAGGGCGTCAATCCATTGCAGCCGAAAACGCACATGTACAGAAGAGAGAGCGTTGCCTGAAAGATGTTGATGATCCTGACCCCGGACGACCCCGGACGCTTTAAAATACGAAGTGTTTGGCTGAAAAAAAACCGGAAGAGTACTTTTTTTTTATCGATTGGGCCTGCTGTGGCTATGGCAAGTGAGTGCGCCCGGTTTGTATCAGGAGAGGCCCGGGGGGCGCGACAATGCTCCTGTGGGGCAGCTTTCAGCCATGACGGCAATGTCGATAGCTCCATCAAACTCCTCAAGCATCCGCACACAGATGCCACAGTCAACGCACTTTTCGCGTTCCATGCCCATATCGGCATTTTCTGCCCGGTAAAACCCCTGATGATCATGCTTTTGTGCAGCTTCAACGGGCAGGTAACGGGAGGCGAGTACCCGCAACCGACAATCGTTGACGGCATTGCAGCGGCATTGCAGGCAGCGCAGCGCCTCCTCACGGGCCTGGGTTTCCGTGTATCCTGTAACCACTTCGCAGAAGCTGTTGGTGCGATCGGTCGGCAGCAGTTCAGCCAGAGCCACCCTTTCTGCCGGTTCAGCCTTGTCGTAGAATGCCCCTGGAGCCTCATCACGCGCTCCATAGGAGGAGTTAAAAGAGGCTTTCGGAACCGTAACGGCTTCATCCCCCAAAAAAAGGTTGATGGCATAAGCAGCCCGTTTTCCCTGCTCAACGGCCTGGATGGCCGTATCAGCCCCGGTTACACAATCTCCACCTGCAAACAGCCAGGGTCTTGCCGATTGCAGGGTCTCGGGGTGAACCAGCACTTCACCGTGCTCCGTGCTGCCGATACCGGCATGATCTGCTACAGAGCGGTCAATCTGCTGCCCGATAGCCGAGATGACCGTGTCGGCCATGATGGTGAATTCCGATCCCTCAACAGGTACCGGTCTCCTTCGCCCCGATTGGTCAGGCGCGCCTGGCTTCATCATGATAGCCGTTATTTCAAGAGCATCATTCAGCCTCCTGATTGCAGTCGGGGCAGCCCATTCAACAAGCGAGATCCCTTCAGACAGAGCCTCATCGATTTCAGATGCGTTGGCAGGCATCTCTTTTCTTGAACGGCGGTAGAGGATGGTAACCGTAGAAGCTCCAAGACGCATTGCGCTTCTTGCCGCATCAATGGCGGTGTTGCCTCCACCGGTAACGACGACCCGCCCCTCCAAATGAGGCTGATCATCTAAAGCAACCCTTCGCAGAAAGGCGATGCCGCTCGTCACGCCAGGCTCATCTTCACCGGCAATATGCATTTTCGAAGCCTTTTGGGCGCCAATCGCAAGAAAAACAGCATCAAATTGAGCCTGAAGCGTTTCAAGGGTGACCTCTTGACCGAAAGTGGTATTGAAACGGAACTCCAGACCCATCTCGAGCAGGGGAGCAATGTCACTGTCGATAACGGTTTCAGGAAGCCGGAAGCGGGGAATGCCGTAGCGCAGCATTCCGCCAGCCTCCTCACTCGACTCGAGAATGGTCACCCCATGTCCCTTGCTGAGCAAAAACCAGGCAGCGGAAAGGCCGGCAGCTCCGGCGCCGACAATGGCCACTTTTTTCCCTGTTTTCGGAGCAATTTCAGGGATGAACCGCTCGGGTTGCGCCGAATCCCTGTCGGCAGCATAGCGTTTCAGGGCACAGATCGAGACCGGCTGGTCTACACCGTGCCGGCGGCACTCATCCTCGCAGGGAGCCGGGCAGATACGACCGAGAATTCCGGGGAGAGGAATGCTCTGCTTGATAATCCGTATGGCCTCACGCTCATCATGGCGGGCAATGGCCGCGACAAAATCCGGGATATTGCAACCTGCAGGGCAGGAGAGCTCACAAGGCCCCATGCAATCACCTCCATGCTCTTCAATGATCCGTTCAAGGCTCTGACGCCTCATGGCGCTGATCTCCGCGTTGTCCGTTTCAATAACCATCCCCTCGGAAGCCAGTGTATCACATGCCGGAACAAAGCGATTTTTGCCCTTGATCTCAACAATACACATCCAGCACGACCCCGTCTCGTGCAGGGAGTTGAGAAAGCAGAGCGTTGGAATCGTGATACCAGCCTCCGCAGCCGCTTCAAGAATCGAAGTTCCCTGTGCTGTTGTAACTGCCTGCTGATCGATGATAAGAGAGAGCTGCTTCATGGGTATAAACAAAAAACGTTCCGGATTGTTGTGCGTTGATGGCCCTTACTGTGCAAAGTTCTTTTCAAGATGGAGAGCGACTTTTTCAAGATGCCACATAGGCGTTGAGGTGGCGCCGCATACGCCCACCGTCGCCACAGCCCTGCCGTCACTGTTGCGTAACCATCTCTCCTCAATCTCCTCAATCTCTTCGATAAAATAGCTCCGGGGATTTGCCTCCTTGCAGATATGGTAGAGTACCTGCCCGTTAGAACTTTTTTTCCCGGCCACAAAAATGACAACATCATTGGCAAGGGAAAAGTCATGCAACTTCTGGTTTCGACTCGATACCTGGCGGCAGATGGTATCTTTGAAGAGCAGCGAAGGCATGGAGAGCACTCCGGTCATCGCGGCAGTGATATCGATATCGCGAATGGCCATCCATGCGCTCTTTTCACTGGAGAGGTATTGAGCGAAACGTGCCTCAAGAAGCGCTTTCAGCTCGTAAAATCCCGGAACATCCATGGTGGTCTGAGAGATGAGCGCACTTTTTTTTGCGAGGTCAAGTCCCTTTAACTCATCAGGATCACTGAGATCAGCATGTTTGATAATGACAGCCTGGTTGTTGCATTGGCCGTTGATACCGATAACTTCCGGATGGCTCTGTTTGCCATAGATGATAATCTGGTAACCCAGCTCAAAAAGTAATCTTGTTGTGCGTTGCAGTCGGGAGACGACCGGGCAGGTGGTGTCGGTAACCGTCAGATTATTTTCACGCGCAATCCTGTAGGTTGAGGGAGGCTCTCCATGTGCCCTGATAAGGACGTGAGCATCTCTGAGCTCCCTGAAAGCCCTTTCATCAACGGTTACAAGGCCGAGAGCTTCAAGCCGTTTCACCTCGACCTCATTATGGACAATATCACCGAAAGAGTATAATCCACCCTCCTGCTGGAGCTTTTCTTCGGCGGCATAGATAGTTCCCTGAACTCCAATGCAGAAGCCTGATGAAGTTCTGTCGAGGTTTATGTTCACGCTGTGCACACATTAAATGATCAATAGGGAGAAGTCAAAAGTAACAAGTATGAAGGCAAAAGGCAAAAGCGATCTGCTATACTTCCACCAGTTCAACATCGGGCAATTCGGAGCCCATGAAGAGCTGGTAGAGCATGCTGAATTTCTGTGGCAGATCGCTGACCAGAAGGTGCGGTGCAGATACCTTCAGGGAAGAGGAAAGATGGCCCGATTCCTCAAGGAGCTCTCTCGTTCTGAGGGCAACAGCTTCAGCCGAGTCGATGATACGGATTTCAGGGCCAACAATCTCTTCAATCACCTTGCGCAGAATCGGATAGTGTGTACAGCCCAGTACCAGCGTATCGATTCCCTCTCTGGTAATTTCTGCCAGATACTCTTCAGCGATAAGCCTTGTTGCCAGATGGTCAATAAACCCCTCCTCAGCCAGCGGCACAAAAAGAGGACAGGCTCGCGAAACAACCTCGATCTCCGAATTAAATTCATTGATCGCAATACCATAGGCATTCGAAGAGACCGTTGCCCGGGTGCCGATAACCCCGATCCGGTTGTTTCTTGTCACCTCGGTGGCAAGCCTGGCGCCCGCCCTCAGAACCCCGGTAACAGGGATCACGCCGCATGATTTCTGAACGACATCAAGGGCAAGAGCAGAGACCGTATTGCAGGCCACAATGATTATTTTCGGCTGATAGCGCATAAGCATAGCCGTATCGTCGGCAGCATACTTCCTGATGGTAACCTGTGATTTCGGCCCATAGGGTACCCTTGCCGTATCGCCAAAATAGAGAATGCGCTCGAACGGCAAAGCCGCCTGTACAGCCTTCACAACAGTCAGCCCGCCAATACCAGAATCAAAAATACCTATGGGAGCCTCAGTGGTAACTTTATGGTGCAGCATCATATATAAAAAGAGTACGCAAAAAAGGTAAAAAGCGCCGTAAAAAGTGATCATCCCCTCTCCATAGAACCCATAAGTCCCATGACTCCCATAAGTCCCATATCCCCTATTCTCTTCAAAAATCAAACATTAAACCGAAAAACAATAACATCCCCATCCCTCACAATATACTCCTTCCCCTCCGAGCGAAGCTTGCCCGCCACCTTCACCTTCTGCTCTGAACCAAGTTCAATAAGGTCACGGTAGTACATCACCTCAGCCCGGATAAACCCCTTTTCAAAATCAGAGTGGATTGCACCGGCAGCTTCCGGCGCAGCGGCACCCTTCCGAATCGTCCAGGCATGAACCTCCTTTTCACCTGCGGTAAAATAGGTCTGCAGGCCAAGCAGGTCATAGGCGGTCTTGATCAGCCGGTCGAGACCGGAGAGATGCAGGCCAAGACTTTCAAGAAACTCCGGTCTCTCCTCCTCGGGCAGTTCAGCTATCTCTGCCTCGGTTTTTGCACTGATGATCAGCATTTTTGAGCCCGATGCTTCCGCTATTTCAGCAACCTTTCTGGTGAAGTGGTTTCCATCCGGAAGGTCGGTCTCAGCAACATTTGCAGCAAAGAGGATTGGTTTCGACGACAGGAGAAAGAACTGCCGGGCAATTGCCTGCTCCTCCGGGGTTTCAATGATCTTGCGGACAGGAATGCCATCACTGAGCCCACTGATAATTTTTTCCGCCACGTCAAGCTGCAGGAGCAGCTCTTTATCCTTTCGTGCATTTTTCCGGAGTCGGTCAATCCGGCGCTCCATACTGTCAAGATCGGCCAGCATCAGCTCCGTTTCAATCGTGACGATATCATCAGCAGGATCTATTCTCCCCTCAACATGGATGATATTGTCATCTTCAAAACAGCGGACAACATGGACGATAGCATCAACCTCCCTGATATGGGAAAGAAACTGGTTTCCAAGCCCTTCGCCCTTGCTTGCCCCTTTGACCAGACCGGCGATATCAACAATTTCAAGAGTTGCCGGTACCAGCGTTGGTGTTTTTACGACATCAGCAATCTGCTGCATCCGTTCGTCCGGTACAAGGACGGTTCCCACATTGGGCTCAATGGTACAAAAGGGATAATTTGCCGCTTCAGCCTGTTTGGCCGTGATGGCATTGAAAAGCGTGGACTTTCCGACATTTGGCAATCCGACAATGCCGCAGCGAAGTGACATAAAAAATATTTTTTGAATGAGTGGCCGTGACAAAAATAAGGGTTTTAACATGTAACCAATATGTTTGGAAAAAGCAAATATTTTTTATAAAATAGCAGGCTAAATCAAAATGCTCAAGTGAAACAGGAAACGGGAAAAAAACGTATCATTATTGCCATTGACGGTCCGGCTGCATCCGGAAAAAGTACTACAGCACGCAAGGTCGCGCACCTGCTCGGGTACACCTATATTGATACCGGCGCCATGTACCGGAGTGTAACTCTCAAGGCTCTGAAGCAGGGAGTTCTTGATAGCCTGCACCATTCCCCCGAGAGCGTTTCCGGTTTGCTTCACGATATTGTCATCCATTTTGAGGGCGACCACGTTTTTCTTGATGGCGAGGATGTCACTGCCGAAATCAGATCGAACCAGGTGAGTCGCGAAGTCAGTTTTATCAGTTCACTCAAACCGGTACGTGACCGACTTCGTGAGATGCAGCAGCATCTCGGCCGTCAGCGGGGCGTTGTCATGGATGGGCGCGACATCGGCACCGTTGTCTTTCCCGATGCAGAGCTGAAAATCTATCTTGTTGCAGACGCCCGCGAAAGGGCCAAAAGGCGCCATGCCGAACTGACGGCAAAGTCTGCCGAAGGTGTTGAGCTGCCAGATCTTGACTCGCTTGAACAGGAGATAACGAAAAGGGACCGGGATGATGCCGAAAGAGAACATGCCCCCTTGAAAAAACATCCCGAAGCCTATGAAATTGATACATCAGCAATGACCATCGAGCGTCAGGTAGAGATGGTCTGCCAACTTGCGCGGGCAAGGGAGTGACGGGAGCCCCGACAGATATTACAAGAAGACAACACAAATAATTTTTTATTAAACCATAAAACCGCCAGGCCGATATCTCTCGCGGCAGGCAGGCTAACCTACAAGAGAGGAAGGAAAAAATTAATGGCAGAAGCATTCACACAGGAAAAAAAGGTCAAGGAAAGACCGGCAAGAAAAAAACTCAAATTTTTTGCGCATTACGAGCCCGCTGAACTTGCATTGATGGAGCAGCTTTATTCAAGCACGCTCAACGAAATCACCGAAGACGAAATTATCAAGGGCAGAATTGTCTCGATATCCAACAAGGATGTTACCATTGATGTTGGTTTCAAGTCGGAAGGTATCGTCTCTCTGCTTGAATTCAGGGCTGAAGATGAAGTACAGGTAGGCGATGATGTTGAAGTCTATCTTGAGAACATCGAAGACAAGATGGGACAGCTCATTCTTTCCAAGAAGAAAGCCGATGTTCTGAGAATCTGGGACAAGATCTATGATTCAATCGAGAACGATACCATCATCAATGGCAAGATCATCAATCGTGTCAAGGGTGGCATGACGGTCTCCCTTTCTGGTGTCGAAGCCTTCCTTCCCGGTTCGCAGATTGATGTAAAGCCGGTTCGTGATTTCGATGCCCTTGTTGGCCAGACCATGGACTTCAGGGTTGTCAAAATCAATCCGGTTACCCAGAATATTGTTGTCAGCCATAAAGTTATTCTCGAAGAGGCTTATGCCGCCCGTCGTGAAGAGATGCTCGCCAACATCAAGGTTGGCATGGTACTCGAAGGCACAGTCAAGAACATCACCGACTTCGGTATCTTTGTCGATCTTGGCGGTCTGGACGGTCTGGTACACATTACCGATATCACCTGGGGCAGAATCAACCATCCTTCAGAGGTTGTTGATCTTGACCAGCCCATCAAGGTTGTGGTTGTCGGCTTTGACGAGAACACCAAGAGAGTCTCTCTTGGCATGAAACAGCTTGAATCACATCCTTGGGAAAATATCGAGGTCAAATATCCCGTCACATCCAAGGCACAGGGTCGTGTTGTCTCCATTACCGATTACGGCGCTTTTGTTGAAATCGAAAAGGGTATCGAAGGCCTCGTCCACATCTCGGAAATGAGTTGGACCCAGCACATCAAGCATCCAGGGCAGTTCGTCACCTTGGGGCAGGAAGTCGAATGTGTGATCCTCAATATCGACAAGGATCATACCAAGCTCTCCCTCTCCATGAAACGGGTGAACGAAGATCCATGGATTGCCCTTTCAGAAAAATATATCGAAGGTTCACTGCACAAGGGAACAGTCAGCAACATCACCGATTTCGGTGTCTTTGTTGAGCTTGAGCCCGGTGTTGACGGTCTGGTACACATTTCCGACCTCTCATGGACCAAAAAAATCCGTCATCCAAGTGAACTGGTCAAAAAGAACCAGGATCTGGAAGTCAAAGTACTCAAGTTTGACGTACATGCACGCCGTATTGCCCTCGGTCACAAGCAGATCAACCAGGATCCCTGGGACGAGTTCGAGCAGAAATATGCAGTAGGCGCCGAAACACCCGGAGAGATCTCACAGATCATCGAGAAAGGCGTTATTGTCATTCTTCCTGGAGATGTCGATGGATTTGTTCCAGTATCACATCTGCTTCAGGGTGGCGTAAAGGATATTCACTCATCCTTCAAGATTGGTGATGCCCTGCCGCTTCGTGTCATTGAATTCGACAAGGAGAACAAGCGCATCATTCTCTCAGCCCTTGAGTACTTCAAAGACAAAAACAAGGAAGAGATCGAAGCCTACCTGGCAGCTCATCCCAATGAGAAAAAAGAGATTGAGGCAGCAACCGCTGAACTCGAACCTCCGGTCAAATCCAGCGAGAAAAAAGTGAGCGAAAGCGTTAAATAAGTCACTCTTCTTTCCTGCACGTTGTAACAAAAAAGCCTTCTCTTCATCAGGGAAGGCTTTTTTGCTATGGGTAGGAGCATCCGTCAAATCGGAAGGTTTAACTTCGATCAGTCTGCGTAATGCCAAGAATATCTGACACTCTTGAGGTTGTCATCAATATCATCAATAACCAATGCCAAATCAGCTATCGACCAGAGTAAGTGTAAAGCTGTTTTTTCCCCGGTTATACCCGTGATACTCAATCTCCTCAATACAGTACTCAAATTCCAGGCTGTAAGTGCCGGGGGCTGTATCACTTGTAATCAACGCATACTCTCGGGTAGTACACCTTGATGGTCCTAACGTGCCATAGCAAATAAGGCTTGACGCTGCAAGCTCAACTGCCATTTCATTATTAGGGAGTACATAATTTGGTATGATACGTATGGCAATAATCTTCAGACCTTTAAAAGTGATGTTGCAATAGGGGTTGCATGCTGTGATATAGATGATTTCTGTATCATGAGTTTCAATTTGGTCCTGAGGTGAGTCACCCCAATGCAGTTTAAAGCATGGCTCCAGACTGGGGGAAATCGTTACTTCTGTGCACTCATGCAGAGTGCATGCAGGGGGATTACTATTTCCTGCAATGGTAAACTTTTTTCGAATGCTGGCGTAATATAATCGGCGTTCTTCCAGGATTACACGATAACGGCAGGGTGAGCAGCCACATCCGCAAAGAATTTCTTTCAAAAAAGTAAAATCAATGCGGCCTGTTCCGATGTAACGATCGGGATATATGGTGGATACGTAGGTCTGTACTATCTCCAGATACTCAGGTTGCGTAAGCCCGGACAAACGCGAACGGATAATGGCAACCATAGCAGATACATGAGGAGCCGCCATCGAGGTGCCGGATAGTTGCATGAAACCACTTGAATTAACGCTAACTGGCACTGTAGACCAGATATCCTTCCCTGGAGCCGCCACATCGACGACACTTCCCCAGTTTGAGGATAACGAACTGGAAAATATCGCTCGCGCATCGTTTATGTCCGTCGCTGCTACACAAATGACTTGCGGGTCGCTCGCCGGATAATAATTTATTGCATCGACACCATCATTTCCTGCGGCAGCTACAATAACAGGGGGTGGAGTCTGAGCAAGTGCAGCCCCGATAGCTAAAGAGATAACAGGGTCAAATGGTACCTGAACCCCCCAACTACAGTTAATGACATCAGCACCGAGCCCTATTGCCCAGTAAATGCCACTAGCCGCCATGGCGCTTCCCGTTGGCAAACTACCATATATTCTTATTCCCATGAGCTGGGCGGCAGGTGCTGCGCCGATAACGCCATACAGGTTATTTCCACGTGCAGCGACAATACCTGCAACATGAGTACCATGACCAAGAGGATGATAATCTGTAATATCCGATATAGGGCCATTGTTTAAGTTAATGCCATGTACTCCTGGGTAGACTTCCCATAATTGATGCTGGAGCTCCGGGTGTGTTGTGTCAATTCCTGTATCTACAATGGCAACGACCGGACCACATCCTCGTGAGCAATCCCAAACAGCTTCAACATTGGTTTTTTGATGCCCCCAAAGCTGACTGTTCATCGTATCGTTGGGAGGTATCTGGAAGTTAAATAGCTTTACTTCAACTTCTTCTGTCACCGACTCTAATGCATTATTATTTTTGTACTTATGGATAAACGCATTCCGCAATTCCTGAGTCTTGAAGACCACCTGAAAACAGCGATGCAGCTTTTGTTCTTCAGGAATCATGTTTTCATAAGACTCTTTGATGCTCGATTCATCATCTATTTTTTTATCAAATTCCCCTTTGGAGAATGCCGTCAAACGGGCAGGAGAAAAAAAAACGCGCTCGAATGTTACAATACCATCACCCGTTGCGACGCTGCGTGCCTCGTCGAGCAAAAAAATGGTTTTGAAAAACAGGTTGGCTGCGGGTGGCAGAGGGTTACCGTGTTGAGTGTCTGCAGTTGCGTTCATTTTGAAGGCTCCTTAACGTTTAGTGTTCTCAGATATCATGAACTTGAACTCAATTCATCATTATCGTTACTATTGTCGAAGGATAGGCGTAAAGTGTAAGTTGTGTATTGATTGTATGAAATATTTGTGAATAAAGCCAGGTATTTCTGCTTTTTTATGGTGTTGTGTCACGGATGCGCTCATGTCAGGTTTTTATTAACTCTTTTCGATAATTGTTATTATGAGGTAAAAGTGCAAAAAATGCAGACACTTGAATATTTGCATTTGTTATACCCACTTTACAATAACGAAGGAAATAATGCCCTTCGTGTTCGCATTGCGTTTGTGCAGAAAACACTGGCCGAGAGGCTCGGTGTATGTGAGGTGCTTGGGAGTAAGTGTCAAGGAAAGCTTTTATTATGGTCGATCAGGACACAATTGAACTTCGAAGCGTTTTTTTGGGGGGAGAGCGGGGAGAGCGGGCTAATGACTGAAAAGCTCTCGTGGTTAAAGTCCATGCAGCGTAAATCCGGCGGATGCGAGGGTAAGGATTGCGTTCTTACCTGGGGAGATCTCGCCTTATGTCTGAAAGGGCGACGCAGCAATGTGGGGCAAGAAGTCAGCAGAGGCCATAATAGCCCCATGTTATAGTTTTTTTCGCTCAACCACTATATGAAGCTTGCTGTGCACCAAAGTATTTCAGGCATACATAAGACGACGACCATTAGGTTCCGGAATTGGGTCACCGAACTCTGTTGCCGTATCTATCCAAAGAAGCATCGCCTCATTTACATTCGCAAGGGCCTCCTCCTGTGAGGCACCATGTGCCATGCAACCAGGAAGTTCCGGGATTTCAGCAATAAAAGCGCTATCCTCTTCGCTCCAGTATAAGATGGTCTCATATTTGTGTCTCATTTTCGCCCGCCAAAAGGTATTTAATGATATCCGTAACTTTTCAGGAAGTTCTGATTCTTTCGCCAGTCGGGCCGAACCTTGATAAAGAGCTCAAGGAAGACCGGGCGGCCCAGCATCTCCTCAATATCCTTTCTTGCCGTCTGGCCAAGCTTCTTCAGAGCGGCCCCCTTGCTGCCGATCAGAATCTGTTTCTGAGTCTCCCGTTCAACGATAACCGAACAGCGGATAAGATCCTTTCTTGTTGGATCATTTTCGTACTGTTCGCGGAACTCATCAATAACCACTTCGGTAGAGTAGGGAACCTCACGGCCATAGAGCAGAAATATTTTTTCGCGGATAATTTCACTCACGAAAAAGCGTTCCGGAGCCGTACTGAGCGTATCTTCCGGATAGAGCGGATAGTCGAGCGGAAGAAACGGCTGAATGGTCTCGATAAGCTGCGGGAGGTTAGTCGCTTTCAATGCCGAAACCGAGAGCACGGCAGCCGGGTTCCAGCTCTTTCTGACGAACGCCTCAGCCTCCTCCTGACGTTCAGCGCTGACCAGGTCACATTTATTCAGAACAGCAATAACCGGTTTTCCCGCTGGTTTCAGCCAGTTGCCAAAAAGCTCTTCGGCGAAAGGGCGGTCAAAAAAATCCTTTTTTCCTGAAAAGGGGAGCAGGGCAATGACCACATCGGCATCTTTCAGCGTATCGCGGATCACTCCAAGCATCGATTCATGAAGTTTTTGTTGCGGCTTCATGATTCCCGGCGTATCAAGAAAGATAATCTGACACTTTTCGTTATGGTAGATACCGGTAATTTTTTTTCTGGTAGTTTGCGGCTTGGGTGTTACAATGGAGAGCTTGTAGTCGAGCAGCTCGTTAAGCAGGGTAGATTTGCCTGCATTGGGCGGCCCGATGATAATGGCGAAACCGCAGGAAAAAGGAGAAGATGACATGGAACTTTTTTATAAAAGGTTCAATCTGTTTGCACAAATACAATACTGACTATACTAAATTACCATCTGTCATGATAATGAAAAAAGGGTAAGCTCAATACGCAAATGGAAAAACAATCCAAACTTGATCTCTCGCTTCTGCTATCGATGTCGGGGCTTATTGTTTTCGGGCTCATGGCCATTTACAGCGCAACAAACGGAACGGGCGACACAACCCTTTTTTACCGACAGTTGGTCTGGGCTATCGTTGGCGTGGTCGCCTTGCTCTTTGTCTACTATAACGATGTTCGTTTTATCAGGGATAACTCCTATATCTTTTACGCTGTCGGGCTGCTGCTTCTGGTGGCCGTTCTGATTTTTGGTAAAAAAATAGCAGGACAGACAAGCTGGATGAAAATTGGTTTTTTGAGTTTTCAGCCCTCTGAAATAGCCAAGATGGCGACCATTCTTGCACTCGCAAGATTTCTTTCCGATGACGAAACGGACATCAGCTCAATTCCCCATCTGCTGGTTGCCCTTGCAATTCCCTTTTTCCCCGTCCTGCTCATCATGCTGCAACCGGATATGGGAACCATGCTTACCTTTTTGCCCCTGATTGCCTCCATGCTCATTCTTGCAGGATTTGATATCTATGTTCTGATGTTGATTGTTTTTCCCGTCATTCTCATGATTTCCGGTTTCTTCAATATCTATTTTATTTTTGTTCTTGCATTGCTTCTGATGACCATACTACGTCTTCAACATACGAAATTCAACGTTCATCAGTTGTTTGTTATCGGCTCAGGTCTTGCTGCCAGTCTTTTTACCCACAATTTTGCCAGTGAAATTCTCAAGCCTCATCAGATAAAAAGAATTCAGACCTTTATTGATCCCATGTCAGATCCAAGAGGCGCAGGATATAACGCCCTCCAGGCTAAAATAGCGATCAGTTCAGGCGGTTTTTTTGGTAAAGGATTTCTTGAAGGAACTCAGACGCAACTGCGTTTTATTCCCGCACAGTGGACTGATTTTATTTTTTGTGTTATTGCCGAAGAGCTTGGTTTTATTGGAGCATCCCTTTTGATTGCGCTTTTTCTTGCGCTGATTCTCAGAATAATCTGGGCTATTCATTCAATAAACAACAAATTCGTTGAACTCACACTTGCCGGATTCGTTTCGCTCTTATGTGTCCATGTGATTATCAATATTGGTATGACGCTTGGCATGATTCCGGTCATTGGAGTTCCTCTTCCTTTTGTCTCTTATGGCGGCTCTTCTCTGGTCGGAAATATGATTATGGTTGGGCTGGCAATGAATTTCCTTCGGAACAAAAGAACTCTCGGTTATTCCGGAAGGTTGGGATAAAACGAAAAAAGCGCATGGTGATGCGCTTTTTTCCCTGAAAGGCTCCTTCGCAGGAGTTCACCTGATTCTGTAGACAAAACGTTTGCCCTCTTTTCCTGTCGGGACACGGTCGATTTCCGGATCAGCCACCCCATACTTGTTAAACCAGAGGCTCACGGTTGTTCCCTTTATATTCAGTGCCTCAGCAATATCCCGTGGTTTGAAGCTCTTGTCAGGATTCGTCCGGAGCAACTCCTTGATTGATGCGCCAAGCTGGCCGCGTGCAAACTTCGAACTGGCAGTTGGAACAGAAGCAGCTCCCTCAAGCCTCGAAAGGTTTGTTTCAAGCTTTTTTATAACGTTTGCAAGCTCATCTTCCAGGGGCCTCACTTTTTCATTGAACTCTTTCTGAATCAAATTGATCTCTGCCTGCAGATTCTTTTTTTCTTCAACAAGTGACTGAAAATAATCAATCCTTTGAATAAAAAGATCATATTTGTCAGGCGATCCACTCTCTTTTATTATAGCGCTCATGGTACTCTCTCTTTGTGTTTTGAACAGCAATATCGTTATTCGGCTTAAATATATACTAATATCTTTATCCCTGCAAGACGATACTATTGAGTCATCATGGTTTGTCATTTATTGTTTTTTCTTTATAATGACGAGCGCTTTCAGAGTATGACAAAGTGAGAAAAAGAATAATATGAAAGAACATAGCAATAAAAAAGTTGCTGCTGTAACACTTGGATGTAAACTGAACTATGCCGAAACATCCACTATTCTTGATCAATTGTCCAAAAAAGGCTGGCTGTTATCGTCGATTGGGGAGAGAGCAGATCTTATTATTATTCATACCTGTGCAGTGACAAAACAGGCAGAACAGAAATGTCGTCAAAAAATAAGGGCGATTAAAAGAAAAAATCCCTCCAGCAAAATTGCTGTTATTGGTTGTTATTCCCAGTTCAACCCTGAAGCGCTTTCCGCAATAGATGGAATAGATGCAATCCTCGGCAGTAACGATAAATTTGACATAAAACGATATGAAGATATTCTGCTCGGGACGGAGCCATCACCCCTTGTCAGGGTTACGCCAGCCAACACGATTGAAAAGGTATACCCAGGCTATTCACTGCCGGCAGCAGCAAGTTGTGAACGAACCCGTGCATTTTTGAAAATACAGGATGGTTGCGACAATGGCTGTTCCTACTGTGCAATTCCCCTGATCAGGGGAGGGTCACGATCCCTGCCTGCTGCCCATATTGTCGAGCGAGCCCATCTGCTGGCCTCGTCCGGATATCGGGAGATTGTGCTTACCGGTGTCAATACCGGTGATTATCGTTCTGGAGGCCTCAAGCTGAAAGAGCTGTTACGCATGCTTGAAGAGGTCAGTATCAGTCGTATTCGTATCAGCTCCATAGAGCCCGACATTGTTGACCGTGAGCTGATTGCACTTGTTGCAGGATCAAAAAAAATTGTACCCCATTTTCATATTCCCCTTCAAAGTGGTTCCGACAGAATCCTCAGGGCCATGCGCCGCCATTACGATACGGCACTCTATCGCGACCGGGTGTTGATGTCGGTTGAAAACATTGCTGACTGTGCAATTGGAGCCGATGTCATGGTTGGCTATCCAGGAGAAACAGAAGAAGATTTTCTGAAGATGTACCATTTTATTGAAGAACTTCCTCTTGCCTCCCTTCATGTGTTCAGTTGTTCAATTCGTCCCGGAACCCGGCTTGCCCTCCAGATCACAAACAGTGAGCGCAAACCCGTTGAATCCGCAGAGATCGCCCGGCGCTACAGCGAACTTGCAGAGCTTGGCCGTCGGCATGAAGCCCGCTTCAAGGCACGTTATACCGGAAAAGAGTGCATGGTACTCATCGAGCGCTCAAAGCCCGTGGAGGCGGGGCAGCCCGCATACAGCGGTTATACCCGAAACTACCTCAGAGTCCTGGTTGAGAGCAACGAAAGCCAATTGCAACACACCCTTCCAGGAAATGAAGTGCCGGTACGGATCGACTCCCTCGATGAGGATTTGAATTTAAAAGGGAGAGTGCTATCTTGATTTTCATGCCCTGTTCTTCTCTCTTCTTATTAACAAAATCATTCAGAATCCATGCCCATTAAATCCCGTATTCGTTCCATTCCCGACTATCCAAAAAAAGGGATCCTCTTTCGCGATATCACCACACTCATCAAGGATCCGGTTGGTTTCCGGCTGGTTATTGACAGTTTGACGCAGCACTATCTGCAAGAGGGGATGGATTTTGATGTTATCGTCGGTATTGAGGCGCGGGGATTCATTATTGGTGGTGCGCTCTCCTATGCGCTTGGCAAAGGCTTCATTCCCGTCAGAAAGCCCGGAAAACTGCCTGCTGATGTTGTTTCGCAGGAGTACCAGCTTGAGTACGGAAGTGACACGATCGAAATTCATGTAGACGCGCTCGTTGCAGGTCAGAAAGTTCTTCTTGTTGACGATCTGCTGGCAACCGGAGGCACAGCCCTTGCAGCCGCAGCATTGGTAGAAAAGGTTGGCGGCATTGTCGCCGAGATGGCATTTATTGTCAATCTTCCCGACATCGGAGGAGAGAGAAAAATCCTTGAAAAGGGCTACAGCATCTACTCCCTTACCGATTTTGAAGGCGAATAACGAAAAGTTCACCCGATAGCGCATCTCCCTCGCATCGCAAGCTCATGAAACGGCAGTTACGGCTGCCGTTCATCTCCCCTCAGCATGTGCACTCACGACCCCTTCATCTCCTTCAGGGCATCATGCTCCAATTCATTCTGACGCCAGGCTCTTCACTCAGCGTTGCAGGAATGCTGCACGAAAACAACACACCGACAAGCCCTCACATGCTGACGGTCGCGCCCAGGGAACTCCCTGACGGCTATCACCTCTGTTGGCAGAGTTATTCAGTATCGCTCTTCAGGCTTTCACTTACCGCATGTTTGAACTCTTTCGAGATTTTGAATGTCGGCACGTTTTTGGGCTCCACCGTCACCTTCTCGCCTGTTCGCGGGTTTCTTGCCTGACGAAAATTTTTATGCCTGATATTGAATGAGCCAAAACCCCTGATCTCAATTCGCTTTCCGGTTTTCAGTGAATCAATGATGCTTTCAAACAGGCTGTCAACCACCGATTCCGTTTCATTTTTTGTCAAGCCGGTTTTGTGCGCGATAACATTGACAAGATCAGCCTTTGTGGTCGTTTTTCCCATGGTAATGGACGGTTCAGATTATTAATGAAGTATCTGCTTATTTAAACCAAAGATGAAGAGCGACAATTCCCATAAAAACAGCAAAAGCCTTGCGGAGAGTATCACTTGAAAGATGGATTGCTATTTTAGCTCCAAAATAGGCCCCTGTAAAGAGCCCGGCGGCAATAAGAAGAGCAATCCAGATGTTCGTTGTCGAAATTTTTCCGGAATGATAATACTCAATCACTCCAAGCAGACCAACCGGCAGAAGCAGCGCCACAAGCGACGTAGCAATAGCGCTCTGCTGCGTCATGCCAAAGAGCAGCACCAAAGCAGGGACAATGATGATGCCTCCTCCGACGCCGAACATGCCCGAAAGGATACCAGCCGAAACGCCGAGAAAAAGCAAAGCAGCGATATGCATTGGCATTTTTGCAGTGATCTCCGGTTATGCGGTTACAGGATTGGGAAGAGCACCCTGTCCAGGGCCTGTAATCTCTTGTATCTCCCTTGCGTTCAGCGACTCTTTTTCAATCAGTATTCCGGCAAGTCGATGCAGAACAGCAAGCTGTTCACTGAGCACCGTTTTTGCATTTTCCATACACCCCATAATGATATTGCGAACCTCAACATCAATCTGCAGGGCAGTCTCCTCACTGTACTCGCGAATATGGGAGTAATCCTTTCCAAGAAAAACCTCCTTGTGGCTATCCCCATAGTTAATCGGGCCCAGTGATTCACTCATACCCCATTGTCGCACCATCCTCCGGGCAATATCGGTCGCCTTCTCAATATCGTTTGCCGCGCCCGTACTGCACTCCTGAAAAACAAGCTCCTCGGCCACCCTGCCACCCAGCGCATAGGTAATCATCGCAAGCAGGTACTCCCTGTTATGGGTATAGCGGTCTTCGAGAGGCAGATAAGCGGTAAGACCGAGACTGCGTCCCCTTGGAATGATCGTTACCTTATGGATAGGATCAGATCCCTTGGTATGAATCGAAACAAGCACATGGCCAGCCTCATGATAGGCCGTCAGTTTTTTCTGCTCATCAGAAATAAACATGCTTCTCCTTTCGGGGCCCATCAAGATTTTATCGCGTGCCTGCTCGAAATTGACGGCTGTAATAAGCACCTGTTCATGGCGTGCAGCGAGAAGGGCAGCCTCATTGACCAGATTTGCCAGATCAGCGCCCGAGAAGCCAGGAGAGCTTTTTGCAAGCACCGTGATATCGACATCCCCATCAAGAGGCGTATTTCTGGTATGGATTTTCAGAATGGCTTCGCGCCCCCGGATATCAGGTTTGTCGATGGTGATCTGGCGGTCAAAGCGTCCCGGTCGAAGCAGTGCGCTATCGAGGACATCAGGGCGATTTGTTGCCGCAATCAGGATAACATTCTCGTTTGTCGTAAAACCATCCATTTCAACAAGAAGCTGGTTCAGGGTCTGCTCCCTCTCATCATGACCGCCACCCAATCCAGCGCCCCGGCTTCTTCCGACCGCATCAATCTCATCGATAAAAATGATACAAGGCGCATTTTTCTTCGCCTGTTCAAAGAGATCCCGAACCCTGGCAGCGCCGACGCCGACAAACATCTCAACAAAATCCGCACCCGAAATGGAGAAAAAAGGAACCTTTGCCTCACCGGCGATGGCCTTGGCAAGCAAGGTTTTTCCGGTACCTGGAGGGCCAAGCAGCAGCACCCCTTTCGGTATTTTTCCGCCGATTTTCTGGAATTTTTCAGGATTCGTGAGAAACTCTACCGTCTCCTGCAACTCTTCAATGGCCTCATCAACACCGGCAACATCCTTAAAGGTGGTTTTAACCTCAAACTCGCTGACCATCTTTGCGCGGCTTTTTCCGAAACTGAAAATATTTTTTGCCTGGGCGCCATTCTGTCCACTCATTCTCCTGAAAAGAAAAAAATAGAGAGCCGCAAAAATAATCCATGGGGCGAAGAGCGCTAAAAAAGTGTTCAAGTCGCTGGAGCCCTTCTCAACCTTCAGTCGCACCCCCTTTTCCGTCAGCATATCAGCCTGTTCAAGAGTGAAAGAGGGAACCCTCACGGCAAAACGATTCGTCTGCAGCGTCGTTTTGTCGATGAGCTGAAGCTGGGCTGGTGCGTTCAGTTTTCCGCTCAGGATTGCCGATTTATCTTCATACGTTTTAACCGTCACCTCCGTAACGAGGGCTCTGGAAAGAACGGATTTATACTCGTTATAGGTTATCTCAGGGGCATCAGTGCCTGAAAAAAAACGAAGAAAAACAAAGAGCATCAACAGTCCTGCCATCAGAAAAAGAAGAAAGCCAGGAAACTTTCCCTGTGGACTTTCGCCTTTAGAGCGAAACCATCCGGGGGTACCGCCCTCTTCCTGCACAGGCTTGAACTTATTTCGCGAGCCATCTTTTCCTGGTCTCTTTACGGGATTTTCAGACATAAAAAATGTTAGGTAATGACACAAAATGTAACTTGCTACATTAAAAGTAATTAAAAGTAAAGTTACAATCGAGAACAAAAAGTTTTTTTTAAATGTTTCCTTGACTGAAAAGTTTTAGCCATTACGTGCAGGGGATTCAAGACTTTCGGGTTAATCTTCTATCTTATGAATGAATGCGGTGAGTTTTTCTTAAATTCCCAGCTCTTCCAATAGCTCCCTGTAAACAATTAACAGTACGACGCTCATTATGGTTGGTCAAAGGGTTAGAACCAGGTTTGCACCTTCTCCAACAGGATATTTGCATGTAGGCGGTCTGCGAACCGCCCTGTATAACTACCTGTTTGCAAAAAAAATGCACGGAGACTTCATTATCAGAATTGAAGACACCGATCAAACTCGGAAAGTTGAGGGGGCGCAGCAGAATCTTATCAAGGCCCTTGAATGGGCAGGAATTGTGGCTGATGAAAGTCCTGAAAAAGGTGGCAACTATGGTCCCTACGTCCAGTCCGAGCGACTTGATCTCTACGGACGTTACTGTCAGCAACTGCTCGACGACCAGCATGCCTATTACTGTTTCGCAACGCACGAGGAGCTTGAAGAGAACCGGCAGCTCCAGATAAAACAGGGTCTTCAGCCGAAATACAACAGAAAATGGCTCCCTGAAGAGATGGGTGGTTCCATGCCGCCGAGTGTCATCAGAAAAAAACTTGACGAAGGGGGCCCCTACGTCATTCGCATGAAAGTGCCCGATTACGTTTCAGTCTGGTTTGAGGATATCATCCGCGGTCCCGTCGAATTTGATTCCGCAACCATAGACGATCAGGTGCTGATGAAATCAGATGGTTTTCCGACCTACCATTTTGCAAGCGTCATTGATGATCACTTGATGGAGTTCACCCATATCATCAGAGGCGAAGAGTGGCTCTCCTCCATGCCAAAGCACCTTCTTCTCTACGAATTTTTTGGCTGGGAACCACCCAAGGTTGCTCATCTGCCGCTTCTGCTCAATGCTGACCGTTCAAAACTCAGCAAAAGGCAGGGAGATGTTGCCGTCGAAGACTATATCCGCAAAGGGTACAGCAATGATGCCATCATCAATTTTGTAGCCATGCTCGGCTGGAACGAAGGAGAGGGGAGCGAGCAGGAGGTCTACAGCATGGAGCAGCTTATTGAAAAATTCTCGCTCGAACGGGTAGGCAAGGCCGGTGCTGTTTTCAACATCGATAAACTCAACTGGCTCGAAAAACAGTACATCAAGAATCGGCCCACAGAGCAGCTTGTTCCCGTCATAAAACCGATTCTTCTGGCCGAGCTTGAGCGCAAGGAGACGATGATGCCCGTCGACCTCATCACCAGTGAAGCCTACCTTGAAAAAGTTATCGAGCTGATGCGCGAGCGCGTCGGATTTGAGCACGAATTTGTAACCTTTTCCTCCTATTTCTTTTTCGAGCCCGACTCCTATGATGAGGAAGCCGTCAAGAAGCGGTGGGCGCCCGACACCAACTCACTGCTTCAGGAGTTTACCGAAATACTCGCCACCCTCGAAGAGTTCAGTGCAGAGAACATCGAAGCGCATCTCAAGGAGTTTGTTGCCCCGAAAGGTCTGAAAGCAGCAGCGCTCATACACCCCCTGAGAATAGTCTCCTCCGGAGTGAGTTTTGGCCCGAGTCTCTACCACATGCTCGAAGTACTCGGCAAAGAGACCGTACTTCGCCGCATTCTGAAAGGGAGAGAAAAAATCACCTTTTCGGCGTAGCCAGTCGGATGGTATTGCGGAGCGCAGCGCCTGAGTGCTCCGCAATTTTGTTTTTTCTTTTTGTTGTGAAAGATTTATTCCTATATTTTGCCATCTCGGAGGACAGATAGCTCAGTTGGTAGAGCAAAGGACTGAAAATCCTTGTGTCGTGGGTTCGATTCCCTCTCTGTCCACAACGGTTAAAGGCGGCACAAACAATGTTGTCATCTTTTTCACATGAACATAGCTCCTCCACTATCCTGCGATCCACCTTATCCGACTCACATATGTCATGCAAAGCATCCCGCAATGCACACCGTGTTTGAATATCACCAACCCCCCGCATGAAAATTACCACAAAGCTCGATCAGGAACGCTGGCACGAAATGCAGGATCCGGGAGCGTACGAGTGGTGGTACTTCGATGCTGAAGACAAAGAGAGCGGATTCTCTTTCGTCCTCATCTGGTTCTCCGGCTTTCCTTTTTCCCCATACTACACCAGCCATTACGAAAAGTGGAAAAACCGGAGCCGGGCCGACGCACCCTCACCCTCCAACTACTCCGGCTTCAGTTTCCAATTGTATGAAAACCAGCGAGAGATCATCAATTTCATCCGCGAGGGTCGCCGCGAACTCTTTGAAAGCAGTCGCACCGATATTGGTGTCCGCTTCGAAAAAAACCGTTTTACCTACAACGCACTGCGGGACGAGTATACCCTCGACATTGACTTTACCTTTCCGGCCCGTCACAAAGCCCTCAAAGCAACCTTGCTGTTCAAATCGTGCAAGAGGCTCGTTTACGAAAAAAAAGATAACAACAACAACGGCAGGGTACCCCTTCACCAGTGGCTTTTAAGCGTTCCGGGAGCCGATGTCGAAGGCGCCATTACCATTACAGAAACATCAGACCATACCGTTCGTACCATTCCAGTCAAGGCGAAAGGCTATCATGACCATAACCTCGGCGCCGTTCCCATGCAGGAATATATCTCCCGCTGGTACTGGGGCCGTGCCTTTTCCGCGCACTTCGACATCATCTATTATGTCGTGTTTTTTAAAAACAACGACTATCAACCACTTTCCCTCCTGCTTCTTCACGACAACCAGAGCGAAACCTTTACCATTTATGATACAGTGCAGTTTCATGAAAGCAACTTCAGACGAGGTCTTTTTTCCCCCCTGCACAGCCGCGATCTTTACCTGCACTTTGAACATGCAAACCTGAAAATTCACCACAACACCGTGCTCGATGCCGGGCCCTTCTATTTACGTTTTGCCTCCTCAATCACCCTGCAGACCGAGGATCAGCAGATCGAGAACATCACAGGGATATCGGAATTTCTCAATCCACTCCGATTAGAGTCAAGGTTTATGCGCGTTTTCACCCGCAGCCGCATCTGGCGAGATGGAGAGGCGTCGATCATGTACGGCATTTATAACCGTTTTAAGCGTTCTTTGGATTGGAATAATCGATGAAAAAATTATAAATTCACTCTCTGTTTGGGTTCGCCTGAATTTAATACGTGAAGGTTGCTGTTATTCGCTATCAAATATGGAAAATGGAGGCAGTAACGTATTGTTTTAAGCCACGGGCGGTAAATACCTTTTGATTTGATAACATAGATATAAAAAAGGAGACAGGTTGTAATGGCACAACAAGGTAATTTCAAGAGCCCGTCAAGAATGGGAGGACTTGGAGATAGCGCGTCACCCTCTTCGGCCGGTTCAGTTTCCGGTGGCAAGCCCCGGGATCAGGGTATCAAAGAGGCCGATTTTGAGCGTCGCAGTTTTCTTGGAAAAATTGTTGGAGGCGTCGGAGCGGCAGTGGCCATATCAACATTGTATCCGGTTGTCAGATATCTCATTCCGCCACCCCTCAAAGAGGTCGCAAGCGTCAATGAACTGAATGTCGGCAAGGCAACAGAAGTACCTGAAAATACCGGCAAGATCTATCAGTTCAACAAAGACAAGGTCATTGTCATCAACGACAACGGAAAGCTGACCGCATGCAGTGCAGTGTGTACGCATCTCGGCTGCAGTGTAAGTTGGGACAATGCCCAGAACCTCATCTTCTGCCCCTGTCATGGAGCGAAGTACCAGCAGACCGGCGAAATCATCTCAGGCCCGCAGCCGTTACCCTTGGCTCCGTACAAAGTAAGGGTTGAAGGGGAAAATCTCATTATTTCGAAAGCTTAACCTTTAATTTTTGAAAACCAAGGGAGTCAGGAAAGATGGCTGAAAACAATAAAAACGCTATGGCAGGAAGTGCTCCGGCCAAGCCGAAACCCGCCGCTCCGGTTGCCGCCAAGCCGGCTGCTCCAGGCACGGCAAAACCCGCTGCTCCAGGCGCGGCCAAACCTGCGGCCTCCACAGGCGGCGTCTATAAACCACCCGTAGAGCGTGCGGCCTCAAATCCCTACAAGGATTCGAGAGTCAGTGACCTGGGCGCATGGTTCCAGGAACGATTCTACGTTGTACTGCCGGTAATCGATTATCTGAAGAAAAAGGAAGTCCCAAAGCACCGTCTCTCATTCTGGTACTATTTTGGCGGCCTCACCCTTTTCTTCTTCATTATCCAGATTCTGACCGGTCTGCTGCTTCTCCAGTACTACAAACCAACAGAAGCAGAAGCATTCACCTCATTTGTCTTCATTCAGCAGGAAGTACCCTTCGGCTGGCTTCTTCGCCAGATGCATGCATGGTCGGCCAACGCAATGGTCATGATGGCCTTCATTCACATGTTCAGCACCTTCTTCATGAAGTCCTACCGTAAACCACGTGAGTTGATGTGGGTGAGCGGATTTGTCCTGCTTGTGCTCAGCCTCGGCTTCGGATTTACCGGATACCTTCTTCCCTGGAACGAACTCGCATTCTTTGCAACCCAGGTAGGAACCGAAGTTCCAAAAGTTGCACCCGGCGGTGCATTCCTTGTCACTCTCCTGCGTGGTGGTGAAGAGGTGAGCGGTGAAACCCTTACCCGTATGTTCTCACTGCATGTAGTGCTGCTTCCCGGTCTTCTGATGCTGGTACTCTCGGCTCACCTGCTTCTGGTTCAGGTTCTTGGCACATCGGCGCCGATCGGATACAAAGAGTCAGGCATGATCAAAGGATACGAGAAGTTCTTCCCGACCTTCCTTGCCAAAGATGCAATCGGCTGGCTGATCGGTTTCGCTCTTCTTGTCTACCTTGCAGTGGTTTCCCCCTGGGAGATAGGCGTCAAGGCCGACGCACTTGCCTCTGCGCCACTTGGCATCAAACCCGAATGGTATTTCTGGGCACAGTTCCAGTTGCTCAAGGATTTCACCTTCCCCAACGGAGAGCTGGTTGCAATCATCCTCTTCACCGTAGGCGCAATCCTCTGGATACTGGTTCCGTTCATTGACACCAAGTCATCAAAAGAGGAGAAAAGTCCAATCTTTACCATCATTGGACTGCTCGTTCTCGCCTTCCTGCTCATCAACACCTATCGTGTTTACCTCGAATCCGCAGCATTATAAGCCACTCAATTCTGCAACAAAAAAAGCCCGGTTCACTACCGGGCTTTTTTTGTCTATCGCATCTCACTGAAAAAGAAAAACAGCCTCTCTCCCAACCACTTCTTGCGGGGCTACGGGGCGACTATACTTTCAGTCGCATCAACTCGCCAATCTCATATCCCGAAAGGAAAGCCTCCATGTCAAGCGCTCCTGAAGCCTCCACCCAACGGGCAACTACCCTCTCCATTTGCTCAACCTCAACCTCAACCTCAACCTCAACCTCATCATCAGAAGCAACCCCATAACGCTCTTTCAGCAACTCCTGTAACGTAAGCCACGCCACCAGAACGCTGAAACGATGCTCGCGGAACCATCTTTTACCATGCCGCTCATCAAATTGCAGCATACGGCCCAGATGGAGCTGATTGAGGGTAGAGAGCGCTTTCACAGGAGCGAGCAGAGAGGCCTCAGCCGCTTCATCTGCTCCTGCAGCCGCCGGTTGAGGAGTGAGCATGCAGACAAGCAGGTCAGGCAGGTTTTCAGCAGGAATACCGATCATTCCCGATTCAGGATAGATTGCCCTGAGCGCATCACTCATCAGCCAGTCATCAATCAGGTTCGAATGGATCTCTCCGGCTGCAGCAACCATCTGCTGCACTGCATCAAGCATAACCCACTGCCGCACAAGGGTTGCATACTCCAGGCCCCCTTCGCTGCCCAAACCAAGAGCCAACTGAAGTTTGCCGGAATGCGCATCTCCCTTCAGAAGATCCGGAAAGAGGAGAGCCCTGCCATAAAGCTCAGCCGCCTTCGATGCAAGAGCGGAGGGAACAGCAAGCGGTTTTTCCATAATTTCACTGAACGTAGCGCCAGCCCTGTTAAGCAGCGAAGCCACGGCACTCTCGAACAGGCCAATCGCATCGCTTTCCACTCCACACTCATCCACAGCAGGAAGCAGTTCCCCCGTCAGGGCGGCTGTGATAATCCGGTGCAGCGGCGAGAGACTCATGGCAAGAGCAGCACGCTCTATCGACTCGAGCCCCCGGCCATTGAGCTCCGCAGCAAGCCGGTCGTAGGGCCTGAGTTTTGACGGCGTAACAACCCTGAAATCAAGGAAGACATTATACTTATAGCCATCGAGAGCAACAAGGAGCCCATTGTCGGCAATCTCCCTGCAAGAGCGGAGAAACTCCATACCACTCGCATGATCCCTGAAGATAACGAAGGCATTCTCCTGACGGCCAATATTGAGTCCTTCAGAGAGTGAACTCTGGCGGATCTCATGATCCTGCAGATAGCCGACCGAAGTTTTAATCCAGCCCGTAGCCTGTTCAAAGCAGTTGTTAAAGACAACAAGGGCAGTTTCCTCACCCAGTCGATTGGAATAGGCGAAGATATTCTCATTGACTGCCCCTTCCGGTGAATAGACATCATAAAGGAAAAAATTGCGCACCTCGGCAAAGAGCGGACGCTTCTTCATGATCGGAAAGATCTCGCGATAATGACGCCCGACAAGATTTTCGTCCGGCTGCTCATCATAATAGGCCTTTGCATACTCCATGCCATATTTCTCGGTAAAACCCTCCACCTGTCCATGGCCAAACATAGGCAGTCCAGGCATGGTCAGCATCATCATGCAGACACCGAAATATTTATCCCCCCGGCCAAACTGCGCAATGGCCGTATCTTCATCAGGGTTATTCATGAAGTTGACATAGCGCTTGAGAATTTCAGCGTCAAATTCAAGGGTATTCTTGATCAGGTAGCGATAATTGGCATTATCCTCCTTTTTCAGCATGTGCATAAAAGCGCTGTTATAGACCCGGTGCATGCCAAGCGTGCGGACAAAATAGCCCTCAAGCATCCAGAACGCCTCTGCAAGCAGCAGCGTATCAGGCACTTTCTGGTGAATACGGTCAACCACCTCACGCCAGAACTCCTCAGGGATGGCGGCATCAAATTCCGACATGCTCATGGCATTTGCTGAACGCGATGGAACCCCCGCGCTGTGACCATGAAGCGGAAACCAGAGACGCTGGATATGCCGTTTCGCCAGCACCATTGCAGCATCGAAACGGATAATGGGGAACATCCTCGCAACCTGAAGAATCTGCTGAATCACCCCTTCACGAACCTCCGCACTCAAAAAATTCAACTGTGCAGTATCATTCCAGGGCATAATGGTACCATCATTGCCATGATAGATGTATCGCGTATCACCAGTGAGGTAATCAACCCGCTTGAAGGTCACTGCCGCATCAGAACGGTTCCAGTACCCATCTTCGAGGTAGATACCATAGCGCGAATCACTGCTGAGGTTCGGCCCATTATAGGAGTAGTTATAATAAGGAGCCGTGTGAGAGGAGAGAAACCAGTCCGGATTGTTTCGGACAAGTTCAGAATCCATTCCGGTGTGATTTGGCACCATATCACTTGCGAGGCGGATACCACGCTGTTTGGCTCTCTGAAAAAGGTTGTGATAACCCTCATAACCGCCAATGTCATCGGAAATCGTATAATTTTCAAGAGCATATGCCGACGCCTTGGCCTCAGGATTTCCCTGGAGCTGCTTGATTTTCTGGGAAGCAAAGCTGCGCTGCCAGAGTCCGATAAGCCATAATGCCGTAAAGCCGCGTTCAGCAATAAGGTCAAGCTCAGCATCGGGAATATCCTGCAGTCGGTGAACCGGGCGCCGATAGATCTTGCTGAGCTGATCGAGCCAGACATAGGTGCTTTTGGCAAGCATCACCACTTCAGGCATCCACGACGAATCAATAGAGTAGTTTGCCGGAGCATTGGCATCATCCAGAGAGCTGTATTCCGGGACATGAACCTCTTTCTCAAACACATGGCCATCATTTCGCAGAGCACGCTCCTGGGCAATCTTTTCGAAAAAGAGGTACTTATCCTCATCCTCAATAAAATCGATGGCGCCGCCAAGCAATCCCCAAAGAGGCGACTCATCGAGCAGATCACCCCAATTCAGGCGGATATAGCGAAGCTGTTCAAGAATGGAGGTCGGAGCATGTTTTATGGGGCGGGTGAGCAATTCAGCAAGATCGATATGGTCGGGCCCCACAGGCCCCATTGCCTGCATGGAGCTTCGCATGGTCATAATCACCTTCCGGTACGAACTCTCCCGTGTCAGCTTCTCATCGTTCAAAAGATCGGAAAACTGTTCCAAAGCGGGGTTCTGATTATTCAGCCAGACCAGGAAAGACTCCTCAAGCACATGCTTCCGATTCTCCTGCAGCCGAAGCCACTCCGAAGGCGTTTCCGTTCCGGCATAGACATTCTGCGCAGGAAAAGAGGCGACAAATCGTTTCAGGTACTCCTCCGACTCCTCCTCAGAAAGCATCTCCTTCAGCGTACCCGAGAGACGCTCCAGAAAGTCCGGTTGCCGTAAAGCGATCGCTTTCGTCATAATCGAGTGAAAGAGCGCATGCAGCAGTTTCATGCCGAGGAACTGCGCTGGCAGCACCGGCTTCGCATCGGCGCCCTTCAGCTTTTTCAGAAAATTGTTGATGACGGCAGTCTGTCGTTCCGATGTTATGATACTTTCCTGACCGGAAGATGGTAAAGAGAGGAACTCAGGATCAGTCAGATGAAAAAGTTCCCTGGCATTTCTGTTTACATAAAAGTGCTCTTTGTTCTGCAACGCTGGCGGGTTTTGTTTGATTGGTGAAGTATGGAATTTCTGCAAAAAAACGCTCCGACCCTTGTTGTGCGGTTTCGAATTGGCCGGGGCAAAAGCGTACGATTATTTGAATTTCTTGTCGATATAGCGCTGAAGATAGGTAAATCCCAGATCCTTCGCAGAGCGGAGCACCTCAAGCCCGAAGGTCGAGAGTGCACCCTTCCGTGGCGACGGCGCGTGCTCAACTGAAGGGGAGATAGTCACTGCTGCCGGGGCGGAAGCGGAAGAGGTCATACCGCTTCTCAGCGTTTTTCCAAGCTGTAATCCAGCAACAAAAAGCAGGGCTGTGGCAGGAAACGGATGTTTTCTGACCAGTTCAACCGGCGAAAGCTCAGCCCCGATCTCCTCTTTCAGTTGATGACCCCTTGCCTTGATCTGGGTCTCCTTTTCCGCAATAGTATTCTGCAGCTCTTCAATGCGTGCCTGAATGCCCGTTAACGGTTCATTAGTTGTAGTCATGGAGCGATAAAAGAATTTTCTGAATCAGGTTTCTCAGCAATAATGGCTTGAACCTGGTGAAGAATAAAAAGCAAGAGAGAAAAAGAAGGCTCACGATGAGATAGCCCAGAAAAGGATGACCCAGAAGCTCGCCGATCAGCAGCGCAACAGTTGTGAGCAGGTAGGTCATACCGACAACAAGGATTACAGCAACGACAGCCGCCGATGCAATCACAGAGAGCTTCTCGGTCAACTCAATTTTGAGCAGCTCAAACTTTGCATCAATAATAGCCCTCACGTCCTCATAGGTCGACACTGCCGTATCATCAAGGAGTTTGGCAATGCCGCTGCGTCTGCTTTTCGAAGAGGCAGAACCCTGCTCCTTTCCTGCTTTACGGTTCATCATGTTTTCTGACTGGTCAATAGCTGTTATCTCCTTTTCTTGAATAAAAGTCCGAACAAGGTGCCGGCACCCAGTGAAACGAGTATTGCAGGCATCGGATTTTTTTTGACATAATCCGTCGCCTTGTCAGCCTTTTTCAAAAGCCACTCATACGAATCGCTCTCCCTGAAGGAAGAAAAGGTGTCAGAAATGGTCTCACTGAGCTCCTTGAGCTGCTCCGGAATTTTTGTTTCGTGTTGCGGCTCCTCAACCGGATCGGCGGGTTTGCTGCGATGAATGGTTACCTCTACTTCCTGTTCCATAAGAGTATAAAAACTGGTTATGCGTATTTACGGTACAAAACTTGATTTCAAAACGCTCGCACGGCAATATAATAAAAAACAATGTGCTCTTTGCATGGCACACTTACTGCAGAAGCCGTCCACCCTCCACATTAAGAACCTGACCGGTGATATAGTCACTCTCCAGAAGAAAGGTGATACATTTAACAATATCAAGCGGGTCACCAAGACGCTGAAGCGGTATTTTTCTCACCATCTCCTCCTCGGAATCCATCTCCTTCTGTGGATTGAGTGTGATCGTTCCCGGAGCTATAGAGTTTACCAGAATAGTCGGTGCAAACTCCTTTGCGAAAATCCTGGTCAGGTGCTGTATACCGCACTTCGATACCGTATAGGGTGCAAAGTTTCGCCAGACCAGATCAGCAGAAATATCCGTCATCGTAATGATGCGCGAGACGAAGGGCTGTTTGCACATGATTGCAGCAGCCTCCTGCATGGTAAAAAAAGTTCCCTTCAGATTGGTATCGACCAGACTGTCCCATTGCTCCTCAGTAACATTGGGCAAGGGTGTCCTGAAAAAATTCGATGCGCTGGTAATAAGCAGGTCAAGCCGGTCAAACTGCTCCCTGAACGTCGCAAACGCACGCACAATATCGCCACTCTTCGACACATCACACCGAACCATCTGCGACAGAGGACTGATCCACCTGATTTTTTCAAGAACTTCGGTAGCCCTCGACTCCGAAGCATTCCAGGTAAAAAAAACCGTATATCCCTGTCCGGCCACAGCAAGCGCAATTTCACTGCCAAGCACACCCGAAGCGCCAGTCATGAAGCATACCTTTTTGCCCGAAAGAGTCATTTTTGTTTGCGTTTAATTTCTTCCTGTCCAACCTGAAAGTAAACAGGAACGAGGCATTAAAAGTTGAGAGGCAGTGCCCCGATTATGCGAGCTTTCTGAAAGAGGAGGCCTTGATTGCGGCAAAAAGAGGAGAATCGATCGTAATATCCAGTTCATCTGCGGCTGAACGGACAATTTCAGCAACAAGTTTTTCACCATTGACCGACAACACAATACCAACCCTTCCATCCGACTCAAACATCTCTGTAACCGTGCAATGCAAAAGATTTCGTGCGCTGATCGCTTCAGGATGTTTTTTGAAAAGGATGATCTCACGAGACGAAAGCTCAAAAAGGGATGCTCTGTCGGCCCCTCCACCCGAAATCAGGAGGCTGTTCCGGCCCCAGGAGTAAGCATACAAACCGTTCTGCAGAACCGGATCGGCAAGATGCAGAAGATTGAGATAGCCCTTCGGATTATCAGCCATGCTGTTTCGTGCAAGCTGGTCGGGAGTTGTTGTTTCATCCATTCGGCCATTCCTGATCACAAGAATTCGGTCGGTCATCAATTGCATCTCAAGGATCGAGTGCGAAATAAAGAGGTAAGGGATTCCGAACTCCTCACTCACACTCTTCAGATAGGGAATGATCTGAAATCGCAGCGTATCATCAAGAGCCGAGAGCGGTTCATCCATCAGCAGCAGGCGAGGATTTGCAAGCACCGCCCGGCCAAGAGCGACACGCTGTTTCTCACCGCCGGAAAGATTATGCACACCCCGCTGCATGAGCGGCTGCAGTTTCAATAAAGCAATCAGAGCCTCCGGTTTGATACGGCGGTTTTCAGCGTGGCAACGCCTGTAGCCGTAAAGCAGATTAGCTTTGACCGAGAGATGCGGAAAAAGCATCGCCTGCTGAAAAACAATCGCAATGCGCCGACGTTCAGGGGAGAGATCGATACCCTTCACCGAGCTGAACATGCACTCATCATTCAGATAGATCTCACCCCTGTCCGGCTGAAGAAGCCCTGAAATAAGATGCACAAGCGTCGACTTGCCGCTCCCGGACTGGCCGAAAATACCGATGCGATCCCCCGACACATCCGCCTTGAGCTGCAGGAGGAAGCTGCCCTGTTTTTTCTCAGCATCAATCCGCAGATTCAAAGCGCACTCCTCCGGTCAAGTTTTTTACCAAGCAGTTCATGAACAAGAAGCACAACGACCGAAATAATGATCGAGACCAGGCAGAGCGAGAGAGCCATAGTGACACTTGAGGGCGAACTGGCATAATCGTAGATAGCCAGCGGAATGGTTTGCGTCATACCGGGAATATTGCCGGCAACAATAATGGTAGCGCCAAATTCACCAAGGCTTCGGGCAAACATCAGCGACGAACCCGCCATGATTCCCCGCAGGGAGAGCGGGAGAATAATGGTAACAAGCGTGTCGTACCATGCGGCGCCAAGGCTTCGGGAGGCCTCGATAAGCTGCTGGTCGATAGACTCCATGCCAAGCCGTATTGAGCGAACCAGCAGGGGAAAGCCGACGGTTGCCGAAGCAAGAACGGCAGCTTTCCAGGTAAAAATAATCGGCATGCCCGATGCATCGAGTACTTTTCCGATCCAGCCATTTTTTCCAAGCAGCAGCAGCAGAAAAAAACCGATCACTACCGGAGGAAGCGTGAGCGGGAGGTTGACCAGCACTTCGAGCACCACTTTTCCCCTGAACTTCCTGAAGACCATCAGCCATGCAAGAGCAAAACCGAAAGGCAAAGCAAGCAGAGTCGCCGTAAGCGCCACCTTCAGAGAGAGCCAGATAGCAGAAATATCTTCAGGTGTCAGTGTCATAACATCATAACTATCTTAAGGGTATAGGCCGTTTTCCGGGTTCATCCTATTTAAGGACAAAGCCATATTTGCGCAGAACCGATTGAGCCTCAGCACCCTGCAGGAAGAGATAGAAAGCCTTTGCCTCCCCATTTTTTGCCGCCTTTACGGTCAACGCCATCGGGTAGGTCACTCTTGGATAGAGCTTTTGCGGCACCACAAAAAGCAATCCGGCTTTTTGCGCCAGCAGGGCATCAGTGCGGTAAACAAAGCTGCCATCAACTTCGCCGAGTTCCGCATACATCAGGCACTCCCTCACATCCTTGGCCATAACAAGCTTTCCGGCAAGCTGCATCTCAATGCCGGCATTTTTAAAGGCCGTCATGGCATACTCACCTGCAGGCACACTTTTCGGACTGCCAATGGCAATCTTGTCAAGCTTCAGCAGCTCCTTCATCGAACTCACCTTTTTGGTCGTTCTCCCGGCAAAAACCAGCGAGTTGTAAGCAAACATTTTTGCGTTAGCGCCATCCACAAGATTTTTTTCTTTCAGATAATCCATCCACTGATTGTTTGCGGCAATAAACAGGTCAACCGGAGCGCCGTTTTCAATCTGACCGGCAAGCGTTCCCGATGGGCCAAAATTTTTCAGAAACACCGTTGAAGGGTGCTTTGCCGTGTAACTCGCAGTCAACTCATTGATAACCTCTTTCATGCTTGCAGCAACAGAGAGGTTCAGCTCACCAGCCACGGCCGGGAGAGCAAGAGAGAGGAGCACAAAACAGAGAAGGGCGATGCGTTTCATGGATCGTATCATTATCATGACTGTTTTAAGGTTCTGAGGAGGTGATTGCAACAGCGATATCCGAAGGCTTACCGAAATAGACTGACGAGAGCACAAGCATATCAACCCCGGTTTCAGCATAAGCCGCAGCATTCTCCGCATTGATACCTCCCGCCGCCGAAATGGTGACACCGGGCGCCACCTCACGCAGTTGCTGAACCAGCCGGGAGAGCGCTTCAGGCTGCATCTTGTCAAGCTGTACCACATCAGCGCCCGCTGCAGCAATGGCAAGCGCCTCTTCCAGGTTGAAGGCCTCAACAATAATTTTTTGTTCAGGCGCTTTCAGCTTCAGCTCCGTCACCGTTTGAAGAAAAGGCTCAAGGCCGCCACAGAAGGCAGTATGCTGCCGGAAGATCAGCAGCGACTCCGACAAGCCAAGCCGATGCGGAAGTGCACCGCCGGCCATGATAGCCTTGATAGCAACCTTCTTTGTTCCCGGAAAGGACTTGCGGGTAGTGACGACGGTTATGGATGCATGAACCTCCTTGACCCGTGTAACAATTTTCCGTGTCCGGGTGGCAATGCCCGATGCATATTCCAGTATGTTCAGTGCCACTTTCCATCCTGCGTGCAGGCTCTCGGCAGAACCCGTGGCTGAAAGGAAGGTAACGCCCGCTTCAATCGTTGTCCCGCTCGGAAGCAGAGAGGTCACGGTTGCTCCGCACCGTTCAAGAAGACGGGCCGCCTCCTCCGTACAGCAGAGTGTTGTCAATTCCCGGCTGGTAAAGGTGATCTCCCCCTGCAGAGAGCCAATGCCGAGCAGGAAGGTTGTCAAATCACCATAAGGCATATCTTCCTCGATAAAACGTTCGATATCGGAGTCAGGAAGTTGATAGAGCATGATTGCGTTGTTTTATCGTTATAACATCACCACTATTCCGGTGCTGAAAAAAAAAGAGTTTTGCCGCGTGAAAAACCGGAATTGACTCCCTGCGGGAAACGTGCAGCGCTCTTGCTTTCGTTGTCCCTGTTTCTTCGCGCCCCTGCTTTTTCTTCGCTTATTGACTGAAAAATAATAAAAAATAAGACAAAAGAGGCAAAAAATCTTATTAATTTCGGTTATCGTGATTCCCGGAAGCTCTCTTTGCTACATTGGTGTTGTTTTTTTTGAGCGCCAGCCTGTTGCGCTCAATGCCCGGTCAGAGGAGCGTTATATGGAGTGGAATATAGCGGATTATCTCTTTTTTAAAAACCGGCGGCGGTTTTTTCTCCTGCCCTCAGCCGAGGTATGCCGCCATCACCGCAGGATCTTTTGCCAGCGCTGCACTGGAACCCTCCAGCACAACGCGACCCTGTTCAATGATATAGGCGCGGTCGGAGACGGCCAGGGCGCTCTTGGCAAACTGTTCAGAAAGAAGAATCGTCATACCGGAGGCGCGGAGCGAAGAGATGGCAAGAAAGACCTCCTTGACCAGCATGGGTGCAAGCCCCATCGAAGGCTCATCAAGAATCATAAGACGTGGGCGGGCCATAAGGAGGCGGCCAATGGCAAGCATCTGCTGCTCTCCGCCCGAAAGGCTCCCGGCCTGCTGTGAGCGCCGTTCTCCAAGACGGGGGAACATCTCATAGATCCGCTGCAGATCGCCTGAGGCTGCCCGGCGAAAAGGGCCGAAAGAGGGAAGGCGCGGATAGGCGCCAAGCAGCAGATTTTCCTCAACCGAGAGGGGAGCGAAGAGCCGTCTTCCTTCCGGGCAAAGAGAGAGTCCGCGTCTGGCTACCTGGCTGGCAGGGAGCCCCATAATCTCTTCTCCTCCAAAAAGTACCTTGCCTCCCCTCGGAGTGAGCAGTCCGCACACGGACTTCACCAGTGTGCTCTTGCCCGCGCCATTGGCTCCGACAAGTGCAACACACGATCTCTCGGCAACCTCTATTGAAATCCCCCGAACAGCATCATCGCCGCTGTATCCGGCGCGCAGGTTTTCCACTTTCAGCATGGCAGCAGCTCATTATTCCCTGTTTCAGTGTCATCACTCCCCAGATAGGCCTCAATTACTTTGGGGTCGCGTCGTACCTGATTTGGAGTGCCGAGTGCAATCAGACGCCCGCCATCCATCACAGCAACCCGGTCGCAAAGCTCAGCGACCACATCCTGATGGTGCTCAATAAGCAAAATAGGAACCCCGGCCTCTTTAATCGAGGCGATCAGCAGAACAAGCCTCGCAATGTCCGGTTTCGACATGCCCGCCGCAGGCTCATCAAGCATCAGAAGATGGGGGCGGGTAGCCAGCGCCCGTGCAATTTCAAGAAATCGTAAATCACCATACGCCATTTCGGAACAGCGCACTCTTGCCTTCTCTCCCAGACCGACAGCAAGCAACCAGCCCAGAGCCTCCCGCTCTCCCCCCTCCTTCAGGCAAACAAGCACCGACTCCAGTGCAGTCAGGCCGGAGAAAGACTGCAGGTTCTGAAAGGTTCGGGATGCGCCCGCCGCACATGCCGACATCAGACTGCCGGGAACAGGACTCCTGCCGGCAATGGTAACCGAACCACTATCAGGGGCATAGAGGCCGGAAATCAGATTCACCAACGTTGTTTTCCCCGATCCGTTAGGCCCGATCAGACCGAGCGTCTCACCCTCCCTGATTTCCAGTGAAACACTCTCCACAGCACGCACACCGCCGAATGATTTACAGAGGTCGGTCAGGCGCAGAGCGATCCCCTTCGCTCTTCTTGAAGAGCCGATCCCTCCCGCTGCCGGCGGCAAAGGAAGAGGAGCAAAACGTATCAGCCTCTGGAGTGTAGTCGTCATCGCTCCCGCAATTCCATTCGGAAACCCGACAACAACGGCAAAAAGGAACAACGCAAAAATCCCCTTGCGCCAATCCTCCACATTTTGCACAAAAAATGAGAGGGCGACCGCCAACGCCATGGCAGAGGCAGGAGCGACCTCGCGAAAAACAGGCGCCCGTCTCGACAGCAGCGCACGAAAGGTCGGAACAAAGGTCAGAATGCATCCTGCAGAGACGAGAACGGAAAAAAGCGTGCGGTTCGAGAGCAGATTGGGCAACATGGCCACAACTGCAGCCCCGAGGAAGGCTCCCCACTGGCTTCGCCTGCCCCCGAAAACAACGCCAAGCAGCAGTATAACCATCAGCTCATATCCGAAAGCCCCCGGCTGCAGATAGCCAAAATTCATCGTATGTAACCCTCCGGCCAAACCGGCAAGCGTACTTCCCCACGCGAATGCGAGTACCTTGTGCCTCAGGGCGCCAATACCAAGCGCATCAGTGGCGGTTGGCGAGTCACGTAACGCCTCAATAGCCAGCCCGAAACGCGACTTGAGCAGGCTCTGTGAAGCCTCCCAGGCAACGAACAGGGTCGCCAGACAGAGCCAGTAAAAACCGGTAGAGTCGAGGATCAGCCCGAAAAGCCGGGGCCTGGTAACGGATAAGCCAAGAGCGCCATTGGTAACCGACTCAAACTCATTAAGGACAATAACCGACAGGGTCGCGAAAGAGAGGGTGGAAAGCGCAAACTGCGGTCCTTCAAGCCGCAGGGCTGGCAGCGCCAGAGCAGCGCCGGGAATCAGGGCGGCAGCGATTCCAGCCACCAGCGCCAACGGCAGGGGAGCGCCAGCCTGTACGGCAAGAGCCGCGCCATAAGCGCCGAGCGCAAACAGCGCCGCCTGGGCAAGGTTGACCTGACCCAGATATCCCACCGTTGCGTCAAGACCGATAAGAAGAACGCCATAGACCGCCATCAGCGTAAGCAGGCCAAGAGCATACTGACCATGCCAGAAAGTCGGAAGCGCAGCCAGAGCAATGAACATGGCAGCACGTACGATTCGTTCTGCCGTTTTCTCCCTCACACCCACATCAAGAGCAGCGAACATGATTTCTCCCTCAGACTTTCCTGATTATTTTTTTACCAAAGAGACCCTGGGGACGAATTGCGAGTGCAAGGATCAGCAGCACAAGAGCAGGAGCCTCGCGCCATCCACTTCCGAGCAGAAAACCGGAAATATTTTCCGTAGCCCCGAACACAACTCCCGTAAGCAGAAGCCCGAAACCACTACTGAGACCGGCAACCACTGCTACCGAAAAGGCCTTCAGCGTTAACGCCGCCGCCATAGTTGGCCCGACGGTCGTTACAGGAGCAATGATGGTTCCGGCAAATGCCGCCGCCATTCCGGAGAGCGCCCATGAAAGGGAGATCGCCGATTGCGAGCGAATGCCGCAAAGCTCGGCAGCATCCTGATCAGCGCTGACAGCCTGCACAGCAATACCGATCATGGTGTACCGCTTCGCAAGCTCTATCAACGCCATGATGCCCAAAGCGCCACCGGCGATGGCCAGCTCAGGCCAGGTAACCGATATCCCGAAAAACTCCAGCACCCCGTCAGGCCAGGGTGCCGGAAAGGCTCTGTCATCACGTCCCCAGATATTCTCCGCAGCGGAAACACCAAACAGCCCCACAATGATGGTCAGCAGAATCCACCCCTCATTCTGCTGCTGCAGGGCCAGCCGCACCGCAGAACGCTCAACAAACCACCCGAGAGCAGCGCCCGCCACCATAGCGCCTGCTACGGAAGCCCAGTAGGGAAGAGCGGAATCAGAGAGAGTCAGGCCAACAAAAGCGCCAAGCATCACCAGTTCACCCTGTCCAAAGTTAACCGCCTTGCCCGCCGCATGAGTGAGCTGAAACCCATACGCCACCAATGCATAGGCCATGCCCATCAGCCCGCCGCCGACAGCCATTTGAGCCAGAGCCAGAAGATCCCCATTCATAGTCGCAGGTCAGCGTAGCTCATTACCTCTTTCCCTCCAGCACACTCCGGTCAGCCGGATTAGCCAGCACAACCCTGCTGTTCTGCACCTTGCCCATGACCGTGTTCGAGCGGCGGAAGGCCTCATGTGTCTCCACATTTGCCGGATTCCACTTCGACCATGGCTTTTTCCAGTCAGCGATGCTCCCCCTGACGGTCACCTTGAGATTTTCCAATGCACTCTTGATGCTCGACGGCTTCGTAGAACCCGCCTCATGAATAGCCTCAGCAAGCAGCAGGGCCGCGTCATAACCCTGTGCAGCCGAAACCGGAGAAGGAATCCTTGCGACGCCATAAGCCCTGCGGTAAGCCTGTATAAAAGGTTTCGCCCTTGCTATCGACTCATCCTCAATAAAGGTCTGTGGCATCAAAGCGCCATTGCCAGCAGCCCCGGCCGTATCAATAAAATTGCTCATGGAGAGTGGCCATCCCCCAATCAGAGGAACCCTGAAACCCAGTTTCTGCTTCCCTGAGGCAACGGCGGCAAGCTCAGGCCCGATACCCCAGATAAGGATTGCCTGTGCACCGGCGGCCTTCGCCTTGATGAGCTGCCCGGTCATATCCTTGTCACCGATGCCGAACTTCTCGATAGCCACCACTTTCAGCCTGCCACCCTGCCTGTTGACCTGGCGGATAAGGTCATCACGTCCCGAAACCCCGTAGTTTGTTGCATCGTGCAAAATTGCAACCTTCCGGCACCCCATCTTTACAGCCTGCTCTACAACCATCTGTGACTGAATGCCATCATGTGCGGCAAAGCGGAAAATAGGCAGCTCCCTGTTACCCGCACTGCTCCATTGCGTCATTGAGGCGCTTCCGGCGGCAGGAGTAATGATTTTGACGATTCCCTTCTCAACGTAATACTTGTCACCCATCACAGCAATACCGGTGTTGACCGTCCCGATGACGGCCGAGACATCGCTCATCGACGAAATCTCCTGGGCAATCAGGGCGCCACGATCATTTTTCCCCTCATCGTCGCGTTCAATCAGCTCCACGCGCATCATGGTTCCGCCGACATTGATACCGCCTTTCTGATTGATCTGGGAAAAAGCCAGCTTGGCGCCATCCCTCATAGAGGCGCCCATCGGGGCTGATCCGCCTGAAAAAGGACCTGTGATGGCAATCTTGACGACATTGGCAGCCAGAGCGGCAGAAGAAAAACATGTCGCAACGAGAAACGGGAGAATAGAGCGGAAAGCGTTCATATTCTATTTATTTCTTGAGGTTTATGAGATTATGTTTCGAAAAGGCAACATTCACGAAGCTCGGAAGCGGGGGCTCTTTTTTACTCACCTGGTTATACCGCAATATAAAGCTCTTTTCACGCATATACAATAATCGAACTCCTGATCGCATCAAAAAAATAGCTATCCCTCTTTCTGCCTTTTTTGTTATAATATCCCACAGTGCCACTTTTCAGGGATCTTTTTTTACTCAAGGCACTTACCCGGCGAAATCCAGAACAACGAAGGTGGCAACCGATGGCTGAAACGATTCTCAGGCTTGAAAAAATCCGCAAAGAGCTTGGCCTCTCCAAGGCTATTCGCCAGACTATCATTCCAAACCTTTCGCTGGAAATCATGGCAGGGGAGTTTGTCGCTATAACAGGACCGTCGGGTTCGGGCAAATCCACCCTTCTCTATATCATGGGAGGGCTCGACAAGCCAACCTCCGGCACGGTATGGCTCGACGGGGAGGCAATTACCGAAAAAAATGAAACCGAGATGAACCATATCAGAAATGAAAAAATTGGCTTTATCTATCAGTTTCACTTTTTGCTTCCCGAGTTCAATGCCGTTGAAAATGTCAGTATGCCGATGATGATCAATGGTCGTCGCACCAAAAAAGAGATCAGGGAGCGGGCCATGAAACTGCTCGACATGGTTGACATGCAGAACAAATATACCAACAAGCCAAGCCAGCTCTCCGGTGGCCAGCAGCAGCGGGTTGCCATTGCACGGGCGCTGGCCAACGAACCCAAAGTGCTGCTTGGCGATGAACCGACCGGAAATCTTGACTCCCGCTCGGCCAACAATGTCTATCAACTCTTTGACCGTCTGAACCGTGAGCTGAACCAGACCGTTATCGTCGTTACCCACGATGAAGAGTTTGCAAACCGTGCGGGACGACGAATTCATCTGGTAGACGGACAGATCGAGAGTGACCGGCCACTTCGAACGATGGCAGAACCACTCTCCGGCAGCTAAATTAAACGATCGGCACGAACCTATCTTTATCCATACCAATCCATGACCTTGCTACTCGATAACATCAGGCTGACCCACCCCCATCTCTTCCAGGCATTTTCACTGCTCCCGGATGCAGAGCAGCATCTGCAGCGTATCATGGAACTCGACCGTTACTGGGAGCGGTTAAAGCAACCTCTCCGGCAAGTGATCATGCCGGGCGATACCCTGCCAAAAGATGCCCTTATCAGCGGCGAATATGATCTGATTTATGCAGGAGGAACCCTCAGTCTGCTCCATGCAGCCGTGATGGCGGGGAAGTATGGACGTAAAGTGTTGATTTTTGACCGCCAGACACCGGCAAAATCGACCAGAGACTGGAATATTTCAAGGAACGAGCTGATGAATCTCTCCGCCATCGGGCTCTTTACCGAACGAGAAGTTGACTCGACCATTGGCCGCCGCTACAAAAACGGCTGGGTCGAGTTTTACCAGCCTGATGGCAAGCAGAAGCGGCTTGTTATGGAAAACGTGCTCGATTGCGCCGTTGATGCCGACCGGTTACTCAATCTGGCAAAAGAGAGAATCCTCGGCGCACCGGGCAACGCCCTTCTTGCCGAAACCAGCTTTGTCCGTTGTTATCAATTTGACGACCACATCATTGTGCAGGTAGAAGATCGCCAGGGCAACCCCTTCTTCTACAAGAGCAAGGTACTGGTCGATGTGATGGGCATCCTCTCGCCCATTGCCATGCAGCTCAACGAAGGCATTCCCCAGACCCACGTCTGCCCGACGGTAGGCACCATAGCGAGCGGTTTTGAAAATGCAGTGTTCGATATCGGTGAAATTCTTGCGAGCATCGGGCCTGCCGATACATCGGCTGAAAAAGGGCGGCAATTGATCTGGGAAGGCTTTCCTGCTGAAGGGAGAAACTATATCACCTACCTCTTCTTCTATGACGAGGCCGACTCCCCGAACGACAAATCCCTGCTCAGCCTCTTCGAGAGCTACTTCATCACGCTTCCGGACTACAAAAAGCCCGGCAAGGATTTTCAGATCCATCGTCCCGTCTACGGCATCATTCCAGCCTACTGTCATGACGGGTTTAACCGGAGCCGTGAGATTGCCGATAGCCACATCATTCTCTTCGGCGACGCCGCATCACTCGGCTCTCCGCTCACCTTCTGCGGCTTTGGATCAATGGTTCGCAACCTCCACCACCTCACAGCCGATCTTGACCGGGCGCTCACGGAAAACAACCTCGCCAAAAAGCACCTCGAAAAAATCAGCGCCTATGAACCAAACGTCGCCTCGATGGCCAACCTCATGAAATACATGTGCTTCAACAAGGCCACCGATGAACCCAACTTTGTCAACGACCTGATGAACGAGGTGATGATTGTGCTCGACGACCTGCCCCAGCGCTATCGTCAAGCCATGTTCCGCGACGAAATGAAGATTGAAGAACTTGCAGTGGTGATGCTCCGGCTCGCCTGGCGCTACCCGAAAGTACTGGCAGCAACCTGGGAGAAACTTGGCATTCAGGGCTCCCTCTCCTTTTTCAAAAATCTTGCCGGATGGGCATTTTCAGCACTCAGATAACCTTTTTTTCATCGATGACCGATATCATTCGTGCCGCAGAGGCGATTGCACAGCTTCGCCGGGAGATCGAGCGGCACACCCATCTCTACTATGTTGAGGCAAAGCCGGAGCTCTCCGATTTTGAATTTGACCAGCTTCTCGATCAACTCATCACCCTTGAGCGGCAATTCCCGCAACTGCTTACCCCCGACAGCCCCTCGCAGCGGGTGGGAGGAGCCATTACCAGGGAATTTCCTGCAGTGCAGCATCGTGAGCCGATGCTCAGCCTCTCAAACAGCTACTCCATCACCGAGGTGGAGGAGTTTTACAACCGCGTCCGAAAACTCCTCGCCCTCGAAGGGGTTGTGGAGCAGGAGATGGTTGCCGAGCTGAAATTTGACGGTGTTGCCATCAGCCTCATCTACCAAGACGGCATTCTCGTACGCGGCGCAACACGGGGTGACGGTCGGCAGGGTGATGATATCACGGCTAATCTGAAGACCGTTGCCACCATTCCCCTCCGACTGGAGGAGACTCTTGTCGCAGCTCTTCAGGGGGAGGAGAGAGCGATCGAGGTGCGCGGCGAAGTCTTCATGCGCAAGGAGGATTTTGAACGTCTCAACGAGAGCCGTCCCGATGAAGATCGATTTGCCAACCCCCGCAATGCCACGGCAGGCTCACTCAAACTGCAGGATTCCGGTGAAGTGGCCCGTCGCAGCATGAGTTTTGTTGCCTACTACCTGAAAGGGCTCAAGGATGAATCCACACCCCACATCCATCGTCTCGAACTGCTCGCCCGTCTCGGCTTCTTTACCGGCGACCACTACCGGCTCTGCAATACCCTCGAGGAGATCAACACCTATATTGCCGAATGGGCAGAAAAGCGCTGGCAGCTCCCCTACGAGACCGACGGAGTGGTGCTCAAACTCAACGATGTCCCTTTCCGCGAAAAACTTGGCGCAACCGCAAAAAGCCCACGCTGGGCCATAGCCTACAAATATCCGGCACAACAGGCCAGATCGGTGCTCCAAAACGTGCTCTTCCAGGTAGGACGGCTCGGCACCATCACCCCTGTTGCCGAACTTGAGCCCGTCCTGCTTGCCGGTTCAACCGTCTCCCGCTCCACCCTCCATAACTTCGACGAAATCGAGCGCCTTGGGCTCATGCTCCGCGACCGGGTCATCATCGAAAAATCAGGCGAGGTCATTCCCAAAGTGGTGCGCACCCTCTTCGAAGAGCGCCCCGCCGATGCCATGCCCATTCTGCCGCCTACCCATTGCCCCTCATGCGGCGCCCCGCTCGTCCGACCGGAGAACGAAGTCAGTTACTCCTGCCCGAACGAAGAGGAGTGCCCGGCCCAAATAAAAGGGCGGCTGCTGCACTTTGCATCGCGCAATGCCATGGATATCCAGACCCTCGGCGACGCCCTCGTCGAGCAGCTTGTAGCCAAAGGGCTTGTCAAAGATCCCGGCGACCTCTACTTTCTTCAGGAACCACAGCTCGAAAAGCTTGAACGCATGGGGCCAAAATCGGCACAAAACATCCTGCGCGCTTTGGAGAAAAGTCGGGAAAAAAGCTATGAACGACTCCTCTACGCTCTCGGTATCCGTCACGTCGGACGCGCCACCGCCCGTGAACTCTCGCAAGCCTGCCCCTCCATCGATCTTCTCCGGGAGGCCAGCGAGGAGCAGCTTGCCACCATCCCCGATATCGGCCCGGTTGTCGCCCGCAGCATCATCGACTACTTTGCAAAACCATCATGGCCACACCTCCTTGAAAAACTCCGCACGGCAGCGCTGCAACTCAGTGCATCGGAGCCCAAAGAGCAGGTCAACCGCAATTTCGAGGGAGTCACAGTACTCTTTACCGGCAGCCTTGAACGCTACGACCGCCAGAAAGCCTCGGAACTGGTGCTTGAACGCGGCGGCAGGGTAGTCGGCTCCGTCAGCAAAAAGACCGGCATGGTTGTTGCTGGCCAAGACCCCGGCAGCAAGCTGCAGAAAGCCAACAAGCTCGGAGTCAGGGTTGTGTCGGAAGATGAATTTGAAGCCATGCTGTAAACGGAGACAACAATCAACCAGAAACCTCTAATCAGAGATGCGCCGGTGAACCAGAAAGAGCAAAGGGTGATGATCGCCGTCCGTCTGATACTCCTTGTTACCATCGCAGTTATCAGTTGGCAGGCCACCATCCTGAACGGCATAGAGCCGCCACCCTTCACGAATGGCGACAAGGTACTTCATTTTCTCGCCTTTGGAACGCTTGCCTTTCTGGTGGATTTTGCCTTTCCGCGCAGCCGGTTTGGCGCCGTCAAAATTATTCTGCTCATCCTCTACGGGCTGGCCATCGAGGTTGTCCAGTCCTGGCTGCCCTACCGATCAGCCTCCGCCGCAGACCTGCTGACCGATATTGGCGGTATCTGCACCTATGCGCTCTCCATACCGCTCCTCAAACGCCTGCAACTCTATCGCGGGCACTGGCAACAGTAATTTTTACAACACCAGAAACCCTCACTCCAACCCCGGCCACCTATTTTTTCGCGACATAGAGAATGGAGGTTTCAAAGGTCATCGGGAAAAAATTGGCCTGTTTGAAACCGCTTTTTTTCAGGATGGCGGTGAACGCCTCAGCCTGCGGAAACTTTTCAACCGAGTGGGGCAGATAGTCGTAGGCAAAGGTGGACTTGCTGAACAATCCCGCAATTTTCGGCAGTACTTTTTTGAAATAGACCAGGTAAAGCTTTTTCATAAGCGCATTACGCGGTATCATCGGCTCAATAATGAGCGCATGGCCGCCCGGCTTCAGGACACGATAAAACTCCCGCATCCCCTCATTCAGGTTTTCAAAATTTCTCACACCAAATCCGGCGCTGACCACATCAAAGCTCGCATTGTCGAAAGGAAGCTTCTCCGCATAGCCCTCAATAAAGCTGATCTGGGGATATTTTTTCCTTGCAAGAACCAGCATTTCAGGCGAAAGGTCAAGAGCAGAGACCTTTGCGCCCTCTATTTTCGACATGGAGTTCGCCAGGTCACCCGTGCCGGTAGCCACATCAAGAATCCGTGGAGCGCGATTTGTTCCGAGTACCTCCTTCGCCCTCTTCGTAGCCATTGCCCGCCAATAGTTATCTATTCCAAGACTGAGCAGATGATTCAAAAAATCATAGGTCGGAGCAACCTCATCAAACATTCTTTTGATAGAGGCCCTCGATTTCGTCTGATTCAGAGATTGCGCACTCTCCCTGGCCTGACGCGCCGAAACTTCAGCTTTTTTTGCCATAAACATCTTCCGGGTTAAACATCAGCGTGTCACAGATCTCCATGGAGAGCGCCTCTGTGGCTTTACGGTAAAAACAGGAGTGATAGCCAACATGGCAGGCGCCGCCAGTCTGTGAAACTTTCAGGAGCAGGGTATCGCCATCACAGTCGATCAGGATATCATGAACCACCTGCATGTTGCCCGACGATTCCCCCTTCAGCCAAAGCTTGTTGCGGCTTCGGCTCCAGTAACAGGCTCTCTTCTTGTCCAGAGTCATCTGGAGGCTTTCAAGATTCATCCAGGCCATCATCAGCACCTTGCCCGTCTCCTGATCCTGTACAATCGCCGGCACCAGCCCCCGGTCATCAAATTTAACCGTTTCAAGAAAGCTTTTCCCCATATCTTGATTATCGCCCATTGATGGTGTAGATTAAGTGGTTTTTATACAAGCGCTCCTCCCCCCTGGGAGGGCCTTCAAAAAGAAACAGTTTTTAAAGATTGATAAAATTATGGAAAAACCAAGATCGGAATGGATAAAAAGATCAAAACAGGTAACTTCCCAAAGCTGAATTCATATTAAACCAGGCACATGCAATCCCTACAGAAATTTCTTCCCAAATATACCATAGCTCTTGCTCTCCTTTTTCTTGCCACGGTCATTTTTCTGATGACGAGGGGCAACACCGTCGATATTGAGGTCGATCAGGTGACCAATGCAGAGCTGGTTCAGGCAATCTATGCAACCGGCTTTGTTGAGGCCGAAGCAGTAGCCAACCTCAGCGCTGAAACATCGGGCACGGTACGCTCTGTCGGTGCACTCGAAGGGGAGCATGTAACCGCTGGTCAGAAAATTCTTCAATTCAGCAGCCCCCAGCCAGAGTTCGCCGTTCGTGAAGCAAAGGCTGCCCTGGCCGAACAGCAGGCTCAGACCCACGACAACAAGCTGCGGCGAACCAGAAAGGAGAACCTCTTCCGTGAAGGCGCAATATCGCGTCAGGAGCTGGATGAGGCCGAAAAAATGAGCATCCAGGGCGAAGAGCTGCTCCGGCAGAAAGCCCTTCAGTTGCAGATGCGTGAAGATGACCTGAAAAAACTGACAGTCAGCGCCCCTTTTGCCGGTATTCTCACCCTCCAGAGCGTCAAAGAGGGCGATTATGTCGCAGCCAACAGCCTTGTCGCCCGGGTTGTTGACCCATCGGCCTATGTGGTTACCGTCGAGGTTGACGAACTCGATATTCCCCGTATACGCTTCGGTCAGGCGACGACCGTTGCCTTTGATGCCTGGCCCGACAAGCGCTTCAAGGCCACCGTCTCCCGTATTGTACAGCAAACAGACCGGGTCACAAAGACCTCAAGGATCTATCTGAAGCTCGACCATCCAGCCACCGACATTCAGGCAGGTATGACCGCAACAGCAAACATCATCTACAATATCAGGCCGAATGCCCTTCTGGTCAGAAAAAGCTCGCTCTTTGAAGAAAACGCACAGAGCACTGTCTGGAAAATTGCAAACGGCAAACTCAAAAAACAGCCAGTTCGGACAGGAGCAAGCGACTTGACCTTTGTTGAAATCTTGCAGGGGCTCAAAAAAGGCGACAAGATTGCACTTGCACCCGCAAAAAATTTACGTGAAGGCATGGAGGTCAACACCATTTCCCCCAGGAAAAACTGACCTCATCATGGAGAGCAGATGAGACAACGAGAGAAAATCGCCGTTATTCTTGCGGCGCATGGTGAGGCTGAAACAACCCGATTCATCGAAAACTACCGGGTTGCCTCTCATACGCTTGCGCACGCGGCCCTTGTTATGCCCATTCCAAAGCCGCTACAGAGAGCGATAGCGCTTACCTCATCACTCAAAAAAAAGCTGCGGGCAACAGCCGATACGCAAGCATCGCCACAAAACAGCATCACCCGCGACCAGGCAGCCGCCCTGCAGCGCCAGCTCAATCACTCTCCCGCAGCAGCGCTCTTCGACTTCGAGGTCCATGCCGCTTTTTCGGCTTCGCCCCCTTATGTGGAGCATGTCATGGAACAGACACGCTCCAGTGACGCTCAGGTTATCGTCTCCATGGCGCCCATCGACAGCAGCCTCTCCTGTGGTCTGATCTGCTCCTGTCTGGCCAACTCCCGCAAAGCTGAGGAGCTCGGGAAGGTCAAGGTTCTCAGTCGCTTCTGGAACGATGAGCAGCTCTACTCCATTTATTGCGATCACCTGTTTGAGCAACGTTCCCTGCGCCAGGCTCCCGGTAGCGAAGCGCAAACCCTCCTTCTGCTTTTTCATGGTACGCTGGTTGCCGATACCAAAGGAAATACCCCACAGTTTCGTACCGGTCTTGATGAAACACGCCATTTCGCCCGGCGCCTCCAGCAACTCATTGAAGAGGATCCCCGAAATCCATATAGCCGGATTGAGACGGTCTACCTCAACCATAATGTTGGCGGAGAGTGGACAAAACCCTCCTTTGAAGAGAGCTGCGCGAAGCTTCGGCAAAACGGAGCCGGAAGCGTTGACCTTTTCGCCGGCGGTTATTTTGCTGACGGCAACGAAACCATCCACCGTGCAGCGGAGCTTGCCGCGACGGCATCGGTAAAAAATGTAACATCAATTCCCTGCATTAACAGCACCCCCGCCTTTACCGCCTGGCTGACAGCAAGAGTCATCGAGGCCGCACGGCAGCTCCGGGGTTTGAGATGAACCTGCACGACTGAATGGTTAAGGCCTCACGCGTGTTTATTGTTCGACTGACGTTTCAGTCAATACCTGACAAAAGATGAAGAAAAGAGAGATTATTATGGGCAGAGCGGCTGTTTTTATTGATGGAGCCAACCTTTTTTATACACAGCGCCATCTGGGATGGCAGATAGATTTTTCCCGTCTGATGGCCTTTTTTATCTCCGGTTACGCCACCGTAGAGGCAAATTATTACGTCCCGGCATCAGAACCCGTCTCCGAAGAAAATGCCGCATTTACCAGAGTGCTGATGGCCCACGGCTACCATATCACCTCAAAACCGGTCAAAAAGATCGTCAACAAGGAGACCGGAGTCATCGTCATGAAAGGCAATCTCGATGTAGAACTTGTTGTAGACGCTCTGAGCCGAGCCGATCAGTACGACACCTTTATTCTGTTCAGTGGCGACAGTGATTTTATACCCCTGCTGAGGGCCCTGAAAGAGAAGGGAAAAGAGGTTCTGGTCTACTCCACCCAGGGGCTGAGCGCCAGAGAGCTGCTCGCCGAACCCGGCATAGCCTATCATGACCTTGCACTCCTCAAGGAGCGTATTGAACAGCTCCGGTCGGGAGAGGGTATGCGCACCGATGGCTCAGCGTCGGGTAACGATCAGGAATTTTCGCTTCCCCTCCCCGACATTGGCGTGACCTTTACCGGCAGCGTGCTGAAAATCCAGCCCTACGGGATATTTCTCAGCAATCCCTACCACGTCAAATGCCTTCTTCCCCTGAGCTTTCTCGGCATCAGCAAATATATCAGCGATTTAACAGCAATCGTGCGTATGACCGATCTCTTTGACGTTGTTGTTTTCCACGTCAATACCACCCGCGCCATTGCTGAAATTACCGTCAAGCTTGCCGACAAAAAGATGGTCGAAGAGCTGACATCAAGACTGGAAGGGTAGGGGGGCTATCGCTGAAGGCGGAGCGGCAGTTCCAGATCGTTGGCCTCAAGCAGCTCCCTGTTCCCGAGAATCTCTTCTGTCGGCCCGTCAGCCGTAATGCGCCCCTGCTTCATGATGCAGACTCGCTGGCAGGTATCCTGGATAAAATCAAGGTCGTGTGATACCGTTATTCTTGTTATGCCAAGCCCGTTAACCAGGTTGATCAGTTTTCTGCGGTTTTTCGGGTCAAGATCGGCAGTGGGTTCATCCATCACCATCACCTCCGGTTTCATGACCAGAACCGCAGCAAAGGAGGCAAAGCGCTTTTGACCCTGCGAAAGCTGTGAAGGCGCTCTGTTGCGCAGCTCCCAGAGGTTCAGCTCACGGAGCCTCGCTTCAACCACCATTGCGACCTCGGCCGCATCCATCCCCAGATTCTCCGGCCCGAACGCAACATCATCATAAAGCCGTGCCGTAAAAAGCTGGTCATCCGGATTTTGAAAGAGCAGACCAACCATCCTGTGGATTCGGTCAAGATTCTTTTTGTTCAGGTCTACGCCGCCAATCGAAATGGAGCCCTTCTGGGGCAGAAAGTAGCCATTCAGGTGGTTGACCAGCGTCGATTTTCCAGCGCCATTTGCCCCCACAATACCCACGGAATCACCTTCGCCGACAGCAAGGCTGATATGGTCGATGGCCTTTGTGCCGTCAGGCCAGGAAAAGCAGAGTCCTTCAATAGCGATCATTCGGGGGGGAATTAAAAGATCAGGCGAAGAGCAAGGAAAAGCAGAGCCCAGAGTCCGATCGTTCTCCAGTCACTGCGGCTTATCTTTTCAGCAGGGCGGTTTACCAGTCGTCCCTGAAACCCCCTGGCGCTCATGCTGCGGTAGATCCTTTCTGCACGGGTTATCGTCCTTAACAGCAAGGAGCCAATGAGCGGAGCAGTACGGAAGAGCCCTTTTCCCTTTCTGCCGAACGAGCGGATATCCCTTGCCTTTTGAATCGATTGAGCCTCCTCCTGCAAAACAGAGCGGTAGCGGTCGAGCAACAGCAACTGCGTTACCAGTACATCAGGAAGATGAAGCGCCTCAAGGGCGCGGCAGATTCGGTAAAACGGAATGCTCTGGGTAACCGAAAGCAGGGCAGCCACAGAGATGATGGTTTTTGCAACAATAACCGTCCCGGAAATCATCCCTCCACTGATACGTAATCCCGAAATCAGCAAAACAGGGTTCCGGTCGAGCAACAAGTTCCCGGCAGCCATGAAGAGCACAAAAGGAGAGATCAGCAACAATCGTTTCACAATCAGTTTTACATCTGCCTGTGCCGCGCTCATCAGAAACAGCGGAAAGGCTCCGAAAGCAAGCACTTCCGCCATGTTGAATTTCGGAATCGAAAGCAGAGAGAAGAGAAAGAGAACCGTTACCAGAAGAGCCGATCGGTCACTTCCAAGGAAGGGGAGTGGCCGGGGTGGCGCTCCACGCCCTTCAGGAAGAGAGGCTGCAGATGGTAAGCGGGCGTACATCACCGCTGTTTTTCTCCCTTCTGTTTTCTGCCCAGCAAAAGACCGACGGTTCCGGCAGCAGCAAGAACCGAAAGGCTGCCCACAATACCCGACAAACTGCTACCCGCATCGACCGGTGACTCCGGGTTTGCAAGGAATTCCGGGGCAGATTTGAAGCCATAATCGGGAAGAAAGGCAACCTTCTGCTGAAAAGCTTCAAGCGCCTCATGCACAGCTCCGCCTGCCGGGCTGAACTCTTTGGAGCCCGATACCTTCGCAATCGACCACTCCAGGCCGTCAGGTTGCGAAGAGGCAAACCACGACCCCACCCCTCCGACGAAAAGAGCCAGAATGGCAAAGAGTGCAAAGGTAAAACGGGGATGAACAGCCGCTTTTGCCGGAACAAGCAGTCCCGGTTCTGTTCGGGCAACAAAAGCAAGCACGCCCCAGGTAACCAGACCCTCAACAACCCCGATGGCAAGATGGACTGGCAGCATGAAAAGAACAAAGGTGCCGAAGGGTAACTCGGTTATACCAGAAAAGAGTGTCTCCAGAACAACCGACAATGCACCCATCAGGAGAGCCGCAGTTGCAGCCGTCAAGCTGCCGACAGCAAGTTTCCCCGGAGTTGGAGCATTTCCGGCAATAACCCGATACAGAAAAGGAAAAGCAATAAATGAGGGAAAAAAGGCAAGGTTGAACACATTGCAGCCAAGCGCAAGCAGCCCCCCGTCAGCAAAAAAAAGGCACTGGATAATGAGTACCGAGGCAAGGGTGATAAATGCCCGGTATGGGCCGAGCAGGACAGCAAGGAGAAGCCCGCCGCCCAGGTGACCGCTGGAACCAGTGCCAGGAAGCGTGAAATTGATCATCTGCGCAGCAAAAACAAAAGCGCCGAGCACACCCATGAGCGCTGTTTTACTGTTATCACGCTCTTCGGTGATTTTTTTCGCCGAATAACCGATCAGCGCTCCGCTCACAATCCAGAATCCCCCCCCGACAACCGGCGAAAGAAGCGCATCCGCCATATGCATAATCACATCTCCATTTACGTAAGGGCGGGGTCATCCCGCCCTCTTCTCCTCCCACGCAAATCCGTATCCATCCCGTAGGCGCGGGGTCATCCCGCCCTCTTCTCCTCCCACGCAAATCCGTATCCATCCCGTAGGCGCGGGGTCATCCCGCCCCCATTATCCCATTCCTTCACCAGCCCCTACTCGCCGGCAGCCATCAATTTCTCATGAATTGCCGCAGCAGCAGTTCTTCCTGCACCCATGGCAAGAATAACCGTAGCGCCACCGGTAACAATATCGCCACCGGCATAGACACTCTCTTTCGAGGTTGCCATGGTATTGATATCCACAACAATCGTATCCCGCTTGCTGACCTCAATATCCGGCGTTGTCTGCTGGATGAGCGGATTTGAACCATTACCGATCGAAATAATCGCCATATCAACAGGGAGGATGAACTCTGAGCCCTTGATCGGCACAGGGCGTCGTCGTCCGGAATCGTCCGGTTCGCCCAGCTCCATGCGGAGGCACTTTGCGCCCGTAAGCCACTGCTCCTCATTGCCAACAAACTCCAGAGGGTTCATGAGCATAAGGAATTCAATCCCCTCCTCCTTTGCATGATGCACCTCCTCAAGCCGTGCAGGCATCTCAGCCTCAGAACGGCGGTAAACGATATAAGCGTGCTCCGCGCCGAGCCTTTTTGCCGTGCGAACCGCATCCATCGCCGTGTTGCCCCCACCGAAGACCGCGACATTTTTCCCCGTGCAGTTAAACACCGGAGTATCATTGTCAGGGAACTGATAAGACTTCATCAGGTTGACCCTCGTCAAAAACTCATTGGCGGAATAGACCCCGAGCAGATTTTCTCCGGGGATACCCATAAACCAGGGCAAACCGGCTCCCACCCCAATAAAAATCGCATCAAATCCCTCCTCTTCAAGCAGCTCATCAATGGTGACCGAACGGCCAGCAACCGAATTGGTGATAAAAACCACTCCCAGTTTTTTCATACCCTCAATTTCAGCCTGCACAATCTCTTTGGGAAGGCGGAATTCCGGAATGCCATACATCAGGACGCCGCCCAGCTCATGCAACGCCTCAAAAACCGTCACCGCATGGCCCAACTGCACCAGATCGTTGGCACAGCTCAAGCCAGCCGGTCCGCTGCCGATAACCGCAACTTTTTTTCCGGTTGCCGGTTGTACCGTCGGCAACTCCACGCTCCCGTTTTCACGCTCATAATCAGCCGCGAAACGTTCGAGGTTGCCGATAGCAACGGGAGTATATTTTTTGGCGAGCACGCATGTTTTCTCGCACTGATCCTCCTGCGGGCAGACTCTGCCACAGATCGCAGGCAAAACATTATCCTCCTTGATTTTTCGGGCCGCACCCAGAAAATTGCCATCAGCAATAAGCTTTATGAACTGATCAATCTTGATGTTGACCGGGCACCCCTTGATGCAGACCGGATCCTTACACTGAATACAACGCTGAGCCTCCCGCTGAGCCTGCTCAATCGTATAGCCAAGATTGACCTCCTGAAAGTTGTGACTCCGTATCACCGGATCCTGAGACGGCATCTGTTGACGCGGTATGGCAAGGCGTTCTTTGGTCGTGATATGTTGTGCGTCCATAGTAATTCGTTTTAAAATAAAAGAGGCTTAATGCAAAAAAACCATACCTGAAAAGATATGGAGAGCAAGAGTAGCGAGGTCGGGCTACCCCGTAAATGGATAGCTATTTCAGGGTATTGAGGTTGCACTTGTGAGCAAACAAATCAGCCGATTTCCGCTCCTCCGGCAGGTACATCTTGTTCCGGTCAGAAAGATTTTTAAAATCAACCAGATGCGCGTCAAATTCAGGCCCGTCAACACAGGCGAACTTGGTCTGGTTATCCACCGTAACCCTGCAGCCACCGCACATACCGGTACCATCAACCATAATCGGATTCAGGCTCACGACCGTCTTGATCCCGTAAGGACGGGTCACCTCAGCCACAGCTCTCATCATCGGAATCGGCCCGATAGCAAGCACATAATCGATAGTTTTTCCCGAGTCAAGAAGCTCCTGCAGCTTCTGGGTGACAAAGCCATGAAAGCCATACGAACCATCATCCGTCGTGATATAGGCCTCGTCACTCACCGCCCGCATCTCAGGCTCAAGAATCACCAGCTCCTTTGAACGGGCGCCATTGATGGTAATAACATAATTTCCAGCCTCCTTCAGGGCAACAGCCGTTGGATAGGCAATTGCAGTGCCAACACCACCACCGATACTGACCGCCGTGCCAAATTTCTCGATATGCGATGGTGTTCCAAGCGGGCCCACAATATCGTGGATGGAATCACCTTCAGCCTTGCAGTTCAGCTCTCTGGTCGATTTACCCATTCCCTGGACAATAAGGGAGATCGTCCCTTTTTCAGGATCAGAATCAGCAATGGTCAACGGAATCCGTTCACTGCTCTCGCCCACCCTGATCATCACAAATTGTCCGGCTTTTCTTTTTTTTGCAATACGGGGAGCTTCGATCTCAATTTTTTTGATATTTTCAGCTAAAAATATTGCAGAAACAATTTTATACATTGGCTCTTCGATTTCGTATGATAATGGAGGCTTTCGGACTCTTTTTCGGCAAGACGAAAAAGTCATCATAATAAGCATTTGATAATTAAAATAAAAGAGACTCCTGAAAAATAGCACTCCATCCTGCAATCATTAAACGTTATTGTCACACATGGTTTTTATTGCCGATTATGGCGCAGGGAATCTTCGTTCTGTTCTCAAGGCATTTGACTATATCGGAGTCAAAGCTATCGTCAGCAGTGATCCAGCCAAACTTGCCGGTTACAAAAAAGTGATTCTTCCCGGAGTCGGAGCTTTCGGCTCTGCCACTGAGTCACTCAACGCATCGGGCTTTACCGGAGCGCTTCTCGAACATGTCGATAAAGGGGGCCAGCTCCTTGGAATCTGCCTCGGGATGCAGTTGCTCCTTACCGACAGCGAAGAGATGGGCGCTCACAAAGGGCTCGATCTCATTCCAGGGCGCGTGCTGCGTTTCCGGAGCGAAACCGACAAAATTCCCCAGATCGGGTGGAACTCGGTCGATCAGCAGAAAGAGAGTACCCTCTTCCGGGGAATAGAGGATCACTCCTTCTTCTACTTTGTACACTCCTACTACTGTGATCCCCTCTGCACCGATGATGTTGCAGCAACAACATGGTTCGCAGGAAAAAACTTTTGTTCAGCCATTGAAAAAAATGGTATTTTCGCAGTTCAATTTCATCCGGAAAAGAGCTCCGACGCCGGTTTGCAGGTGCTGAAAAACTTTGCCGGCTGCTAACACCGCTTTCCAGTTATTCACTTATGTTGATTATTCCAGCCATAGACATCAAAGAGGGGAAGTGTGTACGACTGACCCGTGGCGACTTCAGCCAGAAAAAAATATACCTCGACAACCCCAACGACATGGCCATCATCTGGCGCAAGCAGAACGCCAAAATGCTCCATATCGTTGACCTCGATGCCGCCCTTACCGGCGAAATGGTCAATTTTGAAAAAATCAGGGAGATCGTCACCAATCTCGACATTCCCGTCCAGGTCGGCGGTGGTATCCGCTCCGCCGATGCAGTCAAGCGCTACCTCGACATCGGTGTCGGTCGCGTGGTCATCGGCTCGGCAGCCGTAACCAATCCAAAGCTGGTCGAAGAGCTGCTGCACACCTACACCTCCTCACAGATTGTTGTCGGCATCGATGCAGAGAACGGAATCCCGAAAATCAAAGGGTGGACCGAAAGCAGCATGATTCAGGACTACGATCTGGCGTTGCAGATGAAAGAGATGGGCATCGAGCGCATCATCTACACCGACATCTCCCGCGACGGCATGATGCAGGGCTTTGGTTACGAAAGCACCAGACGCTTCGCCGAAAGGGCAGGGATGAAAATTACCGCCTCCGGTGGAGTTACCAATGCCGAAGACCTGCATCGGCTCAATGAACTCCAACCCTTCGGCGTTGATTCCGTCATTATTGGCAAAGCCCTCTACGAATGCAATTTTCCCTGTCAGGAGCTTTGGTACAACTTTGAAGAGGAGATCAGCCTCGATCACAATTTCTCGACAGCCCGAAAAAAATAGCAGGGAGCCTGGCGCCTGAACGAGGGCCGCGAACAGGCAGGAAACGACAGCGATAACGATAGAGATCACTATGAAAAAGAGTAATAAAGATGATGAAGTCAGAATTAACCGATATCTCGCCTCGTGTGGCATAGCCTCACGCAGGGCTGCCGACCAGCTCGTGCTCGATGGCAGGGTTATGGTCAACGGCACCGTCATTACCACACCAGGCATCAAGGTAAGCCCCACTCGTGACGAGGTCATTGTAGACGGTGAAAAATTTGCCCAGCCTGAGCACCGCAAGGTCTACATTCTCTTCAACAAACCCAGAAACGTCATCACCACCAACAGCGACGAAAAAAATCGGGAGATGGTACTCGATTTTATTGATGTCGAAGAGCGGGTCTTTCCCGTTGGTCGCCTCGACCGGAAAACAACCGGCGTCATCCTGCTGACCAATGATGGAACACTGGCCCATAAATTGATGCACCCTTCATCAAATGTGAAAAAAGAGTATATTGCTGAGCTTTCTGAAAAATTCACGCCAAATCTTCTGCCGCAACTGACAGGAGGGATGCGTTTGAAAGATACCGGGGAAAAGGTCAGTCCCTGCCGCGCAAAAATACTGGAAGATGGCATGCAGGTACTGGTAAGCATTCATGAAGGAAAGAACCACCAGGTCAGAAGAATGTTTGAAACCCTCGGTTTTGAAGTAAAGCGGCTTGAGCGGGTTGCCTATGCAGGCCTGCTGGCCGGAGAACTACGGCGAGGCGAATGGCGATACCTGAGCCGCAATGAGGTTCAGGCACTCTACAAATTAACCGAAAGCCCATAAGCCATCTGCCGGTTTTGTCAACCAAGCAAAACCACTATGGTTATGAAGCAGCAACACTCCTTCTGCAAACGTCATGCCGGCAGGGAACTCATGACGTTTGTTTTTCTCCTCCTCCTTCTCATTGCCTCTTCCCCGGCACGCTGTGCCGACAGCAGCGACATCGAGGATCTCCTCAGCAATGCAGAATCAGAGATCAATATCGAGCAGTTGCTTGACCTTGTCGAGCAGTTGAAAAAAGAGAGGATTCTGCTCAATGAGGCCGACGCCGCCGACCTGCGTCAACTGCCCTGGCTCACGACCGCCGACGTCGAAACCATTCTCATCCATCGTCGCAACCAGGGGCCCATTCTCACCCTGCAGCAACTCGAAACCCTTATCGGCAAAGAAAAAACAGCCCTCATCGCCCCCTATATCCGTTTGACAAAAGAGCCCTCCTCCCGTCTTCCAGCCAAAACCGATGCCATAGAGGGCACGCTCTACAGCCGCCTCTTTTGGGAAACCACAGCCCGGAAAGGCATTCTGAACGGGAACTACGCCGGAGAGAACTACAAGCTCTATCACCGTCTGCAGGTTGCAGCCCCTCACCTCAAGGCGACCCTCCTGCAGGAAAAGGATATCGGCGAGCCCGACGTGGCCGACTTCACCTCACTCAGCATCAGCGCCAGCGATATCGGCATCATGAAACAGGGCCTGCTCGGCAACTACAGGGTAAACCTTGCCCAGGGGCTGCTCATCGGCCAGGGACGCTATTTTTCCAAAGGCTCCGACCCCACCGGCAGCATCCGGCTTCCATCACGCCAGCTTCTTCCCTACACCTCCAGCTCGGAATATGGCTTTCTCCAGGGAGCAGCAACAACCCTGAAGCTTGCACCCTTTGAAGTGACCCTCTTTTACTCCTCCAACCATCGTGACGCCCTCATCAGCGACGAGGGGGTCATTACCAGTTTCAGCTCATCAGGCTACCACCGGAGCGAACTCGAAATATCGAGAAAAGATAACGTCACCGAAACCATCTCCGGGGCAAACCTGCTTTACCATTACCAGTCGGGCTCCTTCAGCGGCAGGGCAGGGGGGAGTCTGCTCAACTACCGCTATCCACTGCCATTCGATGAACTCGACCCCTTTGCCGCCATAAGCAGACACTCTTCGGCAACGCTCTACAGCCTCGAAACCGATCTCTCCCTTGGCCATGCAAGCCTCTTTGCCGAAGCGGCCTTTTCCACTCGCCCGGATGACGCATCATGGACGGCAGGCACGGAGTATCAGATTCGCCAGGGGCTCAGCGCCGTTGCCGCGCTCCGCCGCTATGGCGCCCGCTACTACTCTCCCTTTGCAGGGGCCTTTGCCGAAAGGGGCAGCGGAGCCTCAAACGAAGAGGGATACTATGTCGGCCTCAACGCCAGGGTCAGCAAAAGCCTTGCACTTGCGGCCTACCACGACCGCTTCACCTTTCCCCTGCTTGACGATCACTGCCCCTACCCCTCAGATGGCAACGATTCAAGGCTCTTCATCACCTGGAAACAGTCGCCCCTGCTCACCTGGAACCTCCAATTCCAGCACAAATACCGCGAAGAGCAGTCCAATCAGGGCACATCAAGCCACCCCCTCTGGAGAGCACTTCCCCAGATAACCAATCGCTGCCGTCTCGACTGCGATGTCACCCCCTCCCGTGCCCTCCACCTGCGAAGCCGAGGCGAGGTGAAAAAAGTGGTCAAGGAGTACCTCGCTGGCGATCAGCGCTTTTATGGATGGCTTCTCTCCCAGCAGGCAGGATACAGCGCCGGTAAATTCAGCCTCAAAGGGCGTATAACCGTTTTCAACACAGAAGATTTCGATGCAGCCCTCTACGCCTATGAGGACGACCTTCCCCTCACCTCCTCACTCGGCATGTACGACGGGCGCGGTAAATCCCTCTTCCTTGTGGCAGCATGGCAGGCGCTTCCACAGATGAAGCTTGCCGCACGATACGAGAAAAGCTGGTACAGTGACCGGGAGGTATACAGCAGCGGCAACGACGAGCGGGCCACCAGCGCACCCGGTTCCTTTCATCTTGGCTGTTTTTTGACCTTCTGAGTGGAGTGTCGGCAGGGGGGTCACTCAAGAGCGGCAGCACGCAGCAGCCGATCCCTGATCGCCCTGCCAAGTCCCTCATTTGAGGGCAGTTCGCAGTAGATGACGCCGATCCCTTCCGCGTCGCAGAGCCGGAAAAAGCCGAAGAGCTCCCGGCCATACTCCTCAAGAGTGGAGCACACCTTGCAGAGTGTAACCCCTTCCGGCGGCGCCGAGAGGCCGATAGAGGCTGATGAAGGGGAGTCTGCAACAGGGCTCTTCTCGCCACTCCAGAGGATAATCGAGGCCTTCGGCGCATAATGGGGATACTTCAGGCCGGGGCATTTCGGGCTCTCCTCCGGCTTGTTCGTGACCGCATTGACCGTTATCTCTGGCACTACCTCCCGCAGTTGTTCCAGTGTGATCGCTCCGGCCCTGAGCAGCAGCGGCTTCGCCCCCGAACACTCCACAATGGTCGATTCAAGGCCGATCGTACTTGGCCTGCCCCGCAGCACGCACTCAATCCTCCCCTCAAGATCCTCCATCACCGCCTCCCAGCTTGTCGCGCTCGGCAGCCCCGAACGATTTGCCGAAGGAGCGGCAACCGGGCAGCCACAGAGACGCAGAAACTCCTGAGCCACCGGATTTGACGGGCAGCGCACCCCCACAGTTTCAAGACCGGCTGTAACGCTGAAGGGAACAGAGCTTTTTTTTTGCAGCACCAGCGTCAGGGGGCCGGGGAAAAAGTGCTCAATCAGCGCTCGTGCATCCGCATGAAGCGCCTCTGCCACCTCATCGAGTTGATCAATGCTGCCGAGGTGAACAATCAGTGGGTTATCCGACGGACGTCCCTTTGCCCGAAAAAGCTGGAGGATTGCCTCCGGATGGCAGATACCGGCGCCAAGGCCATAGACCGTCTCGGTTGGAAATGCCACAACCCCACCTGAGTTCAGGATAGCGGCTGCCTCTTCAGGTGAATCAGTAAGGATGGTCTGCATGATAGCGGCTTGAGGGAAAAATTCTACCGGAAAATGGAGAGAAGGGTAAAGAGCGTGGCTACCGAAGCGCTGGCAAGAGGAATTGAAAGGTTATCGTCAACCTTGAACTTTCCGATACGCACCAGGAAGGCCTCCGTCAGCGTTCCGGTTATTGCCATGATGATACCGATAACGGGATGCAGCCCCGGCACAAGGGAGACAACAACGAGCGCCGAGAGAAAAAAGGCAACGCTTCCCTCAACGCTCTTCTGTCCAAACCGGTGTTTACCGAACGATTTGCCGATAATGGCCGCAAGCGTATCCGAAACAGCAACCATGCTGAAGGCCGCAACCGCAATAACTTTCGGGAAAAAGAGCACCAGAAGGAGAGCCGCCATCATGATATAGGTCGCACCGTTCAGATGGCCCTTTGCCCGCTTGAGCTCATGCGCCCTGAGCATCGCTCCGAACGTCCGGTGATACCAGGCAGAAACCGGTGTGAAAAAATTTTTCAGCAGGTCAATCAGAAAAAAGCCGGAAAAAAGCGGCACAAGAATCAACAGAGCAAGATCGCGGCTGATAAACCAGTAAATAACCGGGATAGAGAGCGACGAGAGATGAATAGCCTTGCGTGCTACTTCATAACGGAGTTCCAGCCGGTCAATCTCTTCCATAAGCATAAAAAAGGTTCATCAGGGAAGCGGTATCAGGAGCGACCCGCTTACAGGCTGGAATATACAACGAAAACTCCATAAGCCAGAAAAGTTCAGCCCAACAGCTTCCTTTTCCTTTTCCCTTTCAAAACGTGTACCTTGCAGTGCATTCCAAAATCGCATTTTGAACTACAGGTATGAAGCATGAAAACTTAAGGGTCGCTGCCATTGATCTCGGCACCAACTCCTTCCATATGATTATTGTCGAAGAGAGCCCGCAGAAGGGGATCGTTGAGATAGACCGGGTCAAAGATATGATCTGCATCGGTCGCGGCAGCATTTCTACAAAAATGCTTGATGAAGAGGCCATGCAGTCCGGTATTGCGGCGTTGAAAAATTTTCTTGTTCTGGCCTCACATCATGGTGTGGCCTCCGAAAATGTTATTGCCTTCGCCACCAGCGCCATCCGCGAGGCAAAAAACAGTGGCGACTTTATCCGCCGGGTCAAAGAGGAGACCGGCCTCAAAATCAAGATTATCTCCGGCAAAGAGGAGGCTGAATTTATCTATTACGGCGTTCGCAATGCGGTGAAAATAGGCAACAGCTCCGACCTGCTCTTCGATATTGGCGGCGGATCGGTTGAATTTGTTCTTGTCAACCAGAAAGGGCTCCAACTGCTCGAAAGTCGTAAAATCGGTGTTGCCAGAATGTGCGAACGCTTTGTAGCCTCCGAACCGATCGCCTCTCATGATATCAAGATGCTGGAGCAGTACTTCACGGCAGAGATGGTCACCGCTGTTGAAAAGGCCTCACAACTGAAGGTGACCAGGGCAATCGCCTCCTCGGGAACAGCGCAGAATATCGCCCGCATGATACAGTCGATGAAGGGGAGCCAGAGTGAGACATCGCTCAACAACAGCACCTTTACCCGCACCGAGTTTCAGGCGCTCTATCAGGCAATTCTCCCTCTTGGCGCCGCCGAACGCAAAAAAATTACCGGTCTTGATGAAAAAAGAGTTGATCTTATTGTGCCAGGGCTCATCCTTGTCGATATGATCTTCCGGCTTTTCAACCTCACCGAGATCGTCATTTCCGATTCCGCCCTGCGGGAGGGAATGGTGCTCCACTACCTGAAGCATCGCCTCCAGTCAGGCACAAAACGGAGCAGTGACGATGACCTCGATATTCGCCGGGAGAGCGTTTATGAACTTGCCTTCCGCTGCGGCTGGACGCGCAACCACGCAGAGCACGTAGCCCGTCTCAGCCTCCAGCTTTTCGACAAGCTCGCCCTTCTGCACCATCTTGACGAGTCGTACCGTGAACTGCTCGAGTATGCATCGCTGCTGCACAACATTGGAGCATTCATTGCCATCTCCTCCCATCACAAACACAGCCAGTATATTATCCTCAACGGGGAACTTCGCGGCTTCTCGCCCCTTGAAACCGAGATCATCGCCCATGTGGCCCGCTATCACCGCAAATCCCCCCCGACGGAGCGCCATGCAGCATACAGCATGCTTCCCTCCGCCAGCAAGCGTGCGGTTGATCTCCTCTCCGGCATCCTGCGCCTTGCCAACGGTCTCGAACGCGGTCACCGTCAGAACGTTCAGAAAATCAACGTCCAGGTCACCGCAAATACCATTATCCTCCACCTCAAAACCCGTTTTGAGCCCGACATCGAGATATGGGCCGCCGATCTGCTGAAACCGTGGCTTGAGAAGCTCCTCAATAAAAGCATAATCCTTGAAGCACTCTGAAGTGAAGGGAGAGAGCCTTTTCGAACGACTCGCCGCCACCCTTGCAACCGAGGGCACCCTCTGGCTCGAATCCGCCTTCTGTAACGAGCCGGAGGGCGGAGCGCTCCTCTTCTCTGACCCGCTGGAGGTGGTGACCCTTCCCACACTCAACGATATCGAGCTTTTTTTCCGGAGGATCGAGGAACAGAGCGCCGCAGGTTTTCATCTTGCCGGCTGGCTCACCTATGAGGCCGGTTACGCCTTTGAAGAGAGGCTTCTTCACGGCCTCTCACCCGACGACCCTCATCTTCCCCCCTCGCCCCTTGGCTGGTTTGGAGTCTACCGGGAACCGGAGCGCTTTTCAGCCGCAGAGGTTCAGGAGCTTTTCGCCGAACCGGGCCCTCGCTCCGACCTCATCATCACCGACCTCTCCTTCAATCTCTCCGAAGAGGAATACGGCAGAAAAATTGAACGCATCAAAGAGCAGATAGCAGCAGGCAATCTCTATCAGGTGAACTTTACCGGACGCTACCGCTTCACCAGCAACAGCGAGCCAACGGCGCTCTTTGCCGCGCTGCGGGGTCGGCAACCCTCATCCTACACCGCCTGTATCAACAGCGGCGGGCGCACCATCCTCTCCTGCTCTCCCGAACTCTTTTTCAGGCGGCGCGGCTCACTCATCGAAACCATGCCGATGAAAGGAACCGCACCGAGAGGCCGCACCATCGAAGAGGACAACCGCCTCAGGGAGGGGCTTGCCGGATGCCAGAAAAACCGGGCCGAAAATCTCATGATCGTCGATCTCCTCCGTAACGACCTCGGTCGGATATGCAAGCCCGGCACAGTCGAAGCAGGGGATCTCTTCACCATCGAAACATGGCCGACACTCCACCAACTGCTCTCAACCATCCGGGGAGAGCTGCGGGAGGGAATCAAGCTCAGCGAACTCTTCCGGGCCCTCTATCCCTCAGGCTCCATTACCGGTGCGCCCAAAATAAGCGCCATGAAGCTCATACAGAGCCTTGAACCAACGTCAAGAGGGATCTATACCGGCACCATCGGCTATATCACCCCCGACAGCGAGATGGTTTTCAGTGTCGCAATCCGCACCATCGAGCTATCCGGAAAACAGGGCACCTACGGATCAGGAGGCGGCATCGTATGGGACTCCGATCCCCAGGATGAGTACCGCGAGTGCCAGCTCAAGGCCAAGATCCTTACCAACCCCGGCAGGAGCCGCAGCGCTGCAGCAACAGAGACCGGCATTGCGCCAGGCAGCGATAGAGCAGCACAGCAACCTGAAGAGCACCGCATTCAGCTCATTGCACCTGCATCAGCAGAGGACGTTGTTCTGGGCTGTAACTTCGGTCAAACGGACGCCCATCATCAGCCTCCGGGTGGGGTTTCCGGCAGCGAAGCAGGGCAACACTTCGGGCTTTTTGAAAGCCTGCTCTGGAACGGCAACTATCTCTGGCTCGACGAACACCTCCAGCGCCTTGCCGCATCAGCCGCCACGCTCGGCTTTCCATGCGACACCGCCGCTGCCACCCACCTGCTTCACCAGCTTGAAGAGGAGATGCGCCATCATGGCAGCCAGAACAGCAACCCGCAACCCGGCCAGCAGCAGGAACATCTCCGCACCGAAGAACAGTGCCGGGGTGCCGCACGCTGCAAGGTACGCCTCAGCCTCACAAGAGAGGGAAGCTGCAGCGCCAGTTACGAGCCCATAACGGTGCAAGGCTCCACCACACCGCTCCGTTTATGCATTGCCGCAGAGCCCACCCATTCATCCAACCCCCTGCTCCGGCACAAAACCACCAAAAGGGAGCTTTACGACCACTACTTCACCCTTGCCCGCCAGCAAGGCTACGACGAAATCCTCTTCCACAACGAACGCGGCGAGATCACCGAAGGCGCCATCAGCACCATCTTTATCCGCAAAGGCCAGCAACTCTGCACCCCGCCACTCCACTGCGGCCTGCTCAACGGCATTTTCCGCCATTACATCCTCGCCACCCGCCCCACCGCAACCGAAAAAATCATCACCATCAACGACCTCGCCACCGCCGACGCCATATTCATCGCAAATTCAGTCCGAGGCCTCAGACCCGCCACAATGTGTAAAAACCCGCCGACCATGGGACCTGATACATAACTGCAAAAAACTCCCTATATTCCCCTTATAACAAAAAAACATCAACCACATTTCTTTTACCCACCATGCGCGACCACACCCCTGACTTCAAGATGCATGAGCTTACCGCCCAAAACAAAACGCTCATTCGTCAGACTGTCCAGCAGCTTCTGGAGAAACTCGCCACTGACGGCAAGCTCACCTCCGATACCCTGCTCGAATTCTGGGTTGAAGTTCCTGCAATAAAACGCTCCAGAGGTACCTTCCCGGGCGGCTTTCTGATGCCCGACAGCTTTGTCTATATCAGCGACTATTTTCAGCCCGACGCGCCGGATTCCCTTATCCCTGGCGAGGCCTATGCCGACGGGGAAGTAACCCTCGACAAGGTCTGGGATGACCTGCTTGATGAACTCTACTACCAGGTCGAAATATTCACCTCACCCGTCTCCTCAGGAAAAGGGATAACGCTTGAATTATGGGCAGGCAATCGTCAGCGTCCGGAAGGCGAGTGGATCTACGCCGTCGATCGTAAAGTAGAACTTGGTTAGTTTTTTGCCGGATAGTCGCAGATGCCCGAAACGGTACAATGTGCACAGTCTGGCTTTTTTGCCTTGCAGGTGTAACGACCATGCAGCAGCAGATAGTGATGAAAGGGGATAACCCATGCTTCGGGAATAATCGTCATCAGCCCGGCTTCGGTCTCTTCCGGCTTTTCGGTATGAACCAGTCCGATCCGGTTCGAAACCCGGTGCACATGTGTATCGACCGGCATGACCGGCTGGTCAAAAGCGTTGCTCAGCACAACGTTCGCTGTTTTTCTGCCAACACCGGGCAGGCTTTCGAGTCCCTCCCTCGTACCTGGTACCACGCCCTGCCAGCGCTCAACCAAAATCCTGCTTACCGCAAGGATATTTTTAGCCTTGTTGTTGCAATAATTTATGGAGCGCACAAGGCTTCTGACCTCATCAAGCTCCATCCGGCTCATGGTTTCGGCATCCGGTGCACACCTGAAGAGCTCCCTCGTAATAACATTGACCTGCCTGTCGGTAGCCTGGGCCGCCATGATGGTCGCTATGAGCAACTGAAAAGGGCTCTCGTAGTTCAGTTCGCTTTTCGGGTTCGGGTATGCCGCCCCAAGCAGCTCATTGAGGAAAACGATTTTTTCTTCAGGGGTTTGTTTCATGCCCCCTCAGCTTGCGCTTTCCGGGTTTTCACCCTCGCCCTCAACTTTCTGAAGCTTGGTCACCGACTGGTCGATAAGTCCCCGGCCATTTTTGTGCACCTTCCCCTCATTTTTCAGATCGTTGAATATCGCATCAAGTATACCGTTGACAAATTTGCTGCTTTTGTCGGTACTGTTGAATTTTTTGGCGATTTCAATAGCCTCATTGATCGAAACCTTGGGAGGAATATCTTCACAGTAGAGAATTTCCGTCAGGGCCATCCGGATGATATTTTTGTCAATAATGGCAATCCGGCTCATATCCCAGTTAAAGGTGTGCTTTACAATATAGCGGTCAATCTCCTCCATGTGCTCCTTGATGTTTTTCAGCAGCATATTGAAAAACTTCATGGCATTGGGGTCAGCAAGAATCTCCTCGGTTAAAAGCCAGCCTGCTGCCGAGTCGATGTCGGTATCACGGATTTCAATGGTATAGAGCGCCTGTAAAATCTTTTCACGTATTTGCCGTCGGTAGGTCTTCATAAAAGAGCAATTAATTGATTGAGGATTGGAGTATCTCATCGAGAACAACAGCCGTCCTGCCAAGGTTTTCATACAAAACATGCGGATGGTGTTGCTTCAGATCCTCCATTGAATAGGTGCCGGTTGCTACGGCAATAGACTTTGCGTTCAGTACCCTGGCACATGCGATATCGTGTTCTGTATCGCCTATAATGATAATGTCGTGGTTAAAAAATTTTATTCCGCTGAGCTGGTATGCTTTTTCAACAGCAATCGCAGGCAGCTCGTTGCGAGAGGGAGCGTCATCGGCAAAGGCGCCGAAGGGGAAGTAGTGGTTTATTTCGGGAAGAAGAAGCTTGTGCCGACCCGATGCCTCGAAATTTCCGGTTAAAAGAGCAAGCATCACATCAGAGTGGCCGGAAAGCTCCTCAAGAAGCTCGCGGATCCCCTCCATCAGCAGAACGTCTGATGGCTTGGCGTGAGCACGGAACATTTCGATATAGGTCTTCTTGGCCAGTTCGAATTTCGCAGCAATGTCACCCTCAGAAAGGCCCGCGTTCCGCAACACCTCGTAAAAAATAGTACTGTCCATCTTGCCCGCAAAATTGTGTGTTCCGGCGCTGCCCGCAGTCCCGTACACCTCAGTCAGGGCATCAACAAGGACGCTTCGATTGATTTTATTCACCGAAAGCAATGTTCCGTCGATATCAAATAACACAAGTTTCTTCAGCATAGCATCTTTTCCGGAAGCCTTCAAATCCTTATATTTTAAAGTAGTACGGGTATCAGCCGTGATACCCCTTTCTCCTTCATGGTGACCCCGTACAGCGCCTGGCAGGAGGCCATCGTTTTTTTGTTGTGCGTAACAATAATGAATTGAGTGTTATTCTCAAATTTTTTCAGGAGATTTTCACGCTCACCTGTCAGCATCTCCAGTCTCTGCATTGCCATTGCGCTCAAATGAACCATCCCCATCCGCCCTCGCCATCAAAGCAAGGCCACAGTTCTGCGTCACCCACCTCTCCGGGAAGCGATGGTGAATCGATGGTAAATCGATTGTTCAACCCGCAAAAAACCCCCAACCAATCCCATTTCATCCACAATCCGCACCGGCATCCAATTGCGACATGCACCGGCATCAAATCCAACGCGCCCCGACATTGGGTAAAAAAATCCGTAGGGGCGGGGTTTCCCCGCCCTCTTCACCCCCCCCCCCCAACATCACCCGATTTCATCATGTATTCATACACAACGAAATGGTAAATATACACCCCGGATGATACGTGAATGCATTCCGGGGCCTCCGCCCCAACACCCCATTTTCGCAAAATAATTCGTCGTTCGACACCAATAATACGTATATTTTTCAATTCAATAATTCATCATATTCCGGATGTACGACCCAAAAATACATCACAGACATTCAATTCGGTTGCCAGGGTACGATTATTCCCAGGCATGCGTATGTTTTGTTACCATCTGCACCCAAAACCGCCAAATGAGGTTCGGTAACATTGTGGGTGGAAAAATGAAATTGAATGATACGGGGCGCATTGTCCAGGATATCTGGCATCAGATACCGGTACATTTTTTAGCCGTAACCACCGACGAATTTGTCGTTATGCCAAACCATATTCACGGAATAATAATCACCGGCTCATACGGCAACAGCCCGGAAACAGGTGCCAAAATATGCTCTGGCCCCAAAACCGAACGTGTGGTCTCCCTCTGCCCTGAAGCATTGCATTCGTCTAATGATGGCCAATGGGACAAAAACCGGGTGCCCACGGTTGGACAAATCATTGGATATTTTAAATATCAGTCAACAAAAAAAATCAATGAAATCCGGCATCACGGGATTCAAAGAATATGGCAACGTAATTATTATGAGCACATTGTTCGTGATGAATCTGATTTGAATCGAATCTGCAAATACATACAGAATAATCCATTAAAATGGGGGATGGATAAATTGCATGGTATATGAATCCACGTCCGTGGGCGGGGGTTATCATGGATCCATAACAATCCCCCCCATCAAACCAAACACGCGTAAGGGCGGGGTTCCCCCGCCCCCAAACAATTGCATCCCTCTCCCCAAAAATACACAATCCCTTCCCATCACATCAAACGCGCGTAAGGGCGGGGTTACCCCGCCCCCCACACAATTGCATCCCTCTCCCCAATAATCCCAATCCCTTCCCATCACATCAAACGCGCGTAAGGGCGGGGTTCCCCCGCCCCCCACACAATTGCATCCCTCCCTCCAAAAATCACAATCTCTTTCCATCACATCAAACGTGCGTAAGGGCGGGGAGACCCCGCCCCTACGGGAATTGCATTGCGTGGATGATGGCGGCGGATTGGGTGGCGGCCTGGACGTCATGGACGCGCAAAATGCTTGCCCCGCGCATCAATGCGATGGTTTGTGCTGCGATGGTGGCGGCCAATCTTTCGGATGGCGGGGGGATTGCTCCGTTCGGCGGGGAAATGGCATGTCCGAGGAAGGATTTTCTTGATAGACCAGCCAGAACAGGGTAGCCAAGGGAGAGCAGTGCATCGAGCTGATCGAGCAGCCGGAAATTCTCCGTAACGCTTTTTCCGAACCCAAAGCCCGGATCGATGACGATCCCCTCAATCCCGTGCTCTTCAGCCACCGCTATGGAGCGGGCGAGAAAGAGCCTCACCCTCTCCACAATATCCACTTCACCTGAATTTGTCACGGTGCTCCACTGCATCGACTCCGGTTTAACGGGCGTATGCATCAACACCACACCAGCCCGGTACTTCCGGCAAACAGCAGGAAGCTGGCCGTCGAAGGTGAAGCCTGAAATATCGTTGACCATATGCGCCCCCGCCTGCAATGCCGCTTCGGCAACCCCTGCCTTGTAGGTATCTATTGAAATCAGGATATCGCTTCTCTGGCGCAGAAGGGCAATCAGCGGCGCCGTACGAGCAATCTCCTCCTGCTCCGAAATTTTCGCAGCCCCCGGTCGCGACGACTCCCCGCCAATATCGATAATCGAAGCACCCTCCCTGATCATACCGAGCGCACACGCAAGCGCCCGCTCAAGGTCAACACCGCCAGGGCCCGCCTGCAACACCCCTCCATCATAAAAAGAATCCGGCGTCGTATTCAGAATTCCCATAATAACCGCCCCGCCAGAAAGATCCAGCATGCGCCCCCCGCAATTGATCATCCCCCCCATTACGTCACCCCGAACGGTACCGGTGTGAACGTTATAACAAAAATTGCAATCGCAACCCATCCGTAGACCACTCTTCCCGTCGAAAGGGAGTGGTCATGCACTGTTGGAGGATGGTTCAGACCGATGAAGCGCGACAGAATGAACGACCACAAAATCCAGCCCGACCACGACCAGCGCAGCATCACCGCCGGGATCAGCGCCAACGCTTCCGGCATGAGCCATGAGAGCAGCAGCTCCACAAAGGAGGGAAAGCCGAGAAGCATGATAAAGAGCAGAAAAGCCTTTGCAGCCAGAGCATGTCCCCTTCTGCCAAACATCGCATAGGTGATGTGCCCGCCATCAAGCTGACCAACTGGAAGCAGGTTCAGCGCCGTCACCAGCGAGCCAAGCCAGCCCGCAAAAAGAAAGGGATAGTGATAGATCTCCGTCATCGGCGGCAGCTCTTTCGGAGCAATCAAATACTCCAGCCCCATCCAGAGCAGATTTTTGCCCAGCACAAGGGTGCCCGACGGAACAGCCACTTCCAGGCCCCCGGATTGCAGATATTCCGGATGGATGCTGTAGATAAAGTCGGCAGGCGGAAGGTGCAGAAAACCATAAACCAGAAGCCCCACGCTCACGGCAAAGCCGCCAATCGGCCCTGCAATGCCGATATCAAAGAGGGAATTGGTGCCCGGAATTCTCTCCTTCACCTTGATCACCGCACCCATCGTCCCCAGACTGAGCAGAAAGGGGAGCGGCGGCATAGGGATATAATAGGGGAGTGTGGCCTGCACCCGGTGGCGCATTGCGGCAAAAAAGTGGCCGAACTCGTGGACGGTCAGGAAGAGCAACAGCGAAAGTGAATAGGGAATACCTGTGCCGAGTGAGCTGATAAAGAGTGGCAAAGAGCTGAAGCTTACCGGATGGCCACCCCAGAACGCTCCAGCCCAAAGTGTGGTGAGGAGCGTCAAGAAAAAGAGAGTCAGATGAAGAGGGTAGTTTTGTTTCATGAACCGCTACTTCTGCTCCGGTTTATCCTCGCCGAAGGTTGCCGCCAATCCCTTTGCCAGCTCCTCCTGCTCCACAACACTCAGCTTCGCCTCCGGGTGGGCAGGAAGGTAGAAAAACGGAGGCATTTTGCCCTTTCTCACCTCAGCCGCCGCCTCGTCGCCCTCATTTTCCTCACTCCGTCCCCACTCGGAAACATTGAACTTGCTCCTTCCCAAAGAGACATCAAGCTGTGCAAGCCACGATGCCGGAGCAACAGAAGCATACCACGGCCAGACCGTTTCATTCGAATGGCAGTTTTTGCAGGCACGGTCAAAAAGCTCAACGGTTCGCGGCGAATCCCACTTCGGCTCTCCACTTACCGGAGGATTGCTGTGATCGCGACCATAAGGAACCAGTTGGATAGCCGCCAAGGCAATAGCCGCCCCGGCCAGAATTTTTACAAGTTGCATCGGTAAAATCTCCCTCTTTTTCAATTCGTTTTTGAAACTTTGGTTTTCAGGGAATATAAGTGAATTTGTGAGCATCTCAATAATGCGTATCTTTCACCAGATCACAGTCGGTTATCAACGTTTCAACCAATCCAGGGCATTATGGCATATTTCAATCACCTCTGTTTCGTTGAGGCACCCCAAACCGTCATCGCACCTTTTCCCCGCTTCATAACCGATTGCATAGGCATCTGCTACCTCGCCGCAGCCGTGGAGCATGACGTCGAAAGTCTCGTCATGCCCGACAACTACTACAACGACGGGATTTTCGAGAGCCTCCGCACGCTGCTGAAAAAACAGCCGGTTGACCTTGTCGCCATCTCCTCCATGACCGGCGCCTTCAACCAGGCCGCACGACTTGCCAAAATAGCCAAAGAGGCTGGCGCCTTTGTTGTCATGGGCGGCTTTCACCCCACAGCGCTTCCCGAAGAGGTGCTGAAACTCTCCTGCGTGGATGTTGTCGTAATCGGAGAGGGTGAAGAGAGCTTCCGCGAACTCGTTCTCAAAGGCCCCTCCCGCGACATCAGGGGAATCGCCTACAGGGGCGGCGGCGGCATTATCTATACCGAACCGAGAACGACCATTGCCGATGTCGACTCCATTCGCTTTCCGCTGCGCACCCTTCGTCCGAACCGTTATGGCGAAAAGGGCGACGCCTACTCTATCGACACCATCTACACCTCCAGAGGCTGCCCCTGGAGCTGCTCCTTCTGCGCCAACGACCAGATGCACAAAGGATGGAGAGGGCGGAGCGCCGAAAATGTTGTTGAAGAGATTGCCCTGCTCCACGACCCCAAAAACAAAAAGCTGCTCAAAATCTGGGACGCCAACTTTCTCACCAACATCAAGCGGGCAGAAAGAATTTGCGACCTCATGATCGAGAGGGGATTGACCAACTTCAGGATTGTGACCGAAACCAGGGCAAAAGATCTTGTCCGTGCCGAACGAATACTCGGTAAACTCCGCCGCGTCGGACTCAGCAAGGTGGGCCTCGGCATCGAAAGTCCCAACGAGGCCACCCTTGCCCTCATGAACAAAAAGAACAGCCTCAACGACGTTGCCCGCGCCATCGCACTCTGCCGCGAGCACAGCATAGGAGCCGAGGGCTACTTCATCATCGGCCACTACACCGAAAACATGAAAGAGACCATGGTCTACCCCGAGTTTGCCCGTTCACTCGGCCTTCGCCAGGCGCTCTTCATGGTGATGACCCCCTACCCCGGCACCGCTATTTTCAACGAATACAAAAGCGAAGGAAAAATCCGCTCATACGACTGGGATCTCTACAACAACTACTGCCCGGTTATTGAGACCCGAACCATGAACGGCGACACCCTTGTTGCCATGCTGGCCTATTGCAACATCTCCTTCAACCGTTTCCGCTCCATCATGAAACGCAACAGCAAAAATGCCTTGCTGCTCAACTTCATGATCGACCTCTTCCAGCTCTGCTTTCTCCTGCGGGTCAACAAAAACATCTCAACCCCGCAGATTGCCGACCTGCTCTTCAACGCCCTGCAACTCCTGCTCGACAACGAAGGTGGAGAGATTGAGCAGCCTGCCGCCTCATCATGCAAACGGCTGCCGAAGCCCATGACACTCCGCATCCGCCACTCATCCGGGAAAAGCATCACCTACAGCCTGCACGAACGGGGCGCCAACCGGGTAATGAGCATGACCGCCCAGCAGGAGGGCAGAGAGGCCACCTCAACTCCCGATCTGGAGATCAGTCTCGACCGATTGGTTGAATCGGCCTGCTCCCTCTCCATGGACACCCTCATGAGCGCCCTCTACCGGAACGAATGGCTGCGGAACAACCCCGGCAGAATGACCGGCCAGATCATCGCCATCCTTGCCGACCCTGAAATCCTCCGCTTTGGCGGAAAACTGGCCACGCTCTACCTTCGCGCCTACCTCAAGAGCGCCCGATAATCCCATTCCCACCATGTTCGACACGCTCCGCAAGGTCTTTGGTTTTCATGAGTTCCGTCCCAACCAGGAGCGTGTTGTACGGGCAATTCTCGACAAGCGGGACGTTCTGGCCATCATGCCCACCGGTGGCGGCAAATCACTCTGCTACCAGCTTCCCGCCGTCATGATGGAAGGCACCTGCATGGTCATCAGCCCGCTCATCGCCCTCATGAAAGACCAGGTCGATGGCGCCCGCGCCAACGGTATCCGGGCCGCCTTTCTCAACAGCTCCCAGAACCCCGACGAACGTGACGAGGTGCTGCAGCGCCTGCTCTCCGGCAAGCTCGACCTCCTCTACCTCGCCCCGGAACGCTTCATCCTCAGCCACTTCCGCGAAATACTCGGCCAGGTGCAGCTCAGCATGGCCGTCATCGACGAAGCACACTGCATCTCCGAATGGGGGCACGACTTCCGCCCCGACTACCTCTCCCTCTCCGACCTCGTCACCCTTTTTGCTGGCATACCGGTTGCCGCCTTTACCGCAACCGCAACGACGAGGGTGCAGCAGGATATTCTCGACAAACTTGCCCTGCGCAACCCCCTTATCGTTCGGGCCTCCTTCGACCGCCCCAACCTCCTCTACGACGTCCGCTTCAAGGATAATGTAGAAGCTCAACTGCTCTCGCTTCTCAAAAGCAACCCCGGCAAGGCAGGCATCATCTACCGTACCAGCCGTAAAAGCGTCAGCGACACCGCCACCATGCTCCAGAAAAAGGGAATTCGAGCCCTCCCGTACCACGCCGGTCTCAGCGACGCAGAGCGCAAAGGCAACCAGGAGGCCTTCATCCGCGACGAAGCAGAGGTCATTGTAGCCACCATAGCTTTCGGCATGGGGATCGACAAATCCAACATCCGCTTTGTCATCCATGCCGACCTCCCCAAAAGCATCGAAAACTACTATCAGGAGACCGGCAGGGCAGGGCGTGACGGCGAGCCAGCTCAATGTACACTGCTCTTTGCGCAGGGCGACATCCCCAAAGTGCGCTTCTTCATCGACTCCATCATTGATGAAACGGAGCGGGAGCGGGCGCTTGGAGCCCTCTCAAAAGTGATCACCTTTGCCTCAACCTCCGTCTGCCGCCGCAGAACCCTTCTCGACTACTTTGGTGAAAGCTATCCGCACGACAACTGCAACTCCTGCGACATCTGCCTCGGCAGCAGGGAAGTGGTAGACGCCACCCTCGAGGCCCAGATGCTGCTCTCCGCCATTGTCCGAACCGAAGAGCGTTTCGGGGCAGGCCATATTGTCGATATCGTCACCGGAAGCCAGAACAAAAAAATCATCGACTTTGGCCACGACCGCCTGAAAACCTGGGGGGTCGGCAAAGCGCACGACAAAAAATACTGGCGCCAGCTCATCGACGAACTCCTTGCACAACAGGTGATCCAGAAAGCCGAAGGGCTCTATCCCACCCTCTTCCTTTTGCCAAAAGCCTCAAGGATCCTCAAACGCGAAGAGCAGCTCAACATTGTCCGGATACTCGAAAAGAAAAAGGAGCAACCACCAGCAAAAGAGAGCGCAGCGCCTTACGAAACCCGCCTCTTCGAATTCTTCCGCTCACTCCGCAAGCAGATTGCCGACGAACAGGGGATTCCACCCTACGTCGTCTTTTCCGACCGGACATTACGCGATATGGCCGCCCACCAGCCCCGTTCAGCCGAGGCGATGCTCAGCATATCAGGTATCGGTGAAGTCAAGCTCCAGCGCTACGGAGGGCAGTTTCTCCGCCTTATCGATCGCTACTGCAGCGACCATGCCGCCGCAAACGTGTGACGCTGAAGCAACTTTTTTTAATAATAGTTTATTATCAGTATGCAGGCCAGACTTGAAATATTTTGAATCTGATTTAAAAACCAGAAGAAGAAAATGAACACCAATATTACAATCTCTTGCTGCCCTTTATGTGGAGGAGAGAAAACGGAAGGAAAAACCACAATAACGGTCGACCTCGGTTACGGGCTGGTCGTTATCAGAGATGTTCCTGCAACAGTGTGTGCGCTTTGTGGAGCAGACTGGGTAGATGATGACGTTGCTGACAAGATTGAACGTATTGTTGAGGAAGCCCGCAAAAAACACAGCCAAATGGAAGTTATCAGCTTAAAGGCAAGTTGTTAACTTAATTTGCTACACTGCTAAAAGAACAGTCCGCCATGGCCTTATTTCATTGCTAAATCGTGCGATCGATGATTGCGACTATTTGGTAAGCGAACCAATAATTCGTACTTTTTTGATGAAGATGAGAAGTTAAACCGCAATAAAGGGCTTAACCAATGAAATCAAACATGCAGAGCACCATCCCCGTCACCTGCCCTCAGGAAATACTGCTCGGATTGCACATGGATGTACAGCAATTTGCTACACTGCTAAAAGAACAGTCCGCTATGGCCTTATTTAGAGAGGGGCGGTTTTCATCGGGCATGGCTGCGAGTTGGTTGGGTGTGCCACGTGCCCATTTTCTGATAAAAGCCATGCAGGAGGGCGCAACCCTTTTGGAAAACACGCAGGACGATTTCCGCAGAGAAACTGCCTTACTGTGAGGGTATTTTCTAACACAACCCCTGAATTGCCACTCCTGCGCTACCGATAATTTTCTTGTCCACCATATCAGGTATCGGTGAAGTAAAGCTCCAGCGCTATGGAGGGCAGTTTCTCCGCCTTATCGATCGCTACTGCAGCGACCATGCCGCCGCTCAAGTGTGACGCTGAAGCAACTTTTTTTTAACGGCGAGAGGCAGATTAGCAGAAAAGAGATTATATTTGTATACTCATTGCAGCATGTATTAACCTGTTATATATTCTATATATACAATATTTTGCTGCATGTATGCAACTGCTGTGCATCCTTGTTTGCTGTAAAGTAATTCCGGCGAAAGAACTGCGACAGTATGTTTATTTTGTTAGAGGTATTGATATCTTGTTGTTTTTTTTTACATGATTTGCATATAAAAAAAGAGGTTATACAGAGGGGGCGTATTGGCTGAATTTTTTGACGGATTGTTGTGTTTTTGTGCTCATATACGCAGAAGACTTTTTAAGGTCGATCTTCTTCATTTGTGACTGAAGGCAGCGTAGCTTTAGCTCTATATTTTTTATGTATTGCCGTTGGTATTTCAAAAAAACCAAATCTCTCTATGAGCATTTTTAAAATATTCACAGTTGTCGCGGTCTCGCTGAGCTGCCTGCTTCTCTCGACTGTGAAGGTTCAGGCGGCGGGTGAATCAGCGTCAGCGCTCTTTTCCGGCCCTCAGCAAACCAACTATAACCCGCTCTCAGGTCCAAATTATCCCCTGGTGCAGGATTCCTACTTTACCGACGACAACGGCAATATCCTGATGATTGTCAACGTCCTTGGCGAAGTTAACCGGCAAGGACAGCTTGTGGTTCGTGAAAATGTCGATTTTGCAACCATCCTCGCCCTTTCCGGCGGCCTGAAAAGTCAGGTAAACCTGAAAAAGGTGCTTGTTGCCCGCCAGGAGCCCGACAAGAACGGAGTTCAGGCCTATGTGGTCGATCTCAAAGAGTACTACAAGCATGGTGACCGTTCGGCATTCATTGCCCTGAAGCCCAATGACACCATCATCTTCCCCGAAAAAGGGTTCAATTTCCAGAAGTTCACGAGTCTCATTGGTGGTGTGGTCTATCCCTGGGTCTATATCTATCAAAATCTCACGAATTAAACAGCAGGAAACCTTCCTATGATGGTTGAAAAAGAGACAACCCTCTCCACTCAGAGCAACAATGAGCAAACCCAGGGGAGCGAGATCTCTCTTGGAGAGATCCTTAAGATTATCCTTCGCCGAAAATATGGTATTCTTCTCATTCTTATAGCCAGCCTTGTTATGGCGTGGATATACAATAAGGCGCAAACGCCTGAATACCATGCTGTGTCGGTCATGATGATCAATGAAAACAAGGCGCCGGGCGATCTGCTTGCAACGCTTCTCGGCCCGAGTGCAGGTGTTGACACAAAGTCGGCCAGAAAAGATGTTGAACTGCTCCAATCCCACCCTATTGCAGAACTCACCGTAAAGGAGCTCTATAAAACCACCCGCAAGGACTCCCTTGAATTTTTCGGAAAGAGGAAATATGTCTCCCCCATCGATTTTCTTTTCAGCGCTATTGACGTTTTTCATCCTCTTAATGCCGATCAGAAAGCGGAAGCGTGGCACTATTCCGATGCTCTTTTACGCTTTCATGCCATGCAGCTCAAAGACCGCATCAGGGTTATACCACTTCGCGACACCAATCTCCTGCAGGTCTCGGTTGCAAGCCCTTTCGCGGATGAAGCTGTTTTTTTGACCAATATCCTCTGCCAAACCTACAAAAATGCGGACATCATCCGTAATTCTGAGAAGTACACCCAGGCAAACAAGTTTATTGCTGAAATGATTCAGGATCAGCAGCAGAAGGTCGGAGAGGCTGATAATGCTCTTTCGCAGTATATGCAAGCCAACAAAATTTACGAGGTGAGCGGCAATACTGGCGCCATTCTTGCCAAAGTTGTTGATGCTGACGCACGATATAATGATATCAAGGCAGAATCACGTATAGCGAGTAATAGTCTTGCCTTTCTTGAAAAAAAGCTCTCGGATACCGACAGGGAGATCAGTTCACGTATAGCAAAAAATGTCAACAGCCAGCTTGGCGCAATCATGGATGAGTTGCGGACTCTTGAGAGTGACTATATTAAAATGGTTCGGGAAAAGGGGATTGATAATCCTGAGGTCAAGATAAAACGGCAACAGCTTGATGTGGTAAAAACACGCTATGAGCAGCTCAGCCGCAGCAAGATTGCCGGTGAAATCGGGTATGCTGGCAAGGCCCAGAAATTCAGTTTCGACATGGTTTCCGAAAAACTCCAGATCGAGCGGAAACTCAATGACCTCAACTTCAGCGCCAGTGAGTTCAGCCTCCTGAAGCAATATTACGAGAGCCAGCTCTCGATGCTGCCAATAAAACAGCAGGAATTTATCAAACTGCAGAGAGACAAGGAGGTTGTCGGCAAAACCTATCTCTATCTGAAAGAGAAGCTCGATGAAACCCGTATCATGCTCGGTTCCGAAGTTGGCGGCGTCTCCATTATCGGGTCGGCATTCAAGCCATTTTCTCCGGAAAAGCCCGTGCTGTCAAGAGATCTTCTTGCGGGATTTATTCTTGGCGGACTGCTCGCCGTCCTCTATACCTTCGGTGCAGAGATGGCTGATAATACGGTTAAGGATGATCTTTTTTTCCGTGATCTTGGCCTGACGGTGCTCTCCGTTATTCCTTTGGTGGGTCAGAAGGGACAAACCCCTTTTCTTGATAACAAAGAATCATTCATAAAGAGATTCCTTTACAGCAAAAGCCAGGCTTTTCGTGAAAAAGTGCTCTCTGAAGCAAGCGTAAAAGGGGCTCTTCCCATGCCGATGATAACCGACAGTCTAAGTTCAGCTTTTGCGGAAAGTTTCCGGACGCTTCGAACCGCTCTCGATTACAGTCGCGTCGATTTCTCCCGTATAGACAGCTCGCTCAAATTTATCCTTGTTTCGGGAACAGCCATGACTGAAGGGAAGTCGACCGTTTGTGCCAATCTTGGAATGGCATATGCTATCAGCGGCAAAAAGACGCTTATCATTGACTGTGATTTACGACGCGCGTCACAGCATAAAAAATTAAACGTTAAGAGAGAACCGGGTTTGACCGATTTTCTCTACAGTCAGCAGGCGAACATTGATGAGAGCTTTTTTCAGCCGACGCATATCGAGAACCTGTTTGTACTCAGTGCAGGTAAAAAAGTTCCAAACCCCAATGAAATTCTTGGGTCTCAAAAAATGATACGCCTCCTTAAAGAGCTTGACGGAAAGTTCGACAAGGTAGTCTTCGATTCGCCTCCGCTCTTCCTGAGTGATGCTGCACAGCTTGCCCATTCGGTTGACGGTGTTCTTCTTGCTGCCCGAATGCATTTTACCAATAAAGATCCGATCAGGAATTTTGCAGTCGACCATTTTCTCAGGCCACTTATTCTTGGCGTTGCCATGATCGAATCTCGTGATTCCCAGCGCTATGGGTACGGCTATGGCAAGTACGGCTATGGCAAGTACGGCTATGGCAAGTACGGCTATGGCAAGTACGGCTATGGCAAGTACGGCTATGGCCAATATGAAGAAGAGGCTTAAATCACAGTCTTGAAACGCCGGGTTTTCGCCATGGGCAGGAGGGCTCTTGCCTCTTCCCGCTATGTCAAGCTGCTGGTTGTTGTCGCATTCGACATCTTCGCAGCGCTGCTAACGGTCTGGATGGCATTCTCATTCACCCGTCAACTCCTGCATCAGCCGGAGGGGCTGGAGTGGCTGCTCTATCTGCTTGCGCCAGCTCTGATGCTCCCGATCTTTGCTCTTTCAGGCATCTACGGCACCATCCAGCGTTATAACAGCTTTGAAGGATTTATCACCGTTTTCAAAAGCGTTTTTTTCTACGGCGCCGCATTTGTATGCCTTTTGCTGCTCCTGCCTCTTCCGAAGATCTCCATTGTCGTCGGAATCCTTCAGCCGCTGCTGCTCCTGCTGATGACCGGGGGAAGCCGTGCAATGGTGCGCTATCTGAGTACAACAGTAACCACGACGCCTGAAAAAAGGTGTGAAGCGCCCAACAAGCTCCTGATCTACGGAGCAGGTTCCGCAGGGGTGGAGATTGTCAATAGCATCAACAGAAGCAATAAATTTACCCTTGCCGGTTTTATTGACGACAATCCGGATTTGCAGGGGCGAACCATCAACCGGATGAAGGTCTTCAGCCCTGCGGAGGCCGAAGAGCTGATCCAAAGCGAGGGAATCAACAACATCCTTCTCGCAATGCCATCGGCAACTCGTACCCGGCGCAACGAAATTGTTGAGCAATACCGAAAATACCCGGTGCGTATCCAGATGCTGCCGGGAGTTGAAGAGCTTGCCGAAGGAAAGGTCACCATCTCCGACATCAAGACCGTAGACATCGAAGATCTCCTTGGTCGTGATCCGGCGCCGCTCGATCACGCCCTCGTCAAACAGGTAATTACCGGCCGGGTTGTAATGGTCACCGGCGCCGGAGGCTCAATCGGCAGCGAACTCTGCCGCCAACTCCTTCAGGCCCAGCCATCAACACTGCTGCTGCTCGACAACGCCGAACACAACCTCTACACCATTCACAGCGACCTTACCCAGCGCCACGCACGCCTCTCATCCGCAACGCGGATAGTGCCGCTGCTCTGCGACGTGACCAATGCAATCCGTATAACAGAAATATTCCGCGTTTTTCAACCTGAAGTGATCTACCATGCCGCAGCCTACAAGCATGTGCCGATGGTCGAGCACAACCCCGCAGAAGGGATACGCAACAACGTTTTCGGAACCCATACGGTGGCAGAAGCTGCCCTGCAGCAGGGAGTAACAAGCGTCGTCCTCGTCAGTACCGACAAGGCAGTGCGCCCAACCAACGTGATGGGCGCAAGCAAACGGCTCTGCGAAATGATCCTGCAGGCACTTGCCGAGGAGCCCGGCCATACAACCTGCTTCTCCATGGTGCGCTTCGGCAATGTCCTCGGCTCAAGCGGTTCCGTTGTCCCTCTTTTCCGCAGTCAGATCAACAGCGGTGGCCCCTTCACCATCACCCACAAGGAGATTACCCGCTACTTCATGACCATCCCCGAAGCGGCACAGCTTGTCATTCAGGCAGGCGCCATGGCCTCACCAGGCGATCTTCATCTCCTCGAAATGGGCGACCCGGTCAAAATCATCGACCTTGCCCGAAAGATGGTAGAACTCTCCGGCCTCACCATTCGCGACCATGAAAACCCTGAAGGTGACATTGAAATACGGGTAACCGGCCTTCGCCCAGGCGAAAAACTCTACGAAGAGTTGCTGATCGGCAACCATTCAAGCCCTTCAGCCAACCCCCGCATTTTCAAAGCCAAGGAGCACTTCATACCCTGGAGTGAACTGCAGGAAGAACTTGAGCAACTGACCACAGCCATACACAGCAATGACATCAAGAGCATCAAAAAGATCCTGAAAAAGATAGTCCCCGAATACAGCCCAGGGATCACCACCTCAGACCTGCTCTCCATGGAAAAGCAAAGCAAAAACGGCAAAAACCACCACATACCAGCCCAGTAAGGGCGGGGTCTCCCCGTCCCTCTGTAAGGGCGGGGTTCCCCCGCCCCTCTTTAAGCACGTAACACGATCTTTTCATGCGCCTGAGCTCATATCAATCACAAATGATCTCCAAGCAGATACACCAATACTTTGGTGAAAGCGCAGATATTTGGCTCTTTGGCTCACGTATTGACGATCATAAAAAAGGCGGAGATGTTGACCTCTATGTCGAAGCGCCACCACACAACTTGCTGGATGAAATTCGTTGCAAAATAAAACTCGAAGAGAACATCGACATGCCTGTAGACCTTATTGTACGAGAGCAGGCAGATAGCTCACTCATCGGCAATATTGCCAAAAGTCAAGGGCAGAAGTTATGAGCGCAAACGTACAGTTGATCTGGAAGAAAATTGAACACTTGCGCCGAATGCGCAACTACCTCGACTACTCACATGAGCAGGTTCTGCGGCTCATACCAATAAGCGATTGGCATCAACTGACACCGGAAAATCATGAAACACTTGCCGCATTTCGGGTACGATTCAGTGAGTTTCAGGAGCATTTGGGCAAAGTAATGCGTGCCATAGCTCGTGAGGAAGAGCAGAGCACAGAACCATTCAGCTTTGTACTGTTATATATGGAAAAGCTCGGTATTCTGGATTCGGTTGAACAATGGAAAATGATTCGGGAATTGCGAAACGCAGTCAATCATGAGTATGAAGAAAATGAACAACGACTATCCGAATTTTTTCTTGCCCTGACCCAGGCGGCACCAGATCTCTATAAGTGCTACACCCGCATTATAGAATTTTGCACGTCGTCATATCCGGCAGCAGAGGACTTGTCAGCGGGTACGAGTTGAACAAGTTATGCACCAATCCGTGTTAACCCGTGGGCAAACTCTTCACTTTATCACAATTCGTGGATAATTTTTTTTCTACAATAATTATTTGTAATACGTGAAATCTTCGGACAAAACTTCTTCCATTCCTGAACTGTTAAAGCGCCTCTGGCACCACATCACCCCGCGTCGCCGAGGCCAATTCGGACTTTTACTCATCCTGATGGTCTGCGCATCCTTCGCCGAAATACTCAGCATAGGCGCTGTGCTTCCATTTCTTGCCGTCCTCACCGCCCCGGAAAGAATCTTCCAGCTCCCGGCAGCCCAGCCATTCATCCGGGCGATTGGAATGACGAGTGCAAGCCAGCTCCTCTTTCCGCTCACCATCACCTTCGGTATAGCAGCGCTTATCTCCGGAGCCATGCGTCTTCTGCTCCTCTGGGCAAGCACTCGCCTCTCCTTTGCAACAGGGGCCGACCTCAGCATCAGCATCTACCGCCGCACCCTCTATCAACCATACTCTGTTCATGTGGCACGCAACAGCAGCGAGGTGATCAGTGGTATCTCTGGTAAAGCCAACGGAGTCATCTATACGACTATTGTACCATCATTGACGCTCATCAGTTCGAGTATCATGCTTGTTACTATTCTCATTGCTCTCTTGGTGGTTGATCCCGTTATTGCGTTGTCTGCCTTTAGTGGTTTTGGTCTCATTTACGCTGTAATCATCAGGCTTACACGCAAGCAGCAGTTGATCAACAGCAAATGCGTGGCGAAGGAGTCTACTCAGGTGATCAAGTCTTTGCAGGAGGGCTTGGGTGGTATACGTGATGTCCTCATCGATGGTAGTCAGGCAGCTTACTGTCAAATCTATCGCAATGCTGACCAGCCATTGCGGAAAGCACAGGGAAACAACGCTTTTATTGGAACGAGTCCACGTTTTGGCATTGAAGCACTTGGCATGATGCTTATAGCGGTTTTGGCCTATGTGCTTGCTATGCAGCCTGATGGTATAGCCAAAGCAATTCCTGTTCTCGGTGCCTTGGCACTCGGTGCACAGCGCATGCTGCCAGTATTGCAAGGGGCTTATGGTTCATGGTCAAGCATACAGGGCGGGCAAATCTCGTTGCGGGATACACTTGATCTGCTTGATCAGCCGTTGCCGGATTATGTGGATCAGCCGGTCGCCAAACCTTTGCCGTTCAATATGCACATCGGCCTGCACAATCTCTCGTTTCGCTATACAGAACAAACCCCTTGGGTGCTGCAAAATCTTGATCTGACTATTCCTAAGGGCAGTCGTATTGGCTTTATCGGTATTACTGGCAGTGGCAAGAGTACACTGCTTGATATCGTCATGGGACTTCTTGCGCCGACTGATGGAACATTGGAAATTGATAGCCAGCCCATTGTAACGGGTAACAATCGTGCCTGGCAGGCCCATATCGCACACGTCCCTCAAGCGATCTATCTTGCTGACAGTACCATAGAAGAGAACATTGCCTTCGGTGTGCCAAAAGGGAAGATCGATCAGAGCCGGGTCAAGCAGGCAGCTCAAAAGGCTCAGATTGCCGATATCATCGAAAGCTGGCCTAAAAAGTACCAGACCTATGTCGGTGAGCGGGGGATCCGCCTCTCCGGCGGCCAGCGACAGCGCATCGGCATCGCCCGTGCACTATATAAGCAGGCCGACGTCATCATTTTTGACGAAGCCACCAGCGCCCTCGATAACGAAACCGAACAAGCCGTCATGCAAGCCATCGAAAGTCTCGGCGATGATCTCACCGTCCTGATAATCGCCCACCGCCTCACAACCCTGAAAAACTGCACCAAAATCGTAGAACTGGCTGATGGCGGAATCAAACAAACCGGCACCTACCAAGAGATCATATCCCCTGTAAGGTCGGGTTCATCCCGCCCCCTGTCACTCACAACGTAAGGGCTGGGTCGTCCCGCCCTCTTCAACAACTCCTGTACTCTATGCAATCAGTTCTCATCACCGGTGCAGATGGCTTTATTGGATCACATCTGACCGAAGCTCTTGTTCGTCAAGGCTACAATGTCCGGGCTTTCGTTTTCTACAACTCCTTCAACTCATGGGGTTGGCTTGATCAATGCGCTACAGATATAAAAGGGAAATTTGAGGTGTTTGCTGGCGATATTCGTGATCCGCATGGGGTGAAGGAGGCCATGAAAGGTTGCGATGTTGTACTGCATCTGGCAGCACTCATAGCTATACCCTACTCTTACCACTCACCCTACACCTATGTTGATACCAACATCAAGGGAACTCTCAATGTCTTGCAGGCTGCTCGGGAACTTGGTGTTAAGAAAATCGTACATACTTCCACGAGCGAAGTTTATGGTACTGCGCGTTTTGTGCCGATTACAGAAGAACATCCATTGCAAGGCCAGTCTCCTTACTCAGCTACCAAAATAGCAGCCGATCAGTTGGCTTATTCCTTTTTTGCCTCTTTTGGGTTGCCAGTGATTATTGCGAGACCGTTCAATACGTATGGTCCACGTCAGTCAGCGCGTGCAGTGATTCCTACTATCATTACTCAGATTGCAAATGGTAATCGTCAGATAAAACTTGGCGCAGTAAGGCCTACGCGCGATTTTAATTATGTGCAGGATACGGTTGCCGGATTTATTGCGGCGATGAAATCTAATCAAGGATTGGGTGAGGTCGTCAATTTTGGAAGTAACTTTGAGATATCCATTGGTGATACAGTACAGTTAATTGCAGAAGTGATGAATACCAAGATTGAAATTATTACGGATGAAGATCGTTTGCGTCCAGCGAATTCTGAGGTTGAGCGTTTATGGGCTGATAACTCAAAAGCCAGTCAACTTTTTGGTTGGGAGCCAAGCTATGGTGGGCGCGAGGGGTTCAAGCGCGGTCTTGCTGAAACCGCGGAGTGGTTCTTGAACCCTACGAACCTTGCCAGTTACAAGTCAGATATATACAACCTGTGAAAGATTTAAACTCACCATCCCTACTGGCAGATCAGGTCGTCGCTGCTCTTCGCTCTGTTATTGGCCAGAAAGCCGCAGTTCTGCATGAACCAAGCTTTTCCGGCAACGAGTGGCTCTATCTCAAAGAGTGTCTCGATTCAACCTTTGTCTCATCCGTAGGCAAGTTTGTTGACCGCTTCGAAGCTGATCTTGTAGCCTATACTGGTGCCAGATATGTGGTTGCTGTGGTGAATGGCACAGCAGCACTGCACATTGCTTTAAAGCTTGCAGGGGTTAAAGCTGAAGATGAAGTGTTGATACCGGCCCTTACCTTTATTGCTACTGCCAATGCTGTAACCTATTGCGGTGCCACACCGCATTTTGTTGACAGCGAAGAGCGTACTCTGGGTGTGGATGCTGTAAAGCTTCGTGATTATCTTGAACAGCATACAGAGCAACGTGCTGGGCAGTGTATTAACCGCACTACCGGTCGGGTTATTCGGGCTTTCGTGCCTATGCACACCTTTGGTCATCCTGTCGATTTGGATGGAGTAATGGCCGTAGCACACGATTTTAATCTTGCACTTGTTGAAGATGCGGCTGAGTCTTTGGGCAGTTACTACCAAGGCAGGCATACGGGCACTTTCGGATTGATGGGTACATTAAGTTTCAACGGCAACAAAACCATAACTACCGGTGGCGGCGGCGCAATCCTGACTGATGATGAAGAGCTTGCACGCCATGCCAAGCATGTGACTACAACCGCTAAATTGCCTCATGCTTGGGAGTACCGTCATGATGAAATCGGGTATAACTACCGTATGCCCAACATCAACGCAGCTCTTGGCTGTGCACAGTTGGAGCAATTACCAACAATGCTTGCTGCAAAAAGGGAGCTGTTTCAGCGTTACCAAGCGGCATTTGCAACGGTTTCGGGTATCAGGTTGATGGTGGAACCGGCACAATGCCAAAGCAACAACTGGCTGCAAACTCTTGTGTTGGAACATGAGCAAGCAAATCAACGGGATGCTCTCCTGAAAGTCACAAATGATTCCGGTATTATGACACGCCCAGCATGGATTTTGATGCATGAGCTGGCGCCATTCCAGGAGTGCCCGCGTATGGATTTGGCAGGCGCTCAGTCGCTTGTGCAGCGTTTGATTAATATTCCAAGCAGTTCAAGTCTGCTTCAAGTCGTTTCATGAGCAAGCCGGATATCATACTTATTGGCGCTGGCGGTCATGCACATTCCTGCATTGATGTCATAGAGCAACAAGGCCAATACCACATTGCCGGATTGGTTGGTATGCCGCATGAAGTGCACGACAAGCACCTCGGTTATGAGGTGATAGCCACCGATGACGACTTGCCTCAACTGGCAAAGGAGTACGGCCATGCCCTGATTTCTTTAGGTCAAATTCTGTCGCCCGGTAGCCGCATACGTCTCTATCAGCAAGCCATCAAGCTTGGATTTCAACTTCCTGTAATTGTTGCGCCAACTGCTTATGTTTCCCGTCATGCCACTCTTGGTGCGGGAACAATTATTATGCATGGTGCAATTGTTACTGCTGGAGTCAGGGTTGGAGATAATTGCATTATCAACAATCGATCACTCCTTGAACATGATACTACGGTGGAAGACCACTGCCATATTTCAACAGGGGCTATCCTGAATGGTGGTGTAACGATTGGGGCTGGCAGCTTTGTCGGTAGTGGTACTGTTATCAAAGAGGGGGTAATAATTGGAAAGGATTGTGTAATTGGGATGGGCCTTTCTCTGCGCCATAATCAACTTGATCATTCACGATATACTGGCAAGAGTACCTCATGAGACAACGGACGCTCATTATCGCTGAAGCCGGGGTCAATCATAATGGTGACATGGAGTTAGCCAAGAAGTTGATTGATGTTGCCGCCGAAGCTGGAGCGGATTATGTTAAATTCCAGACATTCATTGCTGATCGTCTTGTTACGCATGCAGCCAACAAGGCTGACTACCAGATAAAGAGTACGAATTGCAGTGAATCGCATCATGAGATGCTACGTCGACTGGAACTCACACCTGCAATGCACAAAGAACTCATAGCACATTGTGCATCGCGAAATATTGGGTTTTTCTCCACAGGCTTCGATATTGAGAGTGTCGATCTACTGGTAAGTCTCGGTCATAATCTATTCAAGATTCCATCTGGAGAGATTACCAATCTCCCTTACTTGCGCCATATTGGCCAACTTGGTAAGCCTGTCATTCTCTCCACCGGAATGGCAATATTGGGCGATATAGAAGCAGCAATCGAAGTACTTGAACAAGCAGGTACAGCACGATCCAATCTGACCGTATTGCACTGTACCACAGAATACCCTACACCCATGTCAGAAGTGAATCTTCGAGCCATGCAGAGCATGCATAGTGCGTTTGGCGTGGCGGTGGGTTATTCAGACCATACGCAAGGCATCGAAGTGGCCATTGCCGCAGTTGCCTTGGGCGCAACGGTTATCGAAAAGCATTTCACCCTCGATCGCAATTTGCCAGGCCCCGACCATAAGGCAAGTCTTCAACCTGCAGAACTCAAGGCCATGGTGTCAGCCATTCGTAATATTGAAGTTGCTCTCGGTGATGGAATCAAAAGCCTCACTCCAGGCGAAGCAAAGAACAAGCCCGTTGCTCGTAAATCACTGGTCGCTAGTCATGCGATTAAAGCAGGTGAACTCTTCAGTGCACAGAATATCACCACGAAGCGTCCCGGTACAGGGATCTCGCCAATGCGATGGGATGAAGTAATGGGGCGTGTTGCGCAGAGAGATTTTCTTGCAGATGAATTGATCACGTTATGACTCGCAAGATTTGCGTTATCACTGGCACCCGTGCTGAATATGGCTTGTTGCGTTGGGTCATGCAGGGCATCAAGGATGACCCTGAGCTGACGCTGCAAATCATTGCCACCGGTATGCACCTGTCGCCTGAATTTGGTTTGACCTATCGCAACATTGAGCAGGATGGATTCCAGATAGATCGCAAGGTTGAAATGCTCACCAGCTCCGATACTGCTGTTGGCATAGCAAAGTCCATGGGTCTCGGGTTGATCGGTTTTGCTGATGTCTTGAATGAATTGAAGCCAGATTTGATTGTAGTGCTCGGTGACCGGTTTGAAATTTTCTCGGCAGTCTCGGCGGCGTTGGTTGCTCGTATTCCAGTTGCCCACTTGCATGGAGGTGAACTGACCGAAGGCGCTTTTGATGATGCTATCCGGCATTCCATAACCAAAATGTCGCACCTCCATTTTGTTGCTGCTGAAGAATACCGGCAGCGCGTGATCCAACTGGGAGAGCAACCGGATCATGTTTTTCTGGTAGGTGGGCTTGGTATTGACAACATTAAGCGTCTGAAGCTTCTCGATCGCGAGGAGTTGGAAGCTTCAATTGACTTGAGGCTTGGGCCTAAAAATCTGCTCATCACTTTTCATCCGGTTACTCTTGAGACCGCAACTGCAGCAGAGCAAATGGCAGAACTGCTTGCGGCATTGGCAGAATTTGAGGATACACAGCTAATATTTACCATGCCGAATGCCGACAACGGTGGGCGTGTGATGATCAGAATGGTGGAAGAATTTGTAGCACAGCACACTAACGCACGAGCGTACACATCCCTTGGGCAACTCCGCTATTTGTCATGCGTTTCAAATGTCGATGGTGTTGTGGGTAACTCTTCCAGCGGTTTGGCCGAAGTGCCCAGTTTCTGCAAAGGCACTGTTAACATTGGTGATCGCCAAAGGGGTCGGCTTCAAGCGGAAAGTGTGATCAACTGTGAACCGACTCGTAAGAGCATTGCAGGCGCCATTAACAAACTTTATTCTACCGATTTTCAACTAATCTTGAGCAAGCTTGCAAACCCCTATGGAGATGGCGGTGCAAGTGAAAAAGTTGTTGAAATATTAAAAAACCATGCACTGTGCGGAATGATAAAAAAGATTTTTTATGACCTTTGTAATGAATGATATACGAAAGAGAGAGTGACCATTACTGAAGAAATCTGGCGTCAGGCCATCCTTCCAATGTCCGCTTCTCTTGAGGAGGTAATAACCAATCTTACAAAGGTTTCGATTAAGATTGTGTTAGTGGTTAATGAAGCGGGTGAGTTGCAAGGCACCATTTCAGACGGAGATATTCGGCGTGGATTGCTTCGGGGGTTGAATCTCATAAGCCCAATCGAAAGTATTATCCACCATAATCCGCTGGTTGTCACGGAGGAATTAGGGCGTGAAGCTGTTCGGAAGTTAATGGTTGTTAACAAAATCCAGCAGGTGCCTGTTGTTGATGACCAACACCATATTGTAGGCTTGTATCTTTGGGATGAAATCGCGAAACCAATCCTGCGACCTAACCTGATGGTTATCATGGCTGGCGGTATGGGTACCCGGCTTCGTCCGCATACAGAAAACTGCCCGAAGCCGATGTTGTCGGTTTCCGGCAAGCCCATGCTTGAACACATCATTGAGCGTGCAAAGCAGGAGGGGTTCAGCCACTTTGTGTTGGCAATAAACTATCTTGGCCATGTCATTGAAAATTACTTTGGAGATGGGACTTGCTTACAAGTGCGGATCGATTACCTAAAAGAGAAATCCCCCTTGGGCACAGCAGGTGCCTTAGGGTTGCTGAATCCGTGGCCAACGCTGCCCTTTGCCGTAACCAATGGCGATGTTATGACAGACATTCACTATGGTGAGCTACTCGATTTCCACACTCGTCATAATGCTGCTGCCACCATGGCTGTGCGGGTGCATGAATGGCAACACCCATTTGGTGTAGTACAGACCGATGGAATTGATATTATAGGGTTTGAAGAGAAGCCTGTGCATCGAAGCCATATCAATGCTGGAGTGTACGTGCTTGAACCAGAAGCTCTTTGTTTTCTTGAAAAAAACGTTCGTTGCGATATGCCGGCGTTGTTTGAACGCCTGCAGGCAAAAGAGAAGAGGACTGCCGCCTATCCAATACATGAACCATGGCTGGATGTGGGCAGGCAAGAGGATTTGACCCGCGCTAACATGGATAATAAAATCAAACCGTAAAATAATACAATGGATAAAATAAAATATCCTCAACCTATTGATTTAGCTCCATTCAATAAAAAAAATGCTAAACCAGATGCGTTTTATGGACTACCTCAAGAGGTTATTTATTGCAAAAAGTGTGTAATATCAAACCAAAGACCAAATTCAGCGGTAGAGTATAAGCATACTAGAGAAACCAAAAAAGCGACAATCAACTTCGATGAAAATGGTGTTTGTGATGCCTGTAACTTTACAGAGCGCAAGCGTCATAGTATTGATTGGATTGATCGTGAAAAACAGTTGCGTGAGCTTTGTGATGTGCACCGTAAAAGTGATGGTTCCTACGATTGTATTACTCCTGGTTCAGGAGGAAAGGACAGTTTTTATGCGTCTCATATTTTAAAAACAAAGTATGGAATGCATCCGCTCACAGTAACATGGGCTCCTCATGTTTATACCGATTGGGGCTGGAAAAATTTCCAATCATGGATCCATGCAGGGCACGATAATTATTTGATGACACCAAATGGTCGAGTGCATCGTATCTTGACAAGACTTTCGACGGAATTGCTTTTTCATCCATTTCAGGCATTCATGTTCGGCCAGAAATCATTAGCCCCAAAAATGGCGTTATTATTTAATATTCCATTGGTGTTTTATGGCGAAAATGAGGCGGAATATGGGAACCCGATTGGTGATACCGATACAGCTAAAAGGGATTGGTCATACTTTACCTCTGCGGATCAATCTAGGATTTATCTTGGAGGTGTTTCTGTAGCGGATCTGAAGTCTCAGTTTGGAGTTGATCAAAATGATTTACAACCCTATTTACCTGCCGATCCTAACAGAATTGCTGAACAAAAAATAGAAGTCCATTACTTAGGTTATTACTTGAAATGGCACCCACAGGCATGTTATTATTATGCAGTCGAACATGGTGGTTTTCAAGCGTCACCAGAACGGACACCTGGTACCTATTCAAAGTATAACAGCATAGATGATCGTATTGATGATCTTCACTACTATACCACGGGAACCAAGTTTGGGATTGGTCGTGCTAGTTACGATGCTGCTCAAGAAATTCGTTCTGGAGATATCAATCGAGAAGAAGGTGTCGCATTAGTCAAGCGTTTTGACCATGAGTTCCCTGAACGGTTTGCGGATGAACTCTTTAAGTATTTATGTTTGCCTGAAAAAGAATTTCCTGTAGCAAGCCAAATGTTTGAACAAAATATGATGGATCGTGAGTACTTTCGCTTGCTTACAGATCATTTTCGTTCGCCTCATTTGTGGGTCAACGAAAATGGAAAGTGGAAGTTAAGAAATGCAGACTTGCTTGATAATCAATAATTACTGGCCTTGAGAAATATTCGTTTAATTGCCCGACTTGATATCAAAGGCCCAAATTTGATCAAGGGGATTCATCTTGAAGGATTGCGTGTGATTGGTTCGCCTAATGAATACGCATTGCGCTATTATCAGCAGGGAGTGGATGAACTGATTTATATGGATTGTGTTGCAAGCCTTTATGATCGTAACCATTTGGGCGATATTATCAGATCAGCGGCTAAAGATATTTTTGTACCAATGACTGTTGGTGGCGGTATTCGATCTGTTGAAGATGCTACCCAGATTTTACGTTCTGGAGCTGATAAGGTGGCAGTCAATACTGCTGCTGTTGCGAACCCTAAGCTTATCAATGAAATATCTCGCCGTTTTGGCAGTCAATGTATGGTACTATCAATAGAAGCTAAGGAGGTCGGCAAGGATCGATGGGAGGTTTATACAGATAATGGGCGTGAACGCACTGGATTGGATGTCATTGCATGGGTGAAAAAAGGTGTAGCTATGGGGGCTGGTGAAGTTTTACTGACATCGGTTGATCGTGAAGGAACAAGGAAAGGTTTTGATACCGCATTGGTTAAGGCTGTAACTGCAGAAGTTTCTATTCCTGTAATTGCCTCCGGAGGTATGGGAAAACCAGAAGATTTAGTAGGTGTTGTGAGCGTTGGTGGTGCGGACGCGGTTGCTATGGCTGATATACTTCATTATAATCGTGCTGGTATTGGTGAAATAAGAAATGTGGCTAAAGAAACTGGTATGGGAGTGAGGTACTATGAGGGGTACTAATGTTACTGTTATTGATTATGGTGTTGGTAATCTTCTCAGTGTGCAGCGCGGTCTTGAGCACTGTGGAGCAAAGGTTACTATAACAGCCGACTCAAACGAAATTCTGGCGTCAAATAAAGTAGTGCTTCCTGGAGTAGGTGCTTTTGGCAATGCGATGAATGCTCTTGAGATGCTTGGATTGGTTACTGTTTTGCGTGAAATTGCATATCGCCAAACGCCTTTGCTTGGGATTTGTCTTGGTATGCAACTGCTTATGATGGAGAGTGAAGAATTTGGTATTACTCCAGGTTTAGGTTTGATTCCGGGTAGAGTGATTCCAGTGCCTGTAGAAACCATCTCTGGCGAACTTCAAAAAATTCCGCATATTGGGTGGTCTGCATTATACCCATCTATCGTACTGAATGATTGGAATGGAACATTATTACAAGAAAATCGTCCCGGGGAGGCTGCGTATTTTGTTCACTCATTCATGGCGGTTCCCTTTGCATCTGAAGATCGGATTGCTGACTGTATTTATGGGGGGCATCAAATACCGGCAGTGATTGGTCGGAATAATATAGTAGGCTGTCAGTTTCATCCAGAAAAAAGTGGTGAGGTAGGGTTGAAGATTCTTAGAAGATTCTGTCTTGATTAACCGCATCCTCATCGTGGGCCTCGGTAGTATCGGTACTCGACACTTGACGATAGCGAGAAATCTATTTCCTGAAGCAGATATAAGGGTTTTGCGCCATCAAGTTTGCCTCTCAATTCCTGAATATGCCGATGGATGTTTTTCAATTATTGACGAGGCGATTGCTTTTTTACCTCAGATTGCGGTTATTGCCAACCCTGCGCCATTTCACGTTACTGTGGCCCAGCAATTAGCAGTGAAGGGAGTACATCTGCTCATTGAAAAACCACTATCATCATCAATTGGTGGGGTTACTCAATTGATAGAAACCTGTCACAAGAAAAGAACAGTTTTGCAGATCGGGTATAATCTCAGATTTCTACCATCACTTCAGCGCTTCAGCAATTTCCTTCTCGATAATGTAATCGGAAGGGTTTTATCCGTTCGTTGCGAAATTGGCCAATATTTGCCATCCTGGCGTCCGGATACTGATTACAGACAAAGGGTATCTGCACGACGTGAACTTGGCGGAGGAGCACTGCTTGAACTCAGTCATGAACTTGATTATTTGCGTTGGATTTTTGGCGAAGTTGAATGGGTAAATGCCACACTAAGCCACCAAAGCACCCTTGAAATTGACGTTGAAGATACCGCACACCTGATTCTTGGTTTTGTGTCCGCAGATGATAACTTTCAGCTTATTGGTGCAGTCAACCTTGACTTTATCCGTCACGATACGACGCGAAGTTGCACAGCCATTGGTGAAAATGGTACTCTTCGTTGGAATGGTTTAACGGGTGTGGTGGAACTGTATGAAGCGGGTGGAAAAGAGTGGCGTGAACTATTTCATTACCCACACCAGCGTGATTACAGCTATCAGGCAGAATGGCAAAATTTTATAGATTGTATTAACGAACATAATACGCCATTGGTTACGGGTGAGGATGGTCTAAAGATTTTGGAAATTATTGAAGCGGCACGGATCTCAGCAGCTTCTGGTAGGCTGGTAACTGTAGCAGCAATGGCCGCAACTGATCATATTATTTCATGAAAGCAATCGCATTTATCTTCGCCCGTGGTGGTTCCAAAGGTTTGCCCGGCAAAAATATCCGTCCCTTAGGTGGAAAACCATTAATTGCGTGGTCCATTGAGCATGCACTTACTGTCAATCGGATTAAAAGGGTTCTTGTTTCCACTGATTCTGAAGAAATTGCAGCAGTAGCGCGTGAGTATGGCGCCGAAGTACCCTTTATTCGGCCAGCAGAACTGGCGCATGACAATAGCCCTGAGTGGCTCGCTTGGCGTCATGCCCTTAATTATTTGCTTGAAACAACAGGTGTATTGCCTGAAATAATGGTCACTGTACCAACCACAGCGCCCTTGCGGATGGTGCTGGACATCGAAAACTGCCTTAATGAATACGAAAAAGGCGATGCTGATATGGTCATCACCGTTACCGAAGCCCACCGAAGCCCATACTTCAATATGGTAAAAACTAACACAGATGGTACCGTTGGGCTGGTTAACCCGCCGCAATCAGCCATTGCCCATCGACAGGAAGCACCAGTGGTTTACGACATGGCTACAGTCTGCTATGTAGCGAGCCCTAAATTTATAATGACTCATAATGCTATGTTTGACGGCAGGGTCAAGGCGGTACAGGTGCCCGCAGAACGTGCGATCGATATTGATACTTTGCTTGACTTTCAGATTGCCGAATGCCTTTTAAAAATAAGAGAACAGAAACAGTGAGTACCATAAAAGAACTCATGAACCTTCGAGGTCGCCGTGCATTGATTACCGGTGCAACAGGATGTCTTGGTAAGATGATGGCAGATACCTTGGCCGAACTGGGCGCTGATTTAGTGTTGGTTGATAGACCAAAATCAGATTTTGAAACACTTTGTACAACCCTGACTGAAAGATGGGGTGTTAACGTTGAGCACTATTTTTGTGATCTTGAACTTCAAGAGCAGCGCAAAGAATTAATAGCCTTGCTAAAAAGTGAAGGCAAAGGTCTCAACATCCTCATCAATAACGCAGCATTTGTTGGCACCTCTGACTTGCAAGGATGGGCAGTTCCGTTTGAAGAACAAACCGTCGAAACCTGGCGTCGCGCATTGGAAGTCAACCTTACAGCCATATTTGACCTTTGCCAAGGTCTGATGTCTTTGCTCAAGGCTGCTGAGGGTGCCAGTATCATCAACATCGCATCAATCTATGGTGTATACGGCCCAGACTGGAGCCTGTATGAAGGTACCAGCATGAGCAACCCGGCAGCCTATGGCGTGTCAAAAGGCGGTCTCATTCAATTCACCCGATGGTTGGCAACTACCATTGCCCCCAGTGTTCGCGTAAATGCGATATCGCCTAGCGGGGTATTCAGAAACCAGCCTGAAGCATTTGTTCAGCGGTATAAAGCAAAAACACCGCTGGGTCGTATGGCAACCGAAGATGATTTTCGTGGCGTTGTTGCATATTTGGCGAGTGATATGTCAAAGTATGTGGCCGGGCAAAATATTGCGGTTGATGGGGGTTGGGGAGTATGGTAACTATTACAGAACTACTCAAAAGAATTAGATATTGGAGTTATGCAGACCGCATTGGACCTGATATATTGCTAACGCATTGGCGCTTATATTTTAAAAGTTCAATGAAAAAACTTTGTAAAAATAAATTTAAAAGTTTTGGAGATAGTGCTGAATTTAGACCGGGGGCATATGCTGAGGCATGTTCTAAAATTGAAATTGGAAATCATGTGGTAATACGGCCCGGAACATTTTTATTTGCCGACCCAACAGTGGGTGGTGGTGGAATTATTATTGAAGATAAAGTATTAATTGGATGCGGAGTGCATTTTTATACCAACAACCATAAGTTTTCTGATGTAAATAAGCCGATATTTGACCAAGGCTATCCTGAGTCTAATACATCTAATTCAATTATTCTAAGAAGTGGTTGTTGGATTGGAGCTGGTGTAATAATTCTTCCAAATGTCGTGATTGGAGAAAATGCCGTAGTGGGAGCTGGTAGTGTAGTTACAAAATCAATCCCTCCAAGAGTCGTTGTTGGGGGGAATCCGGCAAAAATATTAAAAAATCTATATTGATATATTTGAAATAAATATTTATTTATGGAATTAAAAATTCTTTTGGTAATAAATAAGCCGAACAGAGAGCTTTCAATTATGGATTCTATTAAAAAGGAAATAATATTATTTTCCCCAAAAACGTCTGTAGAAATTATAGAAAGATACCGTACTGGGTTTGTTTCATTTGTATTTAGCTATAGGCCAGATGTAATTTTAACATTTCCTTTTACTGGTATTGGATTATCCGAAATGTTTTATTTATTTAAGGTTTTGTTGGGCTCTAAAATAATATGTTTTAGGACAGAAGGTGTAATTGATGTGGAGTCTGAATATAATTTAAAACTTGCAACTGGAGCGGATACTTATGGGAAGAATCTTGTTGATTTAGAAATATTTTGGGGTAATAAAGTAAGATTAGCTGTCGCCAGTGAGTTGGTTAAGCAAAGAAAACTTTCCTCAATAGATCGAGCGTTGGTTGTTGGTTATCCAAGAATTGAAAAGTATTTCGATGTTGCATCTAACAAAAGAGTTCTTCCAGAAAGAATCAAGTTTAAATTTAGCGCTTATGATAAGAGCAATATTGTTTTATTTGTGACAGGTTTTCATTTGGCAAATTATTCTAGGAATGATCTAATAAATGCTGGCGATTTGCACACAGACACAATGATTGATTTGTTGGTTAAAAGTGTAGAGGTTTTAAAGGAATATCGTTCGGAGTGGATTGAAAATATAATTCATACTGCGGAAAAATATCCTGATTTATTATTTGTTGTAAAAAAACATCCAATAGAAAAAAAGGAAGATTACTGTAAATTTCAAGAAATAAAAAATATATTGCATGTTTATGAAGATATTCAGGTAAACGACATTATTGAATTTGTTGGTTTGTTTGTTCATTACGGATCAACAAGTCTAATTGATGCGTATTTATCTAATACACCGTCATTATATGTATATTCAAAAAAAAATAATGAATGGTTTTCTGAACTTTCATGGTTTTCGGATTTGGGTTGGCCATCATCTGCAAAAGTGAGTGTTTCAAATATTACCCAAGCTATAAAAAATTATATAGAAGGAAAAATTATATTTAAAGTGACTCCTGAAATAAAAAAAATAATGAAGGACTATTTTAATATTGAATATGGATATAGATATGAACCATCAAAAGAGATAGCTAAAATCTTACTTTCTAATAATTCGGTACAAAAAATTAATATTTTTGATAAATATTTATATAAATCTTTAATTAGTATTATTCCAAGAGCTCTGTATAATTATCTTGTTGGTCTTTTGAAATTAAGAATAGGGATTAATTATGATTAAAAGATTGGTTAATCGGATTAAACAGCGAAAGTATAATAGTCTTAATCAGTTGGATCGACAGTTGGAAAAGTATGTTGACTATGATGATGGATATTTTGTAGAAATAGGTGCCAATGATGGTGTGGCTCAGTCAAACAGTTTATACTTCGAAAAATACCGTGGATGGCATGGTATGCTGATCGAACCGTCTCAAAATAATTTTATTAAATGCAGAAAAAACAGATCATTGCAAAGTACTATTTATTGTGCTGCCTGCGTTGCATTTGACTACAAAGAAGAGTTTGTTCGAATGGTTTACTCCAATCTTATGTCAACTGCACTTAGTATAGATAGTGATATTCTGGACCCGGAAGCGCACGCAAAATCTGGGCTGCGACATTTACAGGAGAGTGAAATATTGTTTGAGTACGGTGCGATAGCTCGCAAGTTGAATGATTTGCTCAATGAATCACATGCACCCAAAGTAATTGATTTCTTGTCGCTAGATGTGGAAGGATCCGAACTGGATGTATTGAAGGGGGTAGACTTTAAAGAATATCGTTTTAAATATATCTTGGTAGAGTGCAGAGATTTTGATCGTATGAACCAATATTTGTCGTTAATGAATTATCGCTTTTTAAAAACTATGTCTATTCATGATTATTTGTTTACTTCTGAGACGAAATCCGAGCTTCAGTAAGCAGGCCGCATCTGACTCTGGAACAGCAAAAGGTTCTTAGCGTGAATTATTATTGTATAAGGGCCCTTTGTTGAATTTAATGGGTTGAAGTGAAAGCAGAATACTTCACAATACAGTAGGAAGGTTAAGATTGCTACGATAAAATAATGTCTTTGTTCGGTAACTATCGAAGCTGTTAAAGACCCTTGACTAGTGTCATGTCATGCGTATAAAGACGCATAAAAGTGTTATCTTATTCTTCATAATCACCCAACCATATTTGACTATGAAGAAGTACAAAGTGACCCTGACTCAAGAAGAACGAAAGGAACTGGAAGCTCTCAGCAACAAAGGAAAACGCGCGGCTCAAACGATGCTGAATGCCTTGATTTTGCTTGCTTGTGATGAAGGCGAATACCAGATTGAACGCTCAATAAATGAAACCATTGCTAGCGTTCTGAATATCAGCATGAAAACGATAGACCGGGTAAAAAAGCGATTTATAGAGGAGGGTTTTGATGTGGCCCTCACAGGAAAAGCCTCAACACGAGTGTATTGCAGGAAAGCAGATGGGGACTTTGAAGCTCATTTGGTAGCCCTGAGCTGCTCAGCCGCACCTGAAGGGCATAAACGGTGGACCCTTAGATTATTAGCAGATAAGGTAGTCGAACTGGACTATGTAGACAATATTTCCTATGAGACCGTCCGAAGGGTTTTAAAAAAAACGTCATTAAGCCTTGGAAAAAGGATGGATGGATAATTCCACCGCTCAGTGATGGGAATTTTGTGGCACATATGGAGATGGTGCTGGACGTTTAAAAGCAACCTTATGATCCACTGTACCCGGTTGTCTGCATGGATGAATCAGCAAAGCAGTTGATTGCTGAAACAAGAACACTGATACCGGCAAGAGCTGGGCAGTTGGCCAGATATGATTATGAATACAGCAGGAATGGTACCTGTAATATTTTCATGGCCAATGAACCGTTGGTTGGAAAACGGATGGTTCAAATAACCACAAACAGAAAAAGACCTGACTGGGCAAAATTCCTTGAAGAGATAGCCAATCAGTATCAGCATGCAGAACGGATTACGCTGGTGTTGGACAACCTCAATACGCATGAGTCAGGCTCATTATATCATACATTTAAACCAAATAAAGCAAAGGAGTTATTGGACAGGTTCGAGTTTGTGTATACCCCAAAACACGGAAGCTGGCTGAATATGGCAGAGATAGAATTGAGAGTTTTGACGACTCAGTGCTTGAACCGTCGCATTGAGACGATTACAGAAGTCAAGTCGGAAGTTGCAGCATGGGAGATGGAACGAAACAATAAAAATTCCAAGATAAATTGGCGTTTTACAAACGAAAAGGCGAGGATCAAGCTGCTACGCCTTTATCCGACAATTGAGGAGTGACATGACACTATGCCATTAAGCGATCATCAAAAAGTTATTACGTAATCAGTACCAAAACCAGCTAAGATTTTTCGAACATCTTCTTCAAGGTTTTTTTCATTTCGCGTCTTGAATTCCATCAATTCATACTTCACCTTGTGCCAATACTTTTTCAATTCGATTGAGTTCTGGACTGTAAGGTGGCAAGAAATAAAGAGTCAGCCCCTTTTGAGCCAGCACCTTTAACATCGGTTGAACCGCTTTCGCTTTATGGAATGACGCATTGTCCAGAATGACCGTTAAAGGTTTACCCACGTAGTTCATCAGCAGACCAAGAAAGCCGGTAACTATAAGTGAATCTGTTGTTTGCCACAGCGCAACTGAGAACAAATCACCCGTTGAGAGCATGGCTCCGATTACATTCAGGCGTTTTCCCCGGTTGGCGTCAATCTTGTGACATTTGCCTATTGGACTCTAGCAGCCTGTCGGATTATCCAGCAGCACGAAATCGTAAAAATAGTCTCATAAGCCTTTTATAATAAACAAGATAAGTCGTATATTGCTTGCATCATAATCGCTTAACTATCCACTGAAAAGCAATGCATTCCGACTTTCTTTCAGCCGATCGAGATACACTCTACCTTTTGCCGCAATCTGTTCAGGATTGGCTGCCGGTCAATCATCTCGCACGCTTTGTTGTTGATATTGTTGCCCAGCTTGATCTTACTCCATTAAGAGACGCCTATGCAGGCAGAGGCTGCAAAGCCTATGATCCGGAAATGTTGTTAAGCCTCCTCTTTTACGGTTATGCCACCGGAACCTTTTCAAGCAGGAAGCTGGAACTTGCCTCTTATGAATCCATAGCGGCCCGCTATATCACCGGAAACAGTCATCCGGATCATGACACCATAGCAAATTTCCGGAAACGTTTTCTTGCTGAACTGAAACCATTCTTTATCCAGATTTTGACTCTTGCCCATGAAATGAACATCCTCAAGATCGGCAAGATCAGTCTTGATGGTACCAAAATCAAGGCCAATGCTTCCAAGCATCAGGCACTGAGTTGGGGTCATGCCTGCAAACTTGAAAAGCAGTTGAAAGCGGAAGTTGACTCCCCTGCTCCTCAGGCTGAACAGGCCGATCAGTCAGCAATCTCGGACGGGATGAGTATTCCTGAAGAGCTTGAACGCCGTGAAAAACGGCTTGAAGCTATTGCCAAAGCAATGCTTGAAATTGAACGTCGAGCTGAGGAGCGATATGTAAAAGAACAAGCTGAGCATGAGGAGAAACTGGCAGAGCGTGAACGGAAAGCGCAAGAGCGTGGTAAAAAAAGCAGAGGCAAAACACCGAAAGCACCAGAGCCTGGAGTGAGGAATCGTGACCAGGTTAATTTGACAGATGAAGAGTCACGAATCATGCCAGTATCGGGAGGCGAATTCATGCAGGCCTATAACGCTCAGGCGAGTGTTGATCTCGATACCATGCTGATAGTCGGAGTTCATGTTACCCAACATACAAATGATAAACTTGAGCTTCGGCCCGCTCTTGAAGAGCTGAACAAACTGCCTGCAAAGCTGGGAACGTAAACCGAGGTGATTGCTGACGCCGGATATTTCAGTGAAAAGAATGTTGGACTTTGTGAAAAAGAAACGATAACCCCTTACATCGCAGCAAGCAGAGAATCTCATAACCAGTCGCCTGCTGACCGCTTCAGCGAACCCGAGCCCATAGCAAAAGATGCTGACGCTGTAACAAAAATGAAACATCGATTGAAAACAAAGGACGGCAAGGCCGTCTATGCAAAACGCAAATGTACGGTTGAGCCGGTGTTTGGAGTCATCAAATCAGTGATGTGCTTCCGGCAGTTTCTGCTCAGAGGTATAGAAAATGTAAGAGGTGAATGGGATCTTGTCAGTATTGCGTGGAATCTGAAGCGAGTGAATGTATTACGTCAGATAATGGCATGAATATGGTGGTAAAAGCGCCTGATTGGCCCTATTTTGGTCTCATCAACAGAAAAAAGTACCGTCATAAATGACCAAAATCAAAAAATAAGGTTATGGACGATATCATTGTTTTTTTTGCCTAAAACGTCAATTCCGACAGGCTGCTAGGCGCTGCGGTTTGGCTGGGCCAGTGCGAAACCAGTCTCATCTACAAAGGCTAAGATCCTCTCATCGCGTTCGACTTCATCTTTCATCAATTCTATTTCTAACTGTGCTTGTCTAAACCGGACTTCATCTCGTTTTTTTAACCACAGGCGTGTACTTTTCTATACAAAACCAAGTGTTTTCAACGCATTAGTTACGGTACCAACGCTCACTTTTACATTGCACTCTTTCTTTAACCGAGCTACTATCGCTCGAGCTGTCAGTGCTTCCTTTTCCGTCCAAATCGTGATCTGTTCAAGGTGAATGGCGTTTAGTTTCGGAGGTGCACCGCTTCGATGTATGTCATATAAAGCGGCAAACCCCTTTGATAACCAGTTCTTACGTCGGGCCTACTGAATAAGTGCTAACGACATATTTTATATTGGATTAGGCTTTCATTTTTCGTATATTAGTGCAAGAAAAGCGATGGAAATAGCTCAAAAACCTTGCACATCGAAATTGGTTATGTATAAACCCAGGTTCCGGCAGCTCTCATTTGTTGATGAATTTTATCTTCCATTTGGCGGGAAACTCCAAGCCGACAATCGTTGGGTAAAATTGGCTAATGCCATTCCATGGTTTGCAGCCGAAGAGATTTATGCCAAAAATTTTACGGCAGCTAATGGCACACCGGCACTGAGTGTTCGCACGGCTCTGGGTTCACTGATTATCAAAGAGACCCTGAGTATTACCGATGAAGAGACTGTTGCTCAAATTCAAGAAAATCCCTATCTACAATTTTTTTGTAGGATTTACATCTTTTCAAAATGAAGCCCCATTTGATGCTTCGTTGATGACCCATTTTCGAAAACGGTTTACATCGCTTGATGTTGCAAATGTACAAGAGCATCTGCGCAACCAGTACCGTGAACTGCTTGAGAGACGACAGCAGCAGGAGCAGCAACAAAAAGAGAGTCGCAGAAATGGTGCTTCCAAGAGGATAGCTGCGGAAGCGACAAAAGGTAGAGCGGTTATTCCTGAGAACCCAATCGAAGCTGAACCAGAGCCTGCAATCAATGAAGCGCTTTCTGATAAATTAACACCTGATGCACCTCCGTTGGATGACGACATAGCAACTTGCTCATTGTCGGTTGAGGGTCCAGAAAACAAAGGTCAACTGATACTTGATGCAACGTGCGCCCCGGCAGATATTCGTTATCCGACGGATCTCGGCTTGCTCAATGATGCCCGCGTGAAAACGGAACAGATCATCGATAAACTCTATGCGCATGCTCCGGAAGGGATGAAAAAGCCACGCACGTATCGGAAAAATGCTCGGAAGGATTTTCTGAATGTGACAAAACTTCGCATGAAGCCAGCGAAAACCCTTCGCAAAGGTCTTCGCAAACAGTTGGGTTATCTGGGCAGAAATCTGAAAAGCATTGAAGCTCTTGCAGCGGAGGTGTCATTGAGCGTACAGAGTAAACAGTTATATGGTAAGCTGTTAGTCTGTTCAGAGATATATCGTCAACAGCGCGTTATGTATAAAACCAACAGTCACCAAATGAACGATTGGATTATCAGTGTCAGTCAACCGCATGTTCGTCCGATAGTTCGGGGCAAGGCAAGTGCGAAAACCGAATTCGGCATGAAACTGTCGCTGAGTGTTGTTGATGGATGGAGTAATGTGGAGAAAATGTCATGGTCGGCCTACAACGAAGGCAGTGATCTGATTGCCGAGATTACACGTTACTACGAGCGTGAGGGGTACTATCCTGAGTCCGTACATGTTGACAAGATCTATCGAAACAGAGCCAATCGCCAGTGGTGTAAAGTGCATGGAATCAGGATGAGTGGAGTCCCTCTTGGACGGCCGCCAAAGGACCCTGAAGTGAATGCTGAACGAAAGAGACTGACGCGGAAAGATGAGGGAATCCGCAACGCTGTTGAAGGAAAGTTTGGCCAAGGAAAGCGACGGTTCGGGATGAATCGTATTATGGCCAAGCTCGCTGGAACCAGTGAGACGGTCGTCGCGCTCATTGTTATGGTTATGAACCTGCAGAAACTGCTGGGGGTTCATTTTTTACGCCTTTTTGGATGTGTATGGTCGTTTATGATGGCCAAAAAAGCACTCTACAGCCTTCTGAGACCAAAAACGCAACAATTGGTAGCATTGGTCGATGCAATCAGCCTGGAAGCGAGATTTGTGCGGTTTTCGAAATGTTGCTAACCGATGGTTTGTTCAGCAAGCCCTACGTCGGTCATAAACCGTATCGATATTCAGGCCTTGCAACGCCACTATGGCCTTTGCTTTCAAGCCAGCGTCAAATTGTAACAGTGTTTGAGCCCGATGACGTGCTCGCCAATCACTCCGATTAGCCACAACTTCTTGTAGCTTTGCACGATTGCATGCAGATAATTCCAAGTCACTTAACTTCATGATTTACAGGGGCAGGGGTTTCTGTTTCCTTTCTTGCCCTTATATTACGGAAACAATTCTTGTTAACCGCTTAAATCTATGTTACGAATAATTTCTCCGAACAAACGAACAAACGCTTTTTCTTTGTAATGGAGGTCAATAGGCCATAAAATTGATAACTGTGCTTAATTTATAAAATTTGATTTCGCTTTTTCAAGTCTTGAATTGCTGTCCTTTTGGCATTAAAAATCCTCCTTCGCAGGGGATCATGAATAATTTATGTGAGAGTGGAGATTTTTTGGGCATGAATAATCTATTAGGAAAGAACTCAGTAGATTCAGTAAGAATCACATTTGGCATGATTGTTTTGAACGGAGAACCGTTTACGAGATATAACTTACTGAGTCTCTATCCTTGGGCGCATCAGATTATTGTTGTGGAGGGTGCATGCCGGACAGCCAAAGCAGTTGCAACGCCAGATGGCCATTCGATTGATGGGACACTTGAAACTCTTCGCTGCTTTCAGGGAGGAGAAGATCTTGAGCATAAGGTTATCTTGGTTAGTGCCTATGATGAGGGGTATAAAGACGGATTCTGGCCTGAAAAAACTGAAATGTGTCGGGCATTTGCTAGGCGTGCTACAGGAAACTATCTTTGGCAGGTCGACTCCGATGAGTTCTACAGAGAGCTGGATATGGAAAATATTATAAAGCTACTTGAGCAGGGAGTTGGACGAATAACTTTTCCGCAACACAGTTTTTGGGGAGGAATCGACTATATTAACAAAGGTATCGGGTTGGCAATATTTGACAGAGGGATTTCTGGAGCAAGAGTGTTTGCTTGGGGAGAGGGGTTTCAGTATAAAGAACATCGTCCTCCAACTGTGGTGGATAAAGAAGGCGAAAATGTTTCACTTCGTGGTGATGTGTCATCAGCAATAATGACTAAGAAAGGGATTTATCGATATCACTACTGCTTGGTATTTCCCTCTCAGGTTTTTTCAAAAGTGAACTATTACAGTGTTCAGTCACAAGAAAAAACCAATCAGGGTGGTGGGTTCAGTTCAACTATACTTTCTTGGCATGAATTAAACTTCAAGCAGATTACACATCCATTCAAATTGCATAATTTGCCTGAGCATCTTAGTTGGATTAGGCCATTCCGTGGTATTCAACCGGTACAAGTTGTAAAAATGATGGCCGATATACGTGATGGTTTTATTTCCAATGAGTTACGCCAAACTGTTGATATTAATATTCTCTTGCGTTCTAAGTATTATCGCATAGCTACCCTTGTGTTGGATAGAATAGTTATACTGGTCATGAGTCCTCTTTGTTATCCATTATTTCGGATTGGAATGAGTGTTAAATATAGGTTAAAAAATTATTCAAATAAATTATATAGAAAACTGATAAAGTATTAAGCCCTCATAAAAAGGTGAGTAGACCAGAGGAATATCACCTCCAGCCCCTCACAGAACTACATGGGAACCTCTCAGCTCATATAGCTACCATCATCCAGCCGTCGAAGTATACCCCGAGTTCCAATGTGAAAACAGCCTGTAGGAATTGCCGTTTTAGGAAAAGTATCAATGATATCGTCCATAAATTACAAGTCCCCTTATTTTTTGGGCTATTCGCGGATTTTAGTGGGAATAGAGTAAGAAAGAGTTGGTAAGGTGTAATATTGATTCATCGAATGAGTCAGAATGGATCCCTATGATGAAAGACATGTGTATGAAAATAAGCGATAGAAACAGCATCTTTGACGATTTAAGCAAGAAACAACTGAGGCGGTAACAAAATGCACAAAAACGAGATGCAGCTTTTTATAGCCTCGTCAAGGGTCTTTATCAGCTTCGAAAGCTACCGAACAAAGGCACTATTATATCGTAGCAATCTTAACCTCCCTACTGTATTATGAAGTATTATGGTTTCACTGCAACCCACTAAATTCTGCGGAGAGCCCACCGGCTCAACCGTACATTTGCGTTTTGCATAGACGGCCTTGCCGTCCTTTGTTTTCAATCGGTGTTTCATTTTTGTTACCGCGTCAGCATCTTTGGCTATGGGTTCGGGTTCGCTGAAGCGGTCAGCAGGCGACTGGTTATGAGATTCTCTGCTTGTTGCGATGTAAGGGACACGGTCATTGTAAAAATACCGATTGAGGTCTGATGCAGATATCCCACCAACGAAGGCTTGGTGAGCGCATCAGTCTTTTTTCCAGATTCTTTTTTTCCTTGCCACAGAGCTTGATACCCTTCTGGTATACCGTCTCCACCAGCATTGACCTTGCGGCTATCCCTCGCCAAATAAATTTGCAGGCACGATTTATGACGGTTGCTACACTCTCAAGGAGATAACCATTCCATGATTTTTCTAATCCTGCCCAGTAGCGTTCAATGTTGTTATACTTACTGTGATAGGGCGGATAGTAGATCAATCGAATACCAAGTCCGGTCATATCGGCAAAGCGGCCATCCGGTACAGAAATTGACTCCGCCTCCCACTACACTCTGGACCATTATCCATGTTGAGTACCAACTCTTTGACGTGAGAAAGTGCTTGCTTTCGCTCATTCCACCACAACTCAAGTCCATCAACCATAAAGTCACTGGTCTTGTTGCTTGTGCCAAAAAACAAGAACGATTTACCGCTGACTGGTTCCAGTATACCGCCAGGAACAAGCTTTTCCTTAGGTCGCATATCATGATCCCATGCTTCTACTGCTTTGAGTCCACGAGACTTTCCGCCTCGTGAATAGAGGCCTACATGCACTGTCGCTTTGGTGTCAATGCTGAGTCTTAATGTTTCAGGATCAGCATCTGCCTGCGCATTCATTTGCCTGACATTGTCGAAGATGGCATCTGTTTCTGCTGTTTTTTTTCGACTTTGGTTTTCTGAACGGTACGTAGACGGTAGTTTTGACGATTCAAAATATTTGAGAGTGTACGAACCGCAGGCAAAGATTCTTCTGGCCATCCTTCGGCAACAAGGGCATTATAAACGGCTTGAGCTGTCATGTTCGTATAGAGCAAGGTTGTTCGTAAACGGGGTTCTGCTTGACTGCATGGCTCCATTATTTTTCGAATGGATTCGAGCAACTTCGGATTTTTCTCTTCAAATTTTGGTTTGTGTCGTTCCGACAAATCATTAATACAGGCAATGCCACTCTCAAATTCCTTGATGCCTAATGCCACCGATGAACGATTCCAGCCAAATTCATCTTCTGCTACCCGAGGTTTACCGTTCAATATCGTCAGTACCACATCTCCCATAGCTTGGCGTCGTGCTGGCCAGGGTATTGAGGAAACCAGACGAACAATCAGTTCTGCGACTTCAGGTGCTATGTTGTTGCGATTCAGTGTAGATGGCTTCATGTGCAAGTTCTCTGGATGATGGGTTGCTTTTTGAAGACAAGATAAACGGGATTACGGTATACACCAAGTCCCTAAGGGGTTATCGTTTCTTTTTCACAAAGCTCAACATTCTTTTCACTGAAATATCCGGCGTCAGCAATCACCTCGGTTAACGTTCCCAGCTTTGCAGGCAGTTTGTTCAGCTCTTCAAGAGCGGGCTGAAGCTCAAGTTTATCATTTGTATGTTGGGTAACATGAACTCCGACAATCAGCATGGTGTTGACATCGACACTGGCCTGAGCGTTATAGGCCTGCATGAATTCGCCTCCCGATACTGGCATGATTCGTGACTCCTCATCCGTCAAATTAACCTCCTCACTCCAGGCTCTGGTGCTTTCGGTATTTTGCCTCTGCTTTTTTTACCACGCTCTTGCGCTTTCCGTTCACGCTCTGCCAGTTTCTCCTCATGCTCAGCTTGTTCTTTTGCGTATCGCTCCTCAGCTCGACGTTCAATTTCAAGCTTTGCCTTGGCAATAGCTTCAAGCCGTTTTTCACGGCGTTCAAGCTCTTCAGGAATACTCATCCCGTCCGGGATTGCTGACTGATCGGCCTGTTCAGCCTGACGAAGCAGGGAGTCAACTTCCGCTTTCAACTTCTGCAACAGACCGAGCCTCTTGAAAAACCGTTGCCCAAGAGAAGTCAACGTCATGGTGGCAATGCCATGAACTTTGACGTACGTACTGAGTTGTGCAACATTCTTGGGATTGATCTTACGGAGATCCATGGTATAGGGGCGACGCTTGTATTGAAGTTGATCGCAGAATGTGGTACCGATATGTCATGCTGGCCGACATCCAAGCACTTTACCTCATGGCAGTGCTTGGCTCCAGCCAACAAGATATCCGGTGGCAAGGTACTCTCTTCCAGAACAAGGAAGTCATCCAACCGAGTTTCAACGCTGCTCCGATTAGCGATTCCCGTTCTTGGCAAGACCGATAGTGCATTAGGGGGGATTTCTACCGAAGATTGGCAGCTCGATCAGGGAAGTCGTTAGTCATTACTGCGACGGCAAGAAAAATCGCTACGATCTTTTACAAAATCCTCAGATACGGCATCAAATATATCGATCCGGGTGCTGGTTATTATGATGAGAAGTATAAAGCTCGCACCCTTGAGGGACTTTGAAGAAGAGCCGATACCTTTTGGCTTTACCCTGCAAGTAATGCCGGTTACCGTGATGGCATAGTGGAGTTTTTTAGGAACAGATACCTCGCTGCTTGCGGCGGGAAGTTTCATTTTGCCCAAACGTCCAGTATATTTTAGAAACTGGATGGATGGCTGCGGTATCGACTACGTGCGTTGCAACTCAAGCAATGGCGACGGGGAATGACGGTATATCGTGAAGTACGGAAAATGGGTGCGAGTGAGGAACAAGCTTGGAGAGTGGCGATCAATGTGCGCCGCTGGTGGTACATGAGCCGCTACGAGATGAACCGTGTTATGCCCATTGCCTACTTCGATAAACTTGGTGTACCCCGACTCTCATGACCTCAACTACTCGAACCGCCCGGTGCGGTCCCGTATGCCGGGTGGTGTGGAAGGGGAATGGATAGGATTTCTGGCCCTCACCAATCCCGATTAGCTACACTTTGTATTAGTACCCCTCTACATGGGCGATGCCTTTATAAGTGAATAATTTAAAAAACGCTAAAAACACGGCACACCAATCTAAATTGATGACGATTGCAACTTGTCTAATTTAATTGGTTTACAATCTGACAGTAGTGATAGTGTTAGTATAAAAAAAGTAAATATCACCTAAGTGGTTATAAGTCTTTTACTCGAAGCTATGCCGCGATATAGTGAATTAATGAATCTTAACTTCATATATTATAGTAGAAAGTTATGCGAATTCTTTGGATTACAAATACATTATTTCCTGAGCCAAGTATTGCACTTTCTTTGCCTGTTCCTGTTGTAGGTGGTTGGATGTATGGACTTGCGGAAAATCTTGTCGCAAAAAAAGATATTTCTCTTGCTGTTGCTACGGTATACAATGATGATGGTCTTAAACGTATGGATTTGAATGGTATAGTATATTATATGTTGCCTTCTAAAAAACAAAACAGTTATCAAAAAAGCCTTGAGCCATTATGGAAAGACATAGTTTCAAGTTTTATGCCTGATTTAGTGCATATACACGGTACTGAATATCAACATGCTTTAGCCTGTATGCGTTCTTGTCCCAACGCACAATACTTAGTATCGATGCAAGGACTTGTTAGTGTTTATGCAAGATATTATTATGCTGATTTGAATGCTATTGACATCATTATGAATATTTCAATAAGAGATATTTTGAGATTAGATACCATTTTTCATGGAAAAAATAATTTTATTAACCGTGGTATATATGAAAAAGAATATATAAATCGGACAAAACATGTAATCGGTCGTACAACATGGGACCTTGCTCATACAAAGGCAATTAATACAACAGTGAATTATCATCATTGTAATGAAATTTTGCGTAAAAGCTTTTATGAAGCACCAAAATGGAGTTGTAAAAAAAAGAATGATTACACAATATTTCTAAGTCAGGCATCATATCCTATAAAAGGACTGCATCAAGTTTTAAAGGCTATTGCACTTCTTATTAAAGAATTCCCGCAGATAAGGTTGAGAGTAGCTGGTCATTCTATTATTAACCGTGGAACATTAATAAACAGACTTAAAATTGATGGCTATGGATCTTATATTAGACAATTAATAAATACGTTAAAGCTTTATGATCGAATTGTGTTCACTGGCCCTTTGGTAGAGGAGGAGATGATAAGAGAATACCTTCATGCTCATTTGTTTATATGTCCATCAAGTATAGAAAATAGTCCTAATTCTCTTGGTGAAGCTCAGATTTTGGGTGTGCCAACGATCGGATCTTATGTTGGCGGAATTCCAGATATGATTACCCATGGAGAAACAGGACTATTATATCGCTTTGAAGAAGTTGAAATATTAGCAGAAAATATAAGACGAGTGTTTACTGATCATAAATTCTCTCAGCGTATATCACAACAAGAAATAATAGAAGCTGAAAAACGTCATAGTAGGACTGCTAATTGCGATGAAACAATCAATATTTATGAAAATATTATTTTAAAAAATGTTTAGAGATGGTATTATTACCTTGCAGTATTTTGTTGTGTGTAGAATATATGTCAAAAAAATTATTTCTTTAATCTACTTTTTTTGACATATGCAATATATAACTCATTATAGCAGTAAAAACAAGTTGCCGATATTGCATAAGCATATAGGAATTAATATGTATTGGATTCAGGATGCTTGTTGGGTTTTGTTCCTTATTTTTCTTATGTGTGAAAGCGTTAAAGTTGTCGCTCTTTTTCGTTTAGTTCCTATTGCCGCTGGAATTGGTTTATATCTTATGGGAAGTCAAATATCACGCTATGACTATAGACGACTAATTATTTTTTTATATTTGAATGTTGCCGTATTACTCGCGGTTATACAGTCTGGTCGTTATGAGATATTGTTATTTTCATTTGTTCGCGCTTTTTTAGTGCCATTTTATGTTATTGTATATCTTTCACAGCGAGGGATAAGACGACAAACGTTGATTGTAATCGCGTTATCTGTGCTTCCACAGTTGTTTGTATATTTCACTGGTATAACATTTTCAGATTATCAACCGTATACATTTGCATTACAATTTTGTGGTTTAGCCGGTGACCCCAACTATCTTTCTTCATATTTGGTTATATCGTTGGGAGCACAGCTTGCTCTGCTACGCGAACCAGAATCTCGCGTCAATTTGTTTATCTGGATTATAATGGCCTTTATAACAGTATTTCTTATACTCATATCTGTTTCTCGAGCTGGTACAATGGCGATGATTCTCTCATTGGTAATATTTGCTTTTTCTTTCAAATACAAAAATCCTTACAGACAGTTTCTAATTATATCAGCGATATTGTATGCAACAATTAACATGAGTCCATTTGTCCTTGAACAGGCATCTTCTGATTCTATATTTAGTAAATTGTATAACAGATTTACGGTTGAGGGAGATTCATCTCTTCAAGAAAATTCAAGATATGGTGTCATGGAAAGGGGGTTTAAACAAATTTTTCAAAGAGGTCCGATAGAATATACTGATGAAAGCATTATTCTTGCACAAGAAGGAACTCTTATTCACAATACTTTAATTAGACTTGGTATAAGTTATGGTTGGTTGTCAGCTATTACCCATATCATTGTATGGGTGCTTGGCCTTTTGAGTTTAATTATATTATTTATACGTGAATTTTTTTTATATAAAAAATATGCCTATCATGTAAACATGGCACTATTACCTGTAATGTTACTTGTATTGCCATATTTCTTTGTTATTATGTCAATTCCTGCTTTAGAGCAGAATTTATATTGGGCACAGTTTGGGATGATTTTTACTTTTTTTTCTAACAAAAAAAGTAGTTTATACAATTATAAAAATGTATAGAATAGTAAATTAATATCTGTACGAAAAAGGCTCAATATTTAGCTTACATTTTTAAATGTTTTGGGCAATTCTTTCAGAGAGTTTATCATTTGAGAAAATATTATTGATGTTGATAAGATTTTATTAATCATAGTGTTATTATTTGTAAAATATATATTAAATGTTGTATTGTAAAACACAGTTCGGTCAAGGACTTCTTGGAAGGGGTATGGGGTTTGGTAATCGGCTTTTTCCTTGGGCAAGATGCCGTATATTTGCATTTGTCAATTCAGCACAGATGATATCTCCCGTTTGGTTAAGGCCTGCTATTAGTCAGATATTTAGAGGCGGAATCGATTATAATAGTTACGTTCGACAATTGATATTATTTGGACTATTCCGTAGACGTTCGAATGATTTGAGTGTAATCAAAGGGTTAATGACGACAAGCAGAATATCTGTTTTCCATGAGCCAGATTCTTTGGAGTCCCAATATCCGGTTCAAACAGAGAAAAAAAATGTGACCATTATTTTTTCTGGATACGAAAATTATTTTTTACCTCTTAATAATTGGCATAATTTTCTTTATGATGAATTACAACTTATCACTAAGGTAAAATATTTAAATATTGTTGATTCTGTTGGTTGTATTCCTATTGGCATATGTGTTCGCTGTGGCAATGATTTTGGCGAGCCAGTTATTATAAATGGTAAGTTGCAAAAAGGACAAAAAACACCCATAAAATGGTTTGTAAGATGCCTTAATATAATACGAAGTGAAATAAATTATCCCTGTCGTGCAGTTGTGATATCAGATGGAACACATCGACAATTAGATGAACTATTATCATTAGAAAATGTACAGTTATTACGACCTGCTTCTGCTATCAGTGATCTTCTTGTTTTAGCAAAAACAAGTCTTCTTATCGGATCAGGTTCAAGTTCTTTTGTCGCATGGGGTTGTTACCTTGGGCAAATGCCCAGTATTTCTCATCCAGGACAGTCTCTTTTAGATTGGGGTATTGCTCCTAAAAAAGGCCAATATATTGGTGAGTTTGATCCTAACAACCCATCTGAAGAGTTTTTATCTCAAGTTAGAGTAGTTCTCAACAAAAGTTAATCTGTTAATGATAGCATGGTAAGTTCTGAATACCCGAGGGTTTTGCTGGTACTGATGGCTAAGATTAAGATAGAGGAGCCTATAAATCTCATTATTAGAAAACAGTTTGGACAATGGCCATCGGATCATCTTGCACAGATATATTCTGGTGAATCAAAGGGATCAGGAGAGTTTTGTGATTATTATTATCATTTGCAGGCTAATGACCGTGTTTTTGGTAGTATCTATAATAAAATACGCAGAGGCATTGTTGATATAGTTGCGATTCACTCAGAAAATAATCATTCGAACATTAAAAGAACATACTCGTTTAAGAGTTTTATTGCCGTTATCAAGAAGCATTTTGGTGAGTGGCTAATAGCTTCAGGGTTATGGGAAATGATTTTTCGTGTACGTTTATCATCTTCTATGGCGACGTTTGTTAGCGAATTTAAGCCGGACTTGATCTATTGTCAGGGCTATTCGTTGGGATTTGTAACTCTGCCAATGCTGATTGCCAAACGATTTAGTATTCCAATTTGCTTTCAGACCACAGATGACTGGCCAAGTTATACTTACAATTCTTTTCCTATGGGCAGTATTCTACGCCACCGAACACGGCAATTAGTATCAAGAGCTACTCTTCGTATGGCTTTTGGTGAAAAAATGCAGCGGTTGTATAAGCGTAGGTATGGTGAAAGCTTTGACGTAACATACCATTTAGATGATCCTATGCGATTTCTGATGAGTTCTGGCTCTAAAATTGAACAAGAGATCATTATTAAACAGCATAGGATTGTTTATACCGGTAGTCTTGCATTACGCCGTTATGAAGCTCTTCAAGACTTACTTGCTGCAGTCAAAATAATGAAAAATAATAGTATAGAGATTCAAATTGATGTTTATTGTTCAGGAATACCAAAAGATCTACCAATAGAACTTCTTGACGCTTCTGAGATTGTGTTTTATCCTTTGCCATCCCATGAAGAAATTCCGAAAGTGCTGTCTACGGCATCGGTATTATTTCTTCCGGAATCTTTTAATGTGGCTCAAAAAATGATAGAATATTCCATATCCAGCAAGGCCCATCTTTACATGATGAGTGGTCAGCCTATATTGGTTTATGGACCGGAATATAGTGGAACTGTTGAGTATGCTGTACGTATGGGTTGGGGTGTCGTTGTTTCGAAACGTAGTGTTTTACTACTCAAAGCTGCATTGAGGGAGTTGCTTGATAGTGAACAGAGAAAATGTCAGATCCGTTTGAATGCTCAAGAGTGTATACAGCGTTATCATAATATGAAAGATGGACAAGATAAATTTCTTAAGATGCTTAAAAGTATAGAACATATCGAAGAAAAATCTATTGTGAAATGATTAAGCTTGGGCAGCAAATGCTGCTATCAAAAAATCCGTCATTGGTATTTATTAGTAATGGAATAACTCCCTATGGCACTCATTTTCTTGAGAGAATTGCTGGTGAGTTATTTGATTTTAAATTGCACACGATCTATTCTTATGAATTCAGTATGGGTAAGTGGCAGATTACTCTAAAACCCATACTAAATGCAGTCGTTTTAGGCAAAGATGAGTACGCGATTCAGCATTATAATCTCTCTGCGATTAGACATTCTTATTCTCGATATCTGCAATTAGTTAAAGAAATAAAAACAATTAGCCCTATTGCCGTAATTGTTTTAGGATATGGAAATATCGCTCATTATCTTTTGATAGAATGGTGCTATAAAAATGATATAGCTTGTTTGATATTAGGTGATAGCAATATACTCGGAGATTGTAATAGTGGTTTAAGGTCATTTATAAAGTCGATTATAGTAAAACGAGTTGTTTCCTGTTGTAGTGCATTTCTTCCTTGTGGTACTCTTGGTAGCCAATATTTTGAAAAATATGGTGCTCGGCCTGAGCAGATATTCTTTTCGCCTGTTGAGCCGGATTATTCGTTGATTGAGGAGATTTCGACGGATACAGTAAAGTCTCTGACGATGCAGTTCAAATTTGATCCTGATCGTTATCGTCTAATATATTCCGGGAGGTTGGTTGCGATTAAACGTCTTGATCTGTTAATCGATGCATTTGCTAAAATTGCAGAGCAACGTTCTGAATGGGATTTACTTATTGTTGGTGGTGGGTCTTTGGAAGCAGAACTCAAAATGCGTATTCCAGATTGGTTAAGGCATAGAGTTTATTGGACTGGATTTGTCAGTTCTCAAGAGCATATGTCTGCACTGTATCAGTTTGCAGATATATTGGTGCTGCCATCGGATTATGAGCCGTGGGCTCTTGTTGTTAATGAAGCAGTCTGCGCTGGTTTAGCATTGGTTTGCTCTGATGCTGTTGGTGCTGCCTTTGAATTGCTATGTGATGGTGAGAATGGTCGTTATTTCCATGCAGGCGATGTGGAATCGCTGATTGAAGCTCTATTGGATGTTACTAAGGCAGAAAATCTCCTCAAATATAAAATTGCATCAAAGCAGATTCTTAGTTTATGGAGGAAGAAAGCTGACCCCGTTGATGGGCTTAGATGTGCTTTGGAATACTGTTTTCGAACGTGATTGGCATCGTGAATTTAAAACAATACACATAAATGTTCAAAGATAAAAAGCTTTTTATAACAGGTGGCACAGGTACTTTTGGCAATGCTGTTTTAAGGCGTTTCCTTCAGACTGATATAGCGGAAATTCGAGTTTTCAGTAGGGACGAAAAGAAGCAAGATGATATGCGCAAGCATTATGCTCATACCAAGCTTAAGTTTTACATTGGGGATGTGCGCAATGCGGATAGTGTAAGGGATGCGATGGAGGGTGTTGACTTTATTTTTCATGCGGCGGCTCTGAAACAGGTTCCTTCCTGTGAGTTTTTTCCTGTTGAGGCGCTTCGTACCAATGCGATGGGTACACACAATGTGCTTACACAGGCTACTGCTGTTGGTGTGAAGCGGGTGGTAGTGCTGAGTACTGATAAAGCAGTCTATCCGATTAACGCGATGGGTATCTCAAAGGCTATGATGGAGAAAATTGCCGTTGCCCAGTCGCGTGTTTCTGGGAGTCGGACGGTTATTAACGTGACGCGTTATGGTAATGTGATGGCAAGTAGGGGTTCTGTTATTCCGCTGTTTCTGAAGCATATCCAGGAGGGTCGGCCCATGACCATCACTGATCCCAAAATGACTCGTTTCATGATGACGATTGATGATGCAGTTGATCTTGTGCTTTATGCCTTCACTCATGGTCAGCCAGGTGATACTTTTGTGCAGAAGGCACCAAGTGCTACTATTGAAGTGTTGGCGTTGGCACTGAAGAAACTGATGAAGAGCGATGTCTCAGTTAGCATCATCGGTACACGCCATGGGGAAAAACTTTATGAATCGCTTCTGACCCGTGAAGAGCTTACAGTTGCTCAGGATTTGGGCGGGTATTACCGAGTTCCTGCTGATAATCGTGATTTGAACTATGCTGCTTTTTTCAGTGAAGGGCGTGAAGAGGTGTCACTGAAGGAGGATTATAATTCACATAACACTGCAAGAGTTGATGTTGATGGCATGTGTGAGTTGCTTTTGAAGCTTGATTGCGTGAATGCTGCGATGAGAGGTGAACGGGTTGAGGTTTAACAATTTTGAAAATACCATGAATGTTCTTGTAACCGGGTCGAAGGGTTTTGTAGGCAGGAATCTTTGTTCTGTTTTGCGTACGATGGAGAGTATACAGCTTGTAGAATTTGATTGTGATAATACTTCTGCGGAACTGGAGCCTATGCTTGGTGAGGCTGAGGTAGTTTTTCATCTTGCCGGAGTTAACCGTCCGAAAAACGATGAGGAGTTCAGGAGCGGAAATACGGGGTTGACTGAAGAACTATGTGCTATTCTTCAGCGGTTGGAACGGACTCCGAAGATTATTTTGGCTTCTTCCATTCAGGCAGAACTTGACAATCCTTATGGTAGCAGCAAGTTGCAGGCGGAACAAGTACTACGGGGTTTTGCAGAAATAACCAGTGCACGGGCGGTTGTTTACCGCTTTAAGAATCTTTTTGGTAAATGGTGCCGTCCAAACTACAATTCGGTGACAGCAACTTTTTGCCATAATATTGCTCACGGGTTACCGGTTACTATTTCCGATCCGGGTCGCTCGCTTGAGTTGACCTATATTGATGATGTTGTTGCTGCATTGGTTGGTGAAATTCCTGCAGAGGAAGGAGTGAAGGAATCAGGCTTTGCATTTGGTGCGGATCTTAGTGCATATTCCATAACACTTGGCGAGCTTGCAGGCTTGATTACATCATTTCGCGAATCACGTCAAACCCTTGTTTTACCTGGTTTTGACAGTCTATTTGTCAAGGCGCTTTATGCTACCTATCTCTCCTATCTTGAGGGCGATGATTTTGCCTATCCGCTTCAGATCAGATCTGACGAACGGGGAAGCCTTGCCGAAATGTTGAAGAGCAACGCGTTTGGGCAGATTTTTGTTTCACGTACCAAGCCGGGGATTACCAGAGGCAACCACTATCACCATACCAAAACGGAAAAGTTCATGGTTGTGGAAGGAGATGCGGTGATTCGTTTCCGGCAGATTGATGGAGTAGAGGTGATCGAACATCGGGTCTCTGGAAAAGAGTTTCGTGTTGTCGATATACCTCCAGGTTATACACACCACATCAGCAATATCGGTGAAAATGAACTGGTAACCCTTTTCTGGGCCTCCGAGATATTTAATCCGGAAAAGCCGGATACTTACTTTTTGCAGGTCTGATTGTAACATATAAAATTTATAAAGCGTGTGGTGAAAAAGATAAAGGTAATGACTATTGTGGGTACTCGGCCGGAGATTATCCGTCTCTCCCGGGTGCTGGCGAAGCTGGATGAGCATACGGAGCATGTGCTGGTGCATACGGGGCAGAATTACGATTATGAGCTGAACCAGATATTTTTTGACGATCTTGATATCCGCAAGCCTGACCATTTTCTTGATGCTGCAGGTTCTACTGCGGCAGAAACCGTTGGATTGATTATTGCAAAAGCGGATGTGGTTATGGCCACTGTAATGCCTGATGTGCTGTTGATTCTTGGCGATACTAATTCCTGCCTTGCCGTTTATCCTGCCAAACGTCGAAAAATCCCTGTTTTTCATATGGAAGCTGGTAATCGCTGTTTTGATTATCGGGTACCTGAGGAGATCAACCGCAAGATTGTTGACCATACGGCTGATATTAATCTGACTTACAGCGATATTGCTCGGGAATATCTGTTACGTGAAGGGTTGTTTGCTGACCGGATTATCAAAACCGGAAGCCCGATGTTTGAAGTGCTGATGCATTACCATGATAAGATTGACCGTTCTGATGTGCTTGAACGGCTGAGTCTTAGCGACGGAGAGTACTTTGTGGTAAGTGCCCATCGTGAAGAGAACATCGAATCGGATCTAAATTTTATGAAGCTTGTCACCATTCTGAATGGACTTGCTGAAAAGTATGGTAAACGGGTGATTGTTTCAACCCATCCCAGAACCCGCAAACGAATTGATGTGAGCGGCGTGGTTTTTAATCCACTTGTTGAGCTGTTGAAGCCGCTCGGTTTTTTGGATTATGTTCATCTGCAGGTGCATGCCAGGGCTGTTCTCTCTGACAGCGGTACCATAACCGAGGAGTCATCGATCCTGAATTTTCCTGCGCTCAATATCCGTGAAGCACATGAGCGTCCGGAAGGAATGGAAGAAGCATCTGTGATGATGGTAGGTCTTGAGGTTGATCGTGTGATGCAGGCGCTCGGGATTCTTGAGACTCAGCCAAGAGGTGAGCTCCGTAGTTTGCGCCAAGTTGAGGATTATTCAATGCTGAATGTTTCTGATAAAGTGGTTCGATTGATACTCAGTTATACAGATTATGTGAATAGGGTGGTGTGGAAAAAGTATTAAAAGGCATTTTAATGTGTTTTGTTTTTATAAAAGTCAGAAAATAGCGTTTAACAAAATGTTATGAATCCTATACGACTGATATGTCCAACAAATTCTAGACAATATCATGCATTTCGTTCAGTATTGATGTGGTTTAGATGCATCAAATATGGGTTAAAGTTTGTTGATAAAACATTTTATATGGCACCTGGTTCTCATGTAAGCAAAGATTTGATAGCCGGAAAATATAGCTTTATTGGCTCTGAATGTATGATAGGTCCAAAGGTTAAATTAGGTAATTATGTGATGTTTGCTCCACGTGTTGCAGTCGTTGGAGCTGATCACATTTTCAACAAATCGGGTCGTCCAATTATTTTTTCAGGTCGTCCAGAAATGCCTTTAACAATTATTGAAGATGATGCATGGGTTGGTTATGGTTCTATTCTTATGGCTGGAATCAGGATCGGGCGTGGTGCTATTGTGGCTGCAGGTGCAGTAGTCACAAAAGATGTTCCTGCATATGAAATACATGGAGGCGTTCCTGCTAAAAAAATTGGAATAAGATTTCAGACTATTGAAGATTGTCAGTTTCATGATAAGATGTTGGCTTTACCTCCAAAACGTGGATTATATTGTTCCAATACATAACAATATTTCGATCTTGTAGTGTTAAATTGCTATAGGATATATTCTACTAAGATTTGTTTCGTTAGAGAAACGATAAAAACTGAATCATTCTCCCATATCTTTATCGTAGGGCAATGGATTCAAATACAATTGTAAAATTTGCATAAAAAAATCTACAATAGTCTTTTGTGTTTATGTCATTTAACATTTGAAAAATGATATAGACGGACTGTTTGATAAAAGACTAATTCACTGTAATGGCAAAAAAACTCCAACATAGTTCACTACCTCTCAAAAACAAACTTGCTCGTATTCTATGGCAGATAGTATGGCGTTTTTTTTATAGACCAACACCTCGGCTTTTTCATTCTTGGCGTTCTTTTTTGCTTCGCATTTTTGGTGCTAAAATTGGCAAATCAGTTCATCCATATCCTTCTGCACGTATTTGGGCGCCTTGGAATTTAGAAATGGGTGATCATTCGTGTTTGAGTGAAAATGTGGACTGCTATTGCGTCGACAAGATATGTATTGGAGCGCATTCCACGGTCAGTCAGTATAGTTTTTTGTGTTCAGCAAGTCACGACTATACACTGGATGCCATGCCATTGGTAACAGCTCCAATCACGATTGGTGAACGTGTATGGATAACCGCTGATGTTTTTGTTGGGCCTGGTGTGACGATCGGTGATGGTGCCGTAGTGACAGCGCGATCGAGTGTCTTTCGTGATCTCCCTCCTTGGATGGTTGCTTGTGGTAATCCCGCTGTACCGGTAAAGAAACGTAAATCTAACGATATATGTGATGAATAAAAATGAAATATCGGGATATCGATGGGGGAGTGCTGAGCTTTCAAACATTCATGATGACCTGATTCCTGAAGTTTTGCTTGAATTGAATAGGCTACAGTTAACTTTGGTGGGAAAGGCAAGAGTTTTTGAACTTGGCTGCGGAAACGGGAGTGTAGCGAATCTGCTGACAAAGCATGGTTGGGATGTCACTGGTATAGATCCTTCGACAGAGGGTATTGTTCGTGCATTAGAGAGCTATCCGTCTTTGACCTAAACTGAGCGATTTGTTATAAAAAAAGCTCCCATATTTACGGTTAAAGTGTTATATTAAAATGTGTAACGGGAAATTACCACTTGTAATGCAACACAAACAGAAAAATAAGGAAGCTCTATGTCGAAAGGTACAAAAAATAGCCGCAAAAAAGACCATCACATCAGTTCTGTCGGGACAACCAATGATTGTATTACCAACCGTGCTGGGCTGACATTGTTCGCCACCTATCTGCAGAGTATTCAGCTCATGCCGATTATGGATGAAATGTTTTGTGCCATGCGAAAAAACAAAAAAGGCGTCCCGGTTGTTGATCTGCTTCTTCAATTGTTGTGCTTTTTTATGGATGGTACCAGCCGTCACCTGACGCAGTTCGACCAGCTCAAAAAAGAAAGGAGCTATGCTCCGCTGATTGGCTGTAAGCCAGAGCACTTGGCATCGTCTCATGCAGTCAAGAGATTTTTTGGAATTTTCTCTTTTCATCAAGTCAAGCTGTTCCGTTATTTATTGCAAAAGATTTTTTTGTGGCGTCTGAAAATTGATCAGCCCGCAGTTATTGAACTGGGTATTGATTCTATGGTGATGGATAATAATGATGCTCTGAAACGAGAAGGTGTTGAACCAACGTACAAGAAAGTCAACGGTTTTCATCCCGTACAAATGAATTGGGGCAGGTACTTTGTTGATGCTGTTTTCCGTGTTGGCTCAGATCATTCAAATCATGGTCAAACGGTTGAAATGATGATACGTCATATTGTTGCTACGATCAGAAAGGAGTATCGTGTTAACGTACCGATCATTATTCGAATGGATTCCGGCTTCTACGATCAGAAGTTGTTCCAAAACCTGTGAGTCGTTGCATGTTGGTTATATATGCGGCGGAAAGCTTTACGACAATGTAAAAAAAGCTGCGGAGGAGAACGCCAATTGGTCTAACTTTAACTCGCACAATAAAAAGGAGATATGGGAGTATACCGAGTTTATGTGTCAACAAGAAACTTGGGATTTGGCCCGTCGGACGATTTATAGTCGTATGATTCAGCATGACCGGCAACTTGTCGTACCTGGACTGGGTACTGATAGCGTCATCGTCACCAACATTGGTATGGGTTGTTGTTTGATTGACGAACTTCTCTATCAAGCCGGTGCCGAGAATCTTCTTTTCGCTCACGATATTCTCGGAAACTATCACCAGCGTGGCAATGATGAATTGGCCAACCGTGCCATCAAAAACTTTGGCGAAGAACAATTACCCTTCAAGTATTTTTATGCTAATGCAGCATGGTACTTTCTCATGCTGCTTGGTAATAATCTGTTCGAGAGCTTCAAAGCAGATGTCAGCTCATCAGTTATTGCTACAACAGTTTATGCAGATACATTTCGTCGGCAGCTTATTGATACCGCAGCCAAAATTGTTCGTAATGGCAAAAAGCTTATGATGAAAGTTCCAACGGACTGCTTTCATCGGCTGCAATTCGATAAACTCTTTGAGCGCTGTTTAAACGTTACTGTTTTGATGTGTTAAACAACGCGTTACGGCAATAGAATGCCTATGCCAATTAGCATTGGAGGGGAGGTTGCGCCCAAAAAGAACCTACCACAGCTATTTCGCTCAGATTGTCACAATATTTTTAAAATGAGTGCCTTGCTGTTCAGAAAATGGACAAGCAATTGGGTCTGGAATAATCTTTTTTGGTATAAAATCAGGATTCTTCAGGCTGTTTGGCTATAATTTGTCTCAATTGTTTTTCTTTTCTGTATTTCTGACGTTGGATGGGTTGCTGTTTTACGAATCGCTCAGTTTAGGTTTGAAATTATTTCCAGGCTCCGCATATGATAATTTATATGAGTGCTATGGAGCATTCCCTGTTGTTACAAGTTTTGAAGTGGTCGAGCATGTTTATTTTCCTCGAGAATATGCCGCCACGCTCTTTTCTTTATGCGAACACGGTGGAACGGTTATTCTTTCAACACCTTATCATGGCTACTGGAAGAATCTTGCCTTGGCATTTACAGGTAAGATGGATGCCCATTTTACAGCACTCTGGGATTACGGTCATATTAAATTCTGGTCGATGAAAACATTGACTCAGTTACTACTGGAAGCGGGTTTTGAGAATATCCGGTTTAAACGGGTGGGGCGCATACCGGTATTGGCAAAATCGATGATTGCTATTGCTACAAAAAAATGAAAATCACTGCCATTATTTTGACTTTTAACGAAGAGCGACATCTTGCACGCTGCATTGCCAGTTTGAAAGGTATTGTAAGTGAAATAATTGTTGCGGATTGTTTTTCAACTGATGCAACACTGGATATTGCATGTGCAAATGGGGCAAGAGTAATTCAGCATGAATGGGTTAGCCATGCAGCTCAATTTAACTGGGCACTTACCCAACTTGCTGCTGATACTGACTGGGTTTTGCGTGTTGATGCTGATGAATATTTGACTCCTAATCTTATTGCTGAAATTAAGTCCACTCTACCGGGTATTGGAACGAAGATCGATGGAGTGTATTGTAGTCGTCGTATGACATTTCAGGGCAGATTGATTCGTCATGGTGGCGTTTTTCCAGCACGTGTTTTGCGTCTGTTTCGTTATGGACGTGGTCAGTGTGAAAATCGTTGGATGGATGAACACATCAAAGTTGCTGGTCCGACCGTTGATTTTAATGGCGAAATGATTGATGATAGCCTTAATTCGCTTACTTGGTGGACAGAGAAGCACAATAAATATGCAAGCAGGGAAGCCGTCGATTTATTGAACCTGGAATATGGTTTTATGCCTCATGATTCTGTTGCCAGTTTGCGTAATGGCAAACAGACTGGAGTGAAGCGCTGGCTGAAGGAAGAGGTATATGCGCGACTTCCTGGAGGATTTCGTGCATTTACCTATTTTTTTTATCGGTATGTAATCCGGATGGGTTTTCTTGATGGTCAGGCAGGTACAGCCTTTCATTTTCTTCAAGGATTCTGGTACCGATATTTGGTAGACGCTAAAGTGTTTGAGGTGAAACGGTATATGCGGGATACAAATGCAAATATTGTGATGGCGATTGATAAAGTGTTGGGTGTTAAATTGGAAAGCTGAGGCTTATTTGTTGATATGTTAAGCATGTCTATTGTTACTGTTGTTAGAAATAATGAAACGACTATTGCTGATTGTATCTCTTCAGTGGCAGGCCAGAGTCTGCCGCCGTTTGAGCATATTATTATCGATGGAAAATCGACTGATGGAACATTATCAGAGATCAAGAAGCATCAACATTCCGCAGTCAAGTTAGTCTCTGAGTCGGATAAGGGTATCTATGATGCTATGAATAAAGGGATTCTACTTGCAACTGGTGATATTATAGGGATCCTGAACTCTGATGATATATATGCCCATTCTCAGGTTCTTGAAAACGTGACGAAGTTATTTCAAGAAAGCTGTGCAGATGCCTTATTTGCTGATTTGGTTTACGTAAAATCTGATAATGTAAATCAGGTAGTGCGTTATTACTCGGGAGCTGGATTTACTCCTGAAAAGTTTGCCTGGGGTTGGATGCCACCGCATCCAACCTTTTTTGTTAGAAGGGAGATATATGAGCGTTATGGTCTGTTTGCTACCGATTATCGTATTTCTGCTGATTATGAGCTGATGGCTCGTTTTATGGCTCGTCACAGGGTAAATTATCTCTATATGTCTGACGTCATTGTTCGGATGCGAACAGGTGGCGTCAGTACGCGAAACTTGAAAAGTAACTGGATTTTGAATCGTGAAATTCTACGGGCTTGCACCGATAATGGCATTGATACGAATATCTTTAAAGTCTATTCGAAATATTTTCGCAAAGTGTCGCAGCTTTTTGCAAGGCCAGCATGAACGTTTGGCTTACTGGTTCGACAGGCTTTCTCGGTACAAGCCTTGTAAAGCAGCTTATCCTTCAGAATGTCAAGTTTGTTGCCGTTCTATTAGATGAAAAGGATGTCGCACGGTTACCGTCTTCAGAGATTGAGTGGGTCATTGTACCACCGTTGTCTAACTCTGCAAATTATCAAAATACCCTCAATGATGTAGATGTTGTTGTTCATCTCGCAGCTCGTGTGCATGTGATGCGCGATGAGGCGGCTGATCCCCTTACTGAATTTCGTCGGGTGAATGTTTCTGGAACACTTAATCTGGCGAAGCAGGCTGCATTGGCTGGTGTTCGGCGTTTTGTGTTTGTAAGTTCGATCAAGGTTAATGGTGAGTCTACGCTTTTGGGTCATCCTTTTTCTGATGGCGATGCGCTTGATCCGCAGGATCCTTATGGTATCAGTAAATATGAGGCGGAACAGGGTTTACTTGAGCTTGCATCAGAAACCTGTATGGAGGTTGTAATTATTCGACCACCATTGGTATATGGCCCAGGTGTTAAGGCAAATTTTGCATCTATGATGAGCTGGCTTGAACGGGGAGTTCCGCTTCCGTTGGGTGCTGTTCATAATCAACGTAGTTTTGTGGCGCTTGATAACCTTGTTGATTTAATTGTAACCTGTATTGATCATCCGAAAGCGGTTAATCAGACTTTTCTTGTTTCGGACGGTGAAGATCTCTCCACGACAGAGCTGCTGCAGCGGATGGGGCGTGCTCTGGGTAAGCCAGCTCGATTAATTCCTGTTCCGGTTGGAGTGATGCAGTTTGCCGCAAACCTGCTCGGGAAGGGTGCTGTTGCCCAACGTCTTTTTGGATCGTTACAGGTGGATAGCTCGAAAGCTCGTGATCTTCTTGGTTGGAAGCCTGTCGTTACTGTTGATGAAGCGTTACAAAAAACGGCTGATGCTTTTAACGCAGTGCATAAAAAGTAATATCCATTGATAATCTGTTGTTTTTATTGTTCATGAAGCGACTTTTTGATATCACCATGTCGCTGCTGGCTCTTCTTGTGTTCGGTATGCCGATGCTTATTGTGGCTTTGTTCATAAAGCTTACGTCGAGAGGCCCGGTACTTTACTGGTCGGATCGAGTTGGAAAGAACAATGCTCTTTTCAGGATGCCGAAGTTCCGCACCATGCTTGTTGAGACTCCGGCTGTTGCAACTCACCTTATGTCAGATCCTGACAGATTTCTTACACCCATCGGCAAGTTTCTCCGGAAAACGAGTATTGATGAACTGCCTCAGCTTTGGAGCATTCTGATAGGAGATATGAGTATTGTTGGCCCTCGTCCGGCGTTGTTCAATCAGGATGATCTGATAGCGTTGCGTACTGAAAAAGGGGTGCATATTTTGACTCCTGGACTTTCTGGCCCTGCACAGATTAACGGCCGTGATGAATTGCCGATACCGGTAAAGGTTGAATTTGACGAGTATTATCTTAAAAATCGCTCCTTTCTTTTTGACCTGAAAATAATAGTTCAGACCATTTTCAAGGCAGTCAAGGGCGATGGAGTAACGCATTAAAATTTATGCATAAAAAAATATACATAGCCGGTCATCGGGGTATGGTTGGTTCTGCCATTGTGCGAAACCTGCTTGCCGGGGGGCTCAGCTCGGATAATCTGCTGTTCAGAACGCATGCTGAGCTTGATCTTACCTCTCAGGCGGCTGTTCGGGCATTTTTTGAGGGTGAAAAGCCTGATCAGGTCTATCTGGCGGCGGCGAAAGTTGGGGGGATTCATGCCAACAACAGCTATCCGGCGGAGTTCATCTATCAGAATCTGATGATGGAGGCCAATATTATTCATGAGGCCTGGCGGGTGGGGGTTCAAAAGCTCCTGTTTCTTGGCTCCAGTTGCATCTATCCCAAGCTGGCGCCTCAGCCGATGCCGGAAAGCGCTTTGCTGACCGGGCCGCTGGAGCCGACCAATGAACCCTATGCCATTGCCAAAATTGCGGGTATCAAGCTTTGTGAAAGTTATAACCGGCAGTATGGGGAGAGCGATGGCACTGATTTTCGCAGTGTCATGCCGACGAATCTGTATGGTCCCGGCGACAACTATCACCCTGAAAACAGCCATGTTATTCCCGCGCTGATCCGTCGCTTCCATGAAGCTATGGTCAGCGGAGATGCTGTTGTGACGCTCTGGGGTACCGGTACGCCACTGAGGGAGTTTCTGTATGTTGATGACATGGCTGCAGCATGCATTCACGTCATGAATCTCGACAAAGCGACCTTTGACGCCAATACCACTCCTATGCTGAGTCATATCAATGTTGGCAGTGGCAAGGAGGTGACGATTCGTGAACTTGCCGATACTATTGCAATGGTTATCGGTTTTCAGGGCGGTATTGCATTTGATGCCTCGAAACCTGATGGCTCACCCCGGAAACTGATGGACAGCAGCCGACTCAACAATCTTGGATGGCAGCCGAAGGTGGGGCTTGAAGAGGGGCTGAGGCTGGCGTATAATGATTTTCTTCTTCATGAACATGCTTCTCATTTTTAAATTTCTATGAAAGTTGCTCTTATTACCGGGATAACCGGCCAGGATGGATCTTATTTGGCGGAACTGCTGCTTGAGAAGGGGTATGAGGTGCATGGCATCAAGCGGCGGGCCAGCTCGTTCAATACCCAGCGGATTGATCATCTCTATCGTGATCGCCATGATATTGAAAATGAGGGTTCTCCGGTTTCTCATCACTCGTCGCTTTTTCTCCATTATGGTGACCTGACCGACAGCAGTAATCTGACTCGCATTATTTCGGAGGTACAGCCTGATGAGGTCTATAATCTTGGTGCGCAGAGTCATGTTGCGGTGAGTTTTGAGTCGCCGGAGTATACGGCTGATGTTGATGCCATGGGTACGCTGCGTCTGCTTGAGGCGATTCGCTTTCTGGGGCTTGAGAAGAAAAGCCGTTTTTATCAGGCTTCGACGTCGGAGCTGTTTGGTTTGGTGCAGGAGATTCCGCAGCGGGAGAGTACCCCTTTTTATCCCCGCAGTCCCTATGCTGTGGCGAAACTTTATGCTTACTGGATTACGGTGAACTATCGTGAGGCCTATGGGATGTATGCCTGCAACGGTATCTTGTTCAACCATGAGTCGTCGCGGCGGGGTGAGACTTTTGTGACGCGCAAGATTACGCGGAGTCTTGCCAATATCACCCAGGGGCTTGAGGAGTGCCTCTATGTTGGTAACATGAATGCCTTGCGCGACTGGGGCCATGCGAAGGATTATGTGCGGATGCAGTGGATGATGCTGCAGCAGGAGCAGCCGAAGGATTTTGTTATTGCGACGGGTGTGCAGTACAGTGTTCGCCAGTTTATTGAAAAGTCGGCGGCGCAGCTTGGGATTACCATTCGCTGGGAAGGCACCGGCATCAACGAAGTCGGTATTGTTGATTCACTCAGTATTCAGCACTCAGCACTCAGTACTGGTTCAGTTATTGTTCGGGTTGATCCGCGTTACTTCCGTCCTGCGGAGGTGGAGACGCTGCTTGGGGATCCGGCAAAGGCGAAAGCAGATCTTGGCTGGGTACCGGAAATTACGCTTGACGAGACGGTTGAGGAGATGGTAGCGTACGATCTCGATCTCGCCCGGCGTCACGCCCTCCTCAAAGCCAATGGTTATACCGTGGAGGTCAGCAAGGAGAGTTGATGGGGAAAGTGGGTAGTGGAAAGTGGGGAATGGGGATTAGGTAATGGGAAGAGGTTTTCATTACGAATCTTTTTCTGTCATCATCACGAATTCCCTTCTTTTCATCATCCCTTACGCCCCTTCTTGTCATCCCCATGTTAGGGAGGGATTTCATTGGGATGAAGAGGAAGAGTTTTGCCCGCGAATTACACGAATTTACGCGAAAAAGAAATTAAGGCGGTTTACTGGCTCAGCTTCGCTGCTCCAGTATCCCGCCTTGTTTTGCATTAAGAGGTGAATTGTTTTTTGTCATCCCGAATGCCTCTACTTGTCATCCCCACGTTAGGGAGGGATCTCATTGGGATGAAGAGGAAGAGTTTTGCCCGCGAATTACACGAATTTACGCGAAAAAGAAATTGGCAGTTGGTTTTCTCGTACGTTGACGATAAAAACAACTGCCGAGTTTTCATTAAGAAACGAATTGATTTGGTGTTAGCCTGTACTTACTTTCTTCTCATCCCTTACTTACGCCCCCTTTTGTCATCTCGACCATCGGGAGAGATCTCATAGCAATACCGGGGATTGGGATGAAGAGGAAGAGTTTTGCCCGCTAATTGACGCGAAAAGGAAATTAAGGCTGTTTGTTGTTTCAGCTTTGTTGCTCCAATATCCAGCCTTGTTTTGGATTAATTCAGGGATTAAATCCTTGAATTAAGGCAAGAGAAGAGTTTGTCCAATAATTACACGGATTAGCACGAATTGGGGTTGGTATGGAAAGAATATTGATTGTTGGGGCTGGGGGGCATGGGCGTTCTGTTGCTGAGTCGATTGAGTTGAGAGGAAACTTTCAGATTGCCGGTTTTATTGATGACAGTTATCCTGAAAAAAAGCAGGTGTGGGATTATCCTGTTTTAGGCGCAGTGGAGGATATTTCCGTTTTTTCTGATAGAGCTGAATCACTTGTTGTTGCTATTGGTAACAATCGGGTGCGCAAGGCTCTTTTCGGTAAGGCAAAAGCATCAGGATTTATGCTGCCGTCAATCATTCATCCGGCGGCTTTTGTTTCGTCTCGTGCTGTTATTGGAGAAGGTTGCTGCATTATGGCCGGTGCTGTTGTTGGTACTGAGGCTGTTCTTGGCAGTGGATGTGTTGTGAATGTGAATGCTTCGGCGGATCATCACTGTCGGCTTGAAGACTTTGCTCATCTTGGTGTTGGTGTTCAGCTTGCTGGCGGGGTAATAGTTGGAGATTCAGCATGGTTGCAGGCTGGTTCGTCTGCAGGATATGGGGTAGTAGTTCCTGATGAGGCTAATGTGTTACCATGCATTGGGTTGCTAAAAGATTGTGTTACGTGCAAAGTGTGAAGTGTTACGATTGAAGATGAGAAAATGATTTTGATTTTGGATTGAACAGATAAGAGGCGCGTTACGGATTTTACAAGGCCTTGTGTCAGGTGGAGTATTGGATGTCCAGAAGCAGGGAATGTATATCGGATTCTGTTTAAAAGTTTTTTTGTTGATATGTGCGGATATTATTGTTAACCCAGTGGTTTGATCCTGAACCGACTTACAAAGGCTTGTATTTTGCCAAGGAGCTTCAAAAACAGGGATTTGAGGTAGAGGTACTTACGGGGTTCCCAAATTATCCTGGAGGGAAAATATATCCAGGGTATAAAATTCAATTGTATAAGAAAGAAGTAATTGAAGGGGTACTGGTTACTCGTGTTCCCCTCTATCCCAGTCATGATCAACGTGAGATTGGTCGTGTACTGAATTATGTCAGCTTTGCGGTCTCTGCCCTTGTTTATGGAGTGTTAAGGGCAAAGAGACCGGATGTGGTGTATGCCTACCATCCGCCACTGACCGTCGGGATAGCGGTTTCTCTCATCCGCCTGTTCCGTCGGGTGCCCGTTGTTTATGATATTCAGGATATGTGGCCCGATACCCTGCGGGCTACGGGAATGGTTTCAAATTCCCGTGCGCTCGATATTGTAGGCAGGATCTGTAAATTGGTTTATCGCTCTGTTGACCGTATTGTGGTGCTTTCTCCGGGTTTCAGGAAGTTGCTTGTCGAACGGGGCGTTCCCGAACGGAAGGTAGATGTGATCTATAACTGGTGCGATGAAGCATCGATGGGTAATCCTGCAGGGGAGATTCCGAAAGATTTCTTTGGTTCAGGGAGCTTTGCCATTGTTTTTGCCGGTAATATGGGGAAAGCCCAGGCGCTCGATGCCGTGCTTGTTGCGGCAGAGATCGTTCAGAAAAAGGCTCCGGAAATCTGCTTTGTGTTTATTGGCGGAGGAGTTGAGGTCGATAATCTGAAAAGTCTCGCACATGAGAAGAACTTGCACAACGTGCGTTTTCTTCAGCCTGTGCCGATGGCTGAGATTGGAGGGGTTCTCGCTAAGGCCGATGCGCTTCTGATTCATCTCAGAAAAGACCCGCTGTTTACCATAACCATACCCTCAAAGACCCAAGCGTACATGGCTGTTGGAAAGCCGCTGCTTATGGCCGTTGAAGGAGATGTAGCCGATCTGGTGAAAGCCGCCGGTTGCGGCGTTATCGCTGAGCCCGAGAACCCCGAATCTATTGCAGATGCGGCATTGAAGCTGTTTTCGTTATCTTCAGCAGAACGGAATGCTATGACAGAGCGGAGCAAAGAGTACTATAAGTCTAAGTTATCTCTGAATGTAGGGGTTGAAAAGTTTGCCGCTATTTTCAGACAGTCAGCAAAATAAGTTGTTGTATGGTCAAGCGTCTTTTCGATTTGCTGCTTACGATTCCCGGTACTCTTGTTATTCTGCCGTTCCTGCTGGTTCTTGCTTTGCTGGTCCGGATTTTTCATGGCAGCCCGCTGTTTTTTACGCAGGTGAGGCCGGGCAGGCATGGGAAGCCGTTCAGAATGTGCAAGTTCCGGACGATGACCGATGCAAGGGATGACATAGGCAATTTGTTGCCAGATCAAGAGCGCTTGACTTCACTTGGCAGGTTTCTTCGTGCGACCAGCCTCGACGAGTTCCCGGAGTTGATCAATGTGTTGAAAGGCGATATGAGCCTTGTCGGTCCACGTCCGCTTCTGATGGAGTATCTGTCTCGGTACTCTCCGGAACAGAATCGTCGCCACGATGTGAAACCGGGAATGACCGGTTGGGCTCAGATCAATGGACGTAATGCCATCAGTTGGGATGAGAAGTTCATTCTGGATGTGTGGTATGTCGATAACCGGTCGTTATGGCTCGATGTCAGGATACTGGCCATAACCATGCTGAATGTGGTGTTGCGGAAAGGGATCAATCATAACAGTACCGAGACGATGCCTTTTTTTCAGGGTTCAGAAAACCAAAAGTGAAAATGATTGGGTATGGCCTGAAAATTATTGGTAATCCGGCGCATGAAATTGAAACGAGGTCATCATGAAAGAGAAAATTGTGGCCATTATTCGCGAAATGGCCGCCGAATACGGTTGGTCAGTTGTCAGTGATTTTTCCGATGATACGGTTCTGCTTGAGAGCGGTCTTGATTCTCTGGGGTTCGCTATTCTTGTAGCTCGTCTGGAGGAGGAGCTGCAGTACGATCCCTTTTCCATGATGGATGAACCGGTCTATCCGAGGACACTGGGAGAGTTTGTGGCTGTTTACGAGCGCTATGCTTCATGAAAGCTGAGGCGTTATCCTCTATTCTTGAGGGTTTTGATGGCGGGCAAACGGTTGTATTGTCAGCAGAGGCAAGGCTTACTGTTGATCAGCTACTCGAAAATGCCGATGCGCTTTTCCGGAGATCTTCCGTTACGTCGGGGAGCCGGATTGCACTCTGCGGTTTGGCGGTTTTTGATCTGATAACGGCTCTTGCGGCATTCGATGGCAGGGCCGGGGCGATGCTGCTGCTCCCGGCATCTGCGGATTCAGCATCAGGAGATCGTCTTGTTTTGGCTGCCGGTTGCACTCACAGGATGGACGGTGAAGGTATTCGTGCATTGCCGGATTGCCGGGAAGGGTGCGGTTCTGCGGATGCCGATGCAACGCAGTGGTTGCTGGCGACCTCCGGAACGACCGGAGTTCCGAAGTTGATCGGTCATACCCTTGCATCCCTTTCCCGTACTGTAAAAAGAGATGTTGCAAAGGGTCGCGGTTTTATCTGGGGGTTGCTTTACGATCCTTGCCGTTTTGCCGGTTTACAGGTTATTCTGCAGGCCTTGTTATCGGGTTCTATGCTGAGCGTTTCTTCATCGCATGATTTTAACAGGCAGGTTGAGGGTTTGGTTGCGGGTGGTGTCAATGCGCTCTCGGCTACGCCATCTCTATTGCGGAAGTTGCTGATGGCTGGCGACATTAAGGAATGTCCATTACGGCAGATAACGCTCGGAGGTGAAATAGCCGACCAGCAGATTCTGGATGGGTTGAGGCATTGTTTTCCTTCAGCAAGAATTGTTCATATTTACGCATCGACAGAGGCTGGAGTTGGCTTTTCCGTTCATGACGGCATGGCCGGGTTTCCTGCGGCCTGGCTTGAAGATGAACGTAAATCTGTTCCGATGAAGGTTCGCGGCGACGGGCATCTTCTGGTCAGGCCGACAACAGTTCCCGAGGGGGAGGAAGTAGCGGGACGGCTCGATGCCGATGGCTATCTGGATACCGGAGATCTTGTTTGTGTCGCTGGCGATCGGGTGTTTTTTTCAGGGCGGGCTTCCGGGTCTTTAAACGTTGGCGGCAATAAGGTTATGCCTGAGTATGTTGAAGAGCATATCAGGCGTGTGGACGGCGTTTTTGATGTCTATGTTTACGGGAAGAAAAGCAGCATGATGGGGCAGATCGTTGCGGCGGATATTGTGCTCGATCCAGGGGTTGATAAGGCTGTGATAAGGGGAAATATTTTAAGTTATTGCCGATCTGCATTGGAGAACTGGCAGATACCGGGTGTCCTTCGGTTTGTCAGCGGACTGGAGGAAACCGCGGCGGGAAAACGCGAAAGGCTGATATGATGAAAGTTGTTGTTGTTACAGGCGCTACGCGCGGTTTGGGGTTTGCCATTGCCCGGCAATGCATAGCTGACGGGTATAAGGTTGTTGCTGTCGGCCGCACCATGACCGAGCCGTTGGCTTCGTTGCTGCAGAGCTTTCCTGAGCGTATTGTATTTGAACCATATGATTTTTTTAATACGGCGGGGATTCATGCGTTTGCCGTCGGTATCGTGAAACGGCATGGTAGGCCCTGGGGGCTTGTGAACAATGCGGCTATCGGTACCGATGGAGTGCTTGCGACGCTGCATGAACAGGATATTGCCGATTTGATAACGATCAACCTACAGGCGCCGGTTCTGCTGACCAAGTACCTGTTGCGTCCCATGCTGCTGAACAGGGGGGGGCGGATTATCAATGTTTCTTCGATTATTGCCTCTACCGGTTTCAATGGACTTTCCGTATATGGAGCGACGAAAGCTGCAATGGCGGGGTTGACGAAGTCGCTGGCTCGTGAAGTAGGCAGAGCGAATATAACTGTCAATACCCTTGCGCCGGGGTTTATGGAAACCGATATGACATCGTCGCTTCAGGGAGAGAAGCTTGAGTCGGTCAGGCGCCGTTCTCCACTTGGGCATCTGGCTACCGTTGAAGATGCCGCTCATGCTGTGAGTTTTTTGTTGAGCGAGAAAGCATCGAGTGTGACTGGAACGACCTTGACGGTGGATGCAGGCGCTACCGCCTGAATAAATAATTCATTTTTATGTCAGATAAGCAGCGCCATACCGATAACCCTTTTTACAAGGGTTTCTTCGAGAGCGAAGAACTCATGAACATGGGCTTCATGTCTGTCGGGAAGAATGTGAAGATTGCAAAAAACTGTACTATCGTCGGGCTTGAGAATATTTCGCTGGGGAATAACATCCAGATTGATGAACAGGTGTTTATTGCGGTCAATAAAGGGTACCTCGATATCGGAGATCACGTGCATATCGGAGGTGGATGCCATGTAAGTGGCACGGGTGGCGTAACGATTTCGGATTTTTGCGGTTTGTCGCAGGGGGTGAGAATCTATTCGGTTACGGATGACTATACAGGGTATTCGTTAACGAACGCAACAGTTCCCGAGCGCTTCAAAAGTGTTAAAGTCGCACCGGTCAATCTGGGCAGGCATGTGCTTATCGGATCGGGCAGCGTTGTTCTGCCGGGTGTTACGATCGGAGAAGGTTCAGCGGTAGGAGCGCTTTCACTTGTCAGTATTTCGCTAGATGAGTGGGGGGTCTATTTCGGCTCTCCGGCAAAGAGAATCAAGGCGAGGTCGAAGAAGTTGCTGGAGATGGAGAAGCTGCTTCGAGAAGGAGGTTGAGATCGGGTTACGATGAAAAGCGATACTCCGTTCCTATTTCTCTGGCTTAAGAAACATATGTTGTAATCGATATATGTTGAATACTTCATTTCCTCCCTGGCCTTCGTTTAGTGTTGATGAGGCTGAGGCGGTTTCTCGGGTGGTTTTGTCTAATCGGGTTAATTACTGGACTGGGCAGGAGTGTCGGGAGTTTGAGCGGGAGTTTGCTTTGTGGGCAGGGTGCGAGTATGCTGTTGCTCTTGCGAATGGGACGCTTGCGCTTGAGGTGGCTTTGAAGGCTTTGGGGATTGGTTTGGGCGATGAGGTGGTGGTTACTCCTCGTACGTTTATCGCTTCAGCGTCGTGCGTTGTGGCTACGGGTGCGGTGCCGGTGTTTGCGGATGTTGATCGCGATACGCAGAATATTGCCGCCGATACGGTCGCTCAGGTGCTCTCTCCGCGGACGAAGGCGGTAATTTGCGTGCATCTTGCGGGTATGCCGTGCGATATGGATCCGATTATAGATTTGGCGCGTGAGCGAGGGTTGCTGGTGATAGAGGATTGCGCGCAGGCGCATGGGGCAATATATAAGGGGAGGCCTGTGGGATCTATCGGCCATATAGGGGCGTGGTCATTCTGCCAGGACAAGATTATGACCACCGGAGGCGAGGGCGGTATGGTGACGACGAACGACCGTGCGTTGCGGGATGCCATGTGGGCTTATAAGGATCACGGGAAGTCGTGGCGTGCTGTGAATGAAATGTATGAAAATACAGAACAGTCGAGTTTTCAGTGGTTGCATGAGTCGTTCGGTTCGAATTACCGGATGCTCGAGATGCAGGCTGCTATCGGCAGGATTCAGTTGCGGCGGATGCCGGAGTGGAGCGCAAAACGGCGCGGGTATGCGGGGATGATATGGAATACAGCACGGCTGTTTCCGTGGTTGCGCGTGCCGGATGTTCCGGATTGGGCGGAGCATGCGGCTTATAAGTGTTATGTGTTTGTGGTGCCGTCGGCGTTGCCGGATGGGTGGGATCGCGACCGGGTGATGGCGGAGATCAATGCGCAAGGGGTGCCGTGTTATTCGGGGTCGTGTTCGGAGATCTATCTTGAGAAGGCGTTCGAGGGGACGGGGTGGAGGCCGGCGGAGCGGTTGCCGGTGGCGAAAGAGCTGGGGGAGACAAGTTTGATGTTTCTGGTTCATCCGACGCTTGAGCAGGAGCATATTGAAAAAACCTGCAAAGTGCTACAGGAGGTTATGTCAGAGGCTAAAAGATAAATTATTGTTTTCAATCATGAGTGCCCATAATCAAATCTCGGTCATTCGCAGGAAGACTCTCAAGATATTCCCTGATGTAATCAATATGAGCTGTTGCAGGCTGATCCGGTGCAGGGCGCTCACTTGACACCCTTATCATGATATTGTCGGGCATGGTGCCCAGCATTGAACGTATCAGACGAGTCATCTTGTCAATACGTGTCGCACTGAAAAGCGATTGATTCGTTCCCAAATCCAGTTTCCCGCCTGTTATCCTCCAGTACATCACATCTTCTACCCTGTTGCCTTGTTGTGCGGTAAAGGTAATCACCTCCTGCTTTCCCATTTTTGTTGTCACTGATGCTTGCTTAGGTGTGCCGATTTCAGATCCACCAACCTGATAGCATACCTGTTGTAGATGACCAGCACGGCGGATGCCGTCGCGACTCCAGGTCATCAGCATGGAAACGGTTTTTCCGTCAGGGTACTGGTAGGTGCGTGTTGTAACCAAATCATAGTCACTTTTAAGCGATTTGCTCCATTCTGAGTCAACAGAGTGACCGGAAAGAGGTGCCCAGCCATCGGGGTGCTCTCTTATCAATCGTTCAAGATCGGGTGGAGCTCCCTTAAAGGTGAGGTGTTCTCTTGCTTCGACCAAGAGTAGTGATGAGAGGAGCAAAAGACCGGTTGCTATGGCCAATGCGCTATACCTGGTTATCCGCATGTGCTTTATTTCCTGTTTGCTTATAACCTTTAGAGGCTTGGAACAAAAATCGATCGATCAGGGCAAGAATGAGCAGTGCCACAATAAAGACGAATATACCGGTCATATCATGGAATAACCCTTGAGCAAAATTTTCGCCGATATATTGTGTTGCCAATACCAGCGATATGACACGGAAGAGGTTGGTGAGAATGGCAACAGGAAGAACGCAAGCAACGAGGACAAGGATGTGCCATGGTTTGCGTTGTGCGCTTTCTCGCAGATAGAGTACAGAGAGTGCGGTTAATGAAAAAATTGAGTTCATGCCTGAGCAGGCTTTGGTCACCTCAGCGCTGTATGGACCGAAATAAAGGATGACGCCGTTGGCGACAACAGGAAAAAGGGTTGCACTGATCATTTTTGCTGATACCGTTGCAATGGCTAATGCTAAATTGGACGATAGCAGTTGCGGAGCAATCCACCCGATAAGGACAATGATCGTTCCGGAAAGGGCAATGAAAAACGCTGATCGTCTGTATTGCTCCGGAGCCAGAGTTCCCAGCAAACCGGCAGCAATGACAAAGAGCCCCCAGATTTCAAGAATCATCGCAGGGTAGAGACGTCCTGCGGTATAGAGTACCCAGCCGAAACCTAAAAGAGCCAAGCCTGAGAGAAGGTTCCCTCTTCCTTGGCCAAGCAGGGATACGGTGATACTGCTGCGCTCAATCCATAACACGACAACAAGAATGACATACAACAACGGTTCATCGCTGTTGCCAAACGAGGGGTTAAAGAGTGTATATCGCGCAGCGGAATGAAAAGCCATAAGAGCAAACAGCAGCCACGGAAACCATGATGCGTGAGGTCGAATGTTCATCAGTGGACAATTCGCATGGTTCCGAACACAGTTGCTGCTATAAGCAAGCTGAATACTACAACGGGTATCCAGTGAAACCGTTCCATTGTGCGTTGAACAAATTGAAGGGCAAAGATTCGACTGCTACCTGTTCCGACAAGAATTCCGGTTATAATAGCGACCGCCATCATCCAGAAGGGAATGATACTCCAAAGCAGATACAGGTGATAGCCAAGGGCGGAGAGAACCGATACAGCAATAGCGATAAGAGTCAGTTCAACAATATGCGATGTCATATATACATCGTAGTCATATGGCATTGGAGTCTCTTTTTTTCGAGCTGGCCAGAGCCGTGGAAGCCATAGAGTGCCTCTCTGAATACACATTGAAGCCGTTAACAGCAGCATTGCAACGGTAAAAGAGAAGCTCAGCAGTGCCGCAAAGCGAATTTGCCGGTACATTTTGCTTGTGGCTCGAGCCGGGTCCGGGGTCGGGAGGGTAATCGCCTGCTGTTTGCCTTTTGTTCCTGGGGCGTCAGGTTTAAATTCGCCGAAATAGCTGATTTTGGAAGCATCAACCACCTCAGTCATTTTTTGTGTAAATACAATGTTTCGTTGCTGAGCATTGATCAGATTTGCTGCGGCCTGCTCTGCTGCTTGACCCTCCAGCGGAATGGGCACAATGGTGTGCAGCATCAGCATCATGGAGAATTTGTCTTCAACTCGCATGACTACCGGAACATTTGCTCTTGCTGTGCTTAATATCTTGAGAATTGCCGGTTCGATTTGATCTGAAGCGAGCGTTCGCGTAGTTCGTCGGAATGGTATCGACTTATTCTTAACGTTATCGAGCAATGCTGTCAATGAGGCTCCTTTCCCGACAGAAGCATTCAATGACTGCAGAAATGGAACATTAACGCCCTGAATGATCACCTCTTCGTAAACGAGCAATTTTCTTTGGGCAAACAGATTGGGATTTTCTTCTACTACCCTGAAAGTAGGATAAAGCGCACACTATCATGAGGTCACTCCCAGATATTTCAGGAACAGCCGATCTCTGGCTACGGATTCAGTAGACCAGCGGTAGTTGCCCATGACAGTTCGTACTTGAGTCGTCTCAATGCAATCGAACCAATCCAGAATCTGAGCGAGAGATCGTTGCTCAAGCCACTGTTCCAATTTTTTTTCGAGATTGACAAGTGCTTTGGTTTTTTCGCTTCCGTTCTTTCCAAGCTCTGCCCGCATTTCCTTGATTTTCTTGGTCAGGAAGCAATGATACCCCAGTGACACAAACTGTACGAATTGCCTTCCCCGCAGGTTGTCTGGATGCCATGTGCGCGGCCTTGCTCCATCAAGGCCTCCCTTCACCACGGCGAAGATCTCCTCTATTTTTTCACGCAATCGATAGTCTGCCAACGCTGTGAAGGTCTTCATGGCCTGATTGCTGACGAGCGCAAAATAGCCGAAGTATTTCGTCGCTTCGACAATGGCCTTGTCGTTGAAACCGACCCTCAATTGTCCACCACGCCCCTTTTTTGAGCAGATCAGATATCGCTCGATTTTTCGTTGCGCAGATTTCGTGAACTCCATCACCCCATCTTCTACTTGAGCTTTGAGTTCAAACAGCTCCTTGCGGAAGTCGAGCTGCTTCTTGGTGTCGCTGTTAGGGGAATAGAAGACATGGACATAAAAGGCGGCGCACGAACCTCTCTTCTTCTCCGCTCAGCTTGGCCGTTTCGCGACAGTTGGCGCACTCGACCGAACTCGTGCATTCTCATCGCCGTGGCGCCGCAAACCGACGGATCAAACTGGCAAGTGCTCGACATGCCCGCCAGCGTCTCCCGAAGCGCATCCACCGTCTCGCGAACCCAAGTGATATTGGGGTCAACCAGAGTAAGGAATTTCATGTTGCGCAAGGCGAATTTCATCATGTTCCCCTCACTGTAGTAGCCGTTATCGGTAACGATCAAGGGTTTCTCAAGGTTAAAGCACTTGAGTTGCTTCAGGGTGTTCTCAATGGATATGACGTCCGGAACATTGCCAGGCTGCTTGGCGAATGCTAACGGCTCGCGTTCCTTTACGGAATACAAGGTTAGAAGCTTGATGGTTTTCAGTCCGTCACCATCCTTATTGAACCCATGCCGTGCTTCCGACTGGTTCTCGGAGTAGGTCGATATCGTGGTCGAATCAAACGCCAGCACAGGTGCCTTGCCCAGGCGATCCGCCCGGAAGGAGAAGTAGCGCTGCACGCGGTCTTCGTCGCACCCGACACATTTGAACAAGTCACTGTAAACGTCTTCAGTGATAACTTCGCTGTAGGGAAGGGAGTGCATTACCTGCCAACCCTCAAGGCGTGGCAAGGTGTTTCCGCCGGAACCGATCCAGTAACGCGCAATAGAGAGAATCTTGGCAGCGTCGCCCTCGCTGAACGAAGAACGCACGTCATCGTCAATGCCGGAGGCTTTACCGACCCACTCCAGAAGATCCGTGAGGCCACTGTGCCTGCGTAGCGCACCAACCAAGCCCCCTTCATTTTTGCTTTTTTTCGGGCGTGTAGGGATTATCTCCTGTGTTCCCGACTTGATTTTCCCTTGGAGCTTCTGACTGACGGTATAGGTCTTTCTGGTTCGTTCATTATAGCCTGTAACCCGCTCATAGATGTAAATATCGCCATTCGGGCGCCTTTCACGCCGTTCGCCAACGTGAGTTTTTCCAGTTACTGGTTTAGACACGGGGTATTCTCCTTTTTAAAGTGTTTTCCTTATTATACATACGTACACGTTAAAAAGCAAGAAAAAAGCGCGGTTTTTCTAAAAAAAACACAACTTCTCCGGAAAAAACACAACTTTTTTTGAAATAGTGCTCAGGTGGCGATCTTTTTTAGTTAATGTGTGCGCTTTATCCGACTTTCAGGCTACTACTGTTTGGATCGTTTCCTGGGAGAGAGGCTTGGCTGTTGATACAATTTTTGCTTCGGCCAACCCTGCAAGAACACCGCGACGGGCATTATAGAGGGCAATGGGGAACTCAGGTGACTGGTCAAGCTTCATCTTCGCAGCCTGCTGGGCAAGGAGCTCAGCACGAACCAACCCAGCCAGAATGCTCCGGCGCTGATCGCGCTTTACCGATTCACTGGCTCCCGGTGCGGAAGCGCGCTGATAGAGAAAATCGACTTCACGCTGGGTAATTTCAACACCGTTGACAACCGCAGCAACCCGGCCATCACTGCCATCGCCAGCATGAGGGGAGCAGCCAGCGATGACAAAGGCAAAGAGAAAAAAAACAAAAAAAGATTTCACACTGCTGGAACTGAAGTTTTACCAGACTTTTTCTTCAGCCTTCTCGCACCTAAAAGACCTCCGATACCGAGGAGCACAAGACTGGCTGGCTCCGGTGTTGCTGGTCCGCGAAGCTGAAGGCCGTTTATTACAACTCTATTACTTGTACCTGTTGCGGCATAATCAATTACTAACTGGCCTGAACTATTTGCAGAATAAGTTCCTAACACATAATTCAATCCTGGAGTAAAGGTGCCTGTCTTTCCATTATTTGCAGTGGATGTAACATAAGAACCATCATTAACTCTAAATATTAATTGTTCAGGTATTTCAACGTTATTTTCACTTTGAGTATAGATATATAGTTCATAATTTTCACCAGCTACAAGTCCCCCAAAGGTCATATGATCTAGAGGATGTGCGCCTGTGTAATACATATAACTTCCCATCAAATTATCATCCGCAGGATTGGTACCAGTGTAAAATGCAGATTCTGAATGACTCATTGTCCCAACACCATCAGGATCATAAACAAATGATACAGTACTCCCGTCTCCATCTGAATTTTTTAAATTCGTGATCGATTCACCGCTCCTACTAAATGTTTTATTCCAAAACTGAGATGAACCGAAATCTGTAGAAGCAGCAGCACCATTGTAAACGTCAGTACTAAAGTTAACATTAATCAACTGATCTGCGTCAAGTATTTAATTGAATTATAGCTATTTTTTATGGTAAATCCTATTCGTTTTTGACAACAGTAGTATATGTTTGCTATAAATTTTTGTGGTGTGGATAGATGAGAGTGGAGAATCCTGAGAACAGTCATGATCCGATGTTTATACCCTGCGATCTACTCCTTAATACCAAAGAACTCGGCTACAGGAAAATTTTCAGGCAGGATATAGACGTATCCCTTGCCGGAACTGAAGGTACCCATGAGTGTCGATTGGAAAAACACGACAGGAACATTGATACACCCCCAGGAGACACGATTGTCTTTTGCCGTCGGTGAATCGAGTCTTTCCAGACGATGTTGTCCAGGAACATTGATCACCTCATGGATGGCAAGTTGGGTTGCAAAATCAACCCAGAGAACCACTTTATCGTGGCTGTCATAACCTTTACGTGCAAAAAAACGCCCCGCTTGAGTAATACGATCTTTTTCGGGTATCTTTGAAAGTGGCTTGCCTGCTATGCCGTCAGGCAAGATATCTCCTGTGCTCATACCAAGTAAAGTAGGCGCATCGCCGATTAGTTTACCCTCCGGAGAATAAACGAAAAGATGGGCGTTTTTCTTGTCGAGAATAATGAATGGATATTTTTTGTTATCCCCTACCTTCGTGACCCACATAGCCACAAAGCTCGCATCGGAGACTGGTATCTCCGATGCGAATGCAGCATTAAGAAAAGTGACAAGCCATAAGGCAAGATTCAGAGTACAAAAATAGACCCGGAACATATACTTCTGTGTGCCAATTAACCGCGAGCTCCACCTCTGAGATCCAGCTCCGGTACTGGAGGTACAGGCGTCGGCGCAGGTGCCGGCGGCGGCGGCGCTGGTGCTGGCGGCGGTGGTGGCGGTGGTGGTGGCGGCGGCGGTGGCGGCGGCGGTGGCGGTATCGGAGGTGTATCCGACGCATTTCCGCTTCCAAAAGCTGCATAGGCTTCGGATACAAGTACTCCCGAAACAAATGTCTGCAAGATGCCGGACGTCATCCCGATTAATAGGCAAATCCGGGTAAATGCAAGTGTTTTCTTCATGGTATGAACAATTAAGAATTAACGCCATATTGCAGTACTCACCCCGGCAATAAGCCGGACACCATCACCAGAATTTTCTGTTAAATCAGCAAGGCCTACGGTAACAGCTACCGGTACGGAATTGTTGATAAAAAACGTTTTCCCGACAGCCGCACTGAGGTTAATGCCATTCCATTCACAGATAACGTTGAAATTGTCAAAAAGCTCATAGGCAACGTTGCCGAAAACCCAGGTTCCGTCTTCTCCTTTGCCGTTTGCAACATCAGCGGGACTCTTTTCGCTGAACCGACCATTACCAACCCCGATACTGTAGTGCAGTTTCGTGCGACTGGTCTCCTGGTTGACCTGTACCTTGTCAAGTAATCCCTGACTGAAGACGATGTAGTAACTTTCATCCGCATCAGAGAGATCATCACCAGTAAGCATGATATGTTCTGCGCCTACGGCAATTGAACTGCCCGACCCAAGATAGCGGTGAAGCTGCATGACAAGGCCTATACGATTCCAGTCACTGAGATCATAATTGACTACCCCGACATGAAATCCAGCATTTTCATAGGGATTGCCGATTCCGATGCCCGCCATCACCCCGCCATCGTTCTTATCGCTATACGGCGCAGGAGAAGTTCCTCCAACAGCAAAAAAAATTGTTCCGTCTGAGGCTCCCCAACCAGTAGGAGTGAGGAACGACTTCGGATGACTATTCGGAAATGAGAGCGTAGAATACTCAAATGCTTTGGCCGAACAAGGCCAAAACGAGAGTAAAACCCCAAGCATTGCGAGTTTTTTGAGATTGAAATGTTTCATAAGCATGGCAGTTCGTTTAATATGGAAAATATATTTTCCTATAATAACCCGTTAAGTTTATCTAAAAAATCAGAAATATCCTAATCGATGAAAAAATTCACAGAAGCACTTCTGAAGGAATGCGGAATAATTCATAAAATTCACAATACTACTCTACCATCATTGACAAAGCGTCTGATTGATGCAGTGAAAACAGCTATGATTGCTATGATGCAGCATGGGTTTGGTTCTTTGACTTGAAATGCAACTCATAAATTGTTATAATCGGGGAAAGTATTATTCATGGTGATGGGTTAATGGGGAGCATAGGATGATATACATAGCCGGTCATCGGGGTATGGTTGGTTCGTCCATTTCTCCGTCAATTACAGGCAAGTGGTCTCAGCAGGCAGCAGGTTGTTCTCAGAACTCATGCCGAGCTTGATCTTACTGACCAGCTTTCAGTCAGGGTCTTTTTCGAGAATGAACGGCCTGATCAGGTTTACCTTGCTGCAGCAAAAGTTGGGGGGATTTATTCCAACAACAGTTTTCCTGCGGAGTTTATCTATCAGAATCTGATGATGGAGGCCAATATTATCCATGAATCATGGCGGGTGGGTGTTCGAAGGCTTCTGTTTCTTGGGTCAAGTTGTATTTATCCCCGGATGGCCCCCCAGCCGATGCTGGAAAGCGCATTGCTCACCGGGCCGCTTGAGCCAACCAACGAACCCTATGCTATAGCTAAAATTGCGGGTATCAAGCTTTGTGAAAGTTATAACCGGCAGTATGGGGAGAGCGATGGCACTGATTTTCGCAGTGTCATGCCGACGAATCTGTATGGTCCCGGCGACAACTATCACCCTGAAAACAGCCATGTTATTCCCGCGCTGATCCGTCGCTTCCATGAAGCTATGGTCAGCGGAGATGCTGTTGTGACGCTCTGGGGTACCGGTACGCCACTGAGGGAGTTTCTGTATGTTGATGATATGGCTGCAGCATGCATTCACGTCATGAATCTCGATAAATCGATCTTCGACGCCAATACCACGCCTATGCTGAGTCATATCAATGTTGGGCAGTGGCAAAGGAGCTGACGATTCGTGAACTTGCCGATACTATTGCAATGGTTATCGGTTTTCAGGGCGGTATTGCATTTGATGCCTCGAAACCTGATGGCTCACCCCGGAAACTGATGGACAGCAGCCGACTCAACAATCTTGGATGGCAGCCGAAAGTGGGGCTTGAAGAGGGGCTGAGGCTGGCGTATAAGGATTTTCTTCTTCATGAACATTCTTCTCATTTTTAAATTTCTATGAAAGTTGCTCTTATAACCGGTATAACCGGGCAGGATGGCTCTTATTTGGCGGAACTGCTGCTTGAGAAGGGGTATGAGGTGCATGGTATCAAGCGGCGGGCCAGCTCGTTTAATACCCAGCGGATTGATCATCTCTATCGTGATCGTCATGATATTGAAAATGAGGGCTCTCCGGTTTCTCATCACTCGTCGCTTTTTCTCCATTATGGTGACTTGACCGACAGCAGCAATCTGACTCGCATTATTTCGGAGGTGCAGCCTGATGAGGTCTATAATCTTGGTGCGCAGAGTCATGTTGCGGTGAGTTTTGAGTCGCCGGAGTATACGGCTGATGTTGATGCGATGGGTACGCTGCGTCTGCTTGAGGCGATTCGCTTTCTGGGGCTTGAGAAGAAAAGCCGTTTTTACCAGGCTTCGACGTCGGAGCTCTTTGGTTTGGTGCAGGAGATTCCGCAGCGGGAGAGTACCCCCTTTTATCCCCGCAGTCCCTATGCTGTGGCGAAGCTTTATGCCTACTGGATTACGGTGAACTATCGTGAGGCCTACGGGATGTACGCCTGCAACGGTATCTTGTTCAACCATGAGTCGTCGCGGCGGGGTGAGACTTTTGTGACGCGCAAGATTACGCGGAGTCTTGCCAATATCACCCAGGGGCTTGAGGAGTGCCTCTATGTCGGCAACATGAATGCCTTGCGCGACTGGGGCCATGCGAAGGATTATGTGCGGATGCAGTGGATGATGCTGCAGCAGGAGTTGCCGAGGGATTATGTGATTGCGACCGGTGTGCAGTACAGTGTTCGCCAGTTTATTGAAAAGTCGGCGGCGCAGCTTGGGATCTCCATTCGCTGGGAAGGGGAGGGGCGAGAGGAGATTGGCGTTATTGAGAACCTTTCCACTCCGTATGCATCGCTCCGTGAGGGGAGTGTGATTGTCCGGGTTGATGCGCGTTACTTCCGTCCTGCGGAGGTGGAGACGCTGCTTGGTGACCCGGCAAAGGCGAAGGCTGATCTGGGTTGGGTGCCGGAAATCACGCTCGACGAGATGGTTGAGGAGATGGTTGCGCATGATCTTGATCTTGCCCGCCGCCATGCCCTCCTCAAAGCCAACGGCTATATCGTAGAAGTCAGCAAGGAGAGCTGATCGCTGATGTCAGAAGAGGGCGGGGGTACCCCGCCCTTACGGAATCCGGGCTGAAGAAGGGGGACGTTGTTGACTGGGTGTATTTGCTGGGCGGGTTGTGCCATTTTTGGTGCTGGGTTGGGCCTGCTGCCTGGCGGCTGGGTGCTGCGAGCGTTTAACGATCCTGATTATATTGAGAGTTACGATGATGGTACAAGGCATTATCTGAAAAAAATTGTTGAAAATGAAAACAGATGGTTAAGAGTTGTGGTTAATGTAGATGTGATTCCGAACAAGGGTGTAACAGCATTTTTTGATCGTAGATTAAGGGGGAAAGCATGAAAATTACAGTTGATAAGGAAACTGATACCCTTTATTTTCGGCTTGATGAAAATAAGATAGTCGAATCTGAAGAAGTGAGGCCGGGTGTGATTTTTGATTATGATGAAAACGATGCGGTTATAGGTGTAGAGTTTCTTAATGTATCGTCAAGAACAACAAAAGAGGATTTATCGAATATGCAATTTGAGTCAGCGTAAGTTGAGACTCAAGCAATGGTGATTTTGGTTCGTTTTAAAAAGGCGTAGCGGCTTTATATGAGAAACGATTGTGGGCTGAGGGGGATGTTACTTGTCTCTCAGCGTATACCTTCCCATAACTCCTTGATATTGGATGGAGTGACACTTGAACAATTGAGATTAAAACATGGACAACGACTTGAAAATTGGTGGAATCACAGGTTCGGCTTCAGATTTGACTGCCTTACAGAGTCTGAAGCACGTTATTTGCTTAACACCCCGGATGTTGACCGCATCCGAAATAAAATTATTGCGGCAGTCCAAGGTTGAAATTGCGCAGCGGGTCAGTGAATTGGCAGGTTTACGCAGAAGGTCAAACCCGGCTGCTGAAAAGGCAACTGAAACATCGTTTTTGAGAGCTGCCAGAGTGAGCATCCGGGAAATTAAGCCGCGCATCTGAAAGTGAGCTGGAGGCATGGGCCGAAGCTATCCTTCTGCATGACGATCTCAAAGAAGGGGGACGTTGTTGACTGGGTGTAGTTACTGGGCTTTAATTTGCTATTCCATCGAAAATTGATGTTCAGATTGTTTTCGGTTGCTGTTTTGGTTTCAGTTTGATTTCCAGTTCGCAATTAACTGCTTTAGCGTATTTTCTCAGTGTGGTAAGAGAGGGGGAATGCTTGCTGCCGGATTCCAGTCTGGAGATGGCACTTTTGGTCGTCCCGATTTTCAGAGCCACAGCTTCTTGCGTCATGCCTGAGTGCTGTCGTGCAGATAACAGCTCCCTGATCAATGCGTATTTTGGTTCCAGTGCTTCATATTCTCTGCGAAAATTCTCGTCTTGAAGGTTTTTGCGTATCTCCTCCTCAACATTGTATGGTACTGGCTGGTATTGCAGATCATCCATTGTTAACCTCCTTTAATCTTTTTCTGGCAACTGCTAATACCATCTCGACCTTTCGGCCTCATTTCAAAAAGGCCGTCCCCCATCGCTTTGGTGTGGGGCATTCTCACAGTTGGCCCGTATTACTTTAACAGAAGCGAAATTCTTCTGTAATCAGCCTTAATGCTGCTGGGCCATTCCTCAATATCCTCTTTGATGCTGGGATGGAAGTATTCGATTTCATAACTCATGCCCTAAGTTAGCAAATACGATAACTATAACTATAAAAAATATTTTAACTGAAAAAACGATAGGGGACGTAGAGTACTATTGACAGTCATTCAGTGTCATAAAAGAGGAAGATGGACGTTGTTCATTACGTGTAGTTACTGAGTGCTTACTTATAAACTGCCAGAGCAGAGTAGGGGAGCAAAAGTCGGAGCAAAAGTCGGAGCAAATGCTCTATTCGCATTCATTCAGGATAATCCAGGCCAGAGAGCAGGCGAAATGGCTGTACTGTTCACAGGTAACACAGCGAACCATAGAACGATGGCTCAAGCAATTACGAGAAGCTGAGCGGATTGAGTTCATTGGCTCATCAAAAATCGGTGGATACTATCAAAAACAGTGACTATTCCGTGAAAAGCCAACGGCTACACCGAAGAAGTCCGCAAGGAGAGCTGATCTTGGAAGAGGGCGGGGGGCTCTTGACCGTACGGCTCGGAGGAGGGGGGACGTTGTTGACTGAGTGTATTTACTGGGGGGGGGTGCCATTTTTGGTGCAGGATTGGGACTGCTGCCTGGTGGCTGGGTTCACGGATTTTGGGGAAGAGATGTTATATTATTTTCGTCATTACTTCTTCATGTTTCTAAAAGCCGCATCTATGAGCATTCGATCGCCACGAAAACTGATCACCTTCGACTGGGCAATGAAGCGCTTGTTGCGCAGCAAGGCTAACTTTGAGATCCTTGAAGGGTTTTTAAGCGAGCTGCTTGGCGAGGATATTACGATTCTTGAAATCCTTGAAAGCGAGAGCAATAAAGAGAGCAAACTTGACAAATTCAATCGTGTTGATCTCAAGGTAAAGAACGGCAAAGACGAAATCATCATTATTGAGGTGCAGTATGAGCGGGAACTTGATTATCTGCAACGGATGCTGTATGGGACGTCGCGAGTCATAACCGAACATCAGCAGGAGGGTGAGCCCTATGCAACGCTGGTCAAGGTTATCTCGGTAAACATCCTCTATTTTAATCTTGGCCATGGCAGTGACTATATCTATCATGGTACGACGACGTTTGTTGGCATACACGATAACGACAAACTGCAGCTCGACATCCGACAGCAGAAGCAGTATGGGAAGATGCAGATAAACCACATTTATCCTGAATACTACCTCATCAGGCTGAACAACTTTAACAGCATCGCGAAAACATCGCTTGACGAGTGGATCTACTTTCTGAAGAACGAAGAGATCAAGGATGAGTTTCAGGCCAAAGGGATCCAGAAGGCAAAGCGGTCGTTTTCTCTTCTCAGTATGTCTGAAGCAGAACAGGCGGCCTACGCCCGTTATCAGGATGATCTTCGTTACCAGGCCAGTCTTGTAGAGTCGAACTATGGTCTTGGCCTTCGGGAAGGGAGAGAAGCCGGGATTACTGAAGGCCGCGTTGAAGGCCGTGTTGAAGGCCGCGTAGAGGGTCGAGTTGAAGGCTTGGTTGAGGGTCGCGTAGAGGGTCAAGCCCGGCTGTTGAGAAAGTTGCTGGAGCGTCGTTTTGGTGTGCTGCCAGAGTGGGCAACCGGGAGATTAAGCTGCGCAACTGAACAGGAGCTGGAGGCATGGGCCGAAGCCATCCTCACCGCACAGACACTGGAAGCGGTTTTCACTCCGTGAAAATCCTTGAAATCCGTGGACAGAAATCTTTCTTGCTGGCACATGCTTTGGAGCTCATCCGGGCTCTATTGTCCTCGCCCTGCTTAAAGCTAATGGGTATAGGGTGGATGTGAGTAAGGAGAGCTGATTTTTGAAGAGGGCGGGGGGACCCCGCCCGTACGGAATCAGGGCTGAAGAAGGGGGACGTTGTTGACTGGGTGTATTTGCTGGCCGGGTTGTGCTGTTTTTGGTGCAGGGATGGGACTGCTGCCTGGTGGCTGGGTTCACGGATTTTGGGGAAGAGATGTTATATTATTTTCGTCATTACTTCTTCATGTTTCTAAAAGCTGCATCAATGAACATTCGATCGCCACGAAAACTGATCACCTTCGACTGGGCAATGAAGCGCCTGTTGCGCAGCAAGGCTAACTTTGAGATCCTTGAAGGTTTTTTGAGCGAGCTGCTTGGCGAGGATATTACGATTCTTGACATCCTTGAAAGCGAGAGCAATAAAGAGAGCAAACTTGACAAATTCAATCGTGTTGATCTCAAGGTAAAGAACGGCAAAGACGAAATCATCATTATTGAGGTGCAGTATGAGCGGGAACTTGATTATCTGCAACGGATGCTGTATGGGACATCGCGAGTTATAACCGAACATCAGCAGGAGGGTGAGCCCTATTCAAAGCTGGTCAAGGTTATCTCGGTAAACATCCTCTATTTTGATCTTGGCCATGGCAGTGACTATATCTATCATGGTACGACGACGTTTGTTGGCATACACGATAACGATAAACTGCAGCTCGACATCCGGCAGCAGAAGCAGTATGGGAAGATGCAGATAAACCACATTTATCCTGAATACTATCTCATCAGGCTGAACAACTTTAACAGTATAGCAAAAACATCGCTTGACGAATGGATCTACTTTCTGAAGAACGAAGAGATCAAGGATGAGTTTCAGGCCAAAGGGATTCAGAAGGCAAAGCGGTCGTTTTCCATCCTCAGTATGTCTGAAGCAGAACAGGCGGCCTACGCCCGTTATCAGGATGATCTTCGTTACCAGGCCAGTCTTGTGGAGTCGAACTATGGTCTTGGCCTTCGGGAAGGGAGAGAAGCCGGGATTACTGAAGGAATTGAGAAAGGTATTGAACAGGGCTTAAAAAAAGGAATTGAGCAGGGAATTGAGCAGGGAATTGAGCAGGGAATTGAGCGGGGAATTGAGCGGGGGAAACTTGAAGTGGCCAAACGGTTGCTTGATAAGGGAATGAGCGTTGAAGAGGCGGCAGAGGCTGCGGGAATAAGCGCTAACATGTTGAAGAGATATATCGTCTCCCCCGATGTTTAGACAGCGAACATGGACAACGACTTAAAAATTCTGAACTATGGTTGTGCCGTATAATTTTCTCCAAAAGGAGAGTGAGCTATGTTTCTAAAAGATCGTTATATAAATCCGTTTACTGATTTTGGTTTCAAGAAGATTTTTGGCTCTGAAGTAAACAAGGAGCTGCTTATTGCGTTTCTGAACACGCTCTTGCCTCCGGAGGCGGGAACCGTTGCAGATCTTTCCTTTTTGCCCAATGAACAGGTTGGGCGCAGTGAATATGACCGCCGGGCGATCTTTGATCTCTACTGTGAAAACGAAAAAGGGGAAAAATTCATTGTTGAGATGCAGCGGGCGAAGCAGAACTATTTTAAAGATCGTTCGGTTTTTTATGCCACTTTCCCGATTCAGCAGCAGGCGCAGAGTGGAGATTGGAATTTCTGCCTGAAGGCGGTCTACATGGTCGGTATTCTCGATTTTGTTTTTGATGTGGATAAAGCCGATGATGCTGTGGTTCATCACGAGGTGAGACTGATCGATCGTTCAACGGGTGCAGTTTTTTATGACAAACTCACCTTTATTTATCTCGAACTGCCTAAGTTCCTGAAGACGATTGATGAGCTTGTTACTGATTTCGACAAGTGGTGTTTTCTGCTTCGGCACCTCCCTGAGCTCACTGATCGTCCAGCCCGTCTTCAGGAAAAGGTATTTCTTAAAGTATTTGAACTGGCGGAAATTGCACAGTATTCGAGTGTGGAAGCAGCGGCTTATGAAGAGAGCCTCAAGGTCTATCGTGATCTGAAGAATGTTGTCGATACGGCGTTTGATGAGGGTATAGCCGAGGGTATCGTGAAGGGCAAGGCTGAGGGAATAGCCGAAGGCATTCAGCAAAAGGCACTGGAAGATGCCAAAAGGTTTAAAGATGCAGGTGTTGATATCGAAACGATTGCACGTTGTACCGGCCTGCCGGTTACTCTTGTGGAGGGGCTGTGAGTGGTGATTTCGGAAGAGGGCGGGGGACTCTTGACCGTACGGCTCGGAGGAGGGGGGACGTTGTTGACTGGGTGTATTTGCTGGCCGGGTTGTGCCAGTGTGTTGGGCTGGATTGGCCCGCTGCCTGGCGGCTGGGTTCACGGATTTTGGGGAAGAGATGTTATATTATTTTCGTCATTACTTCTTCATGTTTCTAAAAGCTGCATCAATGAACATTCGATCGCCACGAAAACTGATCACCTTCGACTGGGCAATGAAGCGCCTGTTGCGCAGCAAGGCTAACTTTGAGATCCTTGAAGGGTTTTTAAGCGAGCTGCTTGGCGAGGATATTACGATTCTTGAAATCCTTGAAAGCGAGAGCAATAAAGAGAGCAAACTTGACAAATTCAATCGTGTTGATCTCAAGGTAAAGAACGGCAAAGACGAAATCATCATTATTGAGGTGCAGTATGAGCGGGAACTTGATTATCTGCAACGGATGCTGTATGGGACATCGCGAGTGATAACCGAACATCAGCAGGAGGGTGAGCCCTATGCAACGCTGGTCAAGGTTATCTCGGTAAACATCCTCTATTTTAATCTTGGCCATGGCAGTGACTATATCTATCATGGTACGACGACGTTTGTTGGCATACACGATAACGATAAACTGCAACTCGACATCCGACAGCAGAAGCAGTATGGGAAGATGCAGATAAACCATATTTATCCTGAATACTACCTCATCAGGCTGAACAACTTTAACAGCATAGCAAAAACATCGCTTGACGAGTGGATCTACTTTCTGAAGAACGAAGAGATCAAGGATGAGTTTCAGGCCAAAGGGATCCAGAAGGCAAAGCGGTCGTTTTCCATCCTCAGTATGTCTGAAGCAGAACAGGCGGCCTACGCCCGTTATCAGGATGATCTTCGTTACCAGGCCAGTCTTGTGGAGTCGAACTATGGTCTTGGCCTTCGGGAAGGGAGAGAAGCCGGGATTACTGAAGGCCGTGTTGAGGGCCGCGTAGAGGGTCAAACCCGGCTGTTGAGAAAGTTGCTGGAGCGTCGTTTTGGTGTGCTGCCAGAGTGGGCAACCAAGAGATTAAGCTGCGCAAGTGAACAGGAGCTGGAGGCATGGGCTGAAGCCATCCTCACCGCACAGACACTGGAAGCGGTTTTCACTCCGTGAAAATCCTTGAAATCCGTGTACAGAAATCTTTCTTGCTGGCACATGCTTTTGAGCTCATCCGGGCTCTATTGCCCTCGCCCTGCTTAAAGCTAATGGGTATAGGGTGGAGGTGAGTAAGGAGAGCTGATTTTTGAAGAGGGCGGGGGGACCCCGCTTGTACGGAATCAGGGCTGAAGAAGGGGGACGTTGTTGACTGGGTGTATTTGCTGGGTGGGTTGTGCCATTTTTGGTGCAGGGTTGGGCCGCTGCCTCGCGGCTGGGTGCTGCGAGCGTTTAACGATCCTGATTATATTGAGAGTTACGATGATGGTACAAGGCATTATCTGAAAAAAATTGTTGAAAATGAAAACAGATGGTTAAGAGTTGTAGTTAATGTAGATGTGATGTGATCGGAAAACAAGAATAAGCCAATTTCGGAAAATAAGCCGCGCATCTGAAATGGATCTGGAGGCATGGGTCGAAGCTATCCTTCTGCATGAAGATCTCAAAGAAGGGGGACGTTGTTGACTGGGTGTATTTTCTGGGCGTTAATTTGCTATTTCATCGAAAATTGATGTTCAGATCGTTTTCGGTTGCTGTTTTGGTTTCAGTTTGATTTCCAGTTCGCAATTAACTGCTTCAGCGTATTTTCTCAGTGTGGTAAGAGAGGGAGAATGCTTGCTGCCGGATTCCAGTCTGGAGATGGCACTTTTGGTCGTCCCGATTTTCAGAGCCACAGCTTCTTGCGTCATGCCTGAGAGCTGTCGTGCAGATAACAGCTCCCTGATCAATGCGTATTTTGGTTCCAGTGCTTCATATTCTCTGCGAAAATTCTCGTCTTGAAGGTTTTTGCATATCTCCTCCTCAACATTGTATGGTACTGGCTGGTATTTCAGATCATCCATTGTTAACCGCCTCTAATCTTTTTCTGGCAACTTGAAGCTCTTTATGCGGAGTTGACTGAGTTTTTTTAATAAAAGTATGCAGGATTATAATTTTTTTCCCTTTTAGCCTGTATAATTCATGAGGTCTACCAAAACAGAAGTTTTGAGTAAAAAAATGGAGCTACTCATCGTTGTGGCCAGGTAAAAAATTTCGTTATCACAAATGAAGTCAATTGAAGGAGTTCATAACCAACGAAAATAGCTCTGAACGGTCTGAAAAAACAGGCGATATTCCACAGTGATCGTACCCGCCCCATATGGCAAGTGAGTTTTGCTGCAATGGTGTAAAATGTATGAGTGTTTATTCTTTTGCCAATTGTCGCTTTACGATATCGTTGGTGGTGGCCAAGGCTGACGACGCAAATGTTCAAAGATTGCCAGACATTTTGAGAAAATCGACTGGTACGGATATGCCGTAGGCAACTGCACACTAATTTTTGTTTTCCGTTCAATGACTCTTGCGCCTATTTTCAAGATTTTCAAGCGAATACTCTCAAAGGTAGCCGTAGCCATGCTGGTTCCCTTGAGCATGTTGGATCGGAAACTGTGCAGCAAAACATAAGCTGCTGAGTGCAAAAACAGCCGAAACTGATTGGCCAAAAAACGGTGACAAGAGGTTCGATCGCTCTTGGTGTAGGTTTTGTGATCCTTTATGCACAATTCATCATTTCCACGAGCACAGTAGATCTCTTCGTAGAGTGCTTTTGCCTTTGCTTCCGGCATGTCCGTGCTGATAAAACGGACGTTCAACTTTCCAATGTCGGTCATCTCTACCTTTGCAACAACTTTACGTGGCTTGCTCCAGCTTTCTGCCTTGTACATGAAAGAGTGATAGCGTTTGAAGCCTGCTGGTTGCTGCTTGACGTGTTTGATCAGGGTTTCTACATGCTTGAGCAAAAGTGCGTTACGGGTCAGTCCGGTCACGCTGTAGCAATCATTTTGTTGGTCAATGAATGCAAAGACTTCTGGTGCTGAATAATGACTGTCACCACGGTAAACCAGTATGGTGTCTGGCCATTTTTGGCGAATACGTTCCACAATCCGTTTCACGTAGGAGACGATCTCCCGGCTTCCCGGGCGCTTGCCTGGCCGCAGTATCGTGGTGATCAGTTTGCCAGAAAAACCTTCATACACATGCAGAGGCTGATAACAGGTCTCCTGATAATAACCGCTGAACAGAGCCAATTGCTGATGGCCGTGCACAACATCCTCCGTATCGTCAAAATCCAGGACAATGACCTCGGGAGGTTCGACATACGAAGCGAGAAAATGATCCACAATACCATCTGCAATTCGATAGAGATCTCGACGGGTAATCATGTTTTCCAACCTGCTGAACGTTGGTTGACTGGCTAAATCAAGGCCGGTCTCAGGTAAACGACCAAGAGCTATTTTCATTGCCGGATCAATGCGTAAACTGTTGCTGTCATTGCAATCTTCGTAACCACAGGCGATTTGAAATACTCGCAGGGTATTGAGTTCATTGACACTATGCGTAATCGAAGAAGAACGTCGGCTATCACTGATGCACTTGGTCAGCATGCTGATGATGCCAAGTTGGGATTCGGTTTCATGCAAGAGCAACACACCAGCGTCGCTTGTGATGTTGCCGCCATCAAAATCCAGAGCAACTTTTTACCCATTACCGGGGCAATGGCTGATGCCGAATTGTATGAAAATAATGTTTGTTGAGTACTCTCTGATGTGACTATATTCGGCTGAAGGGGTTGCATAAATATCGCGTCTTATTTATTGACTTAAGCACCAATAATATAAGTAATTGCGGTATTTTTTGCCCCCCTTTTTTTTGTTTATGGTGAATAATTCAGGTTAGATAGCAATAGAGCGCTCTGCCAATACCATCTCGACCTTTCGGCCTCATTTCAAAAAGGCCGTCCCCCATCGCTTTGGTGTGGGGCATTCTCACATTTGGCCCGTATTCCTTCAAAAGAAGTGAAATCCTCCTGTAATCAGCCTTAATGCTGCTGGGCCATTCCTCAATATCCTCTTTAATGCTGGGATGGAAGTATTCGATTTCATAACTCATACCCCAAGTTAGCAAATACGATAACTATAAAAAATATTTTAACTGAAAAAACGATAGGGGACGTAGAGGACTATTGACAGTCATTCAGTGTCATAAAAAAGGAAGATGGACGTTGTTCACGGCGTGTAGTTACTGAGTGCTTACTTTGAAACTGCCAGAGCAGAGTAGGGGAGTAAATGTCGGAGTAAATGTCGGAGTAAATGTCGGAGTAAATGCTCTATTCGCATACATTCAGGCTAATCCAGGTCAGAGAGCAGGCGAAATGGCTGTACTGTTCACAGGTAACACAGCGAACCATAGAACGCTGGCTCAAACAATTACGAGAAGCTGACCGGATTGAGTTCATTGGCTCATCAAAAATCGGTGGATACTATCAAAAACAGTGACTATTCCGTGATATGTGTTCGTTGCAGAAGCGCTGGCCAGTGCTCCAGTCGTTTTAGTTGCGAGGGATGGATGCATTATCCTTCCCGTTTTTAAAAGGGGTTTGTTGGTTGTTGTGGATGCCATATTGTGCGAATTTGTGAAAAAGTTATAGCTATATGGAAGAGATACTATTTTCTGAGTTGCTTAAGAGCTTGAAAGAAGCCAACGATATTGCTGAAGGTATGTCAGAGGCTTCGCGCCGTTTTGAGATTACTCTGCCGGATGTTCAGTCAGTACGTGAGCAAATTGGGTTATCCCAAGATGAGTTTGCCTCAATGATGCGGGTTAGCGTCAGGACGCTGCAAAATTGGGAAAAGCATCGTCGTAACCCGACTGGTTCCGCTGCGGCTCTGCTCAAGATTGTAGTCGCAGCACCGGATGTGGCTCTTAAATCATTGCATTCGTGATAGTTCTTATGGTTTTTCTTTTGAGTCGTACGGGTGGATGATGCTGCAGCAGGAGCAGCCGAGGGATTATGTGATTGCGACGGGTGTGCAGTACAGTGTTCGCCAGTTTATTGAAAAGTCTGCGGCGCAGCTTGGGATCACCATTCGCTGGGAAGGGGAGGGGAGAGAGGAGATTGGCGTTATCGAGAGCCTCTCCACTCCGTATGCCTCGCTCCGTGAGGGGAGTGTGATTGTCCGGGTTGATGCGCGTTACTTCCGTCCAGCGGAGGTGGAGACGCTGCTTGGTGATCCAGCAAAGGCGAAGGCTGATCTGGGCTGGGTGCCGGAAATCACCCTCGACGAGATGGTTGAGGAGATGGTGGCGCATGATCTTGATCTTGCCCGCAGGCATGCCTTGCTTAAGGCTAATGGGTATACCGTAGAGGTCAGCAGGGAGAGCTGACCTCTACTTCAAGGATGAGGGACGTTGGTGACTACGGGTAGTTACTGCCTTCGGAGAGGGGGGCGTTGTTGACTGGGTGTATTTGCTGGTCATTAATTTACTATTCCATAGACTGGCTCTTGCTTCAATACCAATGTTATTTCTTTGTTTCATTCCGTACTATTCTGGTTTACATTCCGTAAGTTATCTCCATTGCTTCCATATTTTATGTTAAGATGTGCTTACGAATGTGCTCTCTTTCTGCTCTCGTCTGAATGAAGTGCGCATTGCTGAAGCGCTGGAAAAAATTCCAGTCGTTTTTTGTAATTTTGGAAAACCATTCAGGAGATAATTATGCTGCAAAGTTATGAAGCCTTCTACGATCATGGAGCTATGAAATGGTTGGGTGATAAACCTCCGGTTAAGCAGGCATACGTTATTGTAACTATCCTTGCCGAGAAAGAAGCAACTGTGATGCCATTACAGAAAAAACATCAGCCATCACCTCTCATTGCAGGAAAAGGTAAAATACTGGGAGACATCATCTCTCCGGTTTCACCAGCAGAATAGTGGAGTTGTCTCGAATGATCGTGCTTGATACGCATATTTGGGTGAAATGGATTATTGACGGTAATCCAGCTCTGTCAGAAAAAATTGTCAATGCAATGAGGGTTGATTGTCATTGGACTGTTTCAGCTATATCCTGCTTTGAGGTTTCTTTGTTGGTTAAACGTGGCAAGCTTCAGTTGCTCCTACCCGTTGAAGATTGGATAAAGGAAGTGCTTGAAAATTCAGGTATTGATTCACTTCCTGTTACCTGTGATATTATGCATAAAGCCGCTATGCTTTCCGAAATTCACAGGGATCCAGCAGACCGGATAATTATCGCGGCTGCTCTTGTTTATGATGCAAAACTGGCAAGTATAGATTCTGTATTTCCGGATTACATGGAACTGCAAGGCAGATTGTTCGGTAAATGAATGTGCGGATGCAGTGGATGATGCTGCAGCAGGAGCTGCCGAGGGATTATGTTATTGCGACTGGTGTGCAGTACAGTGTTCGCCAGTTTATTGAAAAGTCGGCGGCGCAGCTTGGGATTCCCATTCGCTGGGAAGGGAAGGGAAGGGAAGGGGAGGGAAGATTGGTAGCCCGTCGTCACGCTCTCCTCAAAGATGAGGGACGTTGGTGACTACGGGTAGTTACTGCCGGTGTTGTGTAATTTTGGTGGCAAAATACACACAGGCAGCTATGGCTAAGCCGACAGTGAATGGATACGGGTGTGGTATTGCTGTAGTATTGTTTTTCTTTAACTGAATAACAAAATAATAGTTTATTATAGATACATCAGTATGTAGAATATCTAATGACAGCCATCAGTCAGAAGCGGGGAATTCAACCATCAGAGATAAAAGTAACAAAGATGTGGTTTGCAAAAATAAAATTTCTATTTGCTGTTTTTGTTTTGGCTTTCTTCATTAGTCCTCAACCAGCAGTAGCCGTCGTTGACGTTATTACTGTCAGTTTCAGTGAAACATTATCACCAGCGTCTTATTCAGGCGCAATTGATCCTGCTGTAAGCGACAAGTTGATCAATATTAACAATGCTTCAGGCTCAAGTTCCATCTCTGAAATGGTTGGTGTAACCGATAGCGCGCTTGTTCAATGGAATTCTCGTGAAATATTAAATTCAACTGGTACTGACTTATTGGAAGGTTGTCTTGGTACAAACACGCTTTCTCAGAACGGTAACAGTTTGTGGTTTACTGGGTTAACTCCAAAAAGCATGTACACGATCTACGTGTATAGCCAGAGTTCAACGAATGGTTATAAGACACAAATAAAATATTCAAGCAATGTTGCTCCAGGTAGCTCATAAGAAACTCATGTTGCAGGTATACTCACAACCGATACATCAAGAATAGGATACGTTGACAATGGAAATTATTTGATAATAACGACTTATTCGACAAGTTCCGGGCAAATTCTATTGAATTATTCTGCTCTTGTACAAGGTCAAGAAGCAGTAATCAACGCTGTACAAATCAAAGCAGGTGAGCCAGCTACAGCTCCTACACCTGAGCCATCATCCTTTGTTCTTATGGGGATAGGCGGAATATTAGCTGTGATGTTGTGGAGAAAAAAGCAAAAATCGGTTAAACTGTATACTTTCAACGAGTAGTTCTGCTTATCTGGCATTGATCTTTGTTTTAGATTAATTTAACCACAACGATATAGATTAATAGACCAAAAGGTATTCTTTAGTCCTGTTATACACCCTTGGGTGCACCTCGTCAAAACGATAAGCCGTCATTATTTCTGTTTTGGCCCCAGAAAGAGTGTTGTTGTGAAAGTGCTGATTATAACCGGCAGAGATTAGAGAACGCAAGTTTCTTACATGAAAGGCATAGCCAACTATCATGCCTTCGAGGCCTCGATATTCAGCAATGGTATGGGCAGTCTTTGACAGGGGAAAGTACAGGGACTGTTCGAATTAGATTACAATAACACCAATATACCACTTTTTTTCAGGTAAGCTCTTTTTCATAATCCGTCATTTTTTTAAGAATGGTGTGAATGTTTAGAGGGTGGGCATGTGTTTTGTATCGCTTCCAAGAAGTAATATTTCTATTCTATCACTTGTCTCGACACTATCTTTTTCCTCGCTGCAATTCCGGCGATCAACGCCCCTACCCCCATCAACACATAGGTAGATGGTTCGGGATTCGGAGAATTATGATTAAATGATTTCAATAAGGCTGTTTGAGTAACAGCACCTGTTGCAGCAGTAAACCCTACCAATCCAGACGAAGAGCCTATTTCGCGACTGATAACAAATGGCGTTGCACTACTTCCATACGTAAGAGTAGCTGATCCTGGTTTTGAATTCAGCTGATTGAGGTATACCGACAATATTGCTCCATCATAGTCAAGCCACGTATACCAGATACCATTACTGTTAAATGTTTGTGATACTGATGCTTGTGATTCGCTCCTTATATTACCGTTAATATCGATACCAATGTGGTTGTGGTCAATGTCATTATATTTGACTCCGGGATCATTACGATGGGTATCAATCTCAACGCCAACACTTCTATTAATCCCATCATATCCTAACAATCCACCAGTCCCGCCAAGATTGGAACTTTCTTTATTCTTGATCACAAACACCAATCCATCAGCACCATTAGTAGAAGTGCCATCAAAGGAAAATGAAAAAGACGAATTGAAGCTGGTAACATCGACAGGTGTATGAAAAAAGACACTTCCAGCTCTTTTTTCTACATTAATAGAGGTAAGTTGCAAATCGTTTCCGGAATTTACAGCGGTACCATAACGCGTATAACCCGATGTTGACGAAAAATCATTATAAGTCAACACCGTCCCGGCTTCAGCACTACCCGACAAAAACAACCAGGCAAGCAGGGCTGAAAAAGCAATCAGTTTTTTTTTCATCTCAAACCCATGTGTTTATGTTGACAAGATATTTTTATACGTAACAGATTCAGCCGTTTACTACCATACTACTTTTGCCTCTCGAACAGTCAATATCTTTAGTTATAAAACGTTAACCTTCGTTTATCTTCCAGTATTCACCTTAACTATTTACCCTTAGCAATTAACAGATTCTTTTTCCATGCAACCATACCGGCAATCAACGCCCCTACCCCCATCAACACATAGGTCGAAGGTTCCGGAGTCGGCGATTTGCCATATACCAATTGCACAGCATTGATGCCGGCTCGATTTAGAGTATTTCCTGGATTGGTATAAAAAGCAACGTAAGCTTTGCCTGTTTCATCAGTTGTAAAATCGTAGGTAAGATAATTTCCGTTTGCCCGGTAGGTTGTCAAATGATCTGTCGTCAATGTTCCGATCGAGCTGTAAGTACCCGATCCCACTCTTATCGACAAATTCGTAATAAACGTATGCCTAACATCATTTTGCCCTTGACTGTAAACAACAACAGAGTACTGCTCATTAGCCATTAACCCGTCAAAGGATATTTTTGCTTCACCAACACCCGACTTTGAAGTAGATGCGTCATGCTTAAGCAGCTCTGGAGCATCACGATAACCCTCCTTTAATCCACTATCACCACCCACGGTGAATGTAGCGCTACTACTGCTGTAAAGATCCGTAAATGATGTTGAAGTACTGCCTTCGCTCAATCTGTAAGAACTCGAAACGCTATAGCCGTCCGAAGGCAAAGCACCAAAAAGAGCACTTGGATCCGAGATGTTGTTATCTGATACATAGAAGGTGATAACCTCTGTTGCAGCTATACCTTGGCAGGGATGAACCGCAAGAACAATAGCAAAACCTGCTAAATAGCTGATAAACTTATGTCTTACAACGGAACGAAACCAACGAATAAAAGTCATTTAACTAATATGAAATATATAGTTAATAGCCTCAATATTCACAAGTAAATATATGTTGACTAGGCTTTTTTTATCAAAGATAATAAGTGAAAAATGTTTGCTTTACAAATTTGTTAAAACATTTAACTTGATCTGTATAATCCGGTATGACGTTAAAGGTTTTGTGGATACTCGAATACATTAATTTTTTATCCTAATTCTAAATTGCAATCAAATTGATTTTAATATCCAATCCCAACCAGTTAAAGACCGAAGTCCGTCAGGATGTTCTTCCATTTTTTTCAGTCCTCTCGCTGCTTGTGCGATAACAGCTCCAAGTGTCTCAAATACCCGATTAGCAAATTCCTTCTCTCGCAATTCATCCCAAAGGTGCTCAACAGGATTTAATTCCGGTGAATACGGTGGCAGCTTTACAAGTACCATGTTCTTTGGAACCCTTAAATGCTCGGCACGATGAGAAGGCGCTCCATCCACAACCATCATGACAAACTCTTCAGGATGCTTATGAGAGACCTGCCTGAGAAATGCGCCCATACTCACTGTGTCCATTTTGCCGCCCAACATCCAATCAATCACACCATCTTGCGGAGATACTGCTGCGTACGCATAGACATACTCTCTTACAAGAGCTAACTTTACGATAGGACGAAGTGGCGCTGGAGCCCAGCATTTTCGAGGATCACTTATCCTTCCGAACCGAGCCTCATCCTGAAACATCAAGCGCAAAGGCAGATTCAGTACATTTTGCTTGGTGGCTTGTACCAGTGTCTCTGGGAGTTTTTTTTAAATTCTTCCTGTGCCTGTAGTTACTGCTCCTGAATGTGCCAATGTGTTGTGCTAAATCGGGTCAGCAGTTTTGAGGTTGAGTTTACTGCAGAGAGAAAATCCGGGTTTTTTAGTAGATTTCAAGGGGTGTGCTGTGGTATCGCCCTGTACATGCAAATTTATTCTGAATGTTGGTGGTTCATTTTTTCTGAACTATGGTTGTGCCGTATAATTTTCTCCAAAAGGAGAGTGAACTATGTTTATAAAAGATCGTTATATAAATCCCTTTACCGATTTTGGTTTCAAGAAGATTTTTGGCTCTGAAGTAAATAAGGAGCTGCTTATTGCGTTTCTGAACACGCTTTTGCCTCCGGAGGCGGGAACCGTTGCGGATCTCTCCTTTTTGCCCAATGAACAGGTTGGGCGCAGTGAATATGACCGTCGGGCGATCTTTGATCTCTATTGTGAAAACGAAAAGGGGGAAAAATTCATTGTTGAGATGCAGCGGGCGAAGCAGAACTATTTTAAAGATCGTTCGGTTTTTTATGCCACCTTCCCGATTCAGCAGCAGGCGCAGAGTGGAGACTGGAATTTCTGCCTGAAGGCGGTCTACATGGTCGGTATTCTCGATTTTGTTTTTGATGTAGATAAAGCTGATGATGCTGTGGTTCACCACGAGGTGAGACTGATCGATCGTTCAACGGGTGCGGTCTTTTATGACAAACTCACCTTTATTTATCTTGAGCTTCCCAAGTTTCTGAAAACGATTGATGAGCTTGTTACTGATTTCGACAAGTGGTGTTTTCTGCTCCGGCATCTCCCTGAGCTCACTGATCGTCCGGCTCGTCTGCAGGAGAAGGTCTTTCTTACAGTATTTGAACTGGCTGAAATTGCGCAGTATAAGAGTGTGGAAGCAGGGGTTTATAAAGAGAGCCACAAAGTCTATCGTGATCTGAAAAATGTTGTCGATACGGCGTTTGATGAGGGTATAGCCGAGGGTATCGTGAAGGGCAAGGCTGAGGGAATAGCCGAAGGAATAGCCGAAGGCATTCAGCAAAAGGCACTGGAAGATGCTAAAAGGTTTAAAGATGCTGGTGTTGATATCGAAACGATTGCACGTTGTACCGGTCTGCCGGTTACTCTTGTGGAAGGACTGTGAATGGTGATTTCGGAAGAGGGTGGGGAGACCCCGCCCGTACTGCTCGGAGGAAGGGGGACGTTGTTGACTGGGTGTATTTGCTGGGCGGGTTGTGCTGTTTTTGGTGCCTGGTTGGGCCGCTGCCTCGCGGCTGGGTTCACGGATTTTGGGGAAGAGATGTTATATTATTTTCGTCATTACTTCTTCATGTTTCTAAAAGCCGCATCTATGAGCATTCGATCGCCACGAAAACTGATCACCTTCGACTGGGCAATGAAGCGCTTGTTGCGCAGCAAGGCTAACTTTGAGATCCTTGAAGGGTTTTTAAGCGAGCTGCTTGGCGAGGATATTACGATTCTTGAAATCCTTGAAAGCGAGAGCAATAAAGAGAGCAAACTTGACAAATTCAATCGTGTTGATCTCAAGGTAAAGAACGGCAAAGACGAAATCATCATTATTGAGGTGCAGTATGAGCGGGAACTTGATTATCTGCAACGGATGCTGTATGGGACGTCGCGAGTCATAACCGAACATCAGCAGGAGGGTGAGCCCTATGCAACGCTGGTCAAGGTTATCTCGGTAAACATCCTCTATTTTAATCTTGGCCATGGCAGTGACTATATCTATCATGGTACGACGACGTTTGTTGGCATACACGATAACGACAAACTGCAGCTCGACATCCGACAGCAGAAGCAGTATGGGAAGATGCAGATAAACCACATTTATCCTGAATACTACCTCATCAGGCTGAACAACTTTAACAGCATCGCGAAAACATCGCTTGACGAGTGGATCTACTTTCTGAAGAACGAAGAGATCAAGGATGAGTTTCAGGCCAAAGGGATCCAGAAGGCAAAGCGGTCGTTTTCTCTTCTCAGTATGTCTGAAGCAGAACAGGCGGCCTACGCCCGTTATCAGGATGATCTTCGTTACCAGGCCAGTCTTGTAGAGTCGAACTATGGTCTTGGCCTTCGGGAAGGGAGAGAAGCCGGGATTACTGAAGGTCGCGTAGAGGGTCAAACCCGGCTGTTGAGAAAGTTGCTGGAGCGTCGTTTTGGTGTGCTGCCAGAGTGGGCAACCGGGAGATTAATCTGCGCAAGTGAACAGGAGCTGGAGGCATGGGCTGAAGCCATCCTCACAGCACAGACACTGGAAGCGGTTTTTACTCCGTGAAAATCTCAATGATCTAATCAGGAGGCTTGCCATGCAAGTGGTAAAAAATAAAGAAGGGAAGATTGAAGAAACGGGCAGTGTCGTCACTCCCTGCCGTCCCATAGAAGTAAACTCTGAGCACGACTTCAAGGCGCTTGGTTTAGCCAGCTTTTTTGATACCCAGGAAGACAACAATGTCGATTGGGAAGAGATTTTTCAGGCTGGCAGCAACGTGTGCCCAGGTTTGGTGCCACGTGTCAGCCCGGATCAACAGGATGTGTCAACGTTGCCTGCAGATTGTGGAATTTGTTATAGGAAGGAACGTTGATATGGCGGTGGCCTGTGTGCATGTGATGGAGCTTGAGGAGAGACTGAGGTTGGCGTATGAGGATTTTCTGAAAAAAGAACATTTGTGGATAACACGCATTATTCTGCTTGTACCTGAACATTCGTACCATGGGAAGGTGTTTTTCCATTATCACTCGATATCGTAATTATGGATAAGCTATTGATAAATAAGGCAATGAAAATGCCGCCCATTCAACGGGTTGCATTGGCAGAGTTGCTTCTTGCAAGTATTGATTATGAAGAGGGCGACATTCGTGAAGCATGGATAAGTGAGGTACATGAACGCATGAAAGCGGTAAATGAAGGTCGTTCGACACTTCTGGATTTTGATGCGTTATAGCGGTGAAGCTTAAATTTCAAGAATGAGCAGCTAAAGATTTGCTTGATGCAGTGAAATGGTATAAAGGAAGAAGGGGGACGTTGTTGACTGCGCTCGGTTTTTCTGACTAAAAGTTTTGTATTTTGCGGTGTCGTAAAAAAAGTGTGGAGTGCCGATACCTGTTATGGGCTCATGTTTAACATTGAGGTTGACGATGAAAAAGTTGCCAGTGGGCATACAGACCTTCAGCGAGATCATAAACGAGGATTACCTGTATATCGACAAAACCGGGATAGCCTATAGCCTGATTAACAACTTTAAATATGTTTTTCTGTCGCGCCCCCGGCGATTCGGCAAAAGCCTCTTCCTTGATACGCTGAAAAATATTTTCGAGGGAAATCGGGATCTGTTCCGTGGGCTGCTGATTGAGGAGCAGTGGAACTGGGAGGTGAAGTATCCGGTCATCCAGATCAGTTTCAGTGGCGGAATACGCAGCCAGGAAACTCTTCGCAAAAATCTTTTCTATATCCTGAATGACAATCAGGAGCGGCTTGATATTATTTGTGTGGAGAAAGAGGATCCCAACCAGTGTTTCGCAGAACTCTAAGAAGACCTCACAAAAGTATCATCAGAAGGTTGTTGTTCTTATTGATGAGTATGACAAACCGATTCTGGACAATATTGAGAATATCCCCGAGGCTCTGGTTATCCGGGATGGAATGCGGGACTTTTATACCAAAATCAAGGAGAACGACCGGTATCTGCGCTTTGCCTTCCTCACAGGGGTGAGTAAATTCTCCAAAGAGTCGCTCTTCAGCGGTCTGAACAATCTTGAAGATATCAGCCTGAACCCTGATTTTGGCAACGTTTGTGGTTATACCCAGCTTGATCTGGAGAGCTCTTTTGCCCCTTATCTCGAAGGTGTTAATATGGAGCAGGTCAAGCGGTGGTACAATGGGTATAACTTTTTGGGTGATAGTGTGTATAACCCTTTCGATATCCTGCTGTTTATCAAGAACCAGCGTACGTTCCAAAACTTTTTGTTCGAGACAGGAACGCTAAAGTTTCTGATTGAACTCATCAAAAAGAACAACTATTTTATTCCAAAATTTAATGGATTACAGGTTAATAAGTCTCTGGTTAACAGCTTTGACCTTGAAAATCTCAATCTGGAGACTATTCTGTTTCAGACCGGCTATTTGACCATCAAGCGCCAGCTGCCGTTGGATATGGGATTTGGTTATGAGTTGGGATTTCCTAACAGGGAGGTGCAGACCAGTTTTAACGATTATATCCTGCAATCGGTGACCAGCGTTTCGGAAAATGAGCCCATCCGCCGTGAGCTGCTGGCTATCATGAATACTGGTGATGTTGAACGATTTGAACCTGTTATCAAGCGTCTTTTTGCAAGCATCGCCTATAATAATGTTACCAACAATGACATTGAGCGTTACGAGGGCTTTTATGCCAGCGTGCTTTATGCCTGTTTTGCCAGTATCGGAGTAGAGATCATCGCCGAGGATGTGAGCAACAAGGGCAGAATTGACCTGACGCTGAAGGCTGTGGGGAGAACCTTTTTCTTTGAATTCAAGGTGACTGACGGGGAGCCACTTGAGCAGATCAGGGAAATGAAATATTACGAAAAATATGAGGGGGAACGCTATCTGATTGGCATCGTCTTTGACCCGAAACAGAGAAACGTCAGCAAGTTTGAGTGGGAGAGGATTTAAAGCCTGTTCCCAAATTCCAGAAGGGGGACGTTGTTGACTCCGTGCACATTCTTCCTTGGTTGCAGAGAGTGACGTTGTTGACTGCATGTACTTACTGCTCCAGAATGTTCCAATTTGTTGTGCTGGATCGGTTCTGCAGCTTGGCGGCTGGGTTCACGGATTTTGGGGAAGAGATGCTGATCACCTATCATGAGCAGAGGTGGTTGCGTGCTGGGTGTAACAGTGTTGAAAGGTAAGCCAGAGTGGGCAACCGGGAAGTTAAGCCGCGCAACTGAACAGGAGCTTGAGGCATGGGCTGAAGCTATCCTCACCGCACAGACACTGGAAGCGGTTTTCAAATAAATGTTACTGTACGAAAAAGGGGGACGTTGTTGACTAGGGGTACATCCTGCTCGGGTTGTGCTGTTGTGTATGCCGGTTCGGGCCAGCGGCTCTGCGGTTGGGTGCACGGACTTTGTGAAATAGATGTGATGCTCGAAGTTTTATAAGTGAGCTGTTTGGCGAGGAGAGAGCATGGCGAAAACTTCGCATTGGATCGTGGTACACTCAGAGCCATTTTGCGGTGTGCATTGCTGAAACGCTGGCCGAAGTTCCAGTCTGTTTTTGTACCTTTGAATAAGATTGCTGTGATCATGATGCTGCAAAATTATGCAGCTTTTTATGATCATGGAGTCATTGAATTGGCTGGTTGCCGCTACTCGTTGAAGATTGCATTAAAGGAAGGGCTTGAAAATTCAGGTATTGATTCGGTTCTGGTTACCTGCAATATTACGATTATGAAGGATGGGCGTAAGGTGCTGGTTTGGAGTGCGGAAGTTTTTAAAGTCGGCGCAGGCGTGTTGTTCAATCCATCACCGCTCTTTCGTAAGTGGCGTATTGTGCTGTCTGGAATTGGAATTGGATGTGGTGTGAATCTGATATGAACATATTGTTATAAAATATTTTAGAGATATTTAAAGCAGGCGCTCTTTCGTAGTAACGTGTTGGTCTTACTGACGTTTTTTTGTGCTAAAAAAACTATCCTTCCCCCATTTATGAATTCAATTAGAATTGCTGTTGTTGGTCTTGGCTATGTCGGCTTGCCGCTTGCTGTGGAGTTTGCCAAAAAGTATCCTGTCGTTGGTTTTGATATCAAGCAGGAGCGTGTCGGTGAACTTGGGCAAGGTTACGATGCTACACTTGAGGTGACCAGTGAAGAGCTGAAGAGTGTTCTCTGCGAGAGTAACTATAATGGGGAGGAAGGGAGTCCGGGTCTTTTTGTGAGTTCTGACAGTAGCGATCTTGGTGCGGTAAATTACTATATCGTTACGGTACCTACTCCGACTGACAAGAACAATCGTCCTGATCTTTCACCGCTCCTCAAGGCGAGCGAAACCATTGGCAGGGTGCTCAAGATGGGCGATATTGTCATCTATGAATCAACGGTCTATCCCGGTGCTACCGAGGAGGATTGTGTCCCTGTTCTTGAACGATTCTCCGGGCTTACGTTCAACCGTGACTTTTTTGCTGGCTACTCTCCCGAACGGATTAATCCCGGCGATAAGGAGCATACAGTAACAAAGATAAAAAAGGTTACATCGGGCTCAACTCCAGATATTGCCACTAAAGTTGATTCGCTCTATCGATCGATCATCGTTGCCGGTACCCACTTGGCCTCATCCATCAGGGTTGCGGAGGCGGCCAAGGTGATTGAGAATTCGCAGCGTGATATCAATATTGCCTTTGTCAATGAGTTGTCCGTGATTTTCAACCGGATGGGGATCGACACTCATGAAGTTCTGGCGGCAGCGGGTACCAAATGGAACTTTCTTCCCTTTAAACCGGGTCTTGTGGGAGGTCACTGCATCGGTGTTGATCCATATTATCTTGCCCAGAAGGCTCAGGAGTATGGCTACCATCCGGAAATCATTCTTGCGGGGCGGAGGTTGAACGATAACATGGGCAAGTATATAGCCTCGCAGGTCATTAAACTGATGATAGCGCGTGATCACAAGATCAAGGGTGCCAAGATTCTGATGCTTGGCATCACCTTTAAGGAGAACTGTCCCGATATCCGGAACACCCGTGCTGTCGATATTGTGAATGAACTGAAGCAGTATGGCGCTGAAGTGGATATTCACGATCCGTGGGCGAATCCCGAAGAGGTGATGCATGAATACGGGTTTGAATGCCTTCATGAGCTTAATGGCAATCATTACGAGGCCATCATTCTTGCTGTAGCGCACGATGCATTTGCCGCTCTTGATATTCGCTCACTTAGCTCTGGCATTAATGCGGTCATTTATGATGTGAAAGGGGTTTTGCCGATTGATAAGGTTAGTGGAAGGTTGTAACGATCGGGCCTGCAGCCTGGTGGATGGGCTCACGGATTTTGGGGAAGAGATGTTATATTTGAGCAATGGAACGCCTGTTGCGTAGCAAGGCTAACTTTGAGATACCCGAAGGCTTTTTAAGCGGGCTGCTTTGAATTTCGATGTTGCCCATTAATGAATTCAGCCTCCGACGAGGATCTGGTACTTGTGACAACGAGGTATCCGTGGGAGGTATTTCCACCTGTTTGGATTCATGCTAACGAATCAACGGTAAAACTCCTTCATATCTTGCGGCTAAGTCCGGTGACCCCGATGCAGCATCTCTCTTTGTAGATGCTTTGTTGAATCCAATAATTGTTGAACAATTAGCTGATACATTTGCCTGGAAAAAACCAGTATTGGTTTCAGCACATGCAGTGGAAGGGTCTGGGGGTAAACACCATACTGGAAGCATTGGCTGATATGCTTGTCCAACAGTTAGGCTGGTCTACAGATAAGAGCAGAGTGAAGATAAATATTGTGTCGCATACAGGAGCTGATGGTTTTTCTCGTTTGGTGAGGCAGGCGAAGTTTGATGGGGATACATTGGCAGGCAGGTCAGAGTGAGCACCCGGGAAATTAAGCCGCGCATCTGAAAGGGGGCTGGAGGCATGGGCCGAAGCCATTCTCATGGTGCCGTATAATTTTCTCCAAAAGGAGAGTGAACTATTTTTATAAAAGATCGTTACATAAATCCTTGCTTCCAGAGGGGGGGAGTTTCTGATCTTTCTTTTTTGTCGAATGAACAGGCCGGGTGGAGTGCATTTGATCGTCGGGCCAAACGATTTCACGTTGTACTGGTTTGCCGGTTTTTTTGTGGAAGGGCTGTGAGCTATTGTGGAGAGCAAAAAATGAGATATATCACGAGTATAGAAAGGATAGGCTATGACAAGGGCTCTATTGAGGGTCAGGCCGAGGGTCGTGTCATAGGCCGTTTGGAGGGTAAGCGCCGGTTCTTGTGCATGCAACTGGAATGTCGCTTTGGTGCTTTGCCTGCATGGGCATTAGAGATGGTAAGCTGCGCTTCTGAGGAGGATTTGCATTCATGGGACGATGCTGTCCTCACTGCGCCGACCTTGGAGGCCGTTTTTCATCAAAAGAAATTTTTTCGTGAAGAACCGGACTGGATAGAGACAATTATCTCGCAGAGTTATGAAGCTTGCTATGAAAACGGAACTTTGAGATGGTTGGGAGATAAGCCTTCGGTCAAGCAGGCCTCTGTTATTGTGACGATTCTCTCTTAGAGAGAAAGAGCGATAATTGCATTATTGAAAAAATCTCAACGCTCATCGCTTCTTGCAGGCAAAGGCGAAGTGTTTGGAGATATCACACCTGTATCACCGGAAGAAGAGTGAAACTGCCTGATATCATTGTGCTCTTCAGGGAAGAACCATCAGTGAACGCTTGAGATTGCTCGTGATGGAGTCAAAATGCATCTGGAAGTGGGTCAAGAGCCGGAAAAAGAGTGTCTCATTGCTCAAGAGAGGTTTGATTATTGTTTATTGCAGGATTTTAACGGGGAGTCTTGCATATGAGAGCTGTTTATAGTACCAGTTTATGATTTCCTTCAAGCCGGGGGTGAGCTTGTGATCAAACGTATTCCGCAAATATGGTGGTCATTCACTCTTGACGTCGAAACAGGTTGTGCTTTTCGTTCATGAGTACACGCAGTCAACAACGTCCCTGTGTTTTTGAGCTGAAGTACACGTAGTCAACAACGTCCCCAATGTTTTGAGCTGAAGTACACTTAGTCAACAACGTCTCCAATGTCGTATGATCAATAAAATTCTGCCTCTTCTTGTTTTGCCGTCGGGGTTCAGCCTGTTGTGTCTGCTGGCTGGATTGCTGTTGCGCAACAGCTTTTTTCTTTGGCTTGGAACTCTGCTGCTTTTGGCGTTCAGTATGCCTGTGATGAGTGATTTTTTGATGCGTTCTGTTGAGGTTGGCGAGGGGAGAGTGCCGGTCAGCAGTGTCGGGAAGGCTGATGCGATTGTTGTGTTGAGTGGTATGATTGTGACGGTTGACGGGGCGCCGCTGGGGGAGTGGGGTGGTGCTGTGGATCGGTTTGATGGTGGCGTTGAGCTTTTCAAGGCGGGAAGAGCTCCTGTGGTGGTTTTTACTCGTGGGCAGGTGCCGTGGCAGCCGGGTGTGGTGCCTGAGGGTGAGTTGCTGGCGAAAAGGGCTTTGCTGCTTGGTGTGCCGCAATCGGCTATCCGTTTGACGGGTAAGGCGGGTAATACGGCGGATGAAGCTGCTGCGGCAAGTGTGTTGCTCGGTGCTTCAAAAAAAGGAGTTCCGAGGAGAATTATTCTTGTTACCAGTGCTTTTCATATGCGTCGGGCGCGTTTTTTGTTTGAACGTGCGGGGTTTGCTGTTGAGCCTTTTTTGGTGGATTATCAGACCAGTGAGAAGAGCCCATTGACGGTGCTCTCTTTTTTGCCGAATGCCGAGGCGCTTGCGCAGTCCGACAGGGCATTGCGTGAGGTGATCGGCTTGCTTTTCTATTGGGTTACAAAATAAGTGGTGACTCCGTCCCGTTCGCCGGAAACAGGAGATGGGGACGTTGTTGACTGCGTGTACTTCCGAAGAACATACCGTGTTTTCAATGTTGACTTTGCGGTCGTAAATACACGGAGTCAACAACGTCCCCCTTTTCGTCCCCCTTTTTTTGAGGAAGTACACGGAATCAACAACGTCCCCAAGGGGGGATTTTCATTAGTGGGGCGTAGTTGTTATCTTCTTTTTTTTGAGGGTTGGTTAACATTATTGTGTTTGTCGAATGGATGATGTTCGGAATTTGCTGTGGTATGCTGTTTATGTTCGTTCTCGGTATGAGAAGAAGGTTTATCAGTTGTTGCTGGAGCAGGGTGTTGTGAGTTTTTTGCCGTTGCTTGATACCTGGAAGCAGTGGAGTGACCGGAAGAAGAGGGTTTCTGAGCCGTTGTTCAGGGGTTATGTGTTTGTTAATATTGATTTGGTGAGGGAGAAGATCCGTGTGCTTGATACGGAGGGTGTGGTGAAGTTTATCGGGATCGGGAGAGTGCCTTCGGTCATTGTGCAGCGGGATATTGATTGGTTGAAGCAGTTGGTGAGGGAGCCGGATGCGATTCATCGTCATGTGGTTTCTCTTCCGGCGGGTCAGAGGGTGAAGGTGCTTGCTGGTCCGTTTAAGGATTTTGAGGGGGTTGTGGTGAAGCAGGGGAGGGAGTCGCGGTTGGTTGTTTTTTTTGAGAGTATTATGCAGGGTGTTGAGGTGACGATTTTTCCTGATGTGTTGGCGCCGATTGCGGTTGCTCCTTCGCCGGTTCAGGGTGTGGCGCCGTTGAGTGGTAAGCTTGCGTCTGTGGAGAAGCATTTGCTTCGCTTGTGAGGTGGTCGCGTGTTGTGCTGGCTTAGTTGAAATTGAGTGGGGGCCTCGGCGGGTTGTTGGGGTGAGACTCTGGAGAGGTGATTTTTTTTATTTTTGCAGGAGTTTCTGCAGGGGGCTTAATGGAGGGTTTTGTGCAAAAAGGGGAGCATGCGTCGATACGGGATGTTTTCAGTCTGCCGGTGATTGTGGCGGCGCTGGGTTATTTTGTTGATATTTACGATCTGGTGCTTTTCAGTATTGTGCGGGTGCCGAGTTTGAAGTCGTTCGGGTTGTCGGGGAAGGAGTTGATTGATTATGGGGTTTATCTGCTGAATATGCAGATGATTGGTATGCTGGTTGGTGGTATTCTGTGGGGCTGGCTTGGCGACAGGAAGGGGCGGCTGAAGATTATGTTTGCTTCGATTCTGCTCTATTCGCTTGCCAATATTGCAAATGGTTTTGTTTCGTCGCTGCCGGCTTATGCGGTGTTGCGTTTTGTGGCTGGTGTCGGGCTTGCCGGGGAGCTTGGGGCGGGTATTACGCTGGTTTCGGAGGTGTTGCATACGCGTATACGGGGTTACGGGACGATGCTTGTGGCTTCGATTGGTGTTTCGGGGGCGATACTTGCCAATATTGTGGCGAATACGTATGAGTGGCATAATGCTTTTTTTATTGGCGGGGGGCTTGGGCTGTTGCTGCTTGTTGCGCGTGTGAGGGTTGCTGAGTCGGGGATGTTTAAGGCGATGGAGGCGAAGAGCGGGATGAGCCGGGGGAATATGTTGGCTCTGTTTACGGATCGTGGCCGTTTTTTCCGTTATATCAATTCGATCATGATTGGGGTGCCGATCTGGTTTGTTGTGGGGGTGCTGATTACTTTTTCGCCTGAGTTTGGTGTTGAGCTTGGTATTTCCGGGCCGGTTTCGGCTGGCAATGCGGTGATGTACTGTTATCTTGGTCTGGTTTTCGGGGATCTTTCGAGCGGCTTGTTGAGTCAACTGTTGCAGAGCCGGAAAAAGGTTATTCTGTTGTTTATGCTGCTGACGGTTGGCGCCGTGGCGCTCTATTTTCTGCAGGGTCATCAGAGCCCGCAGTTTTTTTATGTGGTCTGTGCTGTTCTTGGTTTTGCGGGTGGTTATTGGGCTATTTTTGTTACGGTTGCGGCGGAACAGTTTGGCACCAATCTTCGTGCTACGGTTGCTACGACGGTGCCTAATCTGGTGCGTGGCATGGTGGTGCCGATTACCATGCTCTTTCAGTTTTTCCGTGGCCTGTTCGGGCTGGAGTCGGGGGCGCTGCTGGTTGGCGCCATCTGCGTGACGGCTGCTTTTCTCTCTCTCAGCGCTCTTGAGGAGACCTTCCACAAGGATCTGGATTACTACGAGGAGTTTCTCTGATCTCCTCCTTCAAACCCACAACAAGACAACAAGAAGGGGGACGTTGTTGACTGCGTGTATTTGACGCCTTTACACTATTCCCATCTCTGCTTTTAAAAATTGGCCGGTGTAGGAGTGTTCTGTTTGGGCAATCTGTTCGGGGGTGCCTTCGGCGATGATGTTGCCGCCTTCGTTGCCTCCTTCGGGGCCGATGTCGATTATCCAGTCGCTGTTTTTGATGATGTCGAGGTTGTGTTCGATGATGATGACGCTGTTGCCTTTGTCGACGAGTTTGCGGAGTACTTCGAGCAGGTGCTGGATGTCCTGGAAGTGGAGTCCGGTTGTGGGTTCGTCGAGGATGTAGAGGGTGTTGCCGGTCTGTATTTTGGCGAGTTCTGCCGAGAGTTTGATGCGTTGTGCCTCTCCGCCTGAGAGCATGGGGGAGGGTTGGCCGAGCTTGAGGTAGCCGAGTCCGACGCTTTGCATGGTGGTGAGGATGCGCAGTATCCGGGGGAAGTCGGTGAAGAATTCTGCGGCTTCGGTGATGGTCATTTCGAGTACATCGGCGATGGATTTTCCTCGGTATTTGACGAGCAGGGTTTCGCGGTTGTAGCGTTCTCCCTTGCAGTTTTCGCATTGGACGTAGACGTCGGGAAGAAAGTTCATTTCGATTTTTCGGGTTCCGGCTCCCTGGCACACTTCGCATCGTCCTCCTTTGACGTTGAAGCTGAACCTTCCGGCTTTGTATCCTCTGATCTGCGCTTCGGGCATGCGGGTGAAGAAGTCGCGGATGAAGGTGAAGGCTCCGGTGTAGGTTGCGGGGTTGGAGCGGGGAGTGCGGCCTATGGGTGATTGGTCGACGTTGACTACTTTGTCGAGCTGTTTTATGCCTTCGATGCTGTCGTAGGGATAGGTGTGCAGTTTGGAGCGGTAGAAGTGGCGCGCAAGGATTGGGTAGAGGGTTTCGTTGATGATGGTGGATTTGCCTGATCCGCTGACTCCGGTGATGCTGACGAGTGAGCGGAGGGGAATGGTGATGTCGATGTTTTTGAGGTTGTTGCCCCGGCACCCTTTGAGCCGCAGGAATTGTTGTTCCTCAGGGTCTGTTTTTTCCTCTTTTTTGCAGTATACCTGCCGTTCTCCGTTGAGGTATCCTGCGGTGAGTGAGTTGGGGTCGAGGGTGGCGGCGGCTCCCTGGGCGACTATTTCTCCGCCGTATTCGCCTGCTCCTGGTCCGAGGTCGATGATTTCGTCGGCTTCGAGCATGGTCTCTTTGTCGTGTTCGACGACGAGGACGGTGTTGCCGAGGTCTCTGAGCCGTTTGAGTGAGGTGATGAGTTTGTGGTTGTCGCGCTGGTGGAGTCCGATGCTTGGTTCGTCGAGGACGTAGAGGACGCCGCTGAGTTGTGAGCCGAGCTGTGAGGCGAGTCGTATGCGTTGTGCTTCGCCGCCGGAGAGTGTTTGTGAGCTGCGGTCGATTGAGAGGTAGCTGAGCCCGACGTTGAGGAGAAATTCAAGGCGTTTGACGATTTCGTGCAGTATGGGTGTGGCAACAAGTTGCTCTTTTGTGCTGAGGTTGCCGGGGAGCGCCTTGAAGAAGGCGAGGGATTCGGGCAGGGTGAGTGATTCTGCCTGTGCTATGTTGATCTCGTTTATTTTGACCAGCAGGCTCTCTTTGCGCAGTCTTGCTCCTTTGCATGAGGGGCATGGTTTGCGGAGCATGTAGTTTTCGGCCCACTCGCGTATTTTTGAGGAGCTGGCATTTTTGAGGATCTCTTCGACGTAGGGGAGGGCTCCGGGAAAGGGTTGCGGGTAGAGGGTGTCGTGGCCGGAGTAGCTGTAGCTGACGTCGAAGGTTCGGGTGCCGGATCCTTCGAGAAGGATTTTCATTGCCTCTTGTGGAATGTCGGTCAATGGGGTGTCGAGGGTGAAGTTGAACTCTCTTGCGATTGCCCTGATGACTTGCCAGAGGTTGCGTTTTCCTGATTTTCCGAATGGGTCGAGCCCGCCGTCGTTGAGCGAGAGGGTGAGGTCGGGGGTCATCAGCTCTCCTGAAAGCTGCATGAGCTCTCCGAGGCCGTTGCATTCAGGGCATGCGCCGTAGGGGGAGTTGAAGCTGAAGTGGTTTGGCGCAAGGGTGTCGACGGGTACGGAGCCGTCGGAGTAGGCGTAGCGTGTGCTGAAGGTGAGCTCTTTGAGCTGGCTCTCCATCGGGTCGCAGATGACGGTTGAGCGGTGTTCTGACATGGTTATGGCCATGCTGATTGCGTCTCTGAGGCGATCTTCGCAGTCGGGGCTGATGACCAGGCGGTCGACTACGAGTTCTATGGAGTGGCTTTTGTAGCGTTCGATCTGCATCTCCTTTTCCATTTCGCGGTATTTTCCGTCGATGCGGACCCTGAGAAAGCCTTTGAGGAGGAGTCGTTCGAAGAGTTCGCGATAGTGCCCTTTGCGTCCGGTGACGAGGGGGGAGAGTATCTGTATTTTGGTGCCTTGTGGGAGGGCGAGTATGGCTTCGCCGATGCTCTCTTCGCTTTGCTGCTGGAGCATGGCGCCGGTGACGGGGTCGTAGCGTCGTCCTGCTTTGGCGTAGAGGAGACGGATAAAGTCGTGAATTTCGGTGATGGTGCCGACTGTTGACCGGGGTGAGCGGTTGGTGCTCTTCTGGTCGATGGAGATGACGGGTGAGAGTCCTTCGATATAGTCAACGTCGGGGCGTTCTATGCTGCCGATGTATTGGCGGGCGTAGGGCGAGAGTGTTTCCATGAAGCGGCGCTGACCTTCGGCGTAGATGGTGTCGAAGGCGAGGCTTGATTTTCCCGATCCTGAGAGGCCGGTTATGACAACAAATTTGTTGCGTGGAATGTCGAGGGAGATGTTTTTGAGATTGTGGACTCGTGCTCCCCGGATGTTGATATGGCTGAATTCCATGTGTGTTGTTTGCGCTCTTTCTTTTTTTGCTGTGTGGGCGGTAATCGTTGTTTGATTATGCCTTGCTCAACGGTAAAATGGTGGCTCTGGTTTCTTTGTACGACTTTTCTGAATATGGAAATTATTTGGCAGAAGCAAGCCGAAAAAGGGAAAACAGTGCGGGGATTGTTTGTGGGGATAGTTCATGAAAAAGGCGGCAATTGCCGCCTTTTTCGTTTGGTACCCGTGATGTTGCTGCTTTTGGTTTACCCTTTCAGTGCTGCTCTTGCAGCGGCAAGGCGGGCAATCGGTACTCTGTAGGGGCTGCATGAGACGTAGTTCAGTCCCAACTGGTGGCAGAATTCGACGGTTGATGGATCGCCGCCGTGTTCGCCGCAGATGCCGAGTTTGAGTTCTGGTTTGACGGCCCGTCCCTCTTTTGCCGAGATGCTCATGAGTCGGCCCACGCCATCCTTGTCGATGGATTCGAAGGGGTTGCGTGCGAAGATTTCATGTTGCTGGTAGATGGGCAGGAATTGGCCTGAGTCGTCACGGCTCATGCCGAGGCCCATCTGGGTGAGGTCGTTGGTGCCGTAGCTGAAGAAGTCGGCTGCGGTGGCAATCTGGTCGGAGGTGATGGCTGCACGGGGTACTTCGATCATGGTGCCGACGAGGTATTTGACGCCTGTGCCTTGTTCGGCTATGACGCTGCGTGCTGTTTTGTGGATCACTTCGCTGGTGATTTCAAGCTCTTTGACGGTGCTGACAAGTGGCACCATGATTTCTGGTACTACTTCGAGCCCCTCTTTTTTGAGTTTGCATGCGGCTTCGATAATTGCCCGCACCTGCATGACGGTGATTTCGGGGTGCAGGATGCCGAGTCGGCAGCCCCGAAGGCCGAGCATGGGGTTAAATTCATGCAGATCGCCGATACGCTCTTTGATCTCTTCAAAGGATCTGCCAATTTTGATGGAGAGTGCCCTTATTTCGTCGTCGGTGTGTGGCAGGAACTCGTGGAGAGGTGGGTCGAGAAGCCGGATGGTGACCGGGCGTGAACCCATTGCCTTGAAGAGTCCGTAGAAGTCGTCGCGCTGGTATGGCAGCAGTTTTTCAAGCGCTATTTTGCGGCCGTCTACATCGTCGGCCAGAATCATTTCGCGCATGGCGTCAATGCGCTCTCCGCCGAAGAACATGTGTTCGGTGCGGCAGAGGCCGATGCCTTCGGCGCCGAAGGTGATGGCGATTTCTGCCTGGTCGGGCTGGTCGGCGTTGGTGCGGATGTTGAGTTTGCGGTATTTATCGGCCCATTCCATGAGCTGCTGGTAGATCGGCCATGTCGGGGCATCTTCGGGTTTGAGGCTCTTGTCGACGAGTACTTCGATGATTTCGGAGTTTTTGGTCGCTACTTTTCCGGCAATGACCTCTCCGGTGCTGCCGTCGATGGAGATGTAATCACCTTCATGCAGGACAATATCGTTGCCTTGTACCCGCAGTTCTCCTCTCTGGTAGTCGATGCTGAGCGCTCCGCATCCTGCGACGCAGACCTTGCCCATCTGACGGGCTACCAGTGCGGCGTGTGAGGTCATGCCGCCTCTTTCGGTGAGGATACCTTCTGATGCATCCATGCCCTTGATGTCTTCGGGGGAGGTTTCGATGCGGACAAGAATGACCGCTTCTCCGCGTTTTCCGGCTTCGTAGGCATCGACGGCGTTGAAATAGATTTTGCCGGTAGCGGCGCCAGGGCCGGCATTCAGTCCTGTTGCAAGGAGTCGTCCTTCCTGAATGGCTGCCTGCTTCTCTTTCATGTCGAAGACGGGCCGGAGCAACTGGTTGAGTTGTTCGGGCTCGATGCGCAGCAGTGCCTCTTTTTCGTCAATCAGTTTTTCGTTGAACATGTCAACGGCTATTTTTACTGCGGCCATGCCGGTGCGTTTGCCGACCCTGCACTGGAGCATGAAGAGTATGTTGTTCTCGATGGTGAACTCGATGTCCATCATGTCGTGGTAGTGGTGTTCGAGAATGGAGCGAATCTCTTCGAGCTGGTCGTAGATGCCTGGATTTTCGGCCTTGAGTTGTTCAATTTTCAGAGGGGTTCTGGTTCCGGCTACCACATCCTCTCCCTGGGCATTCATCAGAAACTCACCATAGAAGATGTTGTCGCCGGTTGCGGCGTCGCGCGTGAAGGCTACGCCGGTTCCGCAATCGAGGCCCATGTTGCCGAAGACCATTGCCTGGACGTTGCAGGCGGTGCCCCAATAACCGGGAATGTGGTTGAGCTTGCGGTATACAATTGCCCGCTCGTTGTTCCAACTGTTGAAGACGGCTCCGATTGCTCCGATGAGCTGTTCGTGTGGGTCTTCAGGGAAGGTTTTGCCGGTTTTTTCAAGAATTGCGGTTTTATAGTCAGCGACGATACTTTGGAGGTCTTCAACGGTGAATTCTGTGTCGAGCTCGATGCCGAGCTCGTGTTTTTTTGCTTCAAGGATTTTTTCGAAGGGGTCGATCTGTTTTTTGTCGGTCGGTTTGAGGTCAAGCACGACATCTCCGTACATTTGCACGAAACGGCGGTAGCAGTCCCATGCGAAGCGGGGGTTTCCTGATTTTTTTGCAAGGCCGTCAACGGTTTGTGCATTGAGACCAAGGTTGAGAATGGTGTCCATCATGCCGGGCATTGAGGCTCTTGCACCTGAACGGACGGAGACCAGGAGGGGGTTTTCGGGGTCTCCAAATTTTTTGCCGAGCGTCTCTTCAATTTTGCGGAGCGCATCGGGGATTCCTTGCTCGAATAGATTTTTGGGGTAGTTTTTTTGATTTTCGTAGTAGTAGGTGCAAACTTCGGTTGAAATGGTGAAGCCGGGAGGAACCGGCAGACCGATGTTTGCCATCTCGGCAAGGTTGGCGCCTTTGCCGCCGAGCAGGTTTTTCATGGACGCATCACCTTCAGAAGAGCCGCCCGAGAAACTGTAGATGTATTGTTTACTGCCGGCCTTTTCGTTGGTAATCTCAGATTGTGGCATAATGTTTCATGAGTGATTGTGTTTTTTTACCAGATAAAGGAAATGCATGTGGTGAAAAAACAGGTGAAGTTGACTACTTTTATCGAAACTGAAGTTTACTAAAAAGCCGCTGTAAAAACTACCGTAAAGGATATTTCATTCTGATTTATTATGGAAATTGATCCTCTTGTTATTTTTCTGCAAATCTTGCGTCTTGCCGTTCCCTATGTGCTTACCTCTGTTGGGGCAACGTTTTCGGAGCGGGGCGGGGTGGTTAATCTGGCACTTGAGGGGATGATGCTTGTTGGTGCGTTTGGTGCGGCTTTTGGTCAGTACCGGAGCGGGTCGGCCCTGGCGGGCATTTTGCTGGCTCTGGTGTGCGGCCTTTGTGTTGCGCTGCTTTTTGCTTTTGTGACGGTTACCTTGAAGGCTGACCAGATTGTTGCCGGTATTGCTATCAATATTCTTGTTATGGGCGCTACCCGTTTTGGGCTCAGCCTGTTGTTCGGAAGTTCGATGAATTCGGAGCGGATTGCCGGTATTGCGGTTCCCTCTCTTTTGCTTGATCCTCTTTTTCTTGCTGCTGTGCTCTCTGTTGTTGCAGGTTATCTGGTGCTTTTCAGGACTCCTTATGGTCTGAGGCTTCGGGCAACGGGTGAAAGTGCTGAAACGGCCGACAGTGCAGGTATCAATGTGGATCGCATGCGCTATTCCGGCGTGCTTGTTTCTGGTGCACTTGCGGCTCTTGGTGGAGCTTTTCTTGTTTTTCAGCAGCATACCTTTACTGATAATATGTCGGCCGGGCGGGGTTATATCGCTCTTGCGGCTATGATTATCGGCAAGTGGAACCCGGCTGGAGCTGCACTTGCAAGTTTGTTTTTTGCAACGACCGAATCGATGGAGATTTGGCTCCAGACGGGGTGGATTCCCTCGCAGTTGGTGCAGTCACTCCCTTATGTCATAACGCTGGTTGTGCTTGCCGGATTTGTTGGCAGGGCTTCAGCGCCGAGGGATGCGGGTACTGCGTTTGAAAAAAACCGCAAATCAGATTAGGCAGATCAGCTCTCCAGCATGTTTTTCTATGCCTTTGGCCACTTCGGCTATTGATGTTTCGAGCATGTAGGCTGCTGGTGTGCTGACTCTTTTTCCTTTCTGGCTGACAATGCACTCCCCGACAGGGCATTCGATAGGGCGGGCACCCATTGCCTCGATCGCTGCCGAACTTTCCGGATCATTCTCTGGTTAGGTCAATATGTTTCAGGTCAATATGTTCACAGCCCGGAAGTTTTGCTGCAATAAAAGGGTGCGATGCAGGTGCAAGAGGGGTCAGCACCGCTTCCTGAATCTCGGATCCATCAGGAAATCCGCAGCCTGAAAGGAGAATTCCGATTTTTTTCATGGCAAATATTAGTATTTTATTATGGAGTATTATACATTTTATATGCGCAGGTGCGTTCCCTGTATGCGTTGTGTTTGTTTTTGTTTGGTTAAGGATGATGATTTGACGTACTTAATAGCAACTTTGCTTTTCATAGCTTAATTATACCTAAAGTACCAATGAGTATCGATAATACGATTTCGCTCGCAACTGTCTCAGAGATTATTGGTAAAGTCTGGGCAGAACTTGAAGATGGAACCAGCCGTCTTCTGCAGGCAGGGGATATGGTTTATGAGGGTGAGGTTATTCATACAGAAACTGGAAGTCTGGTTGTGCTTCGGACTACGAATGGTGCTGTGTTAAGGGTTACCGAGGGCAAGGAGGTCGTCTTGGGTGCTGGGCTTTTTGCTCCTGCGGACAAGGATATTGCGGGATTGGTTGCCGAGGCGGGGAGTGATGCGCCGCCCGTCGGGCTGGAAACCTCTGACAGTCCCGAACCGCCTGTTGTGATCGAAAACAATCCTCAGAGTGGTAACCGTCTTCATGGATTTGTCCGTGTCGAGCGTGCTGTTGAGTCAGTTAATACGCCCCCCTACCTTTTGTGGGCTTATACAGGGAAATATAATGCATCAACGAGCCGTCGTTCGGCAGGTTACAGCCCCTTGCTTGAGGGTCGTGGCACTTTTGATGAGCGACTGGTAATTCCGGTTGAACCGGTCACCTTTGCTGCGGTGGAGCCGATGGTTCCGCTGGCGCCCATTTCGATGACATACTCCTCTTTACCGTTCGATGATGTTCCGAAAAATAATACAGCAGAGGTGACGGCTTCGGTTCAGGAGGATGCTCTTCTGGAGGGTAACCGTGATACTCCGGAGGATACGATGGTGGCAACGGGCAGTGTTGCTCCATTGATTGATACGGGAGCTGATGTGCCGGTAACCTTCAGTTTGCAAACCACGGGGCTTGATGCGTTTGGCTGGACTTCGAACGGAGTTCCGCTCAGCTTTACGGTATCCGGCAATACGTTGACGGCTTCTGTTCCTTCCGGTCCGGTCTTTACGCTTGTTCTTGATCCGTCTACGGGTGCTTTTACCTTTACGCTGTCTGCTCCGTTTGATCAACCTCCCGGATCCGGTGAGGAGGGCACCATCACTCTTGATCTCTCCAGCGCTATTGTTGTTACCGACAGGGATGGTGATGCGATAACGGTTGATAACGGGTTTACGATTATTGTTGAGAATGATGTGCCGATCGGTGTTGGCGGCATTGCGGGCAGTGTCGATGAAGATGAGCTTCCGTTTGGTATACCGGATGGTGATGGGGTGACTACGGTTGCAACAGGCAATATATCCAGCCTGTTCTCTGCGGGCGCCGATCAGCCGCTGACCTATGGTTTGTTGACCAACACCGGTGGTCTGCCCCAGGGTCTGACTTCGGCGGGGGATCCTGTTACTTATGTTGTTACGGGCAATACGCTGACTGCAACAGCCGGGGGAGGAACGGTCTTTACGCTTGTTCTTGATCCTGCAACGGGTGACTATACGTTTACGCTCTCCGACCGCCTGGATCATCCTTTGACCAATGGGGATGATAACGAAATCCTTCCGCTTGACCTGACAAGTATCCTTCAGGCAACCGACAGCGATGGCGATCACTCTGCTTCAGCCGGAACATTCACGATCAATGTTGAAGATGATGTGCCCGTTGGCAGCGGCCTGGTTACGGGCAATGTTGACGAGGATGAGTTGCCTTTAGGTATAACGGACAGTGATGCTTTTAACACGGTTGCGACAGGTAATATATCCGGACTTTTCTCTGCAGGTGCCGATCAGCCTGGGCGCTATGGTTTGTCATCCGAAACCGGAGGCTTGCGTCAGGATCTGACTTCGGCGGGGGTGGCGGTCACCTATTCGGTAAAGAATAATATTCTGACAGCATCATCCGGGAGCATTCCGGTCTTTACGCTGGAGCTCGATTCCGTTACGGGTGTCTATACCTTTACGCTGCTTGCCCAGCTTGATCATCCACTTGCCAATGGCGACGATAACGAAATCCTTCCGCTGAACCTGACGAGCATCCTCGAGGTCACCGACAGTGATGGCGATCCGTTGATTACGACAGGAACCTTTATCATCAATGTTGAAGATGATGTGCCGGTTGGTTCGGGGACGATTGTGGGCAATGTCGATGAAGATGAACTACCTGACGGCATAACGGATGGAGATACTGTAACCACCGTTGCACGAGGTAACGTGGCGGCGCTTTTCCGTATCGGAGCTGATCAGCGGGGTAATTTTGGCTTGTCTGGCAATACGAGTGGGCTTCCGGTGCTGTACTCATCCGGCATGTCTGTCGTGTACACTTTTACGGATAATACGCTGACAGCAACAGCCGGGGGCAATCCGGTCTTCACACTTGTTGTTGATTCTGTTACGGGAGACTATACTTTTACACTGATTGATCACATCGATCATCCTCGTGCTGATGGAGATGATACCGAAATACTTCAGCTTAATCTGACAGGCATTCTGCAAGTTACCGATGAAGATGGTGACCCCTTGATGACTGCAGGAACCTTCACCATCAATATTGAAGATGATGTGCCGATTGGTACTGGTGCGATTGTGGGTGAAGTGCAGGAAGATGCGTTGCTGGACGGAAATCGTGAAACCGCTTCTCAGACAGTGGTAGCTCAAGGCAATTTAGCTGCTCTTTTCCAGATCGGGGCTGATAATCCTGGAACGTATGGTTTAACGGGCGATACATCCGGACTTCCTGAGTTGCGTTCCGTTGGCATACGGGTCGATTACGCTGTTACGGTTAATACGTTGACGGCAACAGCCGGGGGCAATCCGGTCTTCACGCTCGTTATTGATCCTGCTACGGGAGACTATACCTTTACGCTGCTTGATCAGCTCGATCATCCTCGTGGTGATGGAGATGACAGCGAAACACTTTCGCTGGACCTGACGGGCCTCCTGAGGGTCACGGACAGTGATGGCGACACGTTAAACACCAGCGGAACGTTTACGATCAGTATCGAAGATGATGTGCCGGTCGGTGTCGGCATATTACAGAGAACGGTGCATGAAGATGCATTGAATGGAGGTAACCGGGAAACTCCGTCGCAGGTGATATCAGTGAATGGGAGTATAGCTGGTCTTGTCTCAATAGGTGCAGATCAGCCGGGAACTTATCTCTTTACGCTATCTGCTGATACGAGCCATCTACCGATTCTGAAATCAGCCGGATTGCCGGTTCTCTATGATGTTACTCCTGATGGAAATATACTGACGGCATACGTCGATTCTGATGGTATTGCGGGGTATAATTCTCAAACTGATCGACCAGTCTTTAAGCTGGTTGTTGATACGAGCACCGGAAACTATGTATTTACGTTGCTTGATCAGCTTGATCATCCGCTGAACAATGGTAATGACAGTGAGACTCTTTCGATTGATTTTTCGAGCATACTGAGAGTTTCCGATCAGGATGGTGATCCGTTGGCAACCTTTGGTGCCTTCACGATTAATGTAGAAGACGACATCCCGGTTCAGACCACTGCGACGGTAGTAGGCTCCGTACAGGAAGACGCACTGAGTGGCGGCAACCTCGACAACACCGCCGCCGACACGACGATAGCGACCGGTAACATCTCCGGCCTGGTGAGCGTTGGAGCCGATGCCTCCGCCACCTACTCGGTCCAGGCCAGCGGCCTGCCGACGCTGACCTCGAATGGCAATACGGTCACCTACAGCGCCGTCGATACCAATAGCGACACCATAACCGACAAGCTCGTCGCCTCCGCCTCCGGCAGCACGGTGTTCACCCTGGAACTGAACCAGACAAGTGGCGCCTACACCTTCACGCTGCTCGATCAGCTCGACCACCCGGTCAGCAACAGTGACGACACCGAAATCATGACGCTCGACCTGTCAGGCGGCCTTGTAGCGACCGACAAAGATGGCGATGCGATAACCATCAACAGCGGCTCTCTGCTGATTGAGGTAGAAGACGACATCCCGGTTCAGACCACTGCGACGGTAGTAGGCTCCGTACAGGAAGACGCACTGAGTGGCGGCAACCTCGACAACACCGCCGCCGACACGACGATAGCGACCGGTAACATATCCGGCCTGGTGAGCGTTGGAGCCGATGCCTCCGCCACCTACTCGGTCCAGGCCAGCGGCCTGCCGACGCTGACCTCGAATGGCAATACGGTCACCTACAGCGCCGTCGATACCAATAGCGACACCATAACCGACAAGCTCGTCGCCTCCGCCTCCGGCAGCACGGTGTTCACCCTGGAACTGAACCAGACAAGTGGCGCCTACACCTTCACGCTGCTCGATCAGCTCGACCACCCGGTCAGCAACAGTGACGACACCGAAATCATGACGCTCGACCTGTCAGGCGGCCTTGTAGCGACCGACAAAGATGGCGATGCGATAACCATCAACAGCGGCTCTCTGCTGATTGAGGTAGAAGACGACATCCCGGTTCAGACCACTGCGACGGTAGTAGGCTCCGTACAGGAAGACGCACTGAGTGGCGGCAACCTCGACAACACCGCCGCCGACACGACGATAGCGACCGGTAACATATCCGGCCTGGTGAGCGTTGGAGCCGATGCCTCCGCCACCTACTCGGTCCAGGCCAGCGGCCTGCCGACGCTGACCTCGAATGGCAATACGGTCACCTACAGCGCCGTCGATACCAATAGCGACACCATAACCGACAAGCTCGTCGCCTCCGCCTCCGGCAGCACGGTGTTCACCCTGGAACTGAACCAGACAAGTGGCGCCTACACCTTCACGCTGCTCGATCAGCTCGACCACCCGGTCAGCAACAGTGACGACACCGAAATCATGACGCTCGACCTGTCAGGCGGCCTTGTAGCGACCGACAAAGATGGCGATGCGATAACCATCAACAGCGGCTCTCTGCTGATTGAGGTAGAAGACGACATCCCGGTTCAGACCACTGCGACGGTAGTAGGCTCCGTACAGGAAGACGCACTGAGTGGCGGCAACCTCGACAACACCGCCGCCGACACGACGATAGCGACCGGTAACATATCCGGCCTGGTGAGCGTTGGAGCCGATGCCTCCGCCACCTACTCGGTCCAGGCCAGCGGCCTGCCGACGCTGACCTCGAATGGCAATACGGTCACCTACAGCGCCGTCGATACCAATAGCGACACCATAACCGACAAGCTCGTCGCCTCCGCCTCCGGCAGCACGGTGTTCACCCTGGAACTGAACCAGACAAGTGGCGCCTACACCTTCACGCTGCTCGATCAGCTCGACCACCCGGTCAGCAACAGTGACGACACCGAAATCATGACGCTCGACCTGTCAGGCGGCCTTGTAGCGACCGACAAAGATGGCGATGCGATAACCATCAACAGCGGCTCTCTGCTGATTGAGGTAGAAGACGACATCCCGGTTCAGACCACTGCGACGGTAGTAGGCTCCGTACAGGAAGACGCACTGAGTGGCGGCAACCTCGACAACACCGCCGCCGACACGACGATAGCGACCGGTAACATATCCGGCCTGGTGAGCGTTGGAGCCGATGCCTCCGCCACCTACTCGGTCCAGGCCAGCGGCCTGCCGACGCTGACCTCGAATGGCAATACGGTCACCTACAGCGCCGTCGATACCAATAGCGACACCATAACCGACAAGCTCGTCGCCTCCGCCTCCGGCAGCACGGTGTTCACCCTGGAACTGAACCAGACAAGTGGCGCCTACACCTTCACGCTGCTCGATCAGCTCGACCACCCGGTCAGCAACAGTGACGACACCGAAATCATGACGCTCGACCTGTCAGGCGGCCTTGTAGCGACCGACAAAGATGGCGATGCGATAACCATCAACAGCGGCTCTCTGCTGATTGAGGTAGAAGACGACATCCCGGTTCAGACCACTGCGACGGTAGTAGGCTCCGTACAGGAAGACGCACTGAGTGGCGGCAACCTCGACAACACCGCCGCCGACACGACGATAGCGACCGGTAACATATCCGGCCTGGTGAGCGTTGGAGCCGATGCCTCCGCCACCTACTCGGTCCAGGCCAGCGGCCTGCCGACGCTGACCTCGAATGGCAATACGGTCACCTACAGCGCCGTCGATACCAATAGCGACACCATAACCGACAAGCTCGTCGCCTCCGCCTCCGGCAGCACGGTGTTCACCCTGGAACTGAACCAGACAAGTGGCGCCTACACCTTCACGCTGCTCGATCAGCTCGACCACCCGGTCAGCAACAGTGACGACACCGAAATCATGACGCTCGACCTGTCAGGCGGCCTTGTAGCGACCGACAAAGATGGCGATGCGATAACCATCAACAGCGGCTCTCTGCTGATTGAGGTAGAAGACGACATCCCGGTTCAGACCACTGCGACGGTAGTAGGCTCCGTACAGGAAGACGCACTGAGTGGCGGCAACCTCGACAACACCGCCGCCGACACGACGATAGCGACCGGTAACATATCCGGCCTGGTGAGCGTTGGAGCCGATGCCTCCGCCACCTACTCGGTCCAGGCCAGCGGCCTGCCGACGCTGACCTCGAATGGCAATACGGTCACCTACAGCGCCGTCGATACCAATAGCGACACCATAACCGACAAGCTCGTCGCCTCCGCCTCCGGCAGCACGGTGTTCACCCTGGAACTGAACCAGACAAGTGGCGCCTACACCTTCACGCTGCTCGATCAGCTCGACCACCCGGTCAGCAACAGTGACGACACCGAAATCATGACGCTCGACCTGTCAGGCGGCCTTGTAGCGACCGACAAAGATGGCGATGCGATAACCATCAACAGCGGCTCTCTGCTGATTGAGGTAGAAGACGACATCCCGGTTCAGACCACTGCGACGGTAGTAGGCTCCGTACAGGAAGACGCACTGAGTGGCGGCAACCTCGACAACACCGCCGCCGACACGACGATAGCGACCGGTAACATATCCGGCCTGGTGAGCGTTGGAGCCGATGCCTCCGCCACCTACTCGGTCCAGGCCAGCGGCCTGCCGACGCTGACCTCGAATGGCAATACGGTCACCTACAGCGCCGTCGATACCAATAGCGACACCATAACCGACAAGCTCGTCGCCTCCGCCTCCGGCAGCACGGTGTTCACCCTGGAACTGAACCAGACAAGTGGCGCCTACACCTTCACGCTGCTCGATCAGCTCGACCACCCGGTCAGCAACAGTGACGACACCGAAATCATGACGCTCGACCTGTCAGGCGGCCTTGTAGCGACCGACAAAGATGGCGATGCGATAACCATCAACAGCGGCTCTCTGCTGATTGAGGTAGAAGACGACATCCCGGTTCAGACCACTGCGACGGTAGTAGGCTCCGTACAGGAAGACGCACTGAGTGGCGGCAACCTCGACAACACCGCCGCCGACACGACGATAGCGACCGGTAACATATCCGGCCTGGTGAGCGTTGGAGCCGATGCCTCCGCCACCTACTCGGTCCAGGCCAGCGGCCTGCCGACGCTGACCTCGAATGGCAATACGGTCACCTACAGCGCCGTCGATACCAATAGCGACACCATAACCGACAAGCTCGTCGCCTCCGCCTCCGGCAGCACGGTGTTCACCCTGGAACTGAACCAGACAAGTGGCGCCTACACCTTCACGCTGCTCGATCAGCTCGACCACCCGGTCAGCAACAGTGACGACACCGAAATCATGACGCTCGACCTGTCAGGCGGCCTTGTAGCGACCGACAAAGATGGCGATGCGATAACCATCAACAGCGGCTCTCTGCTGATTGAGGTAGAAGACGACATCCCGGTTCAGACCACTGCGACGGTAGTAGGCTCCGTACAGGAAGACGCACTGAGTGGCGGCAACCTCGACAACACCGCCGCCGACACGACGATAGCGACCGGTAACATATCCGGCCTGGTGAGCGTTGGAGCCGATGCCTCCGCCACCTACTCGGTCCAGGCCAGCGGCCTGCCGACGCTGACCTCGAATGGCAATACGGTCACCTACAGCGCCGTCGATACCAATAGCGACACCATAACCGACAAGCTCGTCGCCTCCGCCTCCGGCAGCACGGTGTTCACCCTGGAACTGAACCAGACAAGTGGCGCCTACACCTTCACGCTGCTCGATCAGCTCGACCACCCGGTCAGCAACAGTGACGACACCGAAATCATGACGCTCGACCTGTCAGGCGGCCTTGTAGCGACCGACAAAGATGGCGATGCGATAACCATCAACAGCGGCTCTCTGCTGATTGAGGTAGAAGACGACATCCCGGTTCAGACCACTGCGACGGTAGTAGGCTCCGTACAGGAAGACGCACTGAGTGGCGGCAACCTCGACAACACCGCCGCCGACACGACGATAGCGACCGGTAACATATCCGGCCTGGTGAGCGTTGGAGCCGATGCCTCCGCCACCTACTCGGTCCAGGCCAGCGGCCTGCCGACGCTGACCTCGAATGGCAATACGGTCACCTACAGCGCCGTCGATACCAATAGCGACACCATAACCGACAAGCTCGTCGCCTCCGCCTCCGGCAGCACGGTGTTCACCCTGGAACTGAACCAGACAAGTGGCGCCTACACCTTCACGCTGCTCGATCAGCTCGACCACCCGGTCAGCAACAGTGACGACACCGAAATCATGACGCTCGACCTGTCAGGCGGCCTTGTAGCGACCGACAAAGATGGCGATGCGATAACCATCAACAGCGGCTCTCTGCTGATTGAGGTAGAAGACGACATCCCGGTTCAGACCACTGCGACGGTAGTAGGCTCCGTACAGGAAGACGCACTGAGTGGCGGCAACCTCGACAACACCGCCGCCGACACGACGATAGCGACCGGTAACATATCCGGCCTGGTGAGCGTTGGAGCCGATGCCTCCGCCACCTACTCGGTCCAGGCCAGCGGCCTGCCGACGCTGACCTCGAATGGCAATACGGTCACCTACAGCGCCGTCGATACCAATAGCGACACCATAACCGACAAGCTCGTCGCCTCCGCCTCCGGCAGCACGGTGTTCACCCTGGAACTGAACCAGACAAGTGGCGCCTACACCTTCACGCTGCTCGATCAGCTCGACCACCCGGTCAGCAACAGTGACGACACCGAAATCATGACGCTCGACCTGTCAGGCGGCCTTGTAGCGACCGACAAAGATGGCGATGCGATAACCATCAACAGCGGCTCTCTGCTGATTGAGGTAGAAGACGACATCCCGGTTCAGACCACTGCGACGGTAGTAGGCTCCGTACAGGAAGACGCACTGAGTGGCGGCAACCTCGACAACACCGCCGCCGACACGACGATAGCGACCGGTAACATATCCGGCCTGGTGAGCGTTGGAGCCGATGCCTCCGCCACCTACTCGGTCCAGGCCAGCGGCCTGCCGACGCTGACCTCGAATGGCAATACGGTCACCTACAGCGCCGTCGATACCAATAGCGACACCATAACCGACAAGCTCGTCGCCTCCGCCTCCGGCAGCACGGTGTTCACCCTGGAACTGAACCAGACAAGTGGCGCCTACACCTTCACGCTGCTCGATCAGCTCGACCACCCGGTCAGCAACAGTGACGACACCGAAATCATGACGCTCGACCTGTCAGGCGGCCTTGTAGCGACCGACAAAGATGGCGATGCGATAACCATCAACAGCGGCTCTCTGCTGATTGAGGTAGAAGACGACATCCCGGTTCAGACCACTGCGACGGTAGTAGGCTCCGTACAGGAAGACGCACTGAGTGGCGGCAACCTCGACAACACCGCCGCCGACACGACGATAGCGACCGGTAACATATCCGGCCTGGTGAGCGTTGGAGCCGATGCCTCCGCCACCTACTCGGTCCAGGCCAGCGGCCTGCCGACGCTGACCTCGAATGGCAATACGGTCACCTACAGCGCCGTCGATACCAATAGCGACACCATAACCGACAAGCTCGTCGCCTCCGCCTCCGGCAGCACGGTGTTCACCCTGGAACTGAACCAGACAAGTGGCGCCTACACCTTCACGCTGCTCGATCAGCTCGACCACCCGGTCAGCAACAGTGACGACACCGAAATCATGACGCTCGACCTGTCAGGCGGCCTTGTAGCGACCGACAAAGATGGCGATGCGATAACCATCAACAGCGGCTCTCTGCTGATTGAGGTAGAAGACGACATCCCGGTTCAGACCACTGCGACGGTAGTAGGCTCCGTACAGGAAGACGCACTGAGTGGCGGCAACCTCGACAACACCGCCGCCGACACGACGATAGCGACCGGTAACATATCCGGCCTGGTGAGCGTTGGAGCCGATGCCTCCGCCACCTACTCGGTCCAGGCCAGCGGCCTGCCGACGCTGACCTCGAATGGCAATACGGTCACCTACAGCGCCGTCGATACCAATAGCGACACCATAACCGACAAGCTCGTCGCCTCCGCCTCCGGCAGCACGGTGTTCACCCTGGAACTGAACCAGACAAGTGGCGCCTACACCTTCACGCTGCTCGATCAGCTCGACCACCCGGTCAGCAACAGTGACGACACCGAAATCATGACGCTCGACCTGTCAGGCGGCCTTGTAGCGACCGACAAAGATGGCGATGCGATAACCATCAACAGCGGCTCTCTGCTGATTGAGGTAGAAGACGACATCCCGGTTCAGACCACTGCGACGGTAGTAGGCTCCGTACAGGAAGACGCACTGAGTGGCGGCAACCTCGACAACACCGCCGCCGACACGACGATAGCGACCGGTAACATATCCGGCCTGGTGAGCGTTGGAGCCGATGCCTCCGCCACCTACTCGGTCCAGGCCAGCGGCCTGCCGACGCTGACCTCGAATGGCAATACGGTCACCTACAGCGCCGTCGATACCAATAGCGACACCATAACCGACAAGCTCGTCGCCTCCGCCTCCGGCAGCACGGTGTTCACCCTGGAACTGAACCAGACAAGTGGCGCCTACACCTTCACGCTGCTCGATCAGCTCGACCACCCGGTCAGCAACAGTGACGACACCGAAATCATGACGCTCGACCTGTCAGGCGGCCTTGTAGCGACCGACAAAGATGGCGATGCGATAACCATCAACAGCGGCTCTCTGCTGATTGAGGTAGAAGACGACATCCCGGTTCAGACCACTGCGACGGTAGTAGGCTCCGTACAGGAAGACGCACTGAGTGGCGGCAACCTCGACAACACCGCCGCCGACACGACGATAGCGACCGGTAACATATCCGGCCTGGTGAGCGTTGGAGCCGATGCCTCCGCCACCTACTCGGTCCAGGCCAGCGGCCTGCCGACGCTGACCTCGAATGGCAATACGGTCACCTACAGCGCCGTCGATACCAATAGCGACACCATAACCGACAAGCTCGTCGCCTCCGCCTCCGGCAGCACGGTGTTCACCCTGGAACTGAACCAGACAAGTGGCGCCTACACCTTCACGCTGCTCGATCAGCTCGACCACCCGGTCAGCAACAGTGACGACACCGAAATCATGACGCTCGACCTGTCAGGCGGCCTTGTAGCGACCGACAAAGATGGCGATGCGATAACCATCAACAGCGGCTCTCTGCTGATTGAGGTAGAAGACGACATCCCGGTTCAGACCACTGCGACGGTAGTAGGCTCCGTACAGGAAGACGCACTGAGTGGCGGCAACCTCGACAACACCGCCGCCGACACGACGATAGCGACCGGTAACATATCCGGCCTGGTGAGCGTTGGAGCCGATGCCTCCGCCACCTACTCGGTCCAGGCCAGCGGCCTGCCGACGCTGACCTCGAATGGCAATACGGTCACCTACAGCGCCGTCGATACCAATAGCGACACCATAACCGACAAGCTCGTCGCCTCCGCCTCCGGCAGCACGGTGTTCACCCTGGAACTGAACCAGACAAGTGGCGCCTACACCTTCACGCTGCTCGATCAGCTCGACCACCCGGTCAGCAACAGTGACGACACCGAAATCATGACGCTCGACCTGTCAGGCGGCCTTGTAGCGACCGACAAAGATGGCGATGCGATAACCATCAACAGCGGCTCTCTGCTGATTGAGGTAGAAGACGACATCCCGGTTCAGACCACTGCGACGGTAGTAGGCTCCGTACAGGAAGACGCACTGAGTGGCGGCAACCTCGACAACACCGCCGCCGACACGACGATAGCGACCGGTAACATATCCGGCCTGGTGAGCGTTGGAGCCGATGCCTCCGCCACCTACTCGGTCCAGGCCAGCGGCCTGCCGACGCTGACCTCGAATGGCAATACGGTCACCTACAGCGCCGTCGATACCAATAGCGACACCATAACCGACAAGCTCGTCGCCTCCGCCTCCGGCAGCACGGTGTTCACCCTGGAACTGAACCAGACAAGTGGCGCCTACACCTTCACGCTGCTCGATCAGCTCGACCACCCGGTCAGCAACAGTGACGACACCGAAATCATGACGCTCGACCTGTCAGGCGGCCTTGTAGCGACCGACAAAGATGGCGATGCGATAACCATCAACAGCGGCTCTCTGCTGATTGAGGTAGAAGACGACATCCCGGTTCAGACCACTGCGACGGTAGTAGGCTCCGTACAGGAAGACGCACTGAGTGGCGGCAACCTCGACAACACCGCCGCCGACACGACGATAGCGACCGGTAACATATCCGGCCTGGTGAGCGTTGGAGCCGATGCCTCCGCCACCTACTCGGTCCAGGCCAGCGGCCTGCCGACGCTGACCTCGAATGGCAATACGGTCACCTACAGCGCCGTCGATACCAATAGCGACACCATAACCGACAAGCTCGTCGCCTCCGCCTCCGGCAGCACGGTGTTCACCCTGGAACTGAACCAGACAAGTGGCGCCTACACCTTCACGCTGCTCGATCAGCTCGACCACCCGGTCAGCAACAGTGACGACACCGAAATCATGACGCTCGACCTGTCAGGCGGCCTTGTAGCGACCGACAAAGATGGCGATGCGATAACCATCAACAGCGGCTCTCTGCTGATTGAGGTAGAAGACGACATCCCGGTTCAGACCACTGCGACGGTAGTAGGCTCCGTACAGGAAGACGCACTGAGTGGCGGCAACCTCGACAACACCGCCGCCGACACGACGATAGCGACCGGTAACATATCCGGCCTGGTGAGCGTTGGAGCCGATGCCTCCGCCACCTACTCGGTCCAGGCCAGCGGCCTGCCGACGCTGACCTCGAATGGCAATACGGTCACCTACAGCGCCGTCGATACCAATAGCGACACCATAACCGACAAGCTCGTCGCCTCCGCCTCCGGCAGCACGGTGTTCACCCTGGAACTGAACCAGACAAGTGGCGCCTACACCTTCACGCTGCTCGATCAGCTCGACCACCCGGTCAGCAACAGTGACGACACCGAAATCATGACGCTCGACCTGTCAGGCGGCCTTGTAGCGACCGACAAAGATGGCGATGCGATAACCATCAACAGCGGCTCTCTGCTGATTGAGGTAGAAGACGACATCCCGGTTCAGACCACTGCGACGGTAGTAGGCTCCGTACAGGAAGACGCACTGAGTGGCGGCAACCTCGACAACACCGCCGCCGACACGACGATAGCGACCGGTAACATATCCGGCCTGGTGAGCGTTGGAGCCGATGCCTCCGCCACCTACTCGGTCCAGGCCAGCGGCCTGCCGACGCTGACCTCGAATGGCAATACGGTCACCTACAGCGCCGTCGATACCAATAGCGACACCATAACCGACAAGCTCGTCGCCTCCGCCTCCGGCAGCACGGTGTTCACCCTGGAACTGAACCAGACAAGTGGCGCCTACACCTTCACGCTGCTCGATCAGCTCGACCACCCGGTCAGCAACAGTGACGACACCGAAATCATGACGCTCGACCTGTCAGGCGGCCTTGTAGCGACCGACAAAGATGGCGATGCGATAACCATCAACAGCGGCTCTCTGCTGATTGAGGTAGAAGACGACATCCCGGTTCAGACCACTGCGACGGTAGTAGGCTCCGTACAGGAAGACGCACTGAGTGGCGGCAACCTCGACAACACCGCCGCCGACACGACGATAGCGACCGGTAACATATCCGGCCTGGTGAGCGTTGGAGCCGATGCCTCCGCCACCTACTCGGTCCAGGCCAGCGGCCTGCCGACGCTGACCTCGAATGGCAATACGGTCACCTACAGCGCCGTCGATACCAATAGCGACACCATAACCGACAAGCTCGTCGCCTCCGCCTCCGGCAGCACGGTGTTCACCCTGGAACTGAACCAGACAAGTGGCGCCTACACCTTCACGCTGCTCGATCAGCTCGACCACCCGGTCAGCAACAGTGACGACACCGAAATCATGACGCTCGACCTGTCAGGCGGCCTTGTAGCGACCGACAAAGATGGCGATGCGATAACCATCAACAGCGGCTCTCTGCTGATTGAGGTAGAAGACGACATCCCGGTTCAGACCACTGCGACGGTAGTAGGCTCCGTACAGGAAGACGCACTGAGTGGCGGCAACCTCGACAACACCGCCGCCGACACGACGATAGCGACCGGTAACATATCCGGCCTGGTGAGCGTTGGAGCCGATGCCTCCGCCACCTACTCGGTCCAGGCCAGCGGCCTGCCGACGCTGACCTCGAATGGCAATACGGTCACCTACAGCGCCGTCGATACCAATAGCGACACCATAACCGACAAGCTCGTCGCCTCCGCCTCCGGCAGCACGGTGTTCACCCTGGAACTGAACCAGACAAGTGGCGCCTACACCTTCACGCTGCTCGATCAGCTCGACCACCCGGTCAGCAACAGTGACGACACCGAAATCATGACGCTCGACCTGTCAGGCGGCCTTGTAGCGACCGACAAGGACGGTGACCAGATCACCATCAACGCCAGTTCGCTGCTGATCACAGTCGAGGACGACATCCCGATCGCCCGTAATGATTCGACCCTGTACATTAAAGAAGGAAGTGAAATGGCTACATCTGTCGGAAATTTGGCATGGAATCTTCTGACATCAACAAATCCGTCAGGGGGAGCGACATCATGGAGAGACTATTCCGGTGCTGATGAGTCCATTACCATAACAAGGGTTGACTATGTTGATAGCCTGGGAGCCTCTCAATTCAAGATACTTTCGGGTGGTACGACCGGAGAACTTGATACAAAATACGGTAAATTAACGGTATTTAGTGACGGGGAGTGGCAATATACTCCAGACCCTTGGGTTAATCATTCCACAGAACCAGTCTCTGAAACCATAACCTATACCATTACCGATCGTGACGGTGACACGGCAACGGCGACAAAAACCCTAGTTGTTGAGGATACCGCCACGACTATCAGTGATCCGCTGGATAACTCTGTCTATGAAAGGAATCTTTCGACAGGATCCGATCCGAACCCTGTGCTGCTTGTTAAAACGGGTACTCTTGGCGTTAATAAGCAAGCAGATCCTATTAATGTAGTATTTAACGGAGCACCTCCGCCCACTGGTATAACCTCCAACAAAAAGACGATCTTCTATCATGAAAGTCCTGATGGCCATACGCTCACAGCTACAGACCTGGAGGCTGATGGTGGTAATGTGATTTTTACCATAGAAATCAAGAATTATGATTCTAAAGACGCATCCTATGAGTTTACCCTCTACAGGGCTGTCGATCATCTTTATGAGGATCAGAATACTGGTGCTACCATATCGCATGACCCTATTGAATTTCCGATCCGTTACAAGGTTCTGGAACCTTACGATAATGATACGGTTCTCAATTTCCCTTCAGGGGTTAATGGAGGCGGACTTGCTGAATTTACAGTCACGATTTATGACGACACGGCTCTTGTCGAACCTTTGCTGACCTTTCAGGAGGATGAACCGGATCCTGGTGAGAGAACGATGACGGTCAACGCTGATGCGAGATCGACCAATCTGTCCATAACCGGTACTCCTGCAGCGCATGGAACGGTTCAGGTTAATGACGGAACGATATCAGGTCTTCCCGATGGAACCATTACCTATACTCCATTCCCCAACACAAACTATAGTGGGACGGATACCTTTGAGTATACACTGGAGATTGAAAATACATCAACAACCGAAATTCGGACGGTGACCGTAACCGTGATTCCGGTGTCGGATGCGCCGGGAGTGACGGCTCTTGACTATACCCTCTCGACTCTGGAAGACACTCAGATTGATCTTCGCCTGTATGCACCGACGGTAGGTGATAAAACTGACCAGAATGGCATCGGCACAGCAGGTGATGATCCCGAACGGCTTGGCGCAATTACCCTTTCGGGGATTCCGGTCGGTGCGAAGATTTTCAAGGCTGATGGTACGACGCTTGTTTTTGAGGCAACCACAGGCCACACCTCATTTACCGTTATGCTTGTCAGTGGTGGCACAACGCCGGTTACCGGCACGGACAGCAAGTCGCTCTTCCTTGCCGAAACAACTGCCAACAGCTATTTAACGGTTTTGGAATACGAAGGGCTTAAACTACTGCCTCCACCCAACAGCGGCAACAATTTCTCTCCTGCTATCACCGTCTCGGTGACAGAATATGAGGTTGATGCAGCGGGTTACCAGAAAGAGGTCAGTGGCGTGGCGGTTCCCGGAGTGACCACAACCGCAACAATTGCGGTCGAGGTTCTTGCGGTGACGGATATTCCGCCTGCTCCAGGTCTTCTGATTGACGGTTTTGATACGCCCTACACGGCAAACTTCGAAGAGGATACCGTTTTTGACCTTGGCGCATTGCTTTCAACAACTTCCTTTGATGATACGACGGATGGCAGTGAACATCGTGAAATCGTACTCTCCGGGTTACTGAAAGATACGATTGTGACCTCAAATGCTCTTCCGGGACCAGTGACGATTGGTGCGACGGGTACCGTTACCATTCCCCTGATCAACAGTACTGTTCCTGCTGGTATCCAGAACGTTCTGCCGGGTATCACCATCACACCGCCGCCAAATTTCAGCGGCGAAATGAACGGTATAACCGTAACCCTGCAGGCGCTTGATACCGATCCGAATCTGCCAGCGGCATCGCCTGTTCCGGTGAGCTGGACTGATTCGGTTACCCTGAATCTGCTTGTTTTGCCGGTAGCTGATGATATTGCAGCTCCTGATGTATCGACTTCTGAGGACCAGTCGGTCAGGTTCCTGAAGGATCTTAGGGTTACCGATATCTCGTCCGGGTTGACCACAGGAGGAACGGAAATCATTACTGCGATAACCGTCAGTGATCTTGCGCTTGGTTGGGTAATAAAAAACCCTTCAGGAACAGTTGTTTTCACAGGAGACGGTACGGCTGATTTTTCCATCCCTGTAGGAGATTACACAAACTATACCGTTACTCCTCCGCCGCATAGCAGCGCCGATACAACGGTGAAGGTTCTCGTTACCACAACAGATACGGCTACAATTCAGGGAATTGATATCACGGATAATAGCAAAATCGATCAATTGCATAATATCAAGGTGACCGTTACCCCGGTAGCCGAGGCGGTTGCAGGGAGTGCTGTGCACAACGGAACCTCGGTAACGGTAACTGCGGCTGAAGCGGATTCTGATGTCAGCGGCACCGCTGATCTGGCCATCAATCCACATCACACCTACACGACTCACGGTACAGAGGGTCAGTTCGTTTCACTTACCGAGGCCGGGTCAAGCCCGTTTGCCATTGGAAGTTTTTGGCACAATGAGGATGCGGATGGTTCAGAGAGAACCTATGCCCTCTTTACGCCGACATATCTTGTCGGAGGTGTGCTGACAGATATGATTGAAGCAGAGTTCCAGTATACCGATGGTTCCGGGGTGCATACGGAGATCTTTAAAGGTACTCCGATAGCGGTAGAAATGCCTTATCTGCATACCGTATCGTTCAAAGCAAAACCTGGTTATAGTGGAGCAGTTACCATTGATGTTCAGGCAAAAACAGTTGACCATGGCCCTGATGACACAACGACCGATGTGTTCAATGTCAGTGGTCTGGCTCACCTCGACTTTATTGTTGATCCAGTGCCCAATCAAGTTACGCTTGCTGTGACCTCTCCTGTGCCGATTGATGAAGATTTGCTCAGGACGCTCTCCATTCGTCCGACGTCCACAGACACCGATGGATCAGAGAGCTTTACCATTACGATTACGGGTATTCCTAATGGCTCCGAGATGATCTATGATGGATCGACTATCTATGCGATAACGGATACATCGGGTACGGTAACCATAAATCACTTTGATTCTTCAAAAACGTTTACCATACAGCCGCCTCACAACAGTAATGAAGACATTACTCTCCATGTTACGGGTCACACGGTTGAAGTTCTTGATCCAACGAACCCCGGTACGATCTGCCAGCCTCTTGACATTATTGTCGATGTCAGGGGTGTTGCCGATCCTGTTGATGTTGTAACGACTGTGGCCGGATTTTCTGAGCAACGACTGGATAGTCTGCCTCCTTCAGATCTCATTAGTATGAGTAGTCTTATTTCTGTCACGCGGCAGGATACTGATGGTTCAGAAACCTTGTCGTTCTATTTTACAGGCCTCGCTAACGGTTTTGATATCAGCGGGGTGAATGTATCCTTCCTTGGTGGTACGGGTACCGAACGCAGATGGCTTCTCACTCCAGGTGATTTTGCGGGTACCACAATGACGGTTCCGAAAAACTTCAGCGGAACGGTCACCTTCCAGGGTGTTCCGGTGACCTCGGAAAATGATGGCAACTCCTGGACTGGTGATACCTGGGATCCCGTTGGGCTTCGCTGGACAAACAATACCTCTACTGGTGATCCGATACCCCTCTCCCTCACGGTTTCGCCATCACCTGAAGCGACGATTGTCGACCATACCGTCTTCAATGAGGATCAGTGGATACTGACTGATCCGCTCAATCCGGTGATGGGCGCCTATGCACGGGTTAATTTTGATCTTCTACCGCAGCCGCTTGTTGATACGAATGAAGTGTTGACGTCGGTCTGGATAAAAGCGGCCGATGTTGATGGCAGGGTGTTTACCCTCTCTTATGATGCAGATGATGCCGGTGCGGGTTCTCCGATTGTCCTTGGCGCTGTGGGAGGTATTCTGGCCGACGACGGTTATTACAAACTCACTGCGGAACAGTCGAAGCATATCTATGTGCAGAATACGCATGACCTGCATGGCAGCTATACCTTTGAGGTACAGTATGCGATTACCGATCCGACAAGTGATGGCACCACAGTCAGGATTATTAATCCTGCTACCGGAGGTTGGACAGGCGTAACAGCGAATTCGGTGACGACGCAGTCGACGATAGCCGCTTATACCCTGACGGTCAATGCGGTGACGGATCCGATTACTGATCCACTTGGTACAATTAGTGCTGCGGACGAAACTTCTTCTCACACGGTTATATCCGGGGATGTGGTTACGGTCTATGGCAGCACAGTACTCACGGTGCCGGTTGTTGTCACGCAGTCCAATTATCTTGCTGAAAATCCTGACGGGCAGGATCTGGATGGCAGTGAAATGCTTGAGCGTTTTATTATTGATGGTGTGCCGGACGGGATTACGGTTGTCGGAGCGACCTATGTCGGCGATACCGGTACGACACCCAATACCGGGCGCTGGATTTTGGATGTTAATCCGGATCTTCCATTTACATCCACCATTCCGCGAAATATTGCCTTTGATTTTGATGGAGTTGCTTCGCAGTTTATCGGTTGGTCGAAAACGATTACCATTACCGCAGAGAGCAGGGATACCGGGTCGGGTATACGTTCTGCTTCCGTATCGTTTACCATTGACAATAGCCTCGTTGTCTCATTTGATGACAGCGGCAGAGCTACTAATATTCCGGCGGCTATTACCCCATGGGGTCTCAACACCGTGAGTATGACAGAGGATACGGCTTCCATGCTTGCCGATCTGGCAACGGTTGCGATTTCTTCCATCACTGACAGCAGTCCCTTCAGTATTACGCTGAAAAATGTTCAGGCTGGCACCATTGTGACCGGTATGGAGCGTATGGTTTTGCCTGGAGACGAAGTGATTTATACCGCATCCGGCTCAGGTGGTGATGCCACATTGCAGACACTGCTGCATAACATTACCCTGACACCGCCGCCTGACTCGAACGAAAACAATCATAATGACCTGTTTGTCTTTGATCTTGCACTGACAACCTATGCGCCGGGCGGTCAGCAGAATACGGAGAAGTTTCATGGACAGATAGAGGTGTTGCCAGACAGTGATCCGACAACGAGCGTGATTACTCCTCGTGCCGGGAGTGAGTACGAGGATGATACGACCAGACCGTCGAAGGTGGACAGCGGAGCGGGAGTCCTCTTTACGGTTGCTTTCGAGAATGCGGCCGATGGTAGTTCGAATCAACTTTTGGGTAACGTAATGCTTGTGATTGATGAAAGAAGCATGGACAGCTATCTGGGAGGATTAGTATTGACGGATGATGGCACCGGTAAGGTACTCACGCTTGAGAGTAGTGGCGGAGGTTTTGCAAACTACAGTATCAGCGGTGTGCTTGCCAGTGATGTGTTGACCTTGACCTATTTCCCTGTTCCAAATGCCTCGGGCAGTATCGAGATAACGGCTTCGGTTAATTCCCGCGAGACGGGGAGCGTCCAGATCTCCGGCACCCCCGGGTCACTCACCATTGATGTGATTCCGGTCATTGATGGCTATAATCCCACATCCATAGTAGCGACAGGTCCGGAGGATACTCGTATTCAATTGGCTATCACCGGAGGGGGCCTGATTGATCTTGATGGCTCGGAGTCGGTACAGAGTATTTTGCTGAAAAAACTCCATAATTGCTGTCTGGTCTATATTGGAGATGATGCCGCTTCGGCAGTGTTGGCGCTCAATGCAGGAAGTGATGCATCCGGCCATAATACATGGTCGATTGGTAAGCTATCAACGATCACCGGAAAAATTGAGCTTCCAAACTATGTTGCGATTGTACCACCGAATAATCTCAGTGGTACGGTTGAGGGATTAGAGCTTGTCGTTATTACCACCGAGACGCACTTGCCTGGAGAATTGCTTGAGCAGACATTCCTCTTTGATACTGTGGTGACGCCGGTTTCTGATGGTCTGACGACGATCAGTCCGACTCATTCGTTCGGTCCAGAAGGTCAGATGGTGCCGATTAACCTCAATGTTTCAATGGCTGACTTTGATGGTTCGGAAACAGCGACGGTGACCTTGAGGGGATTTAGACAGTATGCTTCTTTCTATGGCGCAAGCGGTACCGAGTTGACGTTGGCCCAATTTAATCCGGCGACCGACTATAATAGTGGTACAGACACCTATACGCTTCACGGGCTTACGGTTGAAGATACAAATGCGCTGTCGGTTATACAGTCGGCCACTAATGGGACATCGACGGTGTATGTTGCTGCCTATACGGTAGATGGCGCTGCTCCTCAATCCGTAACAACGCCCGAGAAATCTTTCACCCTCAATATCTCGCCGATTGTTCCGACGACGAGCAACGATACCCTGCTCTATGATGGTGTGGCTGATCTTGCAAATACCAGAAGCTTTGACGGCCTAGCCGGAACTGATACGCTGGTGCTCCGGAAGGGTGAGGATATTGATTTTGCTGATAGTCCTGTTGATCGATCGATTTTCAATATTGAGTACATTGATCTGACGGTCAACGGCAATCACTCTCTTTCGAACATCACCTCTGCGGGTGTTGCTGCCATGACCGATCCTTCGACCCATGACCTGTATATTCTCGGCGACGGCGGTGACCATGTGGCGTTTACTGGAGCAGACTGGTCAACTGCAACTCGGATTGGAGATTACAATGTATATACCAGCAGTACGGATCCGACGGTCAAGGTTTCTGTGTACAAAGACATTTTATAATGGACAACTTAAAAACCTCTATATCCAAGGTTATGAAACAGACTACCAATAAGAACCTGAAAACCCTTGCAGTGGCAGTTTTGCTCCTCTGTCTTGGGTCACCGCAAACTGTAGAGGCCAAGGCAGTAACGGCAAGTGAAGCGGTTACCGCTGCTTTGAATACCAATCCGGAGGTGCAGGCGAAGTTTCATGCTTTCCGGGATGTGTACGAAGAGCAGGGTGTGGCTAACGGGGGCTACATGCCGAAGCTTGATTTTAGCGCTGGCGTGGGTCGGCACTGGCTCAAGTCGGAGAGTAACGGGGATGAAAATTACTGGCGGAAGGGTCTCCGGCTTGAACTCTCCCAGATGCTTTTTGACGGGTTTTATACCCGAAACCAGGTTCATCGGTTGAAACACTCGGGTCAGGCCCGATATCTGGAGTTTATGGACTCTATGGAAAATATTGGTCTTGAAAGTTTCAGGGCGTATATGGATGTGCTCCGTTATCGTGAGATGGTCAATCTTTCGAGAAGAAATTATGAGTATCATCAGGAGATTTACAAGCAGATCAGCAGTCGGGTTCGTGCGGGGGTTGCAGCAGGGGTTGATATGGAGCAGATCACGGCCCGTCTTTCGCTGGCACAGTCGAACCTGGTGACCGAATTGAGCAACCAGCATGATGTAAGCGCTCGCTACCAGCGTTATATCGGAGAGTTGCCGGAAGAGAATCTGGCGCCTGCAGTGCTGCCTGATAAAGGGATACCTGCTACGAAAGTTGCGACGCTGAAAGAGGCCTATCAGTACAATTTCGGCTTTCTTGCCACCCTTTCTGATATCCGGGCTGCTCAATATGCCGTCAATGTACAGAAAGCAAAATATTATCCGCGTATCGACTTCAAGGCTCGCCATGACCGGTCATGGAATCTGGATGGTGTGGATGGCCGGAGGGATGAGTCGGTTGCTGAACTTGTATTGAACTACAATATCATCAATGGGGGCGCTGATCAGGCGGCATTGCATCAGTACCGTGAAAAAATGTATCGTTCGGTTGATCTGAAAGACAAGGCCGCTCGTGATTTGCGTCAGACCATAGAGATCGCTTATAATGAACGGGAGATGATAAAAGAGCAGTTACAGTATTTTGATCGGCACTATAAAAGCATGGAGAAGGTAAGAGAGGCCTATCATGAGCAGTTTAATATCGGAAAACGTACATTGCTTGACCTGCTTGATACCGAGAATGAATATTATCAGGCACGTCGTGCTTTTTATAACGGTTTTTTTGACCTCACGATAGCTAATGCAAGGACGTTGGCGGGACTGGGCAGGCTGCTCACCACAATGGGTGTTGTTCGCGGAGAGATGCCGAGTTTGAAGGATATCAATATTCCTATGCCTGAGGTCAAGGATGAGGATTTGCCGCCATTTGACGTTCCTGTGCGTGGCAAACTGGATCTTCCTGAGGTCAAGTGATGATGGTTGTTTGAGTCGGGGGGTGTTTTATTGTAATTCCTAAGTTGTGCGGTGTTTTATGTCTGTTGCGGTTACTGTTGGCAAGAGAGAGTTGGTGGTTGATGATGTGGTGTCGTTGCTTGCAGGTCATAACTTGTGGCCGCAACTGATGGAGGGCGTGGTTGTTGACAGGGTTTTACGTACGCTTGGGTGCAGTGAGGAAGAGATCGGGGTTTATTATACGACCGAACTTGCTGCTGATGCTGTTTTTCTTGAAAAAAAACGGGCTCAATTGCTTCTTGACGGGGCGAAGGAGGAGGATGTTGATTTTTTTATCAGTCGTCCCGTTTTGCTGGAGCTTTTCAAGAGGCGGCGGTTTGAGCCTCTGGTTGGCAGCGCTTTCCTGAAGTTGAAAGCTGGTATGGACAAGGTTCTCTTTTCTCTGTTGCGCAATAAAGATCATGAGCTGACAAGAGAGCTGTTTTTTCGCCTCGAATCAGGAGAGGAGTCGTTTGCCTCTCTTGCAGCCCGTTATGCCGAGGGCCGGGAGGCGTTGAGTGGCGGTCGCCTCGGCCCGATTGAGATGCAACAGTTAAATCCTGCATTGGCTGCGGTGCTCTCGACGGCCAGGCCGGGGGTTGTGAATCCTCCGGTTGTCATTGACGGATTGGGAGTTATTACCTTGCTGCATGAGAAAATACCGGCAAAATTTGATGAACCGATGAAACAGCATCTTCTCAATCACCTGTTTCGTGAATGGGTGAAGGCTGAGGTATTGGCTTTTTTTTACTGAGATCTCTTTTTTTCTGGTCACGATGGGTTATCTGATTTTTTTATAAGGGAATTTTCATGTCGCATACAATCGCAGACAGTGACGCTGATATTTGCAAGGTTATAGGGGGGATTCCCCTTTTCTCGGGTTTGGCAGAAGGTAAAATCAGGATGCTGGCCGGTGTTTGTTCCGTGGAGCGCTATACCATAGGAAAACCGGTAATCAGCGCCGGTATGCCTCCAGATTCGCTGTATGTTATTATCTCAGGACGTGTACGGTCACTCTATAAGGAGGGCTCCAACGGAGTTGTTCAAACTCTGAGGCTTCTCGGTGCCGGAGAGCTGTTCGGCTGGGTGGCTCTTATGCGTCGCCAGCCAACGGAGATTGTTACCGCTTCCGAGGAGACGCTCTGCCTGAAGATTCCCTTGTCGTCGTTGAGCATGGTGATCAATGAGCTGCCTCTCTTGTATGATCTGCTCTTTTCGAAAACGGATCCTTCCGAGATTTGTGCTCTTCTTGAGACTCTGTTCAGCAAGGATCCGAGGGTTGAGGCTCGTATTGGTGAGTCCGGCTTTTCAGGGATCAGGGATCTTTCCCTCCACCTTTACCCTTCTGCGGTTGTTGTTGATACCGGTTTCAGCAGGGTGATTCCCCAAAAAAAGCTTCAATGGTTTGTCAGCCGGAGCGATGACCCGGCGTATCCTCCTGGCAGTGAGTACCGACCCTCTTCCGGCGAATTGGCAGGCTCTTTTTCGTTGCGTCTGGTGGGGCTTGATTTGTCTTGTCTCAAGGAGTCTGCTGTTGAGGTAAAGCCGATTGTGGCTGAGCCTTTGCGCGGTGAACCGCTGGCGGGTATTGCCAGTTCAGAGCGGCCGCAGGGAGAACCTGTCAGGGAGCAGCCCCGCGAAGAGTTCAGTTGTCAAACGGAAGAGGAACAGGTAAGCGGCCGTTCAAAAGGATTCTATTTTTGTAAAGGGAGGGGTGTTGTTGAGGAGACAACAGCCTGTTTTCAGATGTTTGGCAAGCATATGAATGTGCCGGTTAAAAAAGATCTGATACAGAGCATTATCGGAAACCAGTATGCGAGGAATGGTCAGATATCGCTGCAGGATTGTGGAGGTGTCGGGGTGGTGCTTGGCTTGAAAGCGCAGGTAGTGAGTTTTTCCGAGGAGGCCATGCTTCGGCTGAAGGTGCCTGCCCTTATTGGATGGGAGAAGAGTTTTGCTGTGCTTTACAAGGTTACAGCTAAAGAGGTTACCCTCGCAGTCCCCTCTGCATCAGGTATTAAGGTACTTGCTGTAAAAGAGTTCTGGGAAAAGTGGGATCGCAGGGGGGAGGCGCTGGTGCTTGATGCGAGAGAGGATACTCCTGAAAAAAAATTCGGGTTTGACTGGTTTGCGCCCTCTATCAAAAAGTATCGCAATGTTCTTGGAGAGGTGATGATTGCCTCGTTTTTTACCCAGATCATGACTCTGGTCAATCCGCTGTTGTTTATGGTCATCATCGATCAGGTCATTGTCAAGAACAGTTACAGCACACTGCATGTGCTTGGCACCTTTATGCTGATCATTGCGATTCTCCAGGCGGTGTTGAACAGTCTGAGAACCTATCTTTTTGTTGATACAACGAATCGAATTGATGTTGCACTTGGTGCAGAGGTTATTGATCATCTGCTGCGGCTGCCACTCCGTTTTTTTGAAAAAAGGCCGGTTGGTGAGCTGAGTTCCCGGATCGGAGAGCTTGAGCATATCCGTCAGTTTTTAACGGGCACCGCTCTCGGGGTCGTTCTTGATGCAGTTTTTTCGTTCGTCTATGTTGTTGTTCTCTTTGCTTTCAGTTGGAAGCTGGCGGTGATGGCTCTCTCGGTTGTTCCGGTAATTGGGTTGATAACCTTTTTGTTGTCGCCGGTTATCCGGAAACAGTTGCGCGAAAAGGCGGTAAAGCATAGTCTAACGAATGCGTATTTGATAGAGGTGCTATCGGGAATTCAGACGGTCAAGTCCCAGAATATTGAGTTGCGTGCGCGCTGGAACTGGCAGGAAAAATATGCGAGCTATGTCAAGGAGGGCTTCAAACCGGTTGTTTCGGGTACCATTGCCAATTCTGCCAACTCTTTTCTCAGTCAGGCATCCGGGCTTATTGTAATATGGGCCGGTGCGGCTCTGGTGTTGAATAATGAGCTGACCCTGGGCCAGCTTATTGCATTTCGTATTATTGCCGGTTATATCACCAGTCCTGTAATGAGGCTTGCTCAGCTCTGGCAGAATTTTCAGGAAACCGGCATGTCGCTTGAACGGCTTGCTGATATTGTTGATACTCCGCAGGAGGGTGGCAAGGATCAGTTGGCGCAGATTCCTCTTCCTCTTGTCAAAGGTGAAATTTTCTGTGAAAATGTCTCGTTCCGTTTCAGGGATAATAGTCCGATGGTGCTGAAAAATGTGACCGTTACGATTCCTGAAGCTGCATTTGTTGGTATTGTGGGGGAGAGCGGGTCGGGTAAAAGTACCTTCGCAAAACTGATTCAGAGGCTCTACAGGCTTGAAGAGGGCCGTATTTTTATTGATCATTATGATATTGCCAAGGTTGAGCTCAATTCGCTCCGAAGCCAGATCGGCATTGTACCCCAGGATCCCATGCTTTTCAATGTTTCGGTAAAGGAGAATATTGCTCTTACCAATCCGGACGCAACGGATGCCGATATTATCCGTGCAGCCAGAATTGCCGAGGCTCATGACTTTATTATGGCTTTGCCTACCGGTTACAATACGCCGGTTGGCGAAAAGGGCTCCTCACTTTCGGGTGGTCAGCGCCAGAGAATTGCCATTGCAAGAACCATTTTACAAAACCCGGGTCTTATCATTCTTGATGAAGCTACAAGCGCTCTTGATTCGGATACGGAAAGCCGTTTGACGGCAAATTTGATAACCGCTTTCAGAGGCAAAACAGTCTTGTTCATTACCCACAGGCTTAATTCGGTTAAAGCAGCATCCCTGATTCTCTGTTTTCATGATGGTTGTATTGATGAAGCTGGTACTCATGATGATCTTATGGGAAGAAAAGGGCGGTATTACTCCTTGTTCCAAAAACAGTCTTTTTCAATTCCGGTTATGGAGGGTAGCCTCGGATGAAAAATCCATTTGCTGATGATCTGATCGGTCAGGGAGAGGTTTTTACCCAGTCTGTTATGGTGCCGAGGGCGATACTCTGGGTTCTTGTTCTTGCTTTTTTTGGCTTTATTGTATGGGCCTCTGTTGCTGAAATAGATGTTTCGATTCCTGCTACAGGAAAGCTTGAACCGACAGGAGAAGTTAAAAAAGTGCAGGCGGCGATTGAGGGTGAAGTGAGCGCTTTGCGGGTTGATGATGGCCAGCGGGTTAAAAAGGGGGAGGTGCTTCTTGAGTTAGTCCCGGTTTTGTCGGTTGGTGAAGAGTCGAAGCTCAAGTCGTTGCAGATTAACCTCGACAATACCCGCCAGCAGTATGCGACGGAGTCGGTGCTGCTCGGAAAGCTTCGCTCTCTGCTCAGTACGGCTGCCGTCTCTCAATTTGAGGTTGAACAGAAAAAACTGGATGTACTGAAACTGCAGGCTCAGGTTGCAGATCTCACTGAGCAGATCAGCAAGCAGCAGTATATGACGGGTCAGGCAACAGGTTATGAATCCATAACGGCTCCGGTCAGTGGCACCGTCTTTGATCTTCAGGTGAAAAAGGGGGCTATTGTCAGTTCCGGGCAGGTTATGCTCAAGGTTGTTCCTGATGACAATCTTACAACAAAGGCGTTTATTTCAAACCAGGATATCGGTTTTGTCTATGAAGGGTTGCCGGTTGATGTCAAGCTCGACGCCTTTCCCTCTTCCGAGTTTGGCGATATCAAGGGGAGGGTGCTCCAGGTTGGTTCTGATGTGCTTGCGCCTGATGACATCATCAAATATTATCACTTTCCTGTCAAGGTAACGCTTGAACGCCAGTTTCTGGAGGTTAACGGGCGAAAAATTTTTCTGCAGTCTGGCATGTCGGTGACGATGAACATCAAGGTGAGGAAGCGCACCGTTATGAGTATTTTTACCGATCTTTTTACACAGCAGGCCGATGCTATAAGCCATATCAGAAAGTAAACAGGCTGGCCTGAAGAGAGAGATCCGGCAAATTGCCTCGCTCCTGTTGTGCCAAATCGCAGAATTACACAGGGGTTTTGAAATGGATCTGCATTCAAAAGGGTTCAATGAAGCATCGTATACCCAAAAAAGAAAAGTCAAAGCAACTTGGCGGTTTTCGGGTTGAACATCAGACTGAAACTTCTGACCCATCAGATGCTCCTGTTGCGAGGCTTCAGGCAGCATTGACTTTCCATCAGCAAGGCCGATTGGATGAAGCTGAAGCAGTGTATCGGGAGATTTTGGTGACGGAGCCTGATCAGTTTGATGCTTTTCGGCTTTTGGCAATAATTGCAGCACAAAGAAAACAATTTCATGAAGCTATTGCTTTGTTTGAGCGGGCCTTCGAAATCAATTCTGAACACGCAAATTCCTTAAATAATTATGGCATTGTATTGTGTGAAGTGAAGCGCTACAATGATGCAGTGTTGAGTTTTGACAAAGCGATCGCGCTTAATCCGGACTATGGAGAAGCTGCTTTGAACCGTGAAGCAGTTTTAAAAATCCTGAAACGGTATGATGAAGTCGTTCTGAGTTGTGGACTGGCTTTCAAAGGTAATAATGCTGCGGTTTGTTCTGATTACGGAAATGTATTACAGGAATTGAGCCGATATGAGGAGTCTTTACTGTATTACGATAGAGCTCTTGCACTCGAACCGGATTATGTTGCGGCTTATTTTAATCGTGGCCTGGCCTTAAAAAAGCTGAAACGGTATGATGAAGCTGTTTTGAGTTATGACAAGGCGATTGCACTTGAACCGGATTATGCAGAGGCACACTCAAATCGAGGTAATGCGTTAACAGAATTGAAACGTTACCATGATGCCGTTCTGAGTTATGATAGAGCTCTTGCACTCAAACCGGATTATGCCAAGGCTCATGCTAATCGAGGGGTAGCGTTGCAGGAGCTGAAACAGTACGATGAGGCTGTATTGAGTTATGGTCGAGCTCTTGCGTGCAAGCCGGACTATGATTTTTTGTTTGCTGAACAACTGTTTCTCAGCGTACGAATTTGTGACTGGAGAAGTTTTGAGCATCAGGTGTTTTTGCTCAGAGAAAAAATATCTCGCCACGAAAACGTATCAACACCATTTCCTGTTCTTGCACTCGTCGATTCGCCTTTGTTACAACAAGAGGCAGCCAGAATATATGTCAATGCGAAACATGTTATTAATGCTCCCTTGCCACTCATTGCCAAACGTGAACGGCATGAGAAAATTCGTATTGGTTATTATTCCGCTGACTTTCAGAATCATGCAACGACCTACCTGATGGCAGAGTTGTTTGAACGGCATGACCGAAGGCGATTTGAACTTACCGCTTTTTCTTTTGGGCCGGACAAGCAGGATGAGATGAGAACGAGGGTTGCCTGTGCTTTTGACCGTTTTATTGATGTGCGAACCCGCTCTGACCGAGAGGTGGCGCTCCTTTCAAGGGAGTTGGAAATCGATATTGCGGTTGATCTGAAAGGCTTTACGACTGATTCTCGCACAGGTATATTTGCCTTGCGGGCAGCGCCGATACAGGTTAGCTATCTTGGTTATCCTGGTACCATGGGCATGGACTCGATGGATTATCTCATTGCTGACCAAACATTGATACCGGTTTATTCCCGGCAGTACTATACTGAAAAAATTGTCTTTCTCCCCGACAGTTATCAGGTTAATGATACAAAGCGCACGATTGCAGAGAAAGATTTTACCCGGAAAGAGTGCGGATTACCGGAAAAAGGGTTTGTCTTCTGCTGTTTCAACAATAATTACAAAATTACTCCTTTCGTCTTCGATAGCTGGATGCGTATTCTCCGGCAGGTTGAGGGAAGTGTGTTCTGGATCTTTGAGGATAATCCAAAAGCTGCGGAAAATTTGCGGAAGGAAGCGACGAGAAGAGGTGTTGATTCCAACAGGCTGATTTTTTCGAAGCGGATACCTCTTGCTGAACACCTTGCACGGCATCGGCTGGCAGACCTGTTTCTTGACACCCATCCCTGCAATGCCCATACGACGGCAAGTGATGCTCTGTGGGCTGGGCTACCTCTTTTGACGCTGGCAGGTGAAACTTTCGTGGCAAGAGTGGCGGCAAGTCTGCTTAATGCCATCCAGTTACCGGAACTTATCACCTGTACACAGGAAGAGTATGAGGCTCTTGCGATTGAACTTGCCACCAATCCGGACAGGTTGAAGCTGATCAGGCTGAAACTCGAGAAAAACCGGCTGACGACCCCTCTGTTTGATACAGAACGTTTCACTCATCATCTTGAGGAGGCTTATGGTGTTATGTATGAGAGATATCAGGACGGATTACTGCCAGAGCATATTGTATCGTTACCATCAGCAGAAGAGAGGAAAGAGTTGCTGACGATGGCTTTGGAATCATCAGGAGAAAGGCATGGGCAGAAGGCTGCTCTTGTATGTGATGCAGCAAGTGATCATGCTTCGAGGTTTCCGGAGGCACTGACGCTCCATCAGCAGGGGCGGATCAATGAAGCTGAGGCGCTTTACAGGGAGATCCTGTGTGCAAATCCCAAACACTTTGATGCATTGCAGCTTTTAGCCACAGTTGCAGCACAAAAAAGGAATTTCAGCGAAGCTGCTGCGCTATTTGAGCAGGCATTTGCAATCAATTCCGATTGTCCGGAATTATTGAACAATTGGGGCAATACGTTAAAGGAGTTGAAACGGTACGATGAGGCATTGCACTGTTTTGATCGTGCGACTGAACTCAATCCGTATTATGTTGAGGCATACTATAATCGGGGTATCACGTTAAAGGAGTTGCAGCGGTACGATGAGGCGCTTTTGAGTTATGATGCTGTTATTGCTCTCAAGCCGGATTATCCTGAGGTATACGTTAATCGTGGTAATGTGTTGAAGGAGTTGTTACGGTGTGACGAGGCGCTTTTGAGCTATAACAGCGCTCTTGTACTTAAACCTGATTATACCCAGGCGTATTTTAATCAGGCTCTTGCATTACAGCATCTGAAACAATACGAAGAAGCGGTGCTGAGTTATGACAAGGCAATTTTGCTCAATCCTGAATATGTTGCGGCTTACTCTAATCGTGGCTCTGCATTAAAAGAGTTGAAGCGCTATGATGAGGCGTTATCAAATTATGGTGAGGCGATTGCACGAAATCCTCAATTTGCTGAAGCATACGTCAATCGAGGCAATGCCTTGACAGACTTGAAACGTTATCAGGATGCTCTTTTGGATTATGACAGAGCCATTGCAGTCAAGCTGGATTACGCAATAGCTTATTTCAATCGGGGCGTTATTCAGCAGAAATTGAAACTCTATGAAGATGCGGTATTGAGCTATGACAATGCTTATACTTTTGAGCCCACTTTTGATTTTTTATATGGACTTCGATTGTATGCAAGGATGCAGATTTGTGACTGGAGTATCTTTTACAATAATGTTCGTGAACTGAGAGAAAAAATAGGGCGCTGCGAAAAAGTATCCATACCATTTCCCGTTATTGCGCTTCTTGATTCACTTGTTTTACAAAAGGAGGTAGCAAAGCTTTATGTGCAGGAAAAATATCCTGCGAATCATGAACTTCCAGTTATGGTAAACTATCCACAGCATGAGAGGATTCGCATTGGCTACTACTCGGCGGATTTTCATAATCATGCAACGACCTACCTGATGGCAGAGCTTTTTGAACGGCATGACCGAAGTCGATTTGAACTTACGGCATTTTCTTTTGGGCCGGACAAGCAGGATGAGATGAGAGCGAGGGTTGCAAGTGCTTTTGACTATTTTATTGATGTGAGAACCCGATCTGACCGAGAGGTGGCACTTCTTTCAAGGGAGCTCGAGATTGATATTGCAATTGACTTGAAGGGCTTTACGCAGGACTCTCGTCCCGGCATATTTGCCTTGCGGGCAGCACCGATTCAGGTCAGTTATCTTGGTTTCCCTGGTACCATGGGTGCCGGGTATATTGACTATCTCATTGCTGATCGAACATTGATACCGGAACGCAGCCAATATGGCTACACCGAAAAAATTGTCTATCTCCCTGACAGCTATCAGATCAACGATACAAAGCGTCTCATTGCAAAAAAACTCTTTACCCGTAAAGAGTTGGGATTGCCGGAAATCGGCTTTGTCTTTTGCTGTTTTAACAATAACTATAAAATTACTCCTCTCATTTTTGACGGCTGGATGCGCATTCTCCGCCAGGTTGAGGGTAGTGTGCTCTGGCTTTTTGAGGATACTCAAAGAGCCGCTCAGAATTTGCGGCGAGAGGCTATTGAAAAAGGTGTTGATGCAGAAAGGCTGATTTTTGCAAAGCGGATGCCTTTGGCTGAACACCTTGCAAGGCACCGGATAGCAGACCTGTTTCTCGACACTTTTCCGTGCAATGCCCATACGACAGCAAGTGATGCTTTGTGGGCCGGTTTGCCACTTTTGACGCTTGCCGGTGAAACCTTTGCAGCAAGAGTGGCTGCAAGTCTCCTTAATGCCATACAGTTACCGGAACTGATTACCTTTACACAGGAGAAGTATGAAGCTCTTGCGATTGAACTTGCAACCAACCCCGAAAAGTTGATTGCGATCAGGCAGAAACTGGAGAAAAACCGGATGACGACCCCTCTGTTTGATACAGAACGTTTCACTCATCATCTTGAGGAGGCTTATGGTGTTATCTATGAGAGATATCAGGAAGGGTTGCCTCCTGGGCATATTGTATCGTTACCATCAGCAGAAGGCAGCGAGCCGTTGCTGACGATGGCTTTTGCATTACCAAAAGCCAGGTCGGAGCAAGATGTTTCCGCAGTAGCTGAAACAGCCGCCCGGTCAGGGCCGGCTTATTTTGCTACATTGCAGTCTGCATTGGCCCTTCATCAGCAGGGTTGTCTGGATGATGCCGAGGTTCTTTACAGGGAGGTTGTGCACTCAAATCCGGATTACTTTGAAGCTGTGCAGCTTTTGGCAACTGTTGCTGCTCAAAAACAGAGTTTTCATGAGGCTCTTGAGCTCTTTGATCATGCACTTGCCATCAAGCCCGATCACCCGATTACACTGAACAATCGGGGGAATACGTTAATAGCGCTGAAACGGTATGGTGACGCGTTATCAAGTTATGAAAGGGCTTTTCTTCTTAAACCTGACTATGCTGAGGCTTTTTATAACCGAGCTCTTGCACTACAGGAGCTGGAACGGCATGAAGAGGCAGTGTCGAGCTATGAGAAAGCGATTTGCATCAAACCGGATTATGCAGAAGCTTATTATAAGCGTGGCGTAGCGTTACAAAGGCTTCAGCGCTATGACGATGCTCTGTTGTGTTATGACAAGGTGATCGCACTCAAACCGGACTACGCTGACGCGCACTATAGTCGAGGTCTTGCTTTACAGGAGTTACAGCGATACGATGAGGCGCTCATAAGTTATGACGCAGTTATTGCTCTGAAACCAGACTATCCTTTGGTATATGGAATCTGTTTGCATATGAGGATGCATAGTTGTGACTGGGCCAATTTTGATCATTATCTTTCCGTTATCATAGAAAAAATAGAGTGTCACAAATATGTTGCACCTCCGTTTATCTTTTTTGCATCAGTAGATTCTCTATCATTGCAAAAAAAGGTCTCCACAATTTTTATGCAGGGGATTTTTCCTGCAAACCATGAGCTTCCACTCATTGAAAGGCATTCGCGGCATGAGAGGATTCGTATTGGTTATTACTCAGCGGACTTTCATAATCATGCAACAGCGAATTTGATGGCCGAGCTGTTTGAACGGCACGACAGATCGCGCTTTGAACTCACTGCTTTTTCTTTTGGTGCAGATGCGCAGGATGAGATGAGACGAAGGGTGGCCACCGCTTTTGACCGTTTTATCGATGTACGTACCCAATCTGACCGAGAGGTTGCGCTCCTTTCAAGGGAGTTGGAAATTGATATTGCAATTGACTTGAAAGGTGTTACGCAGTACGCCCGTCCCGGTATATTTACCCTGCGGGCAGCTCCGATTCAGGTCAGTTATCTTGGTTTCCCTGCTACCATGGGTGCTGAATATATTGACTACCTTATTGCTGACCGGACACTGATACCCGAAAGCAGCCGGTATGGTTACACGGAAAAAATTGTCTATCTCCCTGACAGCTATCAGGTTAACGATACAAAGCGTCTCATTGCTGAAAGGGTGTTCACTCGCAAAGAGTGCGGGCTGCCGGAAAAAGGATTTGTCTTTTGCTGTTTTAACAATAACTATAAAATCACTCCTGTCACCTTTGACGGCTGGATGCGCATTCTCAAACGGGTGGAGGGAAGTGTTCTCTGGCTCCTTGGGGGTAATCCAAAAGCGGTAGAAAATTTGCGGAAGGAATCGACTGAAAGAGGTGTTGATGCAGAAAGGCTGATTTTTGCAAAGCGGATGCCTTTGGCTGAACACCTTGCACGGCACCGGATAGCAGACCTGTTTATCGACACCTTTCCGTGTAATGCCCATACGACGGCAAGTGATGCTCTGTGGGCCGGGTTGCCTCTTTTGACGCTGGCAGGTGAAACTTTCGTGGCAAGAGTGGCTGCAAGTCTCCTCAATGCCATACAGTTACCTGAACTGATTACCTCTACACAGGAGGAGTATGAAGCTCTTGCGATTGAACTTGCAACCAACCCCGAAAAGTTGATTGCGATCAGGCAGAAACTGGAGAAAAACCGGCTGACGACCCCTCTGTTTGATACAGAGCGCTTCACTCATCATCTTGAAGAGGCTTATGGTGTTATCTATGAGAGATATCAGGAGGGGCTGCCTCCTGGGCATATTGTATCGTTACCATCAGCGGAAGGCAGGAAAGAGTTGTTGATGAAGGGTACTGTTCCGGGAGTAAGGGCGGAGCAAGACGTCAGTGTTGCATCTGAAACAACCGCCCAGTATAGGCCTGCTCATTCTACCAGGTTGCACTCTGCGTTGGCGCTGCATCAGCAGGGTTGTCTGGATGATGCTGAGGTTCTTTACAGGAAGATCCTGCGTGAAGATCCGGAACACTTTGATGCTCTTCAGCTTTTGGCAACAATTGCAGCGCAAAAAAAGAATTTTTCAGAAGCGGTGGAACTCTTTGATCAGGCATTTACAATCAATTCAAATCACCCAAACTCACTGAACAATTGGGGGAATGCCCTTAAGGAGTTGAAACGGTATGACGAAGCAATATCAAGTTATGACAAGGCCGTAACAATCAAGGCCGACTATGCTGAGGCTTATGTTAACCGAGGTATTGTGTTCGAAGAGCTGAAGCTGTACGATATGGCGTTGTCAAGTTATGACAAGGCATTTGCCGTTAATGCGGGCTATGATTTTCTTCCGGGAATGCGCTTTGCAATAAGAATGTTGTTTTGTGACTGGGTTGATTTTGATAATCATGTATCGCTTCTGAGAGAAAAAATAGGGCATCATGAAAGGGTATCGTCCCCCTTTACTCTTTTTGCAATAAGTGATTCACTGTCGCAGCAAAAAGAGGCTGCTTTGATTTATGTGGATGCAAAACAAGCTCTTGATCATTTGTTGCCTGTTATTACAAAGTGCTTGCGACATGACAAAATTAGAGTTGCTTACTACTCCGCAGATTTTCATAACCACGCAACGGCTTACCTGATGGCGGAGCTGTTTGAACGACACGATAGATCGAATTTTGAATTCACTGCCTTTTCTTTTGGTGCAGACGCGCAGGATGAGATGAGACGAAGGGTGGCCACTGCTTTTGACCGTTTTATCGATGTACGTACCCAATCTGACCGAGAGGTTGCGCTCCTTTCAAGGGAACTTGAAATTGATATTGCAATTGATTTGAAAGGCTTTACGCAGCACTCACGTCCCGGTATATTTGCTTTGCGGGCAGCGCCGATACAGGTCAGTTATCTTGGTTATCCCGGTACAATGGGCGCTGAATATATTGACTACCTTATTGCTGACCGGACACTGATACCGGAAAGCTGCTGGTACGGCTACACGGAAAAAATTGTCTATCTCCCTGACAGCTATCAGGTTAACGATACAAAGCGTCTCATTGCTGAAAGGGTGTTCACTCGTAAAGAGCTGGGATTGCCGGAAATCGGCTTTGTCTTTTGCTGTTTTAACAATAACTATAAAATCACTCCTGTCACCTTTGAGGGCTGGATGCGCATTCTCAAGCGGGTGGAGGGAAGCGTTCTCTGGTTATTAGAGGATAATCCAAAAGCTGCGGCAAATTTGCGGAAGGAAGCGACTGAAAGAGGTGTTGATGCAGAAAGGCTGATTTTTGCAAAGCGGATGCCTTTGGCTGAACACCTTGCAAGGCACCGGATAGCAGACCTGTTTCTCGACACTTTTCCGTGCAATGCCCATACGACAGCAAGTGATGCTTTGTGGGCCGGTTTGCCACTTTTGACGCTTGCCGGTGAAACCTTTGCAGCAAGAGTGGCTGCAAGTCTCCTTAATGCCATACAGTTACCGGAACTGATTACCTTTACACAGGAGAAGTATGAAGCTCTTGCGATTGAACTTGCAACCAACCCCGAAAAGTTGATTGCGATCAGGCAGAAACTGGAGAAAAACCGGCTGACGACCCCTCTGTTTGATACAGAACGTTTCACTCATCATCTTGAGGAGGCTTATGGTGTTATGTATGAGAGATATCAGGAGGGGTTGCCTCCTGGGCATATTGTATCGTTACCATCAGCAGAAGGCAGCGAGCCGTTGCTGACGATGGCTCTTGCATTACCAAAGGCCAGGTCGGAGCAAGATGTTTCCGCAGTAGCTGAAACAGCCGCCCGGTCAGGGCCTGCATATTTTGCCACATTGCAGTCTGCGTTGGCCCTTCATCAGCAGGGTTGTCTGGATGATGCCGAGGTTCTTTACAGGGAGGTTGTGCACTCAAATCCGGATTACTTTGAAGCTGTGCAGCTTTTGGCAACTGTTGCTGCTCAAAAACAGAATTTTCATGAGGCTCTTGAGCTCTTTGATCATGCACTTGCCATCAAGCCCGATCACCCGATTACACTGAACAATCGGGGGAATACGTTAATAGCGCTGAAACGGTATGGTGACGCGTTATCAAGTTATGAAAGGGCTTTTCTTCTTAAACCTGACTATGCTGAGGCTTGTTATAACCGGGCTCTTGCACTACAGGAGCTGGAACGGCATGAAGAGGCGCTGTCGGGCTATGAGAAAGCGATTGGTATCAAACCGGATTATGTTGAGGCTTTGTATAAGCGTGGCGTAGCGTTAAAAAGGCTTCAGCGCTATGACGACGCTCTGTTGTGTTATGACAAGGTGATCGCACTCAAACCGGACTACGCTGACGCGCACTATAGTCGAGGCCTTGCTTTACAGGAGTTACAGCGATACGATGAGGCGTTATCAAATTATGGTGAGGCGATTGCACGAAATCCTCAATTTGCTGAAGCATACGTCAATCGAGGCAATGCCTTGACAGACTTGAAACGTTATCAGGATGCTCTTTTGGATTATGACAGAGCCATTGCAGTCAAGCTGGATTACGCAATAGCTTATTTCAATCGGGGCGTTATTCAGCAGAAATTGAAACTCTATGAAGATGCGGTATTGAGCTATGACAATGCTTATACTTTTGAGCCCACTTTTGATTTTTTATATGGACTTCGATTGTATGCAAGGATGCAGATTTGTGACTGGAGTATCTTTTACAATAATGTTCGTGAACTGAGAGAAAAAATAGGGCGCTGCGAAAAAGTATCCATACCATTTCCCGTTATTGCGCTTCTTGATTCACTTGTTTTACAAAAGGAGGTAGCAAAGCTTTATGTGCAGGAAAAATATCCTGCGAATCATGAACTTCCAGTCATGGTAACCTATCCACAGCATGAGAGGATTCGCATTGGCTACTACTCGGCGGACTTTCATAATCATGCAACAGCCAATCTGATGGCTGAGCTGTTTGAACGGCACGACAGATCGCGCTTTGAACTCACGGCCTTTTCTTTTGGGCCAGAGGTTCAGGATGAGATGAGAGCGAGGGTTGCAATTGCTTTTGACCGCTTTATTGAAGTGAGAACCCTGTCTGACCGAGAGGTTGCGCTCCTTTCAAGGGAACTCGAAATTGATATTGCAATTGACCTGAAAGGTGTTACGCAGTACGCCCGTCCCGGTATGTTTGCCCTGCGGGCAGCTCCGATTCAGGTCAGTTATCTTGGTTTCCCTGCTACCATGGGTGCTGAATATATTGACTACCTTATTGCTGACCGGACACTGATACCCGAAAGCAGCCGGTATGGTTACACGGAAAAAATTGTCTATCTCCCTGACAGCTATCAGGTTAACGATACAAAGCGTCTCATTGCTGAAAGGGTGTTCACTCGCAAAGAGTGCGGGCTGCCGGAAAAAGGATTTGTCTTTTGCTGTTTTAACAATAACTATAAAATCACTCCTGTCACCTTTGACGGCTGGATGCGCATTCTCAAACGGGTGGAGGGAAGTGTTCTCTGGCTCCTTGGGGGTAATCCAAAAGCGGTAGAAAATTTGCGGAAGGAATCGACTGAAAGAGGTGTTGATGCAGAAAGGCTGATTTTTGCAAAGCGGATGCCTTTGGCTGAACACCTTGCACGGCATCGGCTGGCAGACCTGTTTATCGACACCTTTCCGTGTAATGCCCATACGACGGCAAGTGATGCTTTGTGGGCTGGTTTGCCACTTTTGACGCTTGCCGGTGAAACCTTTGCCGCAAGAGTGGCTGCAAGTCTCCTTAATGCCATACAGTTACCGGAACTGATTACCTCTACACAGGAGGAGTATGAAGCTCTTGCGATTGAACTTGCAACCAACCCCGAAAAGTTGACTGTGATCAGGCAGAAACTGGAGAAAAACCGGCTGACGACCCCTCTGTTTGATACAGAACGTTTCACTCATCATATCGAGGAGGCTTATGGTGTTATCTATGAGAGATATCAGGAGGGGTTGCCTCCTGGGCATATTGTATCGTTACCATCAGCGGAAGGCAGGAAAGAGTCGTTGATGAAGGGTACTGTTCCGGGAGTAAGGGCGGAGCAAGATGTCAGTGTTGCATCTGAAACAGCCGCCCAGTATAGGCCTGCTCATTCTATCAGGTTGCACTCTGCGTTGGCGCTGCATCAGCAGGGTTGTCTGGATGATGCCGAGGTTCTTTACAGGGAGATTTTGCGTGCAAATCCGGAACACTTTGATGCTCTTCGGCTTTTGGCAACTGTTGCTGCTCAAAGAAAGAATTTTCCAGAAGCGGAGGAACTCTTTGATCAGGCACTCAAAATCAATCCCGCTCATGCAACGGTATGGAATAATCGAGGTATTGCCTTACAAGAGCTGAAACGGTACGATGAGGCGTTGCAATGTTATGATAACGCTCTTGAACGTAAAGCAGATTATGCGGCTGCTTTTTTTTATCGTGGCCTGGTGTTAACAAAATTACATCGTTATGATGAGGCTGTATTGAGTTACAACAGGGCGCTTATACTCAAACCGGACTATGCGGCTGCTTGTTATAATCTTGGAAATACATTACAGAAGCTGAATCGGTATGATGAGGCGCTTGTGTGTTATGACAAGGTTCTTGTAATCAAGCCAGGCGATGCTGAAGCCTGCTCTAATCGTGGTATTACTCTTAAGGAGTTGCAACGCTATGATGAAGCAGTATTAAGTTATGAGAAGGCTCTTGCGCTCAGGCCGGATTATGCTGATGCTTACTATAATCTCGGAAATGTATTACAGGATTTAAAACGCTACCGTGAGGCTCTCGATAATTATGACAAGGTTCTTGCAATCAGGCCTGGTGATGCTCATGTTTACTCTAATCGAGGTATTGCTTTACAAGAGCTGAAACGGTACGATGAGGCGCTTGTAAGTTATGAAAAGGCACTTGCTCTTAAGCCGGACTATGCCAAAGCGTATTCCAATCGAGGCAGTGTATTACAGGCCTTAAACCGCAATGATGAGGCTCTTTTGAGCTATGAGCGTGCCATTGCCATCAAACAAGACTATGCTGAGGCTTACCGTAATCGTGGCGTTGTGTTAAAAGAGTTGAAACGGTATGATGAGGCTCTTTTGAGTTATGAGCGTGCCATTGCCTTTAAACCAGACAGTGCGGACGGTTATTTTAATCTTGGCATCGCCTTACGGGAGCTGAAGCGATATGATGAGGCTCTTATAAATTTTGACAAAACTCTTTTCATTAACCCAGGTTACGAGTTTTTATTTGGAGTACGTCTGTATACCATGATGCACATTTGTGACTGGAGCACTTTTAAGCATCATGTTTCTCAACTGAGAGAAAAATTAGAGCGACATGAAAAAGCATCAACACCATTTCCTCTTCTTGCCCTGATAGGTTCGCTCTTGTTGCAAAAACAAGTATCATCAGATTATGTACAGGAAAAATATTCCGCAAACCCGGAACTTCCACTTCTTGTCAAGCGCTCGCGGCATGATAAAATCCGCATTGGATACTATTCGGCAGATTTTCACAATCATGCAACAGCTTATCTGATGGCGGAGCTGTTTGAAATGCATGATCGCTCACGGTTTGAGATCATTGCCTTTTCTTTCGGGCCTGACAGGCAAGATGAGATGAGAAAAAGGGTTGCAATTGCTTTTGATTGCTTTGTCGATGTACGTACCCAATCTGACCGAGAGGTTGCGCTCCTTTCACGGGAGTTGGAAATTGATATTGCAGTTGACCTGAAAGGTTTTACACAGGATTCCCGATGTGGGATTTTTGCCCTGCGGGCAGCGCCGATACAAGTGAGTTATCTTGGCTATCCCGGTACCATGGGCGCGGATTATATTGATTACCTTATTGCGGATCCGACACTGATTCCGGAAAGCTGCCGGTACGGCTATACTGAAAAAATTGCCTATCTCCCCGATAGTTATCAGGTCAATGATACAAAACGTACCATTGCTGAAAGGGTTTTCACTCGCAAAGAGTGCGGGTTGCCGGAAAAAGGATTTATCTTTTGCTGTTTTAACAATAACTATAAAATTACTCCAGTTACTTTCGATGGCTGGATGCGGCTCCTTCGGCAGGTAGAGGGTAGCGTTCTTTGGCTTCTTGAGGATAATGTGACAGCAGCGGATAATTTGCGAAAAGAAGCGATAAAACGGGGTATTGATGCCGCCAGGATTGTTTTTGCACAACGGATGCCACTTGCAGAACATCTTGCAAGGCAGCGGTTGGGGTATCTGTTCCTTGACACCTTTCCGTGCAATGCCCATACGACGGCGAGTGATGCACTTTGGGTGGGGTTGCCGGTGTTGACGCTCGCTGGTGAATCATTTGCCAGCAGGGTAGCTGCAAGTTTGTTGAACGCGATGCAGTTGCCGGAACTGATTACCTCTACGCAGGAGGAGTATGAGGCTCTTGCGATTGATGTTGCCACCAATCCGGAAAAACTGGGCAATATCCGCCGTAAACTGGAGCAGAACCGGCTCACCACACCATTGTTTGATACCGAACTCTTTACGCGGAATATTGAAGCGGCTTATGATGCGATGTATGAGCGATATCAGAGAGGATTTCTTCCGGATCACATCAAGATTGCGTAATCTTGATAATTTTGTTTCAAAACATTCCTGATCACGTATCGCGATGCAAAAAAAAACCTTGACTGTTATTATCCCTTCCCGGTTTCAGCCCAAACAATTATCGTTTCTTGAAAAGGCTGTTCAATCAATAAAAAAACAGACAGCAATAGATAATTATGACTTGACTGTTCTTGTTAGTGTAGATAAAGGAAAGATGCTTGAAAAGAATGCAATTGAACAGCTTAAAGTGAGATGTATTGAAAGCTCAGGGGGTTCTCAGGCATCGGCACTAAATGCAGCAATTGATTTAGTCGATACTCAATTTGCAGCTTTTTTGGAGGATGATGATGAGTGGTATCCAAAATACCTGGAAGCTGCTGCTCAAGCGATATTATTTGCACCATTCGTCTCATCGACACAGCTTGAATATGACGAAAATAATGTATTGCTGAGGATAAATGATTTTCCAACTCCATCAGGCTGGTTTATGAGTTCCGATGTTTTGAAGAGTGTAGGAAAGTTTAATGAGGAATACCGTTTCCATCTTGATAATGAATGGCTTGGAAGGCTTTCGTTGGCGAAGGTTTCTCGAATTCATCTGGTTGAAGCTACCGCTCCTGTCGATGCCCGCTATATTGCTGCGGTAAGGCCATGGCTTGATAATGTATTGAAAAGCTCAAAAGGATCAGTTCGGTTGGCAAGACACTCGGAAGCGTTACCCCTTGTGCGTCGTCTCAGGCACTCTGAGGCAGGAATGGAGAAAATAGCAACATTGCCGGATTACAGGGCCAGATCACAAAGTGAATGTCGCTCTCTGGTTGAGCGTTTCGGCAGGATACCCTGGTGATAATAGTCGATGAGCTCCAGGGGTAATAGTCGAAGTTCGTAGTTCTTGATATGATGGTTTCAGAAGTGGCGGGAATATCATGTACAACGATTTATGCAGGACTGCAGGCTCTCTCTTGTCCTGTGATTGTTCAAGTTCGTTAATATTGTCTGTTGCAAAAGTTTATATAATCAATCAGAAAACAGTATTAATTGAGGTTTTTTTATGCAAAAGCAAATTGTTTTATCAGTTAATCCTGATCGATTAGCACATTTTTTTCGTTTGATCAAACCAGTCACCACTAATCATCCTTTGATCAGAATTGGGGGTGAGTTTGATGGTGGCTACTTGATTCCAGATGATTTGGATAAAATAAAAGTATGCTTCTCGCCAGGAGTATCAACTATCGTAGATTTTGAACTTGATTTGGTGAAAAGAGGGATTACGTGTTTTTTGGCTGATTATTCAGTGGAGGCTCCTCCTGTTCAGAATAAATTGTTTCACTTTGAAAAAAAATATTTAGGGCCATCCGAAACCTCGACTGATATGACTCTTGAAAATTGGGTCAAGAAAAGTGCGCCAAATCAAACAGATTACATTCTGCAAATGGATATCGAAGGAGGGGAGTACGGTGTCATTTTTGATACAAGCAGCGAAATACTTCGAAAATTTCGAATTATGGTAATCGAATTTCATAGCATGTATGCCTTGATTGATAAATTTGGATGGGAATTAATTAATCTGGCGTTCACTAAGATATTAAAAGATTTTAAGATTGTTCATATTCATCCGAATAATTGTTGTAGATCTATTGTCTATAATAAATTTGAAATTCCTCCGGTTGTAGAGTTTACTTTTTTAAGAAAAGACAGAATAACGGAGATGGAGCCATCATTATTCTTTCCTCATCCATCAGACAGGAAAAATGTTCCTGAAAATAATGATTTGTTGTTGCCGTCTTGTTGGTATAAATAATAGATTAATCAATAAGAGTTAATAGATCAGGCCGAAACTGCCCTGAATTGATGAAGTGGTTGTTTTTAATAATGGTATATTGCTTGAAAAAAATGCAATATCTACTGGACGAAATCATTATTGCGATGTTCCAGACCTATCAGTTACATTCGGAGCTGTAATATCTTTAGTACAGATCACAATACAGGTAACATGCACTATATCAATGATTATTAATCTTGTTGTTGTTGGGCTTATAGTCGGTATAACATTGCAGCATTGTAATTGATTTATAATTCCGAATTCAGTTAAGCTTTCAATAACCAGTTGTTCTGTAATGTGGAGTTGGTTTAGACGTATTCCTTGGCGTATGGTATTGTTTTCTTCGTTATCAATTTTTGTGAAGCGCTCATGCAATTTTATTCTCAACTTGGCCAGGACCGGTTTCTTTTTGAGCAATTTTTCTTTGGAAAGCGCAATGGAATCTTGCGCTTTCGATGGTGCAAACTCCGTATGTCATGAATTTGAATCTTGATGATCGACTGGCCATGGATGCGGTGGAGGTGATGGAGAGTGCGCTTGATAGCGGAAGCGATCTGGTGGGCGGTGACTGGAAGATTTGTTACAGCCAGGAGGAGACAGACGCAGTCGCTTCTTCATTCCCGGCCAGCGAACTGCCATTCATTCCTGCATGGCCACCAGCGGGTGATCTCACTCGATTGGGCAGCGGTACAGGCTCGCGCGGTACGCTTGGGCCAGCTTGTATGTGGCGTACCCATCTACACAAGACTCTTGCCAGGTATCCATATCAGTTTGGCGATGGCACCTTGATACGCGTGATTGGCGATGCAGTGTGGTGGCGTTTGCTTGTACAGAACAAAAAGAAAATGCAACGGGTTGCGAGCATCATTGGCAACTACAATAGTCATCAGCATGATCAAGCTGAGTTTCGTAATTCAGCCCAATCAGAGGAGCAGAGGCTGAAGTTAATCGGAGTACGATTATTGTAAGAGACGAGTTGTCTGATTGACCCGGCATTACGCTCGAAATAGCCGATGACACTTGTCTGGCGGGTGGGAAATTTTTCAAGGAATGTTGCAGATTACGGGTAGTGTTGGTTATGTACTGAAGACGGAGTCTGTGTTTTGCAATTCTGGAAATGTGTTGCAGTATTTGATGCGCTATGGGGAGGCTGTACCCGGTTAGAACAAGGCAATAGCTCTCAAGCTGGATTATGAGTTTTTTCTGAAATGTGCCTGAATATAAACATGCTGATGTGCGACTGGAGAGATTTCGAGTATCAGCTCTCTCCATTTTTTCAGAAACAAGAGTGATCTGAAAAGGTTGCAGTGCCTTTTTCTTTTCTCTCCATAAGTGATTCACTGCTCATGCCGAACAAGGTGGCCGTGATCTCTGTTGGGGAAATTGAATTTTAACACCATTCCGGAAAAACCGGGCAATATGCGTCGTAAACTGGAGCTGAACCGGCTGGCAATGCCCTTGTTTGACACCCTGTTATTTACCCGGAATCTGGAAGAACTCTATAGGATGATGTATGAACGATATCAGAATGAGTTGCAAGCCTGAGCATCTTGTTGTCAAGCGGGAAGTGTCAAAAGAGGATACCGCTTTTGTGTTGCGTTCAGCGTTCTTGCTGCATCAACAGGGCCGTTTGGAGGAGGCTGAGGCTCTTTATCGTGAGATCGTGCAATCAGATCCGGAACATTTTGAGGCGTTGCGGCTTTTGGCGATCATTGCTGTGCAAAAAAAGCGGTTCGAAGACTCTCTTGTGTTGTTTGATCATGCCCTCAAAATCAATCCCCGCCATGCAGCTACACTCAACAATCAGGGTGTGGTCTACGAGGAGTTGCATCGTTTTGATGAAGCATTATGCAGTTATGAGCATGCGCTTGCCGTGAAACCCGATTATGCCGAGGCCTCCTTGAATCGTGGTGTGATGTTACAGGAGCTTGGGCGGTTTGACGAGGCTGTGTTGAGTTACGATCATGCGCTGACCAATGATGCGGACAATGCCCGTATCTGGTTTCATCGCGGTAATGTTCTTCAGGACTTGAAACGTTACGGGGAGGCTGTTTTCAGTTTTGAAAAAGCTCTTGCCATCAATCCGGATTATGCAATAGCGTATGCAAATCTTGGTAATGTGTTACAGGATCTGAAGCGCTATGAAGAGGCTGTGCTGAGTTATGACAGGGCGATTGCCGTCAATCCGGACTCTGTAAGGGCTTACGTTAACCGGGGCATAGCGTTACAGGAGCTGAAACGTTACGAAGAGGCTGTTTTCAGTTTTGAAAAAGCCTGTGCTATCAATCCTGACTATGCAATAGCGTATGCAAATCTTGGTAATGTGTTGCAGTATTTGAAGCGCTACGGGGAGGCTGTACTCAGTTATGACAAGGCGATAGCTCTCAAACCGGACTATGCAGAGGCACACTCCGATCGCGGCGTTGCATTACAGGGACTGCAACTCTATGAAGAGGCGTTGTTGAGTTATGACAGAGCTCTGCTTGTCAGGCCGGACTATGCGGAGGCTTGCTATAATCGTGGTGTGGTGTTACAGAAGTTGAAGCGGCACGTAGAGGCATTGGCGAGTTATGAGCAGGCTTTGGCTCTCAAGCCGGATTATGATTTTTTGTCTGGAATGTGCCTGAATATAAAAATGCAGATGTGTGACTGGAGAGATTTCGAGTGTCAGCTCTCTCGACTTTTTCAGAAAATAGAGCGCTCTGAAAAGGTTGCAGTGCCATTTTCTTTTCTCTCCATAAGTGATTCGTTGCTCTTGCAGAAAAAGGTGGCTATGATCTCTGTTGGGGAAAGCTGTTTTTCTCCCCAGGTGCCCTCAGCAATTTCCAAACGTTCTCGGCATGAAAAAATCCGTATTGGATACTATTCGGCGGATTTTCATGATCATGCTACGGCATATTTGATGGCAGAGTTGTTTGAACGGCATGATCGATCTCAGTTTGAGCTTTTTGCCTTTTCTTTCGGGCCTGACAGGCAAGATAAAATGAGAAAAAGGGTTGCCGCTGCTTTTGATCATTTTTTTGATGTGCGGACTCGATCTGATGCAGAGATTGTCCTCTTCTCAAGGGATTTGGAAATTGATATTGCCATTGATCTCAAAGGCTTTACACAAGGTTTTCGGAGAGGGATTTTTGCCCTGCGGGCAGCGCCGATACAGGTCAGCTATCTGGGTTACCCTGGCACCATGGGGGTCGGGTATATTGATTATCTGATTGCGGACAGTATGCTGATACCGGAAGGCTCCCGAAAGTACTATACAGAAAAAATCGTCTATCTGCCCGACAGTTATCAGGTCAACGATACAAAGCGCGTCATTGCGGAGAAACTCTTTACCCGCAAAGAGTGCGGTTTGCCCGAGCAAGGATTCGTGTTTGCATGTTTTAACAATAACAATAAAATTACCCCGGCAACTTTTGATGGCTGGATGCGTATTCTTGGACAGGTAGAGGGGAGTGTGCTTTGGCTTCTTGAGGATAATGTGGCAGCAGCGGATAATTTGCGGAATGAAGCGATGCAGAGGGGTGTTGATGCCGCCAGGCTTGTATTTGCAAAACGGATGCCGCTTGCTGAACATCTCGCAAGGCAGCGGTTGGGGGATCTGTTCCTTGACACCTTCCCTTGCAATGCTCACACGACGGCAAGCGATGCCTTGTGGGCAGGTTTGCCACTCTTGACGCTGCTTGGTGAATCGTTTGCTGGCAGGGTGGCGGCAAGTTTGCTGAACGCGATGCAGTTGCCGGAGCTCATAACGTCCAAGCAGGAGGAGTATGAGGCTCTTGCGATTGAACTTGCTTCCAATCCGGCAAAACTGGGCAATATCCGCCGTAAACTGGAGCAGAATCGGCTTGCAACACCGCTGTTTGATACCAAGCGTTTTACCCGGCATATAGAACAAGCTTATTGTATGATGTACGAACGCTATCAGCAGGAGCTACCGCCCGATCACCTGTTTTCGCTGCCATCAGCGCAAGGCAGTACAGGAACCATATCGCAGTTACAGCAAGAGTATGCATGCTGTCCCTTATGTGGATGCAAGAACTCCTTGTATGGCCGTGCAGACTGCAGCCGTCACACTCTGTGGCATGAACCGCTTCCTCGTATATTGGAGTGGATGCGTTGTCCAGGTTGTCACCATGTTTATACCCGCCACTTCTGGACTCAGGCTGGTATTGATGAACTTTTTCGGAATGCTCAACAAAACCAGCTTGCAGGTTTCGGCGCCAGTCAGGACGCAAAGCGAGCGAACTGGGTACCAGTCGTGGACAGGGTGCTCAATCTGCTTGGAGGATATCGTAGTATCATGGATAATGGTTCCCATCCAACATGGGTAGACGTTGGATGTGGTGATGGTGCGCTTGTTATGACTGCGGGTGATTTTGGCTTTACCGCATTGGGGCTTGACGCTCGCAGTGAGGCGGTACGCCGTATTATTGAGCTTGGTTTCAAGGCGGAGGAGGGGGATTTCATGCAATGTACTTTTGAACGTAAGCTCGATGTGCTTTCGATGATGGATGTGCTTGAACATATGCCCTATCCAGGGCTTGCTCTGGGCAAGGCGGCAGAGCTTGTCAGGCCGGGTGGTGTTCTTGTTATCAGTCTGCCTGATCTCTCGTGTTCAAGCTGGAGGATGATGGATGCGGCTAAATGCAATCCATATTGGATGGAGATTGAACATTATCATAATTTCAGTCGAGAGAGGTTGATCGCTTTGCTTGGTGAAAGAGGATTTGACGTTGCTGATTTTGGGATTCCAAACCGTTACAAGGCACAGATGGAGCTTTATGCTGTTCGGAAATGAGTTGTTGGTTGAGTGATGCGTTGAGTCGCTCGCTTCAGTCGGTTGTGAGCACCTTCTATCCAATCTGTGTTTTTCCGAACCGCTTCAGATTAAAGGTGTTATAGGCTATATAACGAAGAGGTCGTATTTTAATTGTTTATTTTGCGAAAAAATACCTATATCTTCCCCAGTCAATGTTTTTTTTCTTCGTTGGTGTAAGAATATCTGCTGCGTTCAGGATATATACATTGACGGATAATACTGTTTTTTTATTATACGGGTATTTTAGCATTTTTCCACATCTATGGGAAAAGTGATTATGATGATTACTCCTTTTACTGTAATGAGTTCCAAATATAATGGTGTGATGGTACAGGGAGCTGTGGTGGGGGGAATGACGAATTGGTCGGGGGGCGATCTCTTGCGGACAGGTGAAAAAAGGAGGGGCTTTCGTCATGAGACTGAAAAAAAGGATGGTCGAGTTCAGTGCGGGAGTGCACATTCTGGAGAAGACGGAGTGTATGCCATTATGAAGCTTTTTGCATTTATCATATTACTGACTTTGCTGCTTACTGGCGCCTGGCTTGTGGCTGCAAGTGCATCATCTCAGGCTGTGGTGATGGTTGGTCGTGACAGCTTTGGAGACGGAGGTGTTGCCACTATTGCAAAGCCCGGTCAGCAACCGGGTAATCGTGTTACGGTGCAGCATGGTCTGATTGCTGCTGAAGAAGATCTCCCCGGATTCTTCAGTTGGGCGGAAGCACGGGTGTCCTGTGATAGTTTGACTCTTCATGGTTACGATGATTGGTATTTGCCTGACAAGGATGAACTGAACAGGCTGTTTTTCAGCAAGGGGGCTGTTGGTGGCTTTTTGGATACGTTGTACTGGAATTCGACATCGAGTGATGCGCAAGAGGCCTGGTCGCAGGACTTTTTTGGCGGCACTCAGAATTCTGTCAAAAAGAGCGCCACTTTGCGTGTTCGTCCTGTACGGAAGTTTTAGGAAGGTGGTGATGCATAATCTGCGTGAAGTTTGGTTAGGTCGGGAGCTCTTTTTTTTACTTGACCGGTGTCAATAAAAATAACTGTCGGGTGGAGTTTTCCGGGTGAAAACTGTAAAAAAACAAAAGTAAATTTATAAAAAGCCTCTTTTGTTATATATTGCGTGTATAGATTGAGTGTGATGTTATATGAAGTGTATCAGTATGTTTGCTTTTTTGTCTCTCCCTTTGGCAGTGCTGACGGTTGATCATCATGATGTAGTATGTTTTTTTGTTTAATTATTGATAACTATTCAGGTCATGGAACATTTTTTTGGAAAATTCGGTATCAGACTTTTTACGGCTTTATTGCTGTGGGGTCTGGGTGTTTTGGCTGTTTCCGAGGTGTCGTTTGCAGCACCCAAGGTTGGGGATGAGTATGGTGGGGGGAAGGTTGTTTATATCCTTCAGCCGGGTGATCCGGGTTATGTTGCGGGCGAAGAGCATGGTATGGTTGCGGCCAAGGAGGATTTACCTCAGGAGTCGCTAAGCTGGGCTGAGGCCAAGGCTGCGGCGGAGCGGCTTGAGTTGAGTGGTTATAAGGGCTGGAGTTTGCCGACACAGCAGGAGCTGAGCCTGTTATATAAAAATCAGGCGATTGTTGGTGGGTTCAGGGATTATAGCTACTACTGGAGCGGATCCGAGGTTGACAATCAGAAAGCGTGGGCTCTGGATTTTTATAATGGAGAGAAGGTTCTTTCTGTAAAGTCAGGTGCTTTGACTGGCATAAGGCGTATACGGGCAATACGGAAGTTCTAAGGGTCTGCTTTGTGCCATAGCAGGTGGCATGTGGAGAAAAGTTCTGTTGTTTTTAACAGTGAGGGGGCAGGCTTGTTGTACAGGCCTGCCTTTTTGCGTTTATGCTATAGTAAATATCCGTTGGGGTTGCGGGCGATGTGTGATGGTTGTAGAGAGTCGGATACTGAAATAATTCCCTTGAAAAAAGATACAGAATTGTTTTTTTTTCATTGTATGCCGTATACTGAGTACTATCTCTTTTCAAGTTTTTTATTGAGCGTATTGCCATGCTGAGTTCGAGGGAAACGTTATTGCTTGTTATTGATGTGCAGGGGCGGCTGGCACAGTCTGTTGTTCAGCCGGCAGCCCTTGAAACCAATATCAGCAAGTTGGTCAGGGCTTGTCTGATTCTTGATGTTCCGGTTCTCGTGACCGAACAGTATCCAAAAGGGTTGGGCTCAACTGTTGATACTCTGAAGGAGCTGTTACCAGGAATGGTGCCTGTTGAAAAGCTCTCATTCAGTTGTTGCGGAACCCCTGAGTTTATGAAGCAACTCCGATCTTTTAACCGAAACGATATTCTTGTTGTCGGTATGGAGGCCCATGTTTGTGTTTACCAGACAGCGGTTGATCTTGTTGAGTTTGGGTATAATGTCCATCTGGTGACCGATGCTGTTTCGTCCAGAACGGAAGCAAACCGGCTTCTCGGGATTCGCTGTATTGAAAAAGCCGGAGCATCATTGACCAGCACGGAAATGGCGGTCTTTGAATTGCTGCGTGTGGCCGAGGGTGAGCGCTTCAAGGCAATTTCAAAAATCATCAAAGAGTAGGGGCAACCTCTTGTGGTTGCCCCTATGGTTGCACACCACAAACCAATCCATAATTTATTTCATCGCCACAGCTTTTCGAAGCATCGACTGCAGGATCTCTTTCCCTTCGAAGATATCGGTTTTGATTTTCAGATAGTAACAGGGCCGCGCGGTGATAATGCGGATAAGTTCGGGATGTCCCAGCATTCGGAAGTAGTCTTTTTCTGTTGTGATCAGGCTAAGTCCTTTGGATTCGGCTTCACGGAATATCTCCGTCAGCTTTTTTGCGCTGTAAGGTTCGTGATCGTAGAAAAAACGGTGCGCAGCAATGGTTACTCCCTCTTTTCCCAGACTATCGAGAAAGCTTTGGGGAGAGGAGATACCTGCGAAGGCGAGTGCGCTGATGCTGGTCAGAGGAGGGGCCTCTTCTGAGGAGATAAATGCGCCGGAAAAACAGACCAGTTCTGCAATGGCAACGCGCGCTTTTATGAGTGGCGTCCCTCTCTCTTTTATTTTTCGCACTATTGCATCAGCTTTTTCCGGATCATCGATTTTGTTCAGTACAATCAGGTCAGCTCTTGAAAGGTTTTTAAGCGGTTCCCTCATGCGTCCTTCGGGCAGCATTCTTGCCTTCAGAAAAGGTTCTGATACGTTTATGATGGCAATATTGAGCTCTCTCTGGATTTGGCGGTGCTGGAATGCGTCGTCAAGGATGATAACGGAGGGCATTCTTGCTGCAAAGTGTTTTACAAGATACTTTACGGCCTCTTTTCTTTTTTTTGCAACAATGACAATGGCATCGGGGTTGTTCCAGGCGAGCATTGCGGTTTCATCGCCGGACTCGCTGCTGCTGAGCAGGACTTTTTGTCCGTCTGAGACCAGTTGTACGCCTTTTGATTCTCTCCGATACCCTCGGGAGATGATGGCCGGTTTGCAGCCGATGGAGAGATAGTACTTGACAACCCAATCGACAAGCGGAGTTTTTCCTGTACCGCCGACAGAGAGGTTCCCTATTGAAACTATGGGCACGGGTGATTTCCAGGCAGGCAGAAGCTGTCGGTCAAAGAGTGTATTGCGGAGCTGCACAATAACCCGGTAGCCAAGGGCTGCGGGTCTGAGCAGTATGGAGAGTGGGTTATGCATGGTGAAGCTGGATTGCAAGTTGCTTTGTATACGATTCTATCTCTGCTTCGTTTTCGAATGCAGGCAGATGGATAAGGTGGAGTTGGACGGACGTTTCACTGAAAGGTTTCGGAATTTCAAACTGATCCCAGCTTTTGAGTGTCCAGCTTTTTTTATGACGGATTTCGGCAAAAACCAGTGGATAGTGGTTTTCGGAGGCCAGGCGCAATGTGCCGTATTTGAACTGATTGGCAGGTCCGCGTGGTCCGTCGGGGGTAAGGGCGACAATATTGCCGTTTTGCAGGGCTTTTTGCATGGCCTGTTTGACTGCGGCACCCCCTTTTGAGCTTGAACCCCGTATGAGCGAGAAACCGAGTCGTTCAAGTGTATCGGCAAGAGTTTTACCGTCTTCGGACATGCTTACCACAGCAGTTATTTTTTTTTCGGGAAAGAGTCTTTGGGCAAGAAGCCAGCCTGTGATCATTTTACCATGCCAGAAGGTGATGATGACCTCTTTGTCGGGAAGCTGTATTATTTTTGGTATGACCGATATCCGCAGGCTTGCATAAAGAAGTTTCAGTGCAAAGGGAATGAGATGGCGGGAAATCAGCGGGGAGAGCGGCATAGGTGTTGAAAATAAATGGCATACAGGGAACTTGAGCGGACAGGAAAAATTTATTTTATTCTTTATTTTATTCCCGGTGGATTATATACTGGCTATGGTTCCAAAGGGGGGAGTAATTTAACAAACTGTGCAGACAATGCACAGGCTCAAATAGGGCAAATGCCTGTACAGAGATTATGAATGTTTTGATTATAGGAAGTGGCGCTCGTGAACATGCCATGTGCCAATGTGCTGTGGAGAGTGAGGGTGTTCAGAGAGTTTTTGTGGCGCCAGGAAACGGTGGTACCGCTATGATGGGCGGACCTGTTTGTAATGTGCCACTGAAAGTGACTGCGCTTGATGATCTGCTTCGATTTGCGGAGGAGAATGCCATTGACTTGACTGTTGTTGGTTCGGAGGCTCCGCTTGAACTTGGTATTGTGGATCTCTTTCGCCGTGCGGGTAAAAAAATAGTCGGCCCTGCACAGGAGGCAGCCTCTCTTGAGTCGAGCAAGGTGTTTGCCAAGGAGTTCATGCGGCGACACGGGATTCCTACGGCAGGGTACCATGTATTTCATGATGCGCTTTCCGCCAATGCTTATATCGGATTGCCGGAGACCTTGTTTCCGCAGGTGATCAAGGCAAGTGGATTATGTGCCGGAAAAGGGGTTTTCATCGCGCTTGACAGGGAGCAGGCCATGATGGCAAATAATGCGTTGTTTGAAGAGCGTATTTTTGGCGATGCAGCCAATGAGGTGGTTATCGAGGATTTTTTGCAGGGAGAGGAGGCGAGTGTTTTTGCTTTGACGGATGGTACCCGCTACCGTTTATTTCTGCCTGCACAGGATCATAAGCGTATCGGCGATGGCGATACCGGCAAGAATACGGGTGGTATGGGCGCTTATGCTCCTGCGCCGCTGGTGACTTCTGAAGTGATGCAGAAGGTTGAAGAGCGGATTATCCAGCCAACCTTGAAGGGTATGAGGGATGATGGGTATCCGTATACCGGCTTTTTGTATGTCGGTCTCATGATTGATCGGGGTGAACCCTTTGTTGTCGAGTATAATGCACGTATGGGCGATCCGGAGACACAGGTGGTACTTCCCCTGCTGAAAAGCGATTTTATTGCAGCTCTTCAGGCGAGTGTTGATGGTACACTCGGAGAGGTGCCTTTTGAAATGTATCAGAAATCGGCGGCAACAGTTGTCATTGCCTCTGCTGGCTATCCTGACCATTATGAAACCGGCAAGGCTGTTGCTCTGGCAGATGAGCTTTCCGCCATGAAGGATTGTCAGGTGTTTCATGCTGGAACGGCTTACGAGGGTGGGCGACTTGTCACTGCGGGTGGAAGGGTATTTTCGGTGACAGCGCTCGGGGATACGCTCAGGGAGAGTATTGATCGGGCCTACAGTGCGGTTGAAAAGATCAGTTTTGAAGGGGCTTATTATCGTACAGATATTGGAGCCAAGGCTCTTTAATTTTCAGTCAATAGTTTTGCCATGAAGCTACCCAGGCGTCAATTCGAGATTATCCAGGAGCAGGCGTTTCGGGAGTTGCCTTATGAGTGTTGCGGGCTCCTGGTCGGCATTCAAAACAGTGATCACAGGGGAAATGTAGAGAATATTGTCTATGAAGTTGCCCCCTGCAGGAACTGCCTCTATTTTGGTAAAGAGCAGGGTTTTGAGATTGCCCACCAGGAGTATCTTGATGTTGAGCGTGAGGCCAGAATGCTTGGATATGAAATTATCGGCTCTTACCATTCCCATATCAATTCTCCGGCCCTTCCGTCATTGCATGATGTTGATTTTGCACGTCCCGGCCATACGCTGCTTATTATTTCACTGATGAATGCGCAACCAAAGGAGGTTACAGCATGGCTGCGGCGGGGGTCGGGAGGGGTTCATCAGGAACAGATTCGTGTGCTGGAATAGTGTCTCCTGGCTTTGGGGCAGAAAAACTCTTCAATTATTTTGTACATTACCTTTTTTTTAAGCTCAGTCAAGTATTAAACCCCGAAAAAACGTGCCAAAGCGGGAAGATATAAAGTCGATATTAGTGATTGGTGCCGGTCCTATTGTGATCGGCCAGGCTTGTGAATTTGATTATTCCGGCACCCAGGCGTGCCGCGCCCTTAAGGAGGACGGGTATCGGGTTGTGCTGGTTAACAGCAATCCGGCAACCATTATGACTGACATAGAGTTTGCTGATGCTACCTATATTGAGCCGATTACGCCGGAATATGTTCAGAAAATTATCGAACGCGAAAAACCCGATGCGCTTCTGCCGACGATGGGTGGCCAGACGGCTTTGAACATTGCGGTCAGTTTGGCCGAATCCGGTATTCTTGAACGTAACGGAGTTGAACTGATTGGCGCGAAGCTTCGTGCAATCAGAAAAGCTGAAAATCGTGAGTTTTTCAGTGATGCCATGAAAAAAATTGGCCTGGAGATGGCCAAAGGTTTTTTTGTCCGGAATGAAAAAGAGGCAAAAGAGGCGCTTGAGGAGATTGGTCTGCCGATTGTTATCCGTCCCTCGTTTACACTTGGTGGTACCGGCGGTGGTTTTGCCGAGACAAAAGCAGACTATTATGATGCCATACGCAGGGGCCTTACTGAAAGTCCTATCAGTGAAGTGCTTGTTGAGGAGTGCCTGATTGGCTGGAAAGAGTATGAGCTTGAGGTTATCCGTGATCTGGCAGATAATGTGATTATTGTCTGTTCTATTGAGAATGTTGATCCGATGGGAGTGCATACGGGCGATAGTATTACGGTTGCTCCGGCCCAGACGCTTACGGATCGCCAGTATCAGGAGCTGAGGGACGCTTCGGTTCGTATAATTCGTGAAATAGGTGTCGAGACTGGCGGCAGCAATATCCAGTTTGCAATTAATCCTCTCAATGGCCGTATTGTGGTTATTGAGATGAATCCTCGTGTTTCGCGCAGCTCTGCTCTGGCCTCGAAGGCGACCGGATTTCCGATTGCAAAAGTAGCGGCCAAACTTGCTGTTGGATACACGCTTGATGAGATCCTCAATGATATCACCAGAACGACTCCCGCGAGTTTTGAACCGGCAATTGATTACTGTGTTGTCAAGATTCCCCGCTGGGATTTTGAAAAGTTCAAAAATGTTGACGCCCGTCTTGGTGTACAGATGAAGTCGGTCGGTGAGGTCATGGCTTTTGGACGAAACTTCAGGGAAGCGTTGCAGAAGTCGCTTCGCGGCCTTGAAATCGGCCGGGCAGGGCTTGGTTCTGATGGAAAGGATGTCATGAATGTCCTTGCCATGACTCCGCAACAGAAGAAGTTTGCCAGGGAGGATATTCTTGAGAAAATCAGGATACCGAAAGCTGACCGGATGTTTTATCTGCGTTATGCATTCCAGGCTGGCGCTACTGTTGACGAGGTTCATCAGTCAACAGGTATAGATCCCTGGTTCCTCGATAACATTCTCCAGATCGTTGAGCTTGAAGAGAAGCTCAGGGAACTGGCCGCAGCAGTCTGAGCGGGGGTTATGAGCTATCTGAGCAGGATACTGGAGGAGAAAGAGCGGGAGGTAGGGGAACTTGCCAGTGAGCATCCCGCCCGTCGTTACGCTGAGTTGCAGGGCTCTCTGGCGCCCACCCGTGATTTTACCGGCGCACTCCGGCGCACCGGCAGGGGGTTGCGGCTGATTGCCGAGATTAAAAAAGCCTCTCCTTCGAGAGGTCTTATTGTTCCTGATTTTGATCCGGTCAACATTGCACGCCGCTATGGAGAGCTTGGCGCTGCGGCCTATTCTGTGCTGACTGACCGCACTTTTTTTCAGGGTTCAATCGACTATCTTCAGATGGTGAGCCGCTCATTTCAGTTGCCTGTGCTGCGCAAGGATTTCATTATCGATGAGTCCCAGATTTTTCAGTCCCGTCTGACAGGAGCCGATGCCATTCTGCTTATCGTGGCTGCGCTTGATTCCTGTCAGCTTGGCGATTACCTGCAGTTGGCGGCCTCTGTTGGCCTGCATGTGCTTGTGGAGGTGCATGACCGCAAGGAGCTTGACAGGGCGATTGAAAAGGGCGCACCGATCATCGGTGTCAATAATCGGGATCTGAAAGACTTTTCCCTCAAACTTGAGACATCGCTCTCGCTTCGTCCCTTTATTCCTTCTGATGTTCTTGCTGTTTCCGAAAGTGGTTTGAAAAGCTCCGCTGATATCGCTCTTATCGAGCAGGCATCGTTTGATGCCGTGCTGATAGGAGAGGGACTGTATACCAGCCCCGAGCTTGGCAGGATTACCTGGTCATAGCCCTGAATTTTGCCGCCGTTTGTGCTGGATTGGCCGCTTTGAAGAATGCCGTGCCAGCAATCAGCGCATCGGCTCCAGCCGAAACAACTTCCTGCCCGTTTTCTTCCGTTATGCCGCCATCAATGGCAATGACCATTCCCGGATTCACTTTCAGACGCATCTCATGGAGTTGGCGGATTTTGCCAATTGAGGAGGGAATAAACTTCTGTCCTCCGAACCCGGGATTGACCGACATGAGAAGGACAAGATCAAGATCTGGCAGGATGGATTCAAGTGTCGATAACGAGGTTCCTGGATTGATGGAGACGCCAGCCTTTGCACCGAGGCTTTTGATGAGCTGAATCGTGCGGTGGAGATGCGGGCATGCTTCCTGGTGAACGGTTATCTGGTGGGAGCCAGCCTTGATGAACTCTTCAATGAAGCGATCCGGGTCGACTATCATCAGATGGGTGTCGATAATCATGGGTGTGCATGATGCAATAGCCTGAACGATGAGTGGGCCGAAGGTGATGTTGGGGACAAAGTTGCCGTCCATAATGTCGCAGTGCATCCAGTCAGCTCCAGCTTTTGTAGCGATATCTATGGAGTGTTCAAGTCGGGTGAAGTCAGCCGACAGAATTGAAGGGGCAAGAAGCGTCGATGGTGCTGGCATGGTTATCCGGTTGGTTATCGTGAAAAAAATAATTCGGTTAAATAATTAAAAAGCTTCACCAATTCCAAAATTGAAGGTGTAGTCACCAATGTTTAATGCAGAGAAGCGCCAAGGCTTTTCCTGCGTTGGATCATGCAGTTTATAGGCGAAATCAAAGCGGAATGGGCCTATAGGGGAGCCGATCCGCAGTCCGATTCCTGCGTCCCAGGCGAAGTCTCTTGCAAGGGATTTAAGGGTGAGGCCATAAACTCCGTTGCGATCCCAGATATTTCCAATATCGGTAAAGAGGGTGATTCCGGATGGTTGATTAAAGAGGGTGAAAAATTTTCGTCGATATTCCATATTGAGTTCAAGCTTGATGTCGGCACCGAAATTGGCAGCCACCTTGCTCACACTGCGGCCTGGTCCAAGTGTATTGAAAAGCCAGCCCCGCATACTGTTTGTTCCTCCAGCATAAAAACGGCGCTCTTCAGGGGTCGTTTCAGCCTTACCATAGGGAGTCATCCATCCTATACGTCCTCTTCCGGCAAGTTGGCTCTGTGGAGAGAAGTTTTTTGCAAGGCTCAGGGCGCTTTCGAGTTTCACATATTGGGAATAGGTTGTACCGAATATCTGGGGATCTTTGTCAGTGAAGCCGCTATAGTTTTTTGTGTCTAAATAGGTATCCATTAACCATGCAAGGCTGCCGGATTCTTCAAGAAGGAGATCCAGGTTGCGGATGGTGCGTTCAGCAGGAGCGCTTTGGCGGTTTGTGAAGTTGTAGCGAAGCCGGAAGGTCTGGTTGACATGGGTTTCAAGAAGGCTGTCAATTCCGGCGTTCACTGCGGCTTCATTGGAGGGGTCAATGCCGATATTATAGGCAAGATCAGTTTCAAAAAGTTGTTTGAATCCTTTGAGGGAATCTTTTTTAACCCATTCAAATTCAAAAAAATCAAAATTCAGGCGCGATGATGGATTCAGGCGGGCGCTGTAGGTTGCGCGGAGCAGTCCGTTTTTGTTTGAGAGCAGTACCGGGAGTTTTGTTGCTGCATATTCAACTGTTGTTGCGTAGAAATTGCCCGGTTTTTTGAGAACGGGCAAGACAAGCGAGCTTTTCAGGCCAAACTCATAAGGAATAACTCTCGCGTATTGGTCTGTGTCAAGGTTTTGCAGGAGTTTATTGTTGTAACCGGCCTGTGTGCCGTATTCTGTGGATGCACGAAACTGTTCAGCCCCACCGAGCAGGTTTTTGTTTTCATAGGCCAGGGAGGTGCCGAAAAAGAGGGCTCCGTATCGGTTATCAACCAATATTTTTGGTTCTATCTGATGCTTGGGTGCCGTTTCAAGGTGAATGGTGGTGTAGAGTTTGTCGGCTTGTACCGAGTCAGGGCTGATGGAGATGGATGAAAAGAGATTGGTTGCTCCAAAATTTTGCAAGGTGCTCTGTTCGAGGCTTTTTCGGGTTATGTCGCCTGGGCGGAATTCAATAGCCGAGGTGATCAGATGTGGGGAGATGTGCTGGTTACCGAGAATGGTTGCGCTGATGTTCTCTTTTGTATAGGTTTTTGTTTTTGGTGTGGTGTCGCTGTTGACCGGGTTGTGTACGATAGCCGTGATGGCTCCATAGTGTAACTGTTTTGGCAAACTGAGCCGAAAAAGGACTCCTGCGCGGGTTCCAACGGTATCAACCTTGATGCGGATACTGTCTTCATGGAAAAAAGAAAAGCCGTACTCTTTGAAAAATGCTATGGTTCGATCACGCTCTTCAATCAGTCTCTCAACGGAGAATACATCGTTGACGTTGAGCCGTTTATTGTGGAGATAATCTGTTTTGAGTTCTGCAGGAATCTTTTCCAGTCCTTCATACGTGATGAAGTCAACTTTTGAGGGATTATTTTCCCGGATACGGATGTTGATATCCAATTTTTTCCCACCGTTTTTCCTGACAATGGTGGTATCCAGATCGGTAAAAAAAAAGCCTTTATAGGTGTAGAGTTTCTTGATGAGGAAGAGGTCTTTTTCAAATTCCTCTTTATTGAATGCTCTTCGGGATCCCCCGAAGAGACCGAGTCCCAGAAAGGATCGGTTTTCGGCGGTTACAATGATCAGGCGAAGTTCCTCCTCACTGATCGATTTATTGCCGCTGAAGTGGATGTTGTTCACATATGGCGATACGGCCACCTGTTTTTTCCCTGTGCTTATCGATCTGCCCTGTGCCGGAAATGCACAGAGCAGAAGAAGGGAGATAAGAGTCAATACTGCTTTTGTCAAGCATGAATCCTGTTTTGTTCTACGTTAATGGCTCTTCATCACCGTAGCCAAAGTCTTCGTCGGTAGGATAGTCGGGCCATATTTCATCAAGGCTCTCATACATATCATCGCTTTCGGGAAGATCGAGCAGGTTGTCGATCACCTGCTGGGGCGCACCGCTCCTGTTTGCGTAATTGATAAGTTCATCTTTTGTTACAGGCCACGGAGCGTCAGCTATATGACGGGCAAGGTCTAAATTCCAATACATACGACGTCGATTGAGTTATTCAGGTTAGGAGTTATTGTCGCTCTGTTCCGGCGCAGGTTTTTGTGTTGTGATAAACTTGTCCGGATTGCTTTCATCAAAGAAATAAGCGGTTGGGTTGACTTTTACATTGTCTTTCTGTACTTCATAGTGCAGATGGGGGCCAGTTGAGAGGCCGGTATTTCCCGAAAGTGCGATGATTTCACCGCGTTTGACTCTCTGCCCCTGGCGCACCAGAGATTTGGAGAGATGGGCATAGATGGTTTGATAGCCGAAACCGTGATTGATGGTTATTTTTTGTCCGTACCCTCTGTCATATCCCGAATAGGCAATAACCCCGTCACCTGTCGACTGCACCCTTGTGCCTTCAGCAGCGGAAAAATCAATGCCTGAGTGAAAAAGGGTAACCTTGTAGATTGGGTGTACCCGTTTTCCAAAAGCGCTGGTAATCGCGCCACTGACAGGCCTGATGTTGGGTATACTGGAAAAATAGGAGGTTGAAGTGGGCTCTTCACTCTGCACTCTTGATTCGGTGGCGTTGTTTCTCTGACGATCTATCTGCAGGATGAGCTGTTCAATCATCTGTTCCGTACTTGCGAGTATTCCTTCGGTCGTGTTTGCCCTGGGAGCTGGAGTTTTGGTTTCAATCGATTGTGCCTCTTCAGCAAGGAGGGTTGCCGGAGCCCCGATGACGAAAGAAAAAAGGGCAAGAGAGAGAGCAACAATTCCTGAAGAGAGGCAGGCAAAGAGGCTCTCTTTAGCGTTTCTGCCGTATTCTGAGACAGCCATAAACCGATGTTTCAAAGTCATGTGGTATCGGGGATTGTTGGTCTGAACAGGAATGTCATTCATAGCCAAATATAAAAAAACTTTTTTGGATAATCTCAATGATTAGTGGGCTTCCAGCCAGTTTTTTCCAATGCCGGTATCGACCAGAACAGGGACATTTTTTAGTCCGCAACGTATTGCTGCATCAATCATTGCCTGTTCTACAAGTTTTGAAAGCGGCTCTTTTTCTGCATCAGTGGTTTCAAAGAGCAGTTCGTCATGTACCTGGAGAAGCATGACTGATTTCATGTTCAGATGGCGCATCCTGCTGCTGCAGAGGTTCATGGCGCATTTGATGATATCAGCGGCTGTGCCCTGAATCGGCGTATTCATGGCAGCTCTTTCTGCCGCTTTTTTCAGGTTGGTATTCCTGCTGTTGAGATCAGCAAGATAACGACGACGTCCGAGGATCGTTGTGACATACCCTTTTTCCCTTCCGGTTACAATAATTTCCTGCAATGCCTTGAAGAGCCCGGGATATTTCGAGATGTAGGTGTCGATAATGGCCTTGGCCTCTTTTTGGGGAATATTGAGTCTTCGTGAGAGGCCAAATGGCATGATGCCGTAAAGAACTCCAAAATTCACCTCTTTTGCCTTGCGTCTCATATCGCTGGTAATTTCATCGGTGTCGAAAATTACCTTTGCTGTTGCGGTGTGAATGTCTTCCCGGTTGCGGAATGCTTCGAGGAGTTGAGGATCTCCGGAAATTTCTGCAGCAATTCTGAGTTCAATCTGCGAATAGTCTGCAGAGAGTAGCCAGTTTTCAGGTGTTGAAGGTATAAATGCCCTGCGTATCTCTTTGCCGAGGGGACTGCGTATGGGTATGTTTTGCAGGTTTGGATTGGAAGAGGAGAGTCGGCCAGTTGCCGTGATGAATTGATTAAATGTAGTATGCAACCGACCTGTCAGAGGATTGACCATTTTTGGCAAGGCGTCGATATAGGTACTCTTGAGTTTCTGCAGGCTTCGGTATTCGAGGAGGTCACGTGCGATGGGAAAGAGTGTCGCAAGCTCCTCAAGCACTTCAACATTGGTTGAATAGCCTGTTTTTGTTCTCTTTTTTGGTGGAAGCGCAAGGAGATCAAAGAGAATATGGGCAAGCTGTTTGGGGGAATCGATGTTGAAGGCGGAGCCTGCTGCAGCATAAATTGTTTCTGTCAGGAGCTCGAGCTCTTTTTTAACCCGTTCGGAAGCCTTTTCAAGATGGTGGGTGTCGATGCATATGCCGGCATATTCCATTTCGGCAAGGACTGTGACCAGCGGGAACTCAATGTTTTCGCAAAGCCAGAGCAGTTCAGTTTCTCCGTCGAGTTTTTTGCGGAAAACACCCTCAAGCTGAAGAGCAAGATCGGCATCCTGGCAGGCATAGTCTGAGAGCTTTTCGGGATCAACCTCGAAAATATGCTGTTTTGTTTTTCCGGTTCCAACCAATTCATCAAAGGTTGTCGTTCGGTAGCCGAGGTGGTGGGCGGCCAGGTCGTCAAGGTTATGTTTTTCTTCAGGATTGAGCACATAGCTCGCAAGCATGGTGTCGAATGCAACAGGAGAGAGCTCTATGCCGTATTTTTTGAGAACGAGCATGTCATATTTGAGGTTCTGGCCAATTTTCGGCAGGGATGGATTTTCAAGGAGCGGTTTCAGGATTTCGACTGTTTTATCCCGGTCAAGGGCGCTCTGCGCGAAAGAGATAAATCGCGCTTTTCCTGTTTCAACCGCGATCGATATCCCTGCCAGTTCGGCTTCAAAGGTGTCAAGACTGGTGGTTTCCGTGTCGACGGCAATATGCCGGGCATCGTGCAGAGACTCCATCAGTTCCATCAGTTTATCGACTGTGTCGATACGGGCATAGTCGGCATTCTCCCGGGGTGATCGGAGAGCGGGCTCTTCTTCATGAAAAGGGGAGGAGGGTTCCTCATGGAGCGGAGCTGTTGCTGAGGGCGCTTGCTGAAGCTCGCCAAAAAGAGCCAATATTCTTGAGGAAATGGTTTTAAGACCGAGTTTTTGCAGCAGCGGGAAAAGCTTTGCCGGGTCAGGTAATCCGCAGGCAAGCTCTTTCAGGGTAACGTCGATCTGTAAATCGGTGCGTATGGTGACCAGTTGTGTTATCAGATCAAGCGTGGGTTGAAATGCTTCAAGGCTTTGGCGGTTTTTCGGGGAGATCGTGTCGAGATGGTTGTAGATATTCTGCAGGGAACCGTATTGGTCAAGCAGGGAGATGGCGGTTTTCGGGCCAATCCCTTTTGCTCCGGGAATATTGTCGGAGGTGTCGCCGGTGAGGGTGAGGAACGGGATAAAAAGCTCAGGGGGAACCCCGAACTGTTCGATAATCTCTTTTTTCCCAAGCAGTTCAAGCTCATTCTGGTTTTTGCCGGGTTTGAGGATGTTTACTCCCTCATGGACCAGTTGGGCAAGATCCTTGTCGGGGGTGACAATATAGACCTGGCACATTGGGCTGAATTTACGGGAGGCGGTGCCAATAAGATCGTCCGCTTCGTATCCCGGGGTTTTAATGAGCGGAATATCAAACGCTTCAAGCAGCTTGAAAATGGCGTCAAGTTGCATGATGAGATCTTCGGGTGGCGCCTGTCGATTGGCTTTGTAAAGAGGATAAAGATCGTGTCGGAAGGTTTTTTCCTTGCTGTCAAATACCGCTGCAAGGTATTGTGGCCTGTAGGTTTCAAAGATTTTAAGCAATGTGGATGCAAAGCCATAAATAGCTCCGGTCGGCATGCCCTCCTGACTTGTCATGCCCGTCCGTTGCAGGGCATAAAAGGAGCGGTAAACGATGGCCATGCCGTCGAGCAGAAAGAGTGCTGGTTTTTTTGTGATGGTTGCCGGGTTCTTGATTCTCTCTTCCGGATTGGCTGGCGGGAAGAAGTCGAGCTGCCGATTATTCATTCTGCAATCACTCCATAACTTCCAAGGACGTTGACCATGGTGGCAAATTCTTTGAGATGGCAAAGGGCGTTCTGGATATTCCGATCGTTCTGATCACCGATAAAATCAACATAAAAAAGATATTCAAAGGCTTTTTTTCTGAACGGTCTCGATTCGATTTTGGTCAGGTCAATATCACGCATGGCGAATGTTGCCAGTGCCTTGAACAGTGATCCTTGTTCGTTGGGGAGCGTGAAGACGATTGATGTTTTGTGCTGTGCGCTCTTCGCAGTTGTTTCAGGGAGCGGGTTTTCCGGATTTTTCGCATGTGCAATACAGAAAAAGCGGGTAATGTTCCACTCCTCGTCGGCCAGATTTTCCTGGAGGATCTCAAGTCCGTAGAGTTCGCCTGCCCTTTTTGATGCTATGGCAAGTTTTCCGGGATCTTTTTCAGCGGCTATCATTTTTGCGCTTCCCGCCGTATCATAGGCAACTTCAGCTTTGAGGTGTTGGTGAGTGGCAAAAAAGTTTCGGCACTGGGCCAATGCCTGTGGGTGTGAAAGTACCTTCAAAGCCCTTTCTGTGGATGAACCGGGAATGCCAAGCAGGCAATGTTTTACCTTGACGAAGGTTTCTGCCACAATGGTGACGGGATGCTGCAGCAGAAGGTCGTAGTTATGATGAATGCTGCCTCCAAGTGAATTTTCAATGGGGATGACGGCATAATGAACCTTCTGGTTTTCAACAGCCGCGAAGACCTCGTCAAATGATTCGAAGGGTTTTGGCTCTCCAATCCGGAGTGCGGCGATCTCACTGTATGCTCCTGGTTCACCCTGGTAGGCGGTCATCAAGTTTGTCATTGTTTTTTCTTGTTGTTAACTTGCGGGAATACCGTCAGATTTGATTTTATTTAAAGAAAATAAATCTATTATCATAGGCGGGCATCTGGAGGAATAATAAATCAGCATTTTTTATTATGTCAGGACATAGCAAATGGGCAACCATTAAGAGAAAAAAGGCGGTAACCGATCAAAAAAGAGGCAGTTTGTTCACCAAACTGGTCAAGGAGATTACGATTGCAGCAAAAATGGGTGGTGGTGACCCAGCGGGTAATCCTCGTCTCAGGCTTGCAATCGATACGGCCAGGGATAATTCCATGCCGATGGACAATATCCAGCGTGCCATCAAGAAGGGAACGGGAGAGCTTGAGGGGGTAACCTGGGATGAGATTACCTATGAAGGGTATGGTCCTGCAGGGATTGCGCTGATTATTGAGACTGCTACAGACAATCGTAACCGTACCGTAGCTGATATTCGTCACATTATGAGTCGTAACAATGGTTCGCTCGGTGAAAGCGGTAGTGTTGCCTGGATGTTTCAGCGCAAGGGAACGCTTGATGTTCCACGATCGGCTGCCGGAGAGGATCAGCTTATGGAACTTCTGCTCGAGGCCGGTCTTGAAGATCTTGGCAGCGATGATGAGAACTATTTTACCGTCATAACTGACGTCAAGGATCTTGAGCGTGTCAAAAAAGCGCTTGATGATGCCGCTATCATGTATGAGAATGCAAAAATTGATCTGATACCCGAAAATTATATTGAGCTTGAAGCCGAGGATGCCCGCAAGGTGATCAAACTGATTGATGCATTTGAAAATAATGATGATGTGCAGGCGGTATACACGAATATGGAGATCAGTGAAAGTGCAATGAGCAGTTTAAACGAGTAAAAGAGTGGTTGTTCTGGGAGTTGATCCTGGAAGTCGGCTTACGGGCTACGGCGTAATTCGTCAGGAGGGTACGTTTTTTACGGTGCTCTCTTGTGGAGTTATCCGGCTTCATCCTCGCAGTAGTCATGCGGAGCGTATTGGTCAGATTTACAGGGAGCTTGAAGCAGTTATTACGGATTATGCTCCTGAATGTGTTGCACTTGAAACTGTTTTTTTGAGCAGGAATGTGCAGTCGGCATTGAAACTTGGTCAGGTACGGGGTGCCGTAATTGCTCTTGCGATGAACCGGAATCTTCTCTTGCACGAATATGCCCCTCGCGAAGTGAAGTCGGCAGTAACCGGAAAAGGGGCGGCCAGCAAGGAGCAGGTTGCGTTTATGGTCGCAAGGATGCTTGCTCTTAATCCGGTTCCTGAACCTTTCGATGTTACCGATGCCCTCGGGATTGCGCTCTGTGATCTGCTGAGAGGCGGAAGCCGGGAACCTTTTAAGAGTGCAGGACAGAGCAGAAAAGGGGGAATGAGCTGGTCGCAGTTTGTTGGGGCATCGCCCGATATGGTTATCCGGTTATTTCAAAAATAAATTCACCACTGTGGAAGGTCGTATCGTAAATATCCCGAATTTTCTCAGTATTCTGAGGATACTCTTGATACCCTGGTTTATCTACTACTTTCATACGGGTCATCTTGATATAGCCATTACTATTATGATTGTGGCTGTTCTGACCGACTGGTTTGATGGCCAGGCGGCCCGATGGACGAATGATGTTTCAGAGATGGGAAAAATTCTTGACCCCCTTGCCGACAAGCTTTGTCTTGCAAGTGTTGCGGTTTATTTTCTCTGGGTCGGGCAGCTCCCTTTATGGTTTGTGCTTTTTGCTGTGCTCCGCGATATTCTGATTTTTATTGGAGCGGGTTATGTGAAATTTCGTCATTCAGTGGTGACGACATCCCTTTGGCCGGGGAAATGGGCGGTGGGTTTTGTCTCCATGCTCTTTATTGCCATGGTCTGGCCTCATCCGTTTTTCAGGGAATATCTGGTCAAAGAGTTTTTTTTATATCTCTCGACGCTTATGCTCTTTTACTCGTTTGTTCTCTACTGCCTGAGGTTTTATAAAATTCACAAGGGGCTGGAGTATCGGGCCTGAGTTTCAGCAGCTCTTTTTCATTCCCTGAAAGGGCTTTTCCCTTCATTTTCGGTTTCATTTCTCCCTGTTTTTTATAGTCACCATTATGCTTATCCTGATATGGATAACTTTTTCTGTGAAGACGGGATTTTAACGTAACGATACGGGAACCTCTTTCTTCATATGATGTTAATTGCATTAACACGCTTTATGGCGTTGGTTGCAAAATGTGGATAACTTGTTGATGGAATGTGGAGTCCGTGTGGTCAGCCAGGGAGAGAACTGTTTTGCAGCAGAGCACAGGCTGCTGTTTTTCAGGCCTCAGACGGAGAGGGGCGCCGGGGTATCTGTTGTGTGCTCCGAAGCGCCCTGCTCCAATTCTGCTACAGGGCACGCTTCATGCACACTGGGTTATTCCATTACTTGCTCTTTGGTGCAACCGTGGCCATGAGGGAAGCTTCGCATACAAGTTCTCCCCTTACATAGGCTTTGGCGTCAAATTGGCAGATGTTTCTGCGCTTGTTGGTCAGGATTGCTTCGATAACAAGTGTGTCGCCCGGAAGCACGGGTTTGCGGAATCGAGCCTTGTCGATACCCATGAAGAGCACGACACTCTCCTTGATGTTATCATTGCCGTTGAGCATCATGATGCCGCCCGTCTGGGCCATGGCTTCAAGGATGAGAACGCCGGGCATGATGGGATTTCCGGGAAAATGGCCCTGGAAAAACGGCTCATTGATGGTGACGTTTTTGATCGATACAATTTTTTCGTCAAGCTTGAACTCTATAATCTTGTCGATCAACAGAAAAGGGTAGCGGTGGGGGAGGATCTGTTGAATAGCATTGATGTCGAAAATAACGCCGGCTTTTTTTTCATGCTGGAACTGTCGGGCAAGCTTGTTACGATCGACATATTTTTTGAGCTGCTTTACGAACTCCACATTCGATGCATGACCGGGACGTGCCGCGAGCACCTGAGCCTTGAGTGGCATACCAAGAAGTGCGATGTCGCCGAGAAGGTCGAGCAGTTTATGGCGCGCAGGTTCGTTCTTGAAACGAAGTTCACGATTGTTGAGGATGCCATTGTCACCAAGTACAAGATTTTTGCTCTCAATACCGAGTTTTTTGCCAAGATCGGAAAGCTCCTGTTCGCACATGGTTTTGTCGATAATGACAATAGCGTTGTCGACATCACCACCCTTGATGATTCCCTGGTTTGCAAGGGCTTCCACTTCGCTGAGAAAGCAGAATGTTCTGGAGGATGAAAATTCTTTGACAAATTCTTTGTCCAGATCAAAGAGGCCGGAGTGCTGCGAGCCAAGCGCCGGGTTTTTGTAGTCAACCATGACGGTTATTCTGAAGCTGTCGAGAGGCAGGGCTACAATATCAACGCTGTTGTTGGCATCATGGTATTCAATGGTTTCATCGATGACCAGGTAATTTTTTGGTTCATCCTGTTCCTTGAACCCGGCTTCGATCAGCGCTGCGGCAAAAGGGTGTGAGCTTCCGTCCATGACAGGAGGTTCCGGGCCGCTTATTTCGATGCGGCAGTTATCGATCTGCAGGCCGTAAAGCGCTCCGAGAACATGTTCGGTGGTGTGCACCTTTACACCATTGAGTCCGATGGTGGTACCCCTCAGAACATCAACGACATTCTCGATCAGGGCTGGTATTTCAGGGCTGTCGTCGATATCGGTACGCACAAAACGATACCCATAGTTGACTGGTGCAGGTTTGAAGGTAATCATGCACTCTTTGCCGGTGTGAAGTCCGGAACCCCAGAGAGAGACCTCTTTTTGAAGTGTACGCTGAAGAATGAGCATAGTGGAATTGTTGCTCCTGTTTCGGTTATCCGTGCAGGAAATGAAGACTGATTGTTATAATGAAAAACTATACAGGCCCTGAAGATAAGAAAGAACTGATTCCTCTTCAAATCAGCCTGGTTGCAGGGTCTTGTCTGGTACTGGTTTTTTTATGTGAAATGTTTCAGCGCTTTTTCAAGCAGAAGAGGGTGGGTTATGTTGTTGCCTGCAATAATACTCTGCTTCAGAAAAACATCAGGATCCCCACTAAAGTCAGTGATGGTACCTCCTGCTTCACGGACAAGCAGGACACCGGCAGCAAAATCCCACGGAAAGAGTTTGTATTCCCAAAAGCCATCAAAGCGGCCACAGGCGGTGTAGGCAAGATCAAGGGCTGCTGAGCCTGCACGCCGAATGCCGGCAGAATCATGAATAACCTCCTTGAGCATGCCGATGTATGATTCGAGGTAGTGATACTCCTTGAAGGGCATGCCGGTTCCAATGAGAAAACTCTCTTTGTCCGTGCGGCTTGATATGGTGATCTTTTTTCCGTTAAGGTAAGCTCCCTGACCGCGTTCGGCGGTAAAAAGCTCTTTGAGAACTGGCTGATAGACCACAGCGGTGAGCAGCTCATCATCGCTCCCTTTGAGCGCTATGCTGATTGAGAAAACGGGAAAAGAGTGAATAAAATTAAGCGTGCCATCAAGAGGATCGACAATCCATGTTCTTCCTGAAGTGCCGGTTATGATGGTGCCCTCTTCGCAGAGCATGCTGTCTTCGGGAAAGTTTTCGGTGATAATTGAGCTGATTGCCGCTTCACAGGCTTTATCGACGTCGGTGACAAAATCCTTGAACTCTTTTACCTGGATTTCGGGATGGGAGAGTTCTCCGAATTTTTCAAGGGTTATAGCTCCCGCAGCATGAGCCGCCCTGATGGCTGTCTGCAGTTCTTTACTTTGAGCTCTCATGCAACAGTATGGGTTGGAGTTGAAGTGGTCGTCAATATAGCATTTCCCGGAGAGAGTACCTATAAGTCTCAGTCCTCTTGTTTCTGCAGGGAATTATCGGAAGGCTCCTTGTGTTTAAGGTGTTCAGTTCAATAATTTTAACACTGATGTCATGAATGTCAATATTCCGAAACTTGCGCTCTGTATCGGGTTGTGTTTCGTCTTCGCCTTTGCCGGCAGCACCTTTACTCCTGTACCGGGTTCTGATTGGTACTACCATGTGCTGAACAAACCTTCATGGAATCCGCCGGACTGGCTCTTCCCTCCTGCATGGAGCCTGCTTTTTCTGCTCATGGGTATTGCGCTTTATCTTGTTGTTCAGCAGTACTCCAAAGAGACAAAGATTCGTGGGGCTCTGATTGTCTTCGGTGCCCAGCTTTTACTCAATCTTGGCTGGTCGGCAGCATTTTTTGGACTGCACTCTCCCGTGCTTGCGATGGTGGTGATTGTCCTGCTCTGGTTGGCTATTGTGTTGACGATTGTGAAATTCCGTGCTGTTTCTCCGATGGCTGGCAATCTGCTGATTCCCTACCTCATGTGGGTGACGTTTGCCTCATTTCTGAACTTTACGATTGTGCAGCTTAATTGATTGAATAATTTTTCGCGGCGCTCAATCTTCAGGTGAGAGAGAAAAGGATGCGTTGAGGGTGCATCCTTTTTTCATGCGGTTAAGTGGGTTAATTGAAAATGACGGCAAGAACATCCATCTCTTTTTTCCCGTTTTTTGCAGCAATCTCACGGATGGACATGGCTGAACTCTCCACAGCAATCCCTTTTTGTTCAAGTTTCAGGATAATGCTTTCACTCTTTTGCCCGGCGACAACTGCCACGGTTTCAAGTTTCGACTTCTCAAGCGCTCTGGTCATTTTCATTCTTGGATTCTGTTCATTTCGGGCTGGCATAACTATGCTGAGTATGGTAATAAGCAGGCCAGCGCCGATAATGGCCAAAGCAGGTTTTCGCGTAAAATAGCCGGTAAAGGCTTTCCAGTTTGCTGCGATGTGTAACAGAACACCCGCGACCATTGCCCAGCTCAGCCATTCATGAACAGGTTTGGTGTATCCAGCTTCAATTTTAAAAAACATCAGGATGCCTGTTACGGCAAGAATGACAAAGGTTCCGGTGGCCAGCGGTGTGGCCCATGATTTCATTGGTGCGCTCATGGTTGTGTTCTCTTGTTTTTTTGTTTGTTTTATGATTTCGTGAAGGCATAGTTCGATGAACGCCACATTCGACGCTGATTGTGGTAAAATCTTGTGCAGGCGGGCGCCGACGGGGGAAAAAGGCCGGAAAAACAGAAAGCGCAGTCTAAGCTGCGCTTTCTGTTGTTTATCGGGCGATCGAAGAGTGAGCAAGCGGGAACGCTTAGTCGTTTTCCTGATCGCGGAGGTTTTCAAGAACACCGAAATCCTCAAGTGTCGTGACATCTCCCTTGATTTCGTTGCTTGTGGCAAGCTCACGAAGGAGACGACGCATGATTTTTCCGCTGCGTGTTTTTGGAAGACCTTTGGCCCATCTGATCTCATCGGGTTTGGCAATAGGTCCGATCTCCTTGGCAACGTGGTTGCGAAGCGCTTCACGGAGCGTCATGTCACCGACATATTCATCTTTCAGGGTCACAAAGGCTACAAGGGCATTGCCTTTGAGTTCATCAGGACGGCTGACAACGGCGGCCTCTGCAACAGCCTCGTGGGATACCAGCGCGCTTTCGACCTCACTGGTGCCAAGGCGGTGACCTGAAACGTTGACCACATCATCGACTCGACCCATGATCCAGATGTAGCCATCCTCATCCTTGCGGGCGCCATCACCGGTAAAGTACATGTCGTGGAATTCAGACCAGTAGGTTTTTTCATACCGTTCATTGTCGCCGTAGATGGTACGGAGCATTGATGGCCATGGCTTTTTGATAACAAGGTATCCGCCTTCGTTGGCTTCGCACGGGGTACCGTCCTTGCGGACAACATCAACCATGATGCCAGGCAGGGGACGAGTGGCTGTGCCGGGTTTTGTCGGGGTTGCGCCTGGAAGGGGAGAGACCATGATGCCTCCTGTTTCCGTCTGCCACCAGGTATCGACAATCGGACATTTTTCCTGTCCGACAACTTTTTGGTACCACATCCATGCTTCGGGGTTGATTGGCTCTCCTACGGTTCCGAGCAGGCGAAGCGAGCTGAGGTTGTGTTTGGTGACCCATTCATTTCCGGCGCGGATAAAGGCGCGGATAGCGGTTGGCGCGGTATAGAAGATGGTAACTTTGTGGCGGTTGATGATATCCCAGAACCTGTCCCACTGCGGATAATTTGGTGCACCTTCATACATCAGGATGGTTGCTCCATTAAGCATCGGGCCGTATATCATGTAGGTGTGCCCGGTGATCCAGCCGACATCTGCCGTACAGAAGTAGATATCTTCGTCTTTGATATCAAACACGTATTTGAACGAGCTTGCAGCATGGACCATGTATCCGGCGGTGGTGTGCAGGATACCTTTTGGTTTGCCGGTTGAACCGCTGGTGTACAGTACAAACAGCGGATGTTCTGCATCGAGTTCTGCAGGTTCGGATTCATCAGCGGCAAGGCCCATGAGATCATGCCACCAATGGTCCATGCCGTTATGCATGTGGATCTCTTCATCGGTAACTTTCAGGACAATGACGCTTCGTATTGACGGCGTATTGACGATAGCTTCGTCAACGATATTTTTCAGGTTAATGGAACCGCCGCGGCGTCTTGTGCCATCTGCACAGATGACCATCTTGGCGCGTGAATCGTTAACGCGTTCAGTGATGGCATGAGCAGAGAAACCGGCAAAAATAACGTTATGGACTGCTCCGACACGCGCACAGGCGAGAACGGCGATGACCAGTTCCGGAACCATGCCCATATAGATTGCAACTCTGTCTCCTGGCTTGATGCCGGCGATTTTCAGGACGTTTGCAAATTTGCTGACCTGGCGGTGCAGTTCACCATAGGTCAGAACCCGCTGGTTACCCTCTTCTCCTTCCCAGATAATGGCAGCTTTGTTCTTTCTCCAACTGTTGACATGGACATCAAGGGCGTTGTAGCAGATATTGGTTTTACCGCCGTTAAACCATTTCGCATAGGGAGTATTCCACTCCAGAACGCTATCCCACTTTTTAAACCAGTGGAACTGCTCAGCAATGCCTCCCCAGTAAGCGTCCGGATCGGCTTCAGCGGCAGCATAGAGTTTCTCATACTCTTCCATTGAGGAGATATGGGCATTGTTCGAAAACTCTGCCGAAGGCGGAAATTTCCGCTTTTCAGACAGAACAGAGCTGATCGACTCTTCTCCAGAAGACGAGGTTTCGGTGTGCTGTGCGTTGGATGTTGTTTCTTCTGTAGCCATTGATACCCATGTTTTGTGTGTTAAAAAAAAGGATACTCACCCCTTTTACAGGAAATCAGGAACGTGGAAAATAACTGGTTGAAACGGAGATAAAAAGCCGGACAGAGAGTTTTATGCATTCTCTGCCAATTTTACATAAAATAATTTTACAGGACAATAACAGTTGTTAATATAGAGGAAAGTCACTCTTTTTTTACAACAAAATTAACCAGTTTGTCTACAACAACAATTTCGCGAAGTATGGTTTGTCCGTCAAGAAATTTGAATACCGATTCTGTCTTTTTTGCTTCCTGAAGAAGCAGCTCTTTCGGGCTTTTTGCCGGGGCAAGAAAGGTGCCTCGCAATTTTCCGTTGATCTGGACGGCGATGGTTAAAATGCTCTCTTCGACAAGTTTTGGATCAAATGAAGGGAAGGGTGCCTGGCTGATTGAGTAGTTGTGACCGATGCTTTCCCAGAGCTCTTCCGTGATGTGAGGTGCATAGGGTGAGAGCAGCACAAGGAGCGTTTCAATTGCAGAGCGGTTTTTGCATCCCGACTTTTGCAGTTCATTGACAAAGACCATCATTTCGGAAATAGCCGTGTTGAATTTGAGCTGTTCCGTGTCCTCGCCAACCTTTTTAATGCTCTTATGCATACGTCGGAGCAGCTCTTCCGGCATGGCTTCCTCAGACAGCAGTGTCGCCGACTCCTCATGTTCCCCATAAACCAGTCGCCACACTTTCGACAGAAAGCGGCTTATGCCTTCAATGCCGTTGGTGTTCCAGGGCTTGACCTGTTCAAGGGGGCCCAAAAACATCTCATAAAGGCGCACAGCATCAGCTCCATAGCGTTCAAGAACGTGGTCGGCGGGGATGACGTTGCCGCGTGATTTCGACATCTTTTCATTGTCTTCACCAAGAATCATTCCCTGGTTGAAAAGTTTTTTGAATGGCTCCCTGGAACTGACAACACCGAGATCGAAGAGCACCTTGTGCCAGAATCGGGCATAGAGCAGGTGAAGGACAGCGTGTTCGGCGCCGCCGATATAGAGATCGACGTTCATCCAGTAGCGCTCTTTTTCAGGATCGACCAGTTTTTCCTGGTTTTCAGGATCAATGAAGCGGAGATAGTACCAGCAGCTTCCCGCCCACTGTGGCATGGTGTTGGTCTCCCGTCTGAAGGATCCGTGCTCATCGCTTCCGTAAAGCCAATGTGGAATATTGGCAAGCGGAGACTCCCCGGTCGATGAGGGGTGGTATGCCTCAACTTCGGGAAGAACAAGGGGAAGAGCGGTTTCCAGCCGAAGAGTACCATCATGATAATGCTTGATGGGGATTGGTTCTCCCCAGTATCGCTGGCGGCTGAATATCCAGTCGCGGAGTTTGTAGTTTACCTTTCTCTCTCCCGCTTTTTTTGTTTCAAGCCATGATGCCATGCGCTCGAAAGCTTCGCAAAAGGGGAGACCGTTGAGTGTTATTTCGTTGTTGGCGGAGTTGACGCAAATACTCTCTTTCTCTTCAAAGACGCGTTCCTGAACATCATGCGGACTCTGGATAACCTCGATGATGGGGAGGTTGTACTGCTTGGCAAACTCCCAGTCGCGGCTGTCATGTGCCGGGACTGACATGATAGCTCCTGTTCCGTAACTGATCAGGACAAAGTCGGAGATCCATACGGGAAGAGGTTCTCCTGTTGCAGGGTTTATGGCATAGGAGCCGGTGAAAACGCCTGTTTTTTCCTTCTGAAGGCCTGTGCGTTCAAGTTCGGTTTTCAGCTTTGCCTTGCTGATATAGTTTTTCACCTCAACTAACTGCTGGGCCGTGGCGAGCTTTTCAGCAAGCGGATGCTCAGGGGAAATGACAAGGTAGGTGGCACCGAAAAGGGTGTCGGGCCTTGTGGTGTAGACTCTCAGCTTTTTGTTGTGGCAGCGGAGCTCAAAATCAATTTCGACTCCTTCAGAACGTCCAATCCAGTTGCGCTGCATCTGTTTGACATTTTCCGGCCAGTTGAGTTCATCAAGGTCGGCAAGCAGGCGATCGGCGTATGCCGTGATTTTCAGCACCCACTGGCGCAAAGGGCGTCTCACAACCGTGTAGCCGTCGGCAATTTTTTCATCAACCTCTTCATTTGCCAGAACGGTTTTCAGCTCTTCGCACCAGTTGACGTCCACTTCCGACATATAGGCCAGTCCCCTCTCATAGAGTTTGAGAAAGATCCACTGCGTCCATTTGAAATAGTGCGGATCGGTCGTGTTGATCTCCCTTGACCAGTCGTAGGAAAAGCCCATGGCCTGAAGAGTGCCCTTGAAGTTCCGGATGTTCTCTTCAGTGGTTGTTTTCGGGTGGGTTCCTGTTTTGATGGCAAACTGTTCTGCTGGAAGTCCGAAGGCATCCCATCCCATAGGGTGGAGCACATTATAGCCGCAACTCCTTTTGTAGCGTGCAGTGATATCTGAGGCGGTGTACCCTTCAAGATGTCCGACATGGAGCCCGGTGCCACTGGGATAGGGAAACATGTCGAGAACATAATATTTTGGTTTGTCAGCATCATCACCTGTTTTAAAGGTGTTCTGCTCTTTCCACCAGGCCTGCCATTTTGCTTCTGTTTTTGAAAATTCGTACCTCATGGGGTGTTGATGAATATCGTTGTATCCTCAGAATTACATAAAAAAAGCAGTACAGGAATAAATCTGCACTGCTTTTTGACGTCATGTTGCATTTACTTGTTCTCTGCGCCGTTCTCTTTTGGTGCATCCTGTTCAGCCGCTTTTATGGAAAGGGCAAAACGGGTTTTTCCGGTGCGGGAATCCTTGCGGACATCAACCAGTTTGACCCTCACCTTTTCGCCGATTTTGAGGTGATCGCTGACCTTTGTGACCCTCTCACTCGATATTTCAGAGATGTGGACCAGTCCATCGGTTTTGGGAAGAAATTCCACAAAAGCGCCGAGCTCATCACGAATGTCGCGCACCTTTCCAATATAGATATTACCCACTTCCGGCTTGGCCGTCAGATTTTTTATGGTGGCCAGTGCGGCATTTGTTCCCTCACTGGTCGAGCAGGCAATGGTTATGGTTCCATCGTCATCAATATTGATTTCTGCGCCGGTCTCTTCAGTGATGCTGCGGATAGTCTCTCCACCTTTACCGATAATCATGCCGATGCAGTCAACCGGCACCTTGATGCTGGTAAGTTTTGGTGCAAAGTTGGCAAGTTCCTGACGGGTTGAAGGGATAGCCTTCTCCATTTCGCCGAGGATGTGAAGACGGCCCCTGCGTGCCTGCTCAAGGGCAGTTTCAAGGATGTGGTAGTCAAGACCGTCGATTTTGATATCCATCTGGCAGGCGGTAATACCATCACGGGTGCCTGATACCTTGAAATCCATATCTCCAAGGTGATCCTCATTGCCGAGAATATCAGAGAGTACTGCATATGAGGCTCCCTCCTTGATCAGTCCCATGGCGATGCCTGATACCGGCTTTTTAATCGGAACACCACCATCCATCAGGGCCAGCGTTCCTCCGCATACCGATGCCATTGATGAAGAGCCGTTCGATTCAAGGATGTCTGAAACGATACGGATGGTGTAGGGGAACTCTTCCTCTGTCGGAGCAACCATTTTGATGGAGCGTTCTGCCAGATTGCCATGTCCGATTTCCCTGCGTCCGATACTTCCGAGCCTTCCGGTTTCACCGACACAGAAGGGAGGGAAATTATAATGGAGATAGAATTTTTTGTCGGCACTGCTGGTCAGGTTGTCAACGGACTGGGCATCTTTTTTCGTGCCGAGGGTAATTGTTACCAGAGCCTGTGTCTCTCCTCTGGTGAAGAGTGCCGAACCGTGGGCTCTCGGGATGATGCCCAGTTCAATGCTTATTGGTCGTACCTGGTCGAGGGCTCTGCCGTCAAGACGTTTTGCGTCGTCAAGAATCATGTGGCGCATGACCCGTTTTTCGACCATGTGGATCTGTTCGTCAATGATATGCGGGTTAATGCAGAGCGCCTTGGCCGGATCGGTCGAGAACTCTTCGCTGCTGCATGTTGCTTTGAAGTGCTCAATGGTGCTCTCTATAATTTCATGGTAGATGGCGGCTGTCTGATCAGCGCGCTCTTCCTTTTTGAGCGGAGTGTAGGCGAGCTCCTTGAGGCGGGTTTCGCAAAGTACCCGAACCGTTTCAGTGAGCTCAGCCGGAATGACTGTTGGCGTAAAGGGACGGATTGGTTTTGCCACTTCTGCTGCGATTTCGCTCTGCAGAGCACAGAGTTTGCGGATGGCTGCGTGTCCGAATTTGATGGCGTCGAGCATCTCTGCTTCGGAAATCTCTTTCATCTCCCCTTCAAGCATGCAGATGGTGTTTTCCGTACCGCCGATGCAGATATCAAGATCGCTGTTTACCAGTTCATTGATGTCAGGATTGACGACAAAGAGACCGTTGATTCTGCCTACCCGAACTTCAGACATAGGATTCTGGAAGGGAATATCGGAGACCATGATGGCGCACGATGCAGCCAGGCCACCGAGGACGTCAGCGTCATTGATCTGGTCGGAAGAGATAACGGTAACAATAATCTGTGTTTCATAGAGATAGCCATCGGGAAAGAGCGGACGGAGAGCACGGTCGATCAGTCTTGCTGAAAGAATCTCTTTCTCTGAAGGGCGGCTTTCACGTTTGAAAAAACCACCAGGAAATTTGCCTGCGGCAGAATACTTTTCGCGGTATTCTACCTGAAGTGGAAAATAGTCCTGATTGGGGGGTGGTGTTTTTTTGCTTGAGACAACCGTTGCAATGACCATCGTGTCACCCTGGCGAACAACAACAGCTCCGTCGGCCTGTTTTGCCATTTTACCGGTTTCGATAGAGATAATCTTGCCTTGTCCAAGATCAATTTCTTTGTTAATAATCATGGAAATCGTGTGATAGTAAGTGATAAAAATGTTGTCCGGTTGTTTTCAGGCAATGAACAAGTACTAAAATATAACATAAAAAATCTCTTCCGGTAACCTGATCTCTCGCATTCATTATGCCACGATCTTGCCGTTATCGATAAGTCGGACTTTTCCCGCATAGGCCGCAAGCAGCAGTCGATACTCTTTTCCCTCTTCAGCAATTTCTGCCGGTTCAAACCGCTCTTCATCGACAAAAACAACATAATCGGGTCGCCATCCTGGTGTTGAGGCAATCATTTGCTCAATTTCGGCAGCAATTACCGAAAGGTTTTTTTTCTGCTCAGCGATGCTTTTTTCTGCATGACAGATTCCCTGGTAAAGAATGCCGGCCGTGCTGCGTTCCGTGTTTGAGAGGTATATATTTCTTGAGCTTACCGCCAGACCATTTTCTTCCCTGATAATGGGTGCAGCGATAATTTTGACATCAAGATTGAGATCTTCAACCATGCGGCGGATAACAGCGAGTTGCTGTGCATCTTTTTCACCGAAGATTGCAATGTGTGGTTTGGTGATATGCAGAAGTTTTGTCACAATGGTGGCCACTCCGTTGAAATGGCCAGGCCTTCGCTCTCCCTCCAGTCGTTCGCCGAGAGCGCCGCATTGCAGGGTAGTCTGATGGTTTTCGGGGTAGATGGTTCCGGCTTCAGGTGCGAAGAGGTAATCGACTTCTGCTGCTGTTGCAAGGGCAACATCCTGCTCGAATGGTCTGGGGTATTGATGGAGATCTTCGTTCGCTCCGAATTGGGAAGGGTTGACGAAAATGGTGAGTATAACGGTGCCAGCGCTTTGCCGGGCAAGCTTTATAAGGCTCAGATGCCCTTCGTGCAGTGCACCCATAGTCATGACAACGCCGATGAACTGGCGGTTGAGGCGCAGTTTTTCAGCGATTGCCTGCATCTGGCGGGGTTCAGTGATGATTTGCATCTTCTTCTTCTGGTTTGACTGTTTTTTTTCCGGGTGGGTGGACAACGACCACAAACTCACCCCTCGTTTTGCCGTCGGCAAGGCGCTGGCGCATCTCCTCAATGGTTCCGGTAAGATACTCCTCATGAATTTTGGTCATCTCTCGCCCGATGAAAATCCGGGCATCCGCCATGACGTTGCTGAGCTCATCGAGGAGCTTCATGATCCTGAAGGGTGATTCATAGACCACAAAAGTGGTTTGCAATGCGGCGAGGTACTCAAGCTTGCTTTTGCGCCCTTTTTTATGCGGAAGAAACCCCGCAAAATAAAAGTTGTTAACGGGCAGCGGACAGGCTGAAAGTGCTGCCGTCACTGCACTTGGTCCGGGAACCGGAATAACCTGAAGCCCTCGATCATGCAGTTCGTGCAGGAGTGCATAGCCGGGATCGCTGATCACCGGGGTACCGGCATCGGTGATGAGTGAGACATCGGTACCCTCTTCAAGCAGTGCGACAATTTGACGGATAGCTGCAGGCTCATTGTAGTTGTGGTAGCTGATGAGCCTTTTGGCAGAGATGTCGAGATGGCGGAGCAGAATGGAGGCACGGCGCGTATCTTCACAGGCGATAGCCCCGGACTCTTTCAGGATTCTTATGGCTCTCAGGGTAATGTCTTCAAGATTGCCGAGAGGCGTTGCAACAACGTAGAGGGTTCCTGTATGTATATGATCAGTTTGCAAGGGCAAAAGAGGAGGTTGAACAAAGGGTTAGTTCTGGTAGATTCACATTCGTTTTAGTATAATAATAAAAAATACGATAAACAGCGTTCAGTCAAAGATGATGGATCAAAGGCGGTTACTGTCGGTTAACGACCTGCGGGTGCATTTTTCCGGGCGGAAGAGTGGTGGATTGGGAAAACCTCTTTTGATACCTGTGGTTAATGGAGTCTCATTTGAGGTGTTGCAGGGAGAGACGCTTGGCCTGGTGGGTGAGTCGGGCTGCGGAAAAACGACTCTCGGGCGGGCCCTTATCCGTCTTGGACCCTCAACAGTGACTGGAACGATTATGTTTGAAGGGAGGGAGATCTCTGCCATCAGCAATCATGAGTTCCGTGCGCTTCGCAAAGAGATCCAGATGATTTTTCAGGATCCTTTCGGCTCGCTGAATCCACGCATGACGGTTGGCCAGGTACTTGAGGAGGTACTGCTGGTTCACCGCATTGCCCGGGGGGATGCTGCCCGACGCAGGATTGAGGAGTTGCTCGATCTGGTCGGTCTGAGCAGGGAGTACCGCAACCGTTATCCGCATGAGTTTTCCGGAGGGCAACGGCAGCGCATCGGTATTGCACGTGCGCTGGCAGTCAATCCGAAATTTATCATCTGTGATGAGCCTGTCTCTGCTCTTGATGTATCGATTCAGTCGCAGATCATCAATCTGCTCAAGGATCTCCAGCGGGATCTGGGGTTGACCTATCTTTTCATTGCACATGACCTGTCGGTTGTTGAATACATTTCCGACAGGGTTGCGGTCATGTATCTCGGAAAAATTGTTGAGATTGCTGAATCTGCTGAACTCTATGCCAATCCAAAGCATCCCTATACAAGAGCGCTTCTGTCGGCAATTCCCAATCCTGAATTCGGAGGAAAAAAAGAGCGGATTTTGCTGAAAGGAGATTTGCCTGGGCCCATGAATATCCCTTCAGGATGCGGTTTTCATCCGCGATGTCCCTCCGCAACGGCTGAGTGCAGCCAAAAAGAGCCCAGGCTTCAGGAACTCACTTCTATTAATAATGGACATCAGGTAAGCTGTTTTCTCTATGAATGATATGAACACACCAACAAAGAGGCGCGGCTGTTTTCGTAATGGCTGTCTTGCACTTGTGCTTCTTCCTCTCCTCATTTTTGCGGGACTTTTCTGGGCTCATCGCAGCTCACAGGCTCTTCCCGACCGTTTTGTGCTGGTAGTACCTCTCAGTGGCGGGATCGATGAGGTACGCAATGAGAGCAGTTCGCTCCCATTTTTGCCTTCGCATGAGTCACTCTCTCTCCAGGAACTGCTCTTTGTACTCAATCATGCCGTTGCGGACGAGCGGGTCAGGGAGGTGCTTCTTGATATCCGGGGGATACACACCTCTCCCGCCAAGATCGCTGAACTACGGGATGCTGTTGAAAAAGTCCGCAAGGGGGGGAAAAAGGTCACTGCATTTCTTCGCTCAGCCGAGGATGCCGATTATCTCCTTGCGACCGCATGTAACTCCATTATTGCCGAACGCGGCGGTTTTCTTCTTCTCGATGGGCTGAAGGTGGAGTCGCTCTTTTATACCAGCCCGCTTGGAAAACTTGGAGTTCAGGTTCAGGCTGCGCAGTGGAAAAAGTACAAGAGCGGTATTGAGCCCTTTGTCAGAACCGGGGCGAGCAAGGAGTACCTCGAACAGATCAATGCGCTGCTTGATGAGTTCTATGATGATTACCTTGGTTACGTTTCAAAGCGGCGCGGCATGAGCCGAAGCTCTTTTGAGGCGCTCATCAACAATGATCCTCTGGTGTCGGCCAAAAAAGCCCAAACGCTCGGACTGGTTGATGGCATCGCCTCCTTCTGGGAGTTGCAGCGTCAGTTGACCAGAAAAGTGTCAGGAAAGGAGCTTGCCCGTGATAACGATGTTTTTGTCAGTGGAGCCCGCTACCGTTCTGCCGTTGCCTGGCCCCAAAAAGGGGAGAGTGATGAGCGCATTGCGGTGATCACCATGTCAGGCATGATCGTTCACTCGGCAGGGGAGATGGGTGAGGGTATCGATATTGAGATGCTGAAAAATTCGCTTGATGCAGCGCTGGAGGATAAAGCGGTTAAAGCTCTTGTTGTCCGCATTGACAGTCCCGGCGGTGATGCCCTTGCCTCTGCAGATATGCTGCAGATGCTCGACTCGGCTGCTGTGAAAAAACCTCTTGTGGTCTCCATGTCGGGTGTCGCCGCTTCGGGAGGCTATATGGCTGCCCTTGCAGGGAAAACCATTTTTGCCCAGCCACTGACCATTACCGGCTCCATTGGTGTCTATGCCCTTAAGCCCAACATCAGCGGCTTGGCCGAAAAAATCGGTCTGGGTCGGGATGTTGTAACCAGAGGGCAGTATGCCGATGCCAGCACGCCCTTCAAACCGCTTGAGGGGCAGGCCTACAACAAATTTGTTGGAGCATCGGGCGAAATCTATGATGATTTTGTCGGGAAGGTTGCCGCATCAAGAAAAATGAGCATTGCCGCTGTGGACTCGGTTGCCGGGGGAAGGGTCTGGACCGGAAGCCGTGCCATGAAGGCTGGTCTGGTTGACCGTATGGGAGGACTCTTTGATGCCATTCATGCAGCACAACAGCTCGCTAAAATGGATATGGGCAAAAAGCTCCAAATCATCCTCTATCCCGAACAGAAAAGCTGGTTTGAGTCCCTTCTGCAGGGCAGGAGTGCAAGCCTCTCCGACAGGTTTGCCGCAGCCGTCAAACAACAGGTGCTGCATGAACTCCTTCCACAGAGGCAGTTGACCTCCATGGCCACCTTTTACGAAATGCTGCTGACATCAGGCCAATTGCAGATGCTCGCCGTCATGCCATCCGACATCATCATCGATTGATCCCGACAATGGGCGGGAAGACCCCGCCCGGCCGGATCTAAAATTTATAGGTCAACGAGCTTTGGGCGCGGATTGCATCGCCTTCAGCCACTCCCTTGTATTCGGTTTTCCAATCAGAGAGCTGAAGCCCAAGTATCAAATTCGGCGTTATTTTATTGATGACATTGGCAAAGATGCTCTGATTCCGTGATCGGGCACCGAGAGCCAGATCGTTATCATTGGGATTGTCCACCCCTGCTCCAATGCTGAAAGAGGTTGATGGGCTGGAAGTGTACCTGAGTGCGGCCCATCCGCCACACGAACGGATCTCTTTAAGCGTACTGGTATTGACGCCCTGGCTTATTCCACCCCAGTAGTCGTCGAGGTTTGAACCGGTAAAATACTCTCCCGCCAGCGTCATTTTTTTGCTTAATGGCATGGAGAGTTCCAGGTTGCATGACCATGAGTCAACTGTTTTGTGACTGCCACTGTTATTGGCGTCCCACTCTTCCTCTCCGTAATGGCCCGAAAGGGCAATAGTTGCAGGCTGACTTTCCACCAGGAGCGGTAGGGAAAGAGCAATGCGTCCCTGAATGGTTGGCATCGTGGCATCCTTGCCTGTATCCGTTGCAATCACACCCGGTGTCGTGTTTTTGTCTCCGATCGTTCTCGATGCAGCCACAGCCAGTTCCATGCGGCTTTTTTCTCCGGTTGCAACTCCTTTGGTGAGACGCAACTGTGGGTGGCGGGAACCAATATTTCCTGCGCTCCACATCAGGGCAGGATCATCCACAAAAGGGATCAGTGAAGAGACAAGATCCCAGCTCTGGCCTGCAAGAATGCTGAAATCGGAGGCAGGCCAGTATGCCTTCATATAACCATGACGCAGGCGAGGGGCCTGGTTGTTTTCGCTTGAAAGGCCAGTGAGAAAATCAAACTCAATATTGCCGGTCAATTTTATGCTCTCCGTATCAGGGCCGCTGAGGTTCATGCCGATTCTTGTCGCACCCGCCGTAAGGTTCCATTCACGATCATTGCTGCTTCCGTACTGAGGCCAGGCCCACAGGGCGATATTGCCGGGATAGATTTGGCCACTATCAAACGAGCCATCCAAACGGGCAAAACCGTAGAGCTGCAGGTTGACACCCGAGCTGGTTGAGACGGTTGCCGGAGCTGGGGGGTCAGCTTTTTTTACGGGTGCTGATGGTGTTTCTGCAGTTCCTGCGGCAGCAGGCCTGGTTTGCAGCAGTGCTTTCAGTTCGGCAAGCTCCTTCTCAAGACGCGTGATGCGCACGTCAACACTTTCGGTGCTTTCAGCGGCAAAAGAGGGTGCAGCAGTGCAGAGTGAGCCTGCAAGCAGCAGGGTGTAACGGAATTTTCCCCTTGCATTCATGGATATTCTCCGAAGGATGGTTTGGTTAAGGGAGCTGACTGGAATTTGATACAACCACGAATATAGGCAGACGGGGGAGAATTTCTTTGCGGTTTGATTGTGTGTTGGCTGTGTTGCCTCACCGGGATCTCAGAAGCTCCAGAAATCGCGGTCGAGATTGCGGTACTGAATGCCCTGGATGAGATGTTTCATGGCAATATGCTGGCAGCCGTCCAGGTCGGCGATGGTGCGGCTCACTTTCAGGATACGGTCGTGAGCCCTTGCTGAAAGGTTCATGCGGTTCATTGCATCCATCAGCTTTTGCGAACTCTCCCGGTCGAGCTGGCACCAGGTTTTGATCTGCCGGGAGTTCATCTGGGCATTGGTAAAGATTTTCGGCGCTGTTGTGGTGGCAAACCTCTCTTGCTGTATCTTCCGGGCTGCGATGACCCTCTGGCGTATGGTCATTGAGCTTTCAGCGCTCGATGCCGCGAAAAGGTCACTGTTTTCAACTTTTGGTACGTCGATGTGTATATCAATGCGGTCAAGCAGCGGGCCGGATATTTTTGAAAGATAGCGCTGAATCTGCTGGGGCGGGGCAGTCAGATTGCCGTCCGGGTCTTTCAGGGCCCCTGCAGGGCTCGGGTTCATGGCGGCGATCAGCATGAAGCCTGCCGGATATCGGGTAGTAACAGAGATCCTTGATACCGTCACCTCCCGCTCTTCAAGCGGCTGGCGGAGCACTTCAAGGGCGTTGCGGCTGAATTCCGGCAGTTCGTCGAGAAAGAGGATGCCGTTGTGGGCAAGGCTCACCTCTCCCGGTTTGGCCGTTGAACCACCGCCGATCAGGGCGATATTGCTCGTTGTATGGTGCGGACTGCGGAAAGGGCGCGTCACCATGAGTGGCCGCTCTTTTTCAAGCAGACTGGCCACTGAATAGATTTTTGTTGTTTCGAGCGCCTCTTCAAAACCAAGGGGTGGCAGAATTCCCGGCAACCCTTTTGCCAGCATGGTTTTGCCGCTGCCGGGAGGTCCGATCATGATGACGTTGTGGCCCCCTGCGGCTGCAATTTCAAGCGCTTTTTTTGCCGCTCCCTGTCCCTTGATGTCAGCAAAATCAACCAGATATTCCTGCTCACCCTCAAAAAGCTCCGCGATATTGACCGTCACCGGAGTGAATACCCTCTTCCCATTTAAAAGGGCAACGGTCTCATTCAAGCTTTCAACGCCGTAGACCTCAATGGCCGACTTTGCAGCCGAGACCGCCACCGCAGCCTCCGCCGCGTTTTCCATTGGCACGATCAGCCGCTTTATTCCCTCCTTTCCTGCCATGATGGCCACAGGAAGAGCGCCGTTGATTCTCCTGAGCGAGCCATCAAGCGCCAGCTCACCCATAATGAGCGTCTCCTCAAACCGGTTACCAATCAGCTCAAGCGAACCAAGAAGACCGATGGCCACAGGAAGATCAAAAGCCGTTCCCACCTTTTTGATATCGGCAGGAGCCAGATTGACCGTGATCTTTTTTGGCGGAATGGTAAATCCCGAATTTCTGATTGCCGTCAGGATTCTCTCCCGGCTCTCCCTGACCGCATTATCCGGCAATCCCACAACCGTAAAGGAGGGAATGCCGCCTGCAACGTTGGCTTCAACCGTAACCTTGATGGCGTCAATGCCAATCAGCGCAGCCGCATTCAGTGTTGAAAGCATGGCGGAGTGGATGAGAGGATTTCAGTATTTATGCGTAAAATATGCAAATATTTGAAAGTTTCTCAATCAATGAGCTTGCTTCTTGTCTGCTGTGGAACCGGGTTGAAATTGTAAAATGCGGCAATACGTATATAGGGTGGTGTTTTTTTATCTCCTTTTATAGTAATATGTTATAATGTTATCGGCTGTCGCTGGAGTGTGTTCGTCAGAGCTCTTGAGCGTCAGGAATATCAGATAATGAGAAGCGGAGTGTGTACATTACAGGATGATAATTTGTGTTTATAACCACTGTGACACCGTCATGCTGAAGACGACGTTGATAGTAATCCCTGAATAATTATCTATGTCCAATACAAGAATTGACCAAATTACCTTTACAAGGTTTATCGCTGCAATTGCCGTGGTTGTTTTTCATTTTGGACTCAATACCACTCCCTTTAATAATGAACTGATCTCTTTTTTGTTCAAAGAGGCAAACGTTGGTGTGAGTTATTTTTTTCTTCTGTCAGGTTTTGTGATGGTTGTTGCTTACATCGACAAACCGGAACTTAATCTTTTTGGCTATTATAAAGCCCGATTCTTTCGAATTTATCCCGTATACTTCATAGCCCTTCTTTTAGTGTTTCTCTATTTCGTGGAGAAAAACCGGACAATAGATACTATCGGACTTGGCATGAACCTCCTGGTTATCCAGGCATGGTTTCCCGGCAAAGCATTGACGCTGAACTTTCCAGGCTGGTCATTGGCCGTCGAGTTCTTTTTTTATGCAATTTATCCCTTTTTGTTTAACGCTCTCTATAAAAAGAGGGATATCAAGTCACTTGCCCTGCCAATTCTCCTCTTCTGGATTATCAGCCAATATGCCCTCTACGCAATCGTTTCATCAAGTTTTTATCAGGGCTATCCATCAAAAAGTTATGAGTTTGCCTACTATTTTCCCTTTATGCATCTCAACCAGTTTTTAATAGGTAATCTTGCAGCTCTTTTTTTTCGTAAATACAAAAAAAAGTCAGGGAATTATGATATAGCCGTGATAGTGGTTTTTGTATTGATTGTTGCTGCTCTGAAATATCCTTTGGGATTGATTTATCATAATGGACTCCTTGCCTTGCTTTTTATACCGTTTATTCTCTTGCTTTCATTCAATCAGGGGGTGATTTCCTCACTCTTCAGAAAGAAGTTTTTTTGTTATCTGGGAGATATCAGCTACAGTATTTATATCTTGCAGGTGCCGGTTTATATGTGGATAGATGAGTTGTTCAAATATTTTCGAATCAATGATGCGCTCATGCAGTTTTATTTCTCTCTTGTCATGCTCATTCTCTTTTCGGCACTAACCTTTTCCTTCATCGATGTACCATTAAGAGAAAAAATCAAGAGGGGGAGCATAAAAAATAACCAGAGATAGTATTTTTCTGAGCAAGCCATCAAGCGCGAGCTTTCCCTGACGGCATTGTTCGTCAATTTCACAATCGTAAACGAGGGAATGCCGCTTGCAACGTTGGCTTCAACCGTAACCTTCATGTCGTTTCCCTGATAGCATGGGGGCTCTTTTTTTAAAACAGTAAGCCAATTCATCAGGCGTGAGGAAAGCTTTCGTTGAAGGCATTGTGGAATTATCCGGTTGGAAGAGGAACTCTGCAATTATTCTGCTGGCAACATTAAAGTAACAGGTCACATTGAAAACACATCATAAAATTGTTCATGGCGACAGCCGAGAGATGAACCTCCTGCCCGGCAGGTCAGTGCACCTCGTTGTCACCTCTCCACCCTACTGGCAGCTCAAGGACTACGGAACGGATAACCAGATCGGCTTTCACGAGAGTTACGAGAGCTACATTAACAACCTGAACCTTGTCTGGAACGAATGTGAGAGGGTGCTGCACCCCGGTTGCCGTCTCTGCATCAACATCGGCGACCAGTTTGCCCGCTCGGTCTACTATGGCCGCTACAAGGTCATTCCCATCCGGACGGAGATTATCAAGTTCTGCGAGACCATCGGCTTCGACTACATGGGCGCGGTGATCTGGCAGAAGGTCACCACAACCAACACCACCGGTGGCGCATCAATCATGGGGAGCTTTCCCTATCCACGGAACGGCATTCTCAAGATTGATTATGAGTTCATTCTCATCTTCAAAAAACAGGGCGATGCTCCAAAGCCCACCAAAGAGCAGAAAGAGCGTTCAGCCATGACCACCGAGGAGTGGAACACCTACTTCTCAGGCCACTGGAACTTTGCCGGAGCAAAACAGGAGGGTCACCTTGCCATGTTCCCCGAAGAGCTTCCGCACCGGCTCATCAAAATGTTCGCTTTCCGTGGTGATACGGTGCTTGATCCCTTCATGGGCAGCGGCACAACTTCACTTGCCGCAAAGAATCTTGAACGAAACTCGGTTGGGTACGAAATCAATCCGGAATTTATCGAGATTGCCCGGCAGAAGCTGAACACAAAGCAACCTGACTTTATGGGCACGGAATACGAGTTTCTGCATGATACCGTTAAGGGTGATTTTGCCGCAGCCATTGAGCAGTTGCCTTATCAGTTCAGAGATCCCCACAAGCTCGACAAGAAAACTGACCCCCGAAAGCTTACCTTTGGTTCCAGGATTGAGAAGGAGAGCCAGGCAGAGCGCGAAGAGTTCTTCACGGTCAAGGAGATACTCAGCCCCGAAAAAGTAAGGTTATCCAACGGTTTGACGATAAAATTGATCGGGATCAAAAGCGAACCCTTCTCGCACGATAAAGCGATTGGCTATCTGAACGAAAAAATCAAGGGAAAGCGTATCTTCCTGAAGTATGATAAATTGAAGTACGACAATGAAAACGTCCTGCTTTGCTACCTCTATCTGGAGAACAAGACCTTTGTCAATGCGCATCTGATCAAAAGCGGGTTGGTCGGGATTGACTGTAGCTATGAGTACAAGCAACAAGTGAAGTTTCTGAATATGGGTGAGCTTGTTCAGGGTTGAAGGGCGTGACAAGTTCAAAATGTTAGCGCTACTTGTTCATTCTATCAGTCCGATTGCCGAGCAGAGTCAGCATCTTGCACAACGGAGCGAGCATGGACGAAACCTCTGGCGTTTGTTGGCTTCGGTTCCGATGACCCGGATTTAGCCCGACGAACTGGAGTCAGAAGAAAAAATGCTTGAGCGCACTGTTTTTTTATTTATCTATTCTGAACGGTAAAATAATCCTGCTGGTTTTCGGCATTCCAAATGCTGTGAAATCGGCTATCAGTTTCATTCAGAGAGCAGATCACGAAGCGTGCACATCAATCATAATAAAGGCACAGAACTTCCAGTCGTCATAAGTGATGAGCAAGTGTATCATGATCGACTGGCAGGGAGATTAAACGATAAGCTGTCGCTTCGGGTTATTGATCTTTTTGCCGGTGCAGGTGGTTTGTCTGCCGGGTTTTCCCACTTCTTTGGCCATCACTTCACGCCAGTTTGGGCGAATGACTTTAACTCTTGTGCGGCAGAGAGCTATAATGCCAATTTTGGGCATCATTGCAGGGTTGGAGACATTGTTGATATTCTTGATAACCCCACAACAATCATCCCCAAAGCTGATGTCGTTATTGGAGGCCCTCCTTGCCAGGGATTCAGCCTTTTAAATAAAAACAAGGAGGGAGACGCACGGAAGCAGCTTTGGATACCGTTCATGGATGTTGTCAGGCTTTCCGGTGCTGACGTTTTCGTTATGGAGAATGTTCCCGAGCTGTTAAGTAGCCTGGAATGCAGGGAAATCTACGCTATGGCGAACGCAATGGGCTTTAAGCTGGTCAGTGCCAAACTCTGCGCAGCCGATTACGGTGTACCACAAATTCGGTGGCGTGCGTTTATTGTCGGGTGCAAATTTGCAGATCCCCAGGCAGTGTTCCCTCCCAAAAAGACACACTTTCCGCATAAGGGGTACCGGCAGAGATTTGTTGAAAGCTCAATTCCATACATCGCTGATGCTCAGCCATTTCGAACGGTTAAAGATGCCATAGGCGACCTGCCAGCGCCACAAGGCACAATTGTTCGTCCGGAAGCGCCACCATTAGACCTACATTTCGGTCGTACACCGACAGCAAAAAGTTTGGAACGATACCGCTCAATACCCGAAGAGGGGATGAACCGCGTTGATCTCAAGAGAATAGCACCAGAGCTGACGCCGGATTGCTGGATGCGGAAGAAGAGCGGAGGCACGGATCTTTTCGGGAGGTTATGGTGGAACAAGCCATCAGTAACCATTCGCACGGAGTTTTATAAGCCGGAAAAGGGGCGATACTTGCATCCCGTGCAGGACAGGCCGATTACACACCGGGAGGCTGCCCGCTTTCAGTCATTTCCGGATGAATTCAAATTTACTGGATCGAAAGTGGAAATCGCAAAGCAGATTGGTAACGCCGTTCCCTGCCAGCTTGCAGCCCGAGTAGCAGATTGTGTTTATGCCCTGCTTTTGTCAAAACAGGAAACAATTTCATCACACCACTCAAGAGAGCCCGTTTCAGGTGAAGCAGAAGGGCTCTACAAAAAAATAAAAGCTCAGGAAGCACGTTCGCCTCAAGGGCTTTTTGTGTAGAGTGAGCAGTTGGTTGAACGGATCAAAATCGGCAGCACTTTTTTCAGCGGGTATTACAGAACTTTTTATGGCAAAACGAAGAACGCTCAACGACCCTGAAAGTTTGCGTCAACAACTTGTCGCGTTGCTGATAAACTTTGAACATGAGTTGCGGGATGGCGACTTGCGCTCAAAAGTATTGGCGTTGTTGCCAGCTCACAATCAGTTGCGGGATATGGGCAGCTCTCTTATCCCGAAAGAGGATGCCTCAGCAGCACGAGATCGTATCCTGTATTATTTTTGCAACTATCCCCGTGTCGTTATAAAAGGGGAAGAGTTGATGATTGTTGCAGGGATAAGTGAGTGGGCAAGACGTCTGAGGGAGTTACGGGTTGAGTTTGGCTGGAAAATCATCAGTGGCGGTACGGCCAAAGAGATGGCCAAAGAAGGTGAATTCATCCTCCCCGGTATTGATGCCTCCAGGTTAGGGCCCGACGACTATATTCTTGCAGACGAGCATCAGGATCGTGACGATGCTTTTCGCTGGAACCTGGCCAACGAAATTCGGCGTAAGAATACAAGTGTTCGAGATCGCATCCTCGAATATTTGTTGCGCAATGTTGGCAAAGCAATAAACGCCGAAGAGTTACGTTATGTTGCTGGAAATAAGACTGAATGGGCGCGGCGTGTACGAGAATTGCGAACCGAGTTTGGGTGGCAGGTGATGACCAAAACCACTGGAATGCCAGATATCCCTGTCGGCTCTTACATTCTCGCCAGCGCCAGACAGGCTCCGGAACATGACAGGGTGATTCCTGATGCTATACGTCGTGAAGTGCTCCAGCGTGATGATTACAGGTGTCAGCAATGCGGATGGCATCAAGAGATGTGGAACCAGTCAGATCCCCGACATCTTGAAGCGCATCATATCAAACAGCATGTTGAGGGAGGAGAAAACACAAAAGAGAATCTTGTTACCCTGTGCAACATCTGTCATGACAAGGAACATACCAGATAATAACAGCTAAATTCATCTTCAGTTACCCGAGGCTTATCGTTTAATATCGTCAGTACTACATCTCCCATAGCTCGGCGTCATGCTGGCCATGGTATTAAGGAAACCAGACGAGTAATCAGATCTGCGACTTCTGGTGCTATGTTGTTGCGATTCAGTGTAGATGGCTTCATGTGCAAGTTCTCTGTATGATGGGTTGCTTTTTGAAGACAAAATAAACGGTATTACGGTATACACCAAGCCCCTAACATGGGCGACAAATCTTCAGCGTAGAGCAGATCTCTCCGATACTGATATTCATGTTCTTGCTCATTTTCTGGGCCATCTACACTTTCAGGTCATCCTTTGAAATTTTCGGTCTCACTGATTTTCTTCCTCTTGACCTTGCTGCCGTCTGGCCTGCCTGCCAGTTCCTGATGAGTGGGATCGGCTGTTCAATGTCGATTTTTTTATCAGGGTGGGGGAGCAATTTGTTGGGCTCCAGATCAAGCCGATCACGTTTGGAGGCGGAACGGTACAGCTTCCTGAAATTTTCAAGGAGAAATCCATACAGGAAAAAACGCACCGACAGTTTGCCGAGAAATTCGGTGGTAAGGTGTTCTACATTTACTCGTACAAAAGTGGGGAGAAAAAGGAGATATACAACAAGGATGTTGTTGATGAGATCAAGGCTGAAATCAAGAGGCTTGGTCAGTGTCAGTTGTTATAAATCAGTTATCCTCTATTCCTGCAGTTATTTCGCTTGCTGAACACGGTACAGGCGTCCCGCACTGTTATGATTAGTCTTTAAGCAATCTGTCAGTGAGCATTGTCATGAAATCCCGACGAGTCGATACGAACATGTGGACATAAACATCCCGCACTCCAATCTCATAGATGACTCTGGTTTGTCCAACCAGCCTTTCGCGAATTCCTTGCAACCCAAGTTTAACCGCTTCTTCTGGAACAAAACCAGCATAAGGGAACTCGCCGATATCTTTCAGAATCTCTTTGTACTGTTGATCTGAAGAGTCCCGTACAGCCTTGCCAAACTTGCGGTTAACGTATTTTCGAATTTCACGATAATCATCTTTCGCGCAATCAGGAATAAATACAGAGTGCGCCACTATCCCTCCTCCTTCTCCATATCAGCAAAAAAATCCTCAACACTTTGAAAATTCCCCTCGGAAATATCTTTTTTGCCAAGGTTGATAAGCTTCAGAAAAGCCATGGTTTCAATCTGTTCTTCGTAAGTACGGATGTCCATGACGACAATCTTCGCTTCCCCATTCTGCGTGACAATCAGCGGGCTCCGGTTTTCTTCAAAGTCCCTTACAATTTCGGCAGCATGTGACTTAAGGTATGATATCGGGCGTACCCTTTCTGATAGTTTCATTGTTTCTCCTGTTCATAAATATTGTGCCTCAAGACCGAATATAGGCTAAATTCAGATTCTCTCCTATCCGGATAGCAATGATACTCGAATGCAGCGCCTTCTGAAGGAAGCGCTTTGTTTTGTCCTATGTGATTTGTGGGAAGCAAAAGGCGAAGGTAAAGATCATCTACATACCTGCCATCGAAAGATGCATCAAGGAGCTGAAAAAAGGATAGCCTCCAGCTTGGTAGATTATTCTCTCTGCCAAGTTGGAGATCGGCACTCCCGGAAGCACCCAGGTTATCCCGTAGTTCTCAACCCTCCCGATATAGCGTTGATGGTCAGGAAAAGTTCGTGCAGGATGCTCTCCGCCTCTTCCGCTCGGTCACTCTCCTTGAGTTTGCGCCACTCTTTGAGGAGCTTGATCTGTTGCCGGTGCAGTATTTCCAGTCCTTCACGACGGGGGGCGATGAATTTGTTGACATTCATGCGCTGGATTTCAAGAGGCTCGGCGAAGAGCAGCTCGATGTATTTTTTTGTCCGGTGGTATTCGGCCTCAATCATGCCGAGGATGTGCTCCCGGATGGTGCTGTCGCCAACCAGTTCGGCGTACTGGTGCATGATCTGCAAGTCGGCTGATGCCATACTCGTGTCGGCATTGCTGATGATATAGCGGAGCGGCGGCCAGGCGTGGCTGCGAACGCGGATTTCATCGAAGGTATCCGGGTTTGTGGTGTGCAAATGCTCAAGTGCAGAGCCTACGCCATACCATCCCGAGAGGGAAAATCGGGCCTGGTTCCAACTGAAGACCCAGGGAATGGCCCGCAGGTCTTTGAGGCTTGTCTGGCCGCTTCGTCTGGAGGGGCGTGATCCTATTCTTGATGATTCAATAATATCAATAGGGGTTGCTTCACGGAAAAAGGCAAGAAAACCTTCAGCCTCGATCAGTTTTCGGTAGGCCTGGTTGCTTTTTTCGGAGAGCATATCCATGACCGCTTCGAGCGGGTGTGCTCTTTTTTCGTTTTTTCGCTGCCTGATCATGGCGCTGGCAACTCCGGCCATGAAGAGTTCGAGATTATAGACAGCGCTGATGCGGTTGGCATATTTCTGCGCAATGGTCTCACCCTGTTCGGTAAAGCAGATGCCGGCATGGAATGAGCCGTGGGGTTGCGCCTTGATAAAGCGGTGTGTCGGGCCTGCGCCCCGGCTGATGCTGCCGCCTCGACCATGAAAAAACAGAATATCGGTATTGCTTTTTTCGGCGGCTTCAAGCAGTGCTTCCTGGGCCCGGTAGAGCGCCCATGTGCTTGCAAAAATCCCTCCATCTTTGTTGCTGTCGCTGTATCCGATCATCACCTTTTGAACCGCTTTTGTTTTTCCGGCTTTTGTTTTCTGGTATTGAAGACTCCGTTGTGTCACAGGGTGATGAAGGAATTCCTGGAGTATCGCCGGGCTTTTTTGAAGATCTTCAATGGTTTCAAAGAGCGGGACAACGGGGAGGATGCAGGCATCTCCATCTCCGAATGGGGTCATCAGTCCAACTTCGCGGGCAAAGAGATAGATGACAAGCAGGTCAGAGGCATTTCGGGTCATGCTGACAATGAGGGAGCCGATTCCGTCGGTGCCGTACATTTTACAGTGGTTGAGCAAGACCTTGTAGCAGGCAAGCAGGGTTTCGGCTTCAGCACCGACGCTCATGTCGGGATGGGTAAAGGGACGGGGTGACTGGAGTTCCCGGTCAAGGAAGGCTCTTCTTGCTGGCTCATCCCATTCCAGAAAATCGTTGCCGTTCAGGCCCGAGGCTGTCATGAGCTGGGAGAGTGCAAGATCGTGAAAGTGGCTGTTCTGACGGATATCAAGTTTGCCAAGATGGAAGCCGAAGGTCTGCACAATCCGGTAGACCGGTACGACCTCCGTGTCGGCGATGTGCTGCGCTCCGACGTCGAGCAGTGACTGACGCAGCAGCGAAAGATCTTCAAGGAGCTCATCCGAACTGCCATATCGATCTGATTCAACGGCGATATGCAGGGCTCCCGATCTGTCAGCTTCAAGCGGAAGTGAGGCAATCATCAGGTTGAGGAACTGGCGCCATGGCTCGTGGCGGTTTCGCTGCATGGCCGCAATACTTTTATCACCCAGTTTTTGACAGAGCGTTTCGATGCGAAGGAGAAGCTCTTTGCCCGGTGGCTGGAGTCTTTCGCTGAAACTTAATTTTGATGCGAGTTGCCTGAGATGGCGCAGAACAAGTGCCAAAGCGTTCTGGCGCATATCGCCAAGGGTCTCTTCGGTCACTTCGGCAGTGACGAGCGGATGGCCATCACGGTCGCCTCCTACCCAACTGCCGAAGCTGAGGCGGGGGAGGTTGCGCGGATCAGAAAGGCTGGCTGTATGAAATCCGGTATCCCGCCATGCCTGCAGGAGGCGTTTGTCGAGCATCGGCAAGACTTCAGGAAAGATATTGTGGAGGTAGTGAATAACATTCCGTCTCTCATCCGATACCTCGGGCTTTTCGAAAAGGATCTCTCCGGTTCTCCAAAGCCGTTCTATGACCACCTTGATCTCATTGCGGATGTCGAGTTTTTCCAGTGGTGTCCACATCTGGTTTTCCCGCTGTACCAGAAGCAGGTAGAGCTGACGGTGCTGTTCAAGAACGGTTTTTCGTTTTGCTTCGGTTGGATGTGCGGTCAGAACGGCGTCGATGGAGACCTCCGGCAGCAGGTTACCGATCTCCTTTTCTGTGATTCCACGCTCTCTGAAGCGCAGCAGGGTTCTCCCCCAGAGCCCGGTGAGGTGCGCCAACCCCTGTTCAGCTTCGAGCATGCGTCGGTTCTGGGCCGCCGAGTTCTCTTCAGCCATATTGAGAAGTTGAAAAAAAATGGAAAACGCCTGAAGGGCGCGTTCACTGTTGGGATAGCGTTCAAGAGGGATACTCCTGTTTTCCGAGGGAAGGTGCTCTGCAAGTTCATCTTCTCCAAGGTCGCGCAGTACCTCCTGAAAACAGAGGAGGAGAAAAAGAAAGTCGCGTTCCGCTTTTTCGAAATCGATGACACTGCTGGTTGTGGTGATCATAAGACAACGATAATTCTTTTTGTGAAACAGCTTTCTTCAGTATTCGAAAAAATCACCTGAGTTACAAATGAGGTACCTGTTTTTTGAAGGGAGCATTTTTCCCGTCAGTGATCTGCTTTTTTGGTTACTCAGAAGATTACTGTTGCTGATCGCAAGCTTTTTACGCTTTCTGTTTGTCGTCTTTACTATTTATGCTTATCTTGACCTATAATTTTCTGGGTAAGCCACTAACACCTAACTCATTACCAGTTATGGACAACAAATCAAATGGTAAGCTTGTTGCTTTAGCCGCAGGCGGGGCTGTCTTAATGGGGGCTTTGTTTTTCGGGTTGTCATTTTTAACCGGGTATACGTTACCGGCAGCAAATCTTTCCGAGGCGCTGACTCCGTTAAGTTCCTTTGCAGGGTGGTTTTTGCTGATTTTCTGTTCCTCGCTTATCATCATGGGACTTGGCAAGATGTCGGCGAGAATCAGTTCAAAGTGGTTTTTAAGTTTTCCTCTCAGTATCATTGCCATTGTTGCGGTGATGTTTGCTTCGCTCTGGTTTCGTCCGTCAGGTATCCTGATGTCTACCACGGGCCGTACCGTTACGCTTGATGGCAAGTATATCCGTTCCGTTGATGAGTTGACAGCCTATCTCTCAAAGCCTGTCTTGTCGGCAAACGTTCCTGTTGCTCCTGCCGGTTTCGACTTCGATGCGGCAAAGGCTCTCTGGAATGATAAGTGTAATGCCTGTCACACGCAGGAGTCCACAATGGATGTCTTCAGAACCAAGTACAAGAAGACTGGTAAGATTGATATCATTGTCAAACGTATGCAGGCTTATCCGACATCGAAAATGACGGATGAGGATTCCAGAATCATTATGATGTATATGAACGAAAAGCTCTGAGAGCAACCGCGTTTCTTTTCTCTTTATAAAAAAGCCTCAGAGTGCTGCTCTGGGGCTTTTTTATGATGCGCCTTTTCAGAGTGTTTGACTGTAGTTGACGCTCACGGTTTCGGTTATTCCGCCTCTTGCTCTCCATTCGGTTATCACGCTGAGCGATCTTGGCTGAAGCAGGGTAACAAGATCGTCAAGGATCCTGTTGGTGATATTTTCGTAGAAAATGCCTGCGTTGCGGAACTCAAGAAAATAGTATTTCAGCGATTTCAGTTCAATGCAGCTTTTATCGGGCACGTAGCGGATGGTAATGGTTCCGAAATCAGGAAGTCCGGTTTTGGGGCAGACGGAGGTAAATTCCGCATTGACGATTTCAATGGTGTAGTCTCTGTCGGGGAAGCTGTTATCGAAGAGTTCAAGAAGATCTTTTTTCATTCGGTTATTGTTTTTTTTGGGATTTATTTTTCAGGTTGTGTTCGCTGCAAGCGCTCATTTCGCTGCAAAATAAAAATCCGGGGCGATTTTTCGGTAAGTTGAAGTTTGCTTTTTTGTTTTTTCTCGAAGTAAATAGCATTGCAATTATGGGAATATCCAGAGATGGCGAGGGTTTGGAACTGCAACGGCTCTACGATACGTTGGCAGCGGAGTATGATCTTGCTGAAACCAGCTATATCTTTGGTGAGCAGCCATTCCGTTTTCTGAGTGTTCTCGACAGTTATGCACTTCTTGACCGGATTTCACCTGAAGAGTTTGTCAAGGATGAGCAGATGCCTTATTGGGCGGAAATATGGCCATCAGCAATAACACTCTCCTCATTTATTGCCGATGAGCTTCCGCTTGAAGGATTGCGCGTGATTGAAATCGGAGCCGGTGTCGGTATGGCTTCGGTTGTTGCAGCCTGGAAAGGCGCCAGTGTTCTGGCTACAGACTACTCGCTTGAAGCGCTTCGGTTTGTCCGTTATAATGCCTTGAAAAACAGGGTGAAGCTTGAAAGTGAGAGGCTCGACTGGAGGCTTGTGCAGTGCAGTGAGCGCTTTGATCTTCTTTTTGCTGCCGACGTGCTTTATGAGCGGGTGAACCTGCTTCCCATTGTCACGGCGATTGATAAACTGCTTAAACCCGATGGCGTTGCTTATCTTGCCGATCCGCGAAGAAGGCTCGCTGAGCAGTTTCTTGAGCTGGCTGCTGAAAATAATTTCCTGATAACCCCATTTCAGAGGAAGTACAGTGGAGGCTCAAAAACAGTTGCGGTGAATATTTATAAAATGCAACGGCAATCAACCGATAGATGATACACATGGAGGAGAAGTTTTCTGTTTGCTGGCGCTATCATGCTGGCCAGGGAGCGCTTGTCTGGCAACTTATGTTTACTCCGGCAGGTGACCTTGTCGGGCAAAAGCGCTTTTCCGGCAGTCGGCAGGCGCTCTTTTTCTGTATTGATACGCTGAGCGGGATGGTTATCCGCGATGACTATCTCTTTTTTGAGCATCACCACTCCTCTTCTGCTATAGAAGGGGGGCTTACACTCCTCGAAACAACGATCGGGAATCTTGTTTACTGCTCTGCCGGTCAACTGAACAGTCCGGAGCATCAGGGTATATGGGCCATTGATTTCAGGAGTGGGATGGTGGTGTGGTCGCGTCCTGATCTTGTTTTTGTCGCCAATCTTGAAGATGAGTTTCTTGTCTATCACGCTTCAGTGTTTGCGGGCTTTCCCGAGCGTCATTTTAGGCTCATTGACCCGTTTACCGGTGTCGATATCCGTCTGCCTGGAGCTGATGGCCTTGAGGTTAATGCCCTCAGGGGAAAGGCTGTGCAGGAAGAGGTGCGTCAGCAGGTCACCTTGCCGGAGTTTGTGATGGATGGTATGACGGCAGAGCGTAACGCATTGCAGAGAGCTGGTATCGCCGAAACAACCCGTTGCGAATGTATTGTTCAAGGTGCGTTGACTGTTGCCGCGTTGCATGAACCGGCCAGGTTGCCTGCTTTATGGAACTCTTCTCTGCGGGTCTGGAAAAATGATGCTCTTGTCTATGCCGACACACTGGAAGAGGGTGTCGAAAAACCAGGCTTGAACAACTTTTTGATCAGGAGTGATAAATTGTACTATCTCAAGGGAAGAGAGGAATTGCTTTGTGTAGCTCTCTCATGAAGGACTCATCATTCACCCCCTCATCCACCCTGTTTCGGGGATCAACGCTACCGGTCGCTGACTTTCTTGAAAAGCTGAGCACGCTAAAAAATTTGTCGCCCAACACGGTTATTGCCTACAGAACCGATCTGTTCCAGTTTTTTTCCTTTCTTGCACAGCATCTTGGGCTTGCCGATTTGAGCCTTTTTGATCCGGAGCAGGTAACGACGGTTGAGGTGCGGCTTTTTATGGCGGCATTGATTGAACGTGGCGTTCGGCAGCGATCCATTGCAAGAAAACTTGCTTCAGTTAAAAGCTTTTATCGCTATCTGCAGGAGAGTGGACATATCAGGAACTCTCTTTTTTCTGCTCTTGCCACGCCTCAGTATCCGAAGCGTGTTCCCGGTTTTTTAACAGAGCAGCAGACAGAAAAGTTTTTTAACGAGCTTCTTCCGCAGAGTGCGCAAGGATTTCGCAAGCCTGAAAAAAATGAACTTGATGAATCTTTTATTTGCGAACGTGATCGCAGTATTCTTGAGTTGCTCTATTCGAGTGGGCTCCGAATTTCGGAATTGATTGGATTAAAGGTTGGAGAGCTTGATCTTGAGAGAGGATATGTCAAATTGACCGGAAAGGGGAGGAAGCAGAGAATTGTCCCTGTTGGGCAGCAGGCTGTTGATGCGCTTAAAAAATATTTTGAAGTCCGGAGAAACTTCTTTAGAATGAAGAGGACGGGGGATGCGGGCGAGTTGCTCCACGTCTTTGTAACCAAGAGTGGCAAAAAGCTTTATCCTATGCTTGTGCAGAGATTGACCAGGAAGTACCTCACGTCGGTTACTGACCAGAAAAAGAAAAATCCACATCTCTTGCGTCACACGTTTGCCACTCATTTGCTCAATAGCGGGGCAGATCTCAATAGTGTCAGTGACATGCTTGGACACAGCAATCTGTCAACAACTGAAATCTACACGCATGTTACCTTTGAGCGCCTGAAGGAGGTTTACCGGAAGGCGCATCCCAACGCATAAACTTGGGCTTCGGATAGTGTATTAGCCGAAGTCGTGTTCCTTCGTGATGTTCATCTTATTATCAAAAGGAGTTTATTATGACAAAAGCTGTTGTTACGGATCCGGTTACTGTTACTGTTACCCTTCGTCATTCAAATAATCACAACGATATAGAAGAGTATGCCCGCAATGCCGTGCAGGCTCTTACGAGAATTTATCCGGGTATCATCAGTTGTCATATTATTCTGGACCATCAGAAAAATGATTTTGAAAAGAACAAGCTTGCTGAGATAACGGTGCATGTGCCGCAGAATGTCCTGGTTGCAAAAGAGGCCTGTACCGCCTATGAACTTGCTATCGACACTTGTGTCGATGCCTTGAGTCGTCAGCTTCTGAAGTACAAGGAAAAAATGCAATAACAGCGAGGCTCCCAGAAGGGTGCGGGGTAGCCTTAAAGAAAAGCTTCGCACTCTTCACTTGAGTTTACTAACCCTTCTATTGTCAGAAGAGATGAATTTGGATCAAAAAGGATTAAAAAAGCGATCCATTACGGTCGCCTATTTTTTTAATACCATCGGTAAAAAAAACGATATCAAATTTCGGCGTCTGAACGAAGTTGACGAACAGAAGCGGCGGATTTTTGAGCGTGATCTTCATCGGCCGGGGCTTGCTCTGGCGGGTTTTACCAATCTGTTTACCTACAAAAGGGTGCAGATTTTAGGGAATACGGAGACAAGGTTTTTAAATCATCTTGAGGAGGAGGAGAGGAATCGGGTCTTTGCCAACCTTGTGCGATTCAAAATGCCATGCATTATTCTGACCAGTAATAACAAACTGCCCCAGAATCTTCTTGATATGGCAACCAATGCCGATATTCCTGTCTACGTCACCCGATGCTCCTCTACGAAAACCATCTATATTGTGACGGGTTTTCTTGATGACCAGTTTTCGCTTTATCAGCAGTATCATGGTTCAATGGTTGATGTTTATGGCGTCGGGGTGCTGTTGACCGGCAAGAGTGGTCTCGGAAAATCAGAGATTGCGCTTGATCTTGTTGAACGGGGTCATGGTCTTGTGGCCGATGATGTTGTTGTTATTCACCGCAAAGGGGAGTCGATGGTGCTCAATGCCAAACGAAACAATATCATTGACCATTTTATGGAGATCCGTGGTCTTGGTGTTGTTGATGTGAGGGCGAACTTCGGTATCCGGGCAATTCGTGATGTCAAGGAGGTGCAGGTAGTTGTTGAACTGCTCGAATGGAACAAGGAGATCGTCTATGAACGTCTTGGTCTGGACATTAAATCAAGAAAGATTCTCGGCGTTGATGTTCCGCTGGTTGAGTTACCCATATTTCCAGGGAAAAACATTACCGTTATTATCGAGGTGGTTGCACTCAATTTCCTGTTGAAACGGTATTCAAATTATGTTGCAGCCGAAGCGCTGACCGACAGGATAAACGATGTGATCAACCGTGAGAAGGGAGAGGAGGATAGTTATGAGTAAACAAGGTACAAAGAGGATTTTCGCGACCTGCAGGCTTGGATGCGGCCTGTTGCTTGCTGCGTTTGTGCTTTTTCTCTCTTCCTGCAACCGCCACAACGGAAGTTCCGGTGAGGCTGGAACAAGAGGTGGGGCAATGGATTCCACACTTGTTATTGCCATGCTTGGTGATGCCGATTATCTTAACCCCGTGCTTGGCAGCACCGTTACTTCAGGCAATATTATTGGACTTATCTATCCATCTCTCTTGCAGAGTGAGTTTGACACCTCGACCGGGCTTTTGAACTATATGGCTCTTGAAAAAAAACTGCGGGAAGTAATGCCCGGTCAGGGGAAAAAAACACCGAAAGGGGCCATTGCAAAGAGCTGGCAGATGTCGGCGGATCAGAAATCCATTACCTACATTCTCAGAAATGATGCTTTCTGGAATGACGGCAAGCCTGTTGTTTCAGGGGATTTCAAGTTTTCCTACCAGTTGTATGGCAATCCGGTGATCGCCAGCGCCCGTCAGCAGTACCTGGCTGAGTTGGTTGGTGCCGACAAGGGAAAGGTTGATTTCGACAAAGCCATTGAGACTCCTGACGATACCACCCTTGTCTTCAGGTTTTACAAGCCTGTTCCGGAACATCTGGCACTTTACCATACATCATTGACGCCCCTTCCGGCTCATCAGTGGAAAAATGTCAAGCCTGACGAATTCCGTCACTCACCGCTTAATCTCGAACCGCTTGGGGCAGGCCCCTATAAACTGAAGAGCTGGAAGCAGCAGCAGGAAATTGTACTCGCATCAAGCCGGAGCTCGAATCTCCCGAAACCCGGAACCATTCCGCTGATTACCTTCAGGGTTGTGCCCGATTATACGGTCAGGCTGGCGCAGCTTCAGACCGGTGCGGTGGATGTTGTTGAAAATATCAAACCGGAAGATTTTACGGCTCTTCTGAAGGCCAATAGGCAGATTGATGTCAAAACGATTGGTCTGAGGGTCTATGATTATGTTGGCTGGTCAAATATCGACCAGAATGAGTATCACAAAAGTGGCAGGGTCATGCCTCACCCCCTGTTCGGTTCGGCGCGTGTTCGGCTTGCCCTGACGCAAGCCATTGACCGCGAAGCGATCATTGACGGCTATCTCAAGCAATATGGGGTAATTTGTAACACCGATATTTCACCATCACTGAAATGGGCCTATAATGAACGGGTTGCGCCGCATGCCTTCGATCCTGCACGTGCTTCAGCCCTGCTGAAGGCTGAGGGCTGGACGCCTGGGCCGGATGGTATTTTGCAGAAACAGGGCAGAAGGTTCAGTTTCGTGCTCTATACCAATGCCGGTAATGCGAGAAGGAACTATGCAAGTGTTATTATTCAGCAGAATCTGCGCTCAATCGGTATCGACTGCAAGCTTGAGGTTCAGGAATCCAATGTCTTTTTTGAAAGTCTCCAGGAGAGAAAGCTTGATGCATGGATGGCTGGATGGTCCATTGGTCTGGAGATTGATCCTCTTGATGTCTGGGGTTCCGATCTTAACAAGAGCCGTTTTAATTTTACCGGTTACCGCAATCCGAGGATAGACGAGCTCTGTGAGCTTGCCAAGCAGAAGATGGAACCCACGGGGGCAAGAGCGTACTGGCTTGAATATCAGGAGATTATACATCGTGATCAGCCGATCACCTTTCTCTACTGGATCAAGGAGACGCAGGGCTTCAGCAAGAGGATTGAGGGGGAAGAGCTCAATATTTCAGGTGCTTTTTATAATATTGACGACTGGAGGCTGCGTCCTTCAGCCAATGTTGCACTATAGGGTCTTATGCTGATTTATATTCTTAAGCGGCTTTTGATTGCCATACCGCTCATTTTTGGGGTACTGACCCTGACCTTCTTTATCATTCGGCTTGCGCCTGGTGATCCTGCTGCCTTTTTCATTCAGCCGGGGATCAGTCCGAACGTTGCCGAACAGATCAGGGCACAGTATGGTCTCAACGATCCCGTGCCGGTACAGTATGTCAAATGGCTTGCCAACGTTCTGCAGGGTGATTTCGGGCGCAGTTTCAGCCGTGCCCAGCAGCCGGTTTTTGATGTTATTGCCGATGCGTTACCGATAACCGTGACCATTGCGGGTTTGACCCTTATTGCAAATTTTACCTTCGGTATCCTTATCGGGATTATCTCTGCAGTGCGCCAGAACAGCTTTCTCGATCGTTTTCTGACCGTGACGGCCCTCTTTTTTTATTCGATGCCGGAGTTCTGGTTTGCCTTGATGATGATTATTCTTTTTGCCCTGAAGTTTCCCTTTTTTCCAGCGTCGGGTCTGAACGAAATTGGTGCGGAGGGGTACGGCCCGGTTGGTTTTGTGCTCGACCGGTTATGGCATCTTGTGCTTCCGGTTACGGTGCTCAGCATCAATGGGGCTGCCGGTATTGCCCGTTATGTCAGGGGTAGTATGCTTGAAGTTATCCGGCAGGACTATATCCGCACCGCAAGGGCCAAAGGGTTACCGGAGAAGGTTGTTATTTTCAAGCATGCCCTTCGCAATGCCCTTCTGCCGGTGATTACTCTTGTAGGGAGTTCGCTCCCCTTTATTTTCAGCGGAGCCTTGTTTATTGAGGTTATCTTTGCTTTTCCGGGTATGGGTCGCGTTACGGTAGAGGCAATTTTTGCAAGGGATTATCCACTCATTATCGCCAATACCTTTATTTCCGGTTCTCTGATTGTACTGGGTAATCTGATTGCCGATGTCTTGTATGCCGTTGCAGACCCACGGATAAAGCTTTGAGGGCATTGATTCCTATGACCGTTCAACCTCTAATATTTTCTCTTTGAGAATAGAGCTGCTCAATACACCTCCTGATGCCAGTGAAACACGGATTGAGGAGCAGATACGTCCACTCCGTATGGATGCTTTTGCTGGTCAGCAACGGCTTACCGATAATTTGAGAGTTTTTATTTCTGCGGCAAAAATGCGGGGCGAAGCGTTGGACCATGTTTTGTTGTCTGGCCCTCCAGGGCTTGGCAAAACGACGCTTGCTTACATTATTGCTTCTGAAATGGGGAGCAGCATCAAGTCAACGTCGGGTCCTCTGCTCGACAAGGCGGGAAATCTTGCGGGGCTACTGACCGGGCTGCAGAAGGGGGATGTGCTCTTTATTGATGAAATTCATCGGATGCCACCGACGGTTGAGGAGTATCTGTACTCAGCAATGGAAGATTTTCGCATTGATATCATGCTCGACAGTGGACCCTCTGCAAGGGCGGTACAGTTACGTATTGAGCCCTTTACCCTTGTTGGAGCCACGACACGTTCCGGTCTTCTGACCTCGCCCCTCAGGGCACGATTTGGTATTAACAGCCGTTTCGACTACTATGCTCCGGAACTTCTGGAAGGAATTATCAGAAGAGCTTCGACCATTCTTGGTATTGGCATTGATGCTGAAGCCGCATCAGAAATTGCCGGACGTTCACGGGGCACTCCCCGTATAGCCAATCGGTTGCTCCGCCGTGCACGTGATTTTGCACAGGTGGATGGCGAATCGTTTATAAGCCGCTCTATAGCCATGAAGACTCTTGACTGTCTTGAAATTGATGAGGAGGGTCTTGATGATATGGATAAAAAAATCATGGAGACCATTGTCAATAAATTTAATGGAGGACCGGTTGGTATAGCTTCTCTTGCGGTCTCGGTAGGGGAGGAGCAGGATACTATCGAAGAGGTTTATGAGCCCTATCTTATCCAGGCAGGTTATCTGACAAGAACAACACGAGGCCGGGTTGCTACCCGGCAGGCGCTTATCCGTTTTTCAACTGCTTCTGAAAGAGATGAAATTTCTTTGTTTGATGCGCAGCCGACTTCCTGAGTTATTGGTAGCCCGACCTCTCCGGGTGAGCGTCAGCTCTTTTCTGCATATGGCGGCAATTTCCTCTGTTCTTCTCTTTTCGGGCTGTGCATCCTCCAAACCTGTGCTTTCTGGCAGTACCGTGCCGGATTCTGTTGTTGAAGCTTCAAAAAGAGAGTTCGTTGCTGCGTCACTGAAAAGTGCAAAAGGGGACTATCGTGAGGCAGTCGAGCGTTACCGGAAGCTGCTTCACGATCAACCCTCAAATGCTGCGATCCATTATGCACTCTCGAAAGCATGGGTCGCTCTTGGAGTTCCCGATTCTGCCCGTCTGTACAGTGAAAAAAGTGTTTTGCTCAATCCTCGCAACAAGTACTATACAGCTTTTCTTGCCTTTCTCTCTCATCAGATGCATGATTACGGTCGCGCAGCCGAACTCTATCGGCAACTCGCCGTTCTTGATCCGGGCAGCACGGAACCACTTACAAGCCTTGCTCTGGAGTATCTTGCAGTCGATCAACCTGAAAAATCCCTCGCTGTTTTTCAGGAAATTTTGGCACGGGATCCAAAGAATGAGGATGCTCTGGTGCAAATGCTCTTTGTGGAAATAAAGCTCACACACTACCAGGAAGCGATAGCTACCGTGAAGGAGCTTATTGGGCAAAGCGACAGCAAAGAGAAGTTGCATCTTACCCTTGGGGAGCTTTATCTGCAGACCCGTCAGTATGGCCTTGCCTCCAGGACATTCAGGGAGCTTCTCAAGTCGAATCCCGGTTCCGTTTCGGCATGGCTGGCGTTGTTCGAGGTCTCTGTCCAGTCCGCAAACCATACCGCTTTCCTTGAAGATCTCAACCGGTTTTACAATACCAATAACGTAAATCTTCAGAAAAAGATAGAGCTTGCGAAACTTTTTCTTGTCCGTGCGTCAAGAGAGAGTTCCTTTGTTGATCCTGCGTTCGTCATGATTGGCGAAATGAACCGACGCCATCCCGGCAATGGTCAGATTTATGCGCTTCGTGGCATGGCTCGGTTACAAAAGCGGGATGTGGCGGCTGCGGTGATCGATTACAGGAAGGCTCTTCTTCTTGAGCCTGGCAGTATCGAAATATTGGAGGAGCTTGTTGCTCTCCATCTCATGAGGAAAGAGTATCGGCAGGCAGGGGAGATACTCTACAAGGCTAAAAAAAGGTTTCCTGTTCTGACTTTCAGGCTTCAGGTACAGGAGGGTGAACTGCTCTTTCAGACAGGAAAGATCAAAAAGGCAGCACTCTTGCTTGAAAAGGTGTTGTTGACGAAAGGTGCGCAAAAGGAGAAAGCTCTCTACCTCCAGGCATCTGGCACGCTCGCCTTTTGCTATGACACTCTTGGTTTTACTGATAAAAGTATTCTTCTCTACAAGAGCATTCTTGAACGGGAGCCTGATAACCTTCTTATGATGAATAACCTCGCTTATATTCTCGCTGTGGCGGGAAGAGAGCTGCCGAGGGCCAAAGAGCTTGCTTTGAAGGTGGTTGAGGCTGAACCGGCCAATGCTGGTTATCACGATACGCTTGGCTGGGTGCTGTTCAGGTTGGAAGAGTATGAACGTGCAAGGGAGATTCTGGAAAAAGCAGTTGGGCTGGATCCTCTTGAGGCTGAAATAGCAGATCATCTCAGTCAGGTTTATGAGAAACTTGGAAACCTTGACAAAGCCCTTGAGCTGAAGAAAAAGGCTGCACGCCTGAAAGCCAGGTAGTGTTATCCGATCCGGGAGTGCGTTTTGAGCGCAGGAATGGGTTTGTGGTATAAGCAGAAATGAAAAACGACGGTATGGAACCGTCGTTTTTCATTTCTCTTGATTTCAGGGCAGGAGCTTGTTATTTAAGCTCATCAAAGGGGCGTGCTGCAAGATATTCGTAATGGGCCCAGCGAGCATCTACCTCTTTCTGGATTGCTGCGTAGTACTCTTTGGCAAGTACCGGATTGCTCTTTTTGAGCATCCGGAAGCGGTTTTCCATATCAAGGAATTGGGCAACCGGTATCTTTGGCTTCTTCGAATCAAGTATCAGCGGATTTTTTCCTTCAAGCAAACGTTCCGGATTGTAGCGGTAGAGTATCCAGTGGCCGGAATCAACCGCAGCTTTCTGATTCTCAAGAGCGGTAGACATGTTGATACCGTGGGCGATACAGTGCGAATAGGCGATTATGATTGAAGGCCCGTTGTAGGCTTCGGCTTCAATGAACGCTTTCAGCGTCTGTTCATCCCTGGCTCCAAGGGCCACTGATGCAACATAGGCATTTCCGTAACTCATCGAAATCAGGCCAAGATCTTTTTTCGTTACCGCCCTTCCTGCGGTTGCAAATTTCGCTACCGCAGCCTTCGGTGTTGCTTTTGACGCCTGTCCTCCCGTGTTTGAGTAGACTTCGGTATCAAGCACCAGAAGGTTGACATTTTTGTCACCAGCCGTTATGTGATCTACGCCGCCATAGCCAATATCATAGGCCCATCCATCGCCGCCGACGGCCCAGACACTCTTTTTGACAAGCATATCGGCTACCGAGAGCAGGTTCTTTGCATCAGACGAATCCATCTGACGGAGTTTATCCTTGAGGATTGCAACCCGTTTTCTCTGTTCAAAAATTTCAGGCTCATTGATTTCACTGGCCTCAAGAAGTTCTGTCGTCAGCGTATCACCAATTTGTGAAGCGAGGCGCTGCAGAAGCTCACGAGCATATTCCCGCTGCTTGTCGATGGAGATCCTGAAACCAAGTGAAAATTCAGCGGTATCTTCAAAGAGCGAGTTGGACCATGTCGGGCCACGACCGTCCGAATTTTTGGTATAGGGGGTAGTGGGGAGGTTTCCACCGTAAATTGATGAACATCCTGTTGCATTGCCAACCACCAGACGGTCACCGAATAATTGGGTCATCAGCTTGACGTAGGGGGTCTCACCGCAACCAGAGCAGGCTCCTGAAAATTCGAAGAGTGGCTCCTGAAGTTGCTGTTCCTTGACCAGTCGGGTGTTGATCTTGTTCCTGTCATATTCAGGAATATTAAGGTAGTAGTTCCAGTTGTCAACCTCGGTTTCACGAAGTGAGGATTGCTCATGCATGTTGAGCGCTTTTCTTCCAGGGTTGTTTTTATCCCTTCCAGGACAGACATGGATGCAGATTTCGCATCCCGTACAGTCTTCCGGGGCGATCTGGATGGTATATTTCATCCCTTCCCAGTTCGCGCCCTTTGCTTCAGTGGATTTAAAGGTACGTGGTGCATTATCGAGATACTTCGGATCGTAGACCTTGGCGCGGATTGCAGCATGGGGACATACAATAGCACATTTTGCGCACTGAATACAGATGTCGGATTCCCAGACAGGAATTTCATCGGCAAGGTTGCGTTTCTCAAATTTTGAAGTTCCGGTCGGGTAGGTGCCATCCACAGGCAGCTCGCTGACAGCAATGTCGTCACCCTCGCCGGTAATGATTTTCGCCAGAACATTACAGACAAAATCAGGCGCCTCTCCGACAATGGGCTGACGAAGCTCTTTTGTACTGTTGGCAACGGAGCCAATGGTAACCTGATGCAGGTTCGAGAGCGTTTCATCAACAGCCTTTATATTCTGGTTGACAACATCGTCACCCTTTTTGCCATAGGTTGTTCTGATAGAATTCTTGATCTGCTCGATTGCCTCTTCGCGGGGCAGAACACCCGATATTGCAAAAAAGCAGGCCTGCATGATGGTGTTGATGCGCTGGCCCATCCCGCTTGCGTGTGCAACTTTATAGGCATCAATGGTAAAGAGTTTTGCCTCTTTGCGGATCAGTTGTTCCTGAACGATTTTCGGCAACTTTTCCCACAACTCTTCGGCCGAGTAGTGGGTATTCAGAAGCAGGGTGCCATTTTTCTTGAGATTTTTGACCACGTCAATCATTTCAAGGAAAATCCAGTGGTGACAGCCAATGAACTGGGCCTCGGTGATCAGGTAGGTTGAACGAATCTCCCTGGGGCCAAAGCGAAGATGTGATGTCGTAATTGAACCTGCTTTCTTTGAATCATAGACGAAATAGCCCTGGGCATAGTTCCCGGTATTTTCACCAATAATTTTAATGCTGTTTTTATTCGCGCCGACGGTACCATCTGACCCAAGGCCGTAGAAGAGCGCCCGGAACATCTCGTCAGGCTCGATCAGGAAGCTCCGGTCATAATCAAGACTGGTATGAGTTACATCATCGTTGATACCGACCGTGAAGTGGTTTTTCGGTTTTGCAGAAGCCATGTTGTCGAAGACAGCCTTGACCATTGCGGGTGTAAATTCCTTTGATGAGAGACCATATCGACCACCGGTAATGGCTGGAATGGTTTTCATCAATCCATTCTGTACTCCTTCAAGCAGTGCATTGACGGTGTCAAGATAGAGTGGCTCTCCAGCGCTTCCGGGTTCCTTGACCCGATCCAGTACAGAAATTGACTTGACCGTGGCAGGAAACGCCTTGATGAAACGTTCGATATCGAAGGGACGGAAGAGACGGGCGTGGATGACACCGACTTTTTCACCCTGATTGTTGAGATATTCAGCGGTTTCCCTGGCGGTTTCGACTCCGGAACCCATCAGGACAATGACGCGTTCAGCATCAGTTGCACCGTAGTATTCATAGAGGTTATAGTGGCGACCAGTGAGCTCTCCGAATTTCGCCATCGCTTTTTCAGTGATTTCGGCGCACGCATTGTAATAGCTGTTGACCGTCTCTCTGCCCTGAAAATAGACATCGGGATTCTGGGATGTGCCCCTGATAATTGGTGCATCAGGGCTCATGCGGCGGTTTCTGTGTGCTATGACGAGATCATCATTGATCATCTCTTTAATGATATCATCGGCAATGATCTCTATTTTTGAGATTTCATGAGAGGTTCTGAATCCGTCAAAGAAATGAAGGAATGGAATTCTTGATTCAAGGGTTGCAGCAGCCGTAATGAGCGCCATATCCATGACCTCCTGAACGGAAGCTGATGCAAGCATGGCAAAGCCTGTTCCGCGAATTGACATGACGTCGCCATGGTCTCCAAAGATCGAGAGAGCCTGCGCGGCCAGCGAACGTGCCGAGACGTGAATGACGCACGAGGAGAGCTCACCGGCTATTTTATACATGTTGGGAATCATCAGCAGGAGCCCCTGTGACGCAGTAAAGGTGGTTGTTAGCGCACCGGTCTGCAGGGAGCCGTGAACCGCTGCCGCAGCGCCAGCTTCACTCTGTAACTCGTCAATTTTGGGGACAGTTCCCCAGATGTTGGTTTTTCCTTCGCTTGCCCATGCCTCCGAATATTCCCCCATCGGTGATGCTGGAGTGATCGGATAGATACAGATAACTTCACTGGTGCGGAAAGAGATATGAGCCAAAGCTTCATTTCCCTCCATTGTTTTATAAGTCCGGCTCATACTGTCAGTCACTTGAAATTTGTATTGATAAGGGTATGTGCAGATCACCGATATGGAAAGTGAGAAGGAACTGCAAGCGTTATAATCGTAAGACAAGAAAAACAGAGAAAAAACCCACTTCTGGGTGGAAAGAAAGATATAAAAAAAAATGAATTTGATAAATTTAATTAGATTTCTGTTTGTTTTATGGTGAATCCGGCGGATGGGGAACAATCCCCCGAACAAGTTTGCACGGTTCTTTGCTATTTTTTTAATTATAGAGTAAATGAGGTGTTATGGACGCGGAACATTCCGAAAACATTGTCTATGGCAGGAATGCCGTACTTGAGCTTCTCCAGCAAAAGCCCGAAAGTATTGAGAAGATCTATTTTCAGTTTAACACCTCTCATCCAAAACTGAAGGAAATTGTTATTACCGCAAGGCGGCTGAAGCTGGTGAGCGGCAAAGCCCGGCTTGAAAAACTTTCCCTTATTGCCGGCACAACAAAGCACCAGGGAGTTTGTGCTCTTATCAGTTCGGTCACCTACTACTCGCTTGAAGAGGTGCTGGCAACTCCCCGCAATACCTTCCCGCTTCTTGTGGTACTGCAGGGGCTTGATGATCCCCACAACATCGGAGCCATAATAAGAACTGCTGAAGCTGTGGCTGCCGATGCAGTTGTGCTTGTTGAAGGAAAGGGCTCTCCTGTTAATGCTGTCGTTCACAAGGCCTCAGCCGGAGCGCTCTCTCATATGAGAATTTGCAAGGTAAAAAGCCTTGTGCGTGCCCTTGAACTTCTGCATCAATGCAATGTTCAGGTTCTTGCGGCTGATATGGAAGCAGAACTCAATTATACCGATGCCGACATGAAAAAATCGACAGCCATTGTGCTTGGTATGGAAGGGAGCGGTATTGCACCTGAAGCGCTGCAATTCTGCGATCATGTTGTCCGCATTCCCATGGCAGGCTGCGTTGAATCCCTGAATGTCAGTGTGACGGCCGGTGTGCTGCTTTACGAAGCCATGAGGCAGCGGCTTGCATGAGCGAACCGCTTTTAACCGGCTGATTTGACGGGATTGCAAAAAAATATTACCTTGTCTTGCACAAAGACGAACCCTTATTTTGGGTTGGACACTCCATCAACATACTTTTTCTCCTCGCCATGACTATTCCCGAAGATCTCCGTTATACCAAAGACCATGAATGGATTAAACTGCTCGAAGATGGCAGCACCGCACTGGTCGGCATTACTGACTTTGCCCAGCACGAACTTGGGGATATTGTTTTTGTTGAATTGAAATCTGCCGGAACAGTGCTGAAACAGCATGAGGTCTTTGGTACAGTCGAGGCGGTAAAAACCGTTGCCGATCTTTTTGCTCCGGTTGCCGGTGAACTGCTTGAGCTGAATGCTCTGCTTGACAGCGCTGAAATTGTCAATCAGGATCCATACAACGATGGCTGGCTGGTCAAGATGAAGGTTGCCAGTCCGGAAGCAGTTCATGCACTGCTTGATGCTGAGGCTTACCGTCAGCTCACAGGGGAGTAACCAATGCCATTTATTGTCAATACTGCCAGCGAAAGGGATGAGATGCTCAAGGCAATCGGGGTCAGCTCCTTTGATGATCTGCTTGTTGCTATTCCTGAAGAGATACGACTGAAGAGAGCTCTCGATCTTTTTCCGGCTTCAGATGAACCCCAGGTTCGAAAACTGCTGGAGGGCCTTGCTTCTGCTAACAAGAGTACGGCTGATTATGTCAGTTTCCTTGGAGGAGGGGCTTATGATCACTTCATCCCCGCAGCCATCAAGACCATTACCTCCCGCAGCGAGTTTTATACGGCATATACGCCATACCAGGCTGAGGTCTCCCAAGGCACCCTGCAGGCAATTTACGAATACCAGAGCCTTGTCTGCCGTCTCTATGAGATGGATGTTGCCAATGCCTCCATGTATGACGGGGCGACGGCCTTGGCTGAAGCAGTCTTGATGGCCATGAACGTTACGGGTCGCAGCAAGGTTGTTGTGGCTGGTAAGCTGCACCCGTACAACAGCTCTGTTCTGAAAACCTATCTTGAAGCAGCCGGTCACCATGCAGTTATACAGAACACTCTTGAAGAGGGTGTTGGCAGCATTGATGCACTGAAAGAGCTTGTCGGTGCCTCGGTTGCTG